>NZ_BNEL01000001.1:606111-1212222 GCF_018327685.1 Streptomyces sp. TS71-3 | reverse complement strand
CCGACGCCGCTGGGCTCTGCGTGGACAGCACCTCCGTCGACGAGCCCTTCGGCTACGACGCGGGGCTCGGATCATGACAGCCCTGGGGCACGACATCTCCGAGCCGGACGGACCGCTGGTCGACTTCTTCACCGACCCGGGTGGCTTGTGGGCCGCGATCGGCAAGCAGGCCATCGTGTGGCTCGCCGACCAGGCACCCGTCCTCATCCCCGGCGTGGCCGTCGCGGTGACCGGCGGTTGGGTGCTGTGGAGCCGTGTGCGTGTGTGGCGTGAGCGGCGTCTGCTCCAGGGTGCGCGCTGCGTGGAGATCCTCGCACCACCCGCCGTCGCCCCCAAGGGCGGCGAGGTCCTGTGGGCCCAGCTCACCGGACTGCTGCGCCCCTGGTGGCGCCGGATCACCACCGGCCAACCCCACCTCGCCTTCGAGTACACCTTCACCCACACCGGACTGGCAATCCGCCTGTGGCTGCCGGGCACTGTGCCGCTGGGTCTCGTGCGCCGCGCCGTGGAAGCCGCCTGGCCGGGCGCCCATACCCGGCCCACCCACCCGGCCCCGCTCATCCCACCCGGACGCGTCGTGAGCGCCGGACGTCTGCGCTCGGCCCGCCCCGACATCCTGCCGCTGCGCACCGACCACCCCACCGACCCGCTCCGCGCGCTGCTCCAGGCCGCCACCGGCATGAGCGAGGACGAGTCCGCATGCGTGCAGATCCTGGCCCGCCCCGCCACCGGCAGCGCCCTGCGCCGAGCCCGCCGCCAGGCCCGCATGCTCAAATCCGGACAGCCCACCACCCGAGCGCTGGCCCTGACCCTGCTCCTCCTGCACCGCGCCCAGCCCTCCACCACCGGCAAACAGGACCCCGACCACAGCACCGCTATCCGGCAGTCCGCCACCAAACTGGCGGGCCCACAGTGGCAGTGCACCCTCACCTACGCCGCCACCTGCTCCACCAGCACAGAACGCGCCCGCGGTGCCGAGGACGTGGCACGCGGCCGTGCCCATGCACTCGCCTCCGCCTTCGGCCTGTACGCCGAACGCAACTACCTCGCCCGCACCCGCCTGCGCCGCCCCGAGCCACACCTGAGCGCCCGCCACTTCCCGCGCTCCCGCCCCGCCCTGCTCTCGGTACCCGAGCTCGCCGCCCTCGCCCACCTACCCGTCGATCCGGACGCACCCGGCCTCCAGCGCGCCGGCGCCCGATCCGTCCTGCCGCCCCCGCCCATCCCCGAACCGGCACCCGGCAACGCCGTCAAACCGCTGGGCCGCGCCGAGGCCGGATCCCGCCGCCCAGTCGGCCTGCACGTGGCCGACGCCCGCCACCACCTGCACGTCATGGGCGCCACCGGCTCCGGCAAGTCCACCCTCATCGCCAACCTCGCCCTGGACGACGTCCGGCAGCGACGCGGCGTCATCGTCATCGACCCCAAAGGCGACCTCGTCACCGACCTCCTTCGGCGCCTCCCGGACACCTGCGCGGACCGGCTCGTTCTCATCGACCCGGACGACCCGCACACTCCGCCCTGCCTCAACGTCCTGGATGGCACCGACATCGACGTCGTCGTCGACAACATCACCGGCATCTTCCGCCGCATCTTCACCGCCTTCTGGGGCCCACGCACCGACGACCTCATGCGCGCCGCCTGCCTGACCCTCCTCAAACACCGCCAGCGCACCCACCAACTCGTCACCCTCGCCGACGTCCCCCGCCTCCTCGGCGAAAGCTCCTACCGCCTGCGCATCGTCCCCGCCCTCAAGGACCCAGTCCTGCGCGGCTTCTGGGACTGGTACGAGTCCATGTCCGAGCCCTCCCGCGCGGCCGTCGTCGGCCCGGTGATGAACAAGCTGCGGGCCTTCCTGCTACGCGACTTCGCTCGCCGCACCATCGCTGCAGGCCCTTCCACGTTCGACCTCAGTCACATCCTCAACGGCGGCATCCTCCTGGCACGCCTACCCAAAGGCGCCCTCGGCGAGGAGACGGCCCGCCTGCTGGGCTCGTTCATCGTCGCCGGCACCTGGCAAGCCGCCGCAGCCCGCGCCCGCACACCTGAACGCTCCCGCATCGACGCGACGCTCAGCATCGACGAGGCGCACAACTTCCTCACCCTCCCCTACCCACTGGAGGACATGCTCGCCGAGGCCCGCGGCTACCGCCTGTCCATGCTGCTGGCCCACCAGCACCTCGCACAGCTCCCCCGCGACCTACGCGAGGGCATCTCCGCCAACGCCCGCAACAAGATCTTCTTCAACACCTCACCCGAGGACGCCGCCGCCCTGGAACGGCACACCCTGCCCACCCTGAGCGCGCACGATCTGGCACACCTCGGGCCCTACCAGGCCGCCGCCCACCTGCTGGCCAACGGAGCGGACACCACCGCCTTCACCCTCACCACCCAGCCCCTGCCAGCACCCGTGCCCGGCCGGGCCAAGGACCTGCGCGCGGCTGCCGGCGGCCGTGCCGGCCCACGCCCAGCCATCCGCCCCTGAACACCCGCGCCCCGGGTTCCCCGACTCTTTCTGATGGTGATGCGTCATGCCCGCACTTCCCCGTCCATCCCAGGGCCCCGGCTCGCGCTACACCGCCCGGGCCGCCGCCACCCGCCACCGTTCCGCCTCACCCACGGACATCAGCGCCCTCACCCGCCGCCTCACCGGCAGAGATATCTGGCTGGCACGGATGCTCCACGAGCACCGCGTCCTCACCACCCACCAGATCGCCCGGCTCGCCTACCCCTCACCCCGCACAGCCCAGCGCCGCCTGCGCACCCTGCACCTATACGCCCTCGTGGACTCCTTCCGACCCCTCACCGCCACCGGCTCAGCCCCCGAGCACTACACACTCGGCCGCACCGGCGCGACCCTGCTGGCCGCCCACGCCAACCTCGACCCCGCGGCGCTCGGCTGGCGCCCCAGCGCGACGGGCCGCATCGCCTACTCCCCCTGGCTCGGCCACGACCTCGGCGTCAACGAACTCCTCACTCACCTCGCCGCCCACACCCGGACAGCCCGCGACACCGAACTGGCCCTCTGGCTCTCCGAACGCTCCTGCGCCCGCCGCTGGGGCGACATCATCCGACCCGACGCCTACGCCCACTACCGCGAAGGCCCCGTCGTGCTGCCGTTCTTCCTGGAGTACGACACCGGCAGCCAGCCCCTGGCACGTGTCGAGGCGAAACTCGCCGGCTACGCCGCCTTCACCACCGCCGACGGCGCCCGGCCAGCTCTGCTCATCCACACCCGTACCGCCTCCCGCGACCAGGCCATCCGGCGCCGCCTGGCGAATCCCGCACGCGATCTCGGCCTGAGCATCGCCACCTCCTCGGCGGACTTCACCACCACCACGCCCTGGGGCCCCTGGTGGAGCCCCCTCTCAGCAGCGGACAGCCAACGCACCACGCTCACCCGCCTCGCCACCCACTTCACCCACCTCAGGCCAGCCAACGCTGTGGAGCCCTCCGACGCCGACACGCCCCTCACTCTGCCCGTACCCCCGCTCCCGCCCTCACCAGAGGCCAGCTCCTGAGCTCGATGTTGGGCAAAACGGTCGCCGGCATCGGCAGCGCCATCCTGGTCCTTCCGCTACTGGCCGTCCTGTCCATCGCCGCGCTGCTGAACGGACCGCCCTTCGACGGCGCGACGGCTCCCGCGAGCAGGTGCGCGCTGCCAGACATCCCTGCTTACATGTGCACCCTCTACCAGCGAGCCGCCTCCGAATGCCCCGGCCTGTCCTGGACGATCCTTGCCGCGATCGGCAAAGTCGAGACCGACCACGCACGCCACCCCACCATGATCTCCTCGGCGGGCGCCCTGGGCCCGATGCAGTTCCTCCCGTCCACCTTCAAGGCCTACGCCTATCCCGTACCGCCCGGCGGGAAGAAGCCGCCCACCCCTTGGGACCCGGTCGACGCCGTCCACGCCGCAGCCCGTCTCCTCTGCGCCAACGGCGCCGAACACGGCCTCGACCTACGGCGCGCCATCTGGCACTACAACCACAGCGACGCCTACGTGAACCAGGTCCTGCAGATCGCCACCCGGTACGCAGTGGCCACACCCGCTCCAACCAGGAGCGCCACCAGCACAGTCGCCTACGCTCGCGCCCAGATCGGCGCCCCCTACGCCTGGGGCGGCAACGGCCCACGCGAGGCCGGCTTCGACTGCTCCGGCCTCACCCAAGCCGCCTACCACGCCGCCCGCATCGCCATCCCCCGCACCGCCCAAGCCCAGTACGACCACGGCCCCCGCCTCGCCCAGGGAGCACCTCTAGCGCCAGGGGACCTGCTGTTCTTCGGCATCAGCCCCCGCTCCATCGCCCACGTCGCCCTCTACACCGGTCACGGCCAGGCCATCGACGCCCCCCACCCGGGAGCGGGCGTCCGCCAGGGCCCCGCCCATACGAACTCGCCGTCCTTCCAAGGCGCAACCAGGCCCTCTGAAGCAGGGAAGACCAGGTGAACAGACAGATCCCGATCCGCGAGGCAGTCGCACTGCTGCGAACCATGACCCGGGTACTGTGCGCGGTCGGGTTCCTCGCTCTGATCTTCACCACGGTCAACGTCACCCGCTTCGCCACCAGCCGAGACGTACCGCTCCCGATCGCGATCCTCCTCGACCCGATGATCGGCACCACCCTGGCCGGCGTCCTCTACATGGACGCACACCTCGCCGCCTGGGGAATCACCCCGCCAGCCTGGTCGACCACACTGCGCTGGGGCGCCGGATGCACAGCCGCCCTCATGAACACCTGGGAAAGCCTCTGGCCTGATCGGCACATCGGCTGGCCCGATCGAGCCGATCCAGCAGCCGTACTACTGCACCTGACCCCCGCACTGCTCCTGATCGCCCTCACAGAAACGATCGCCGCATACCGTCGATGCCTCACCGACCTGGTGGACCGGACCAGTTGGCCTGTCCCCGCGGAACAACCCGAGCGCCGCACCGCCGATCCGGCCGGATCGGCCCAGGAGCGGGGCGACCAGCCCTGCCCCGCCACCGATCACCACCACAGCGCTCTCCCGCAGAACTGCCTTGACGACGAGCTGCCGTGCGCTCGGCACACACCGGGTCCTGGGGCCCCCATGGACGAGGGCGGGGTGACAGACACCGACTTGTGGTCCCGCGCCGTGTCGATGAACAACACCGCCCGCACCGCCTCTGGAAAGCCGGTGAGCGTCTGGAAGCTACGCACCGAACTACGCATCGGCCCCCGACGCGCTCGCCAGATCCACGAGCGGCTCCTTACCCACACCACCGATCCGCAGCTCTGACCACCAAGAGCGGCCGACCGATCGCCTGCTCGGCTCCGATCCAATCGCTATCCCACCACCGCTCGGCCCGAGAAATTCGGAACACAGCTCCTCATCGCGACGCTCATCACCGACGGCCGACGCCCCGCCCAACGACGGTTGCACCTTCGCCGCCCGCTCTGATCTGGTCAGACCCGCACGGGTGACGTCGCTTGACTTCGTCGCGGAGCGGAGCGTCCATGGTCGTGGCCGACGCAGCGGACAGACCACGGGCAACCGTGGATTCGCCCTACACGGCCATATTCACCCGGGAGACACGCGATGCGCACGCGCCCGGATGAACCCCGCGGCCCGCCGCACGCGGCACCGCACCCCGGCCGGGGACCTCACCCCCTTCACTCACGAAGCGAAACGAGGTACCCCATGTCCACAACGACCCATGACGACACCGCCACACCCGACGCCCACGCAAGCCCGAAACCGCACAACGAGCTCACCGACACCCAGTCCGCAGTCCACGCTCACCTACTCGCCCTCACCGAGGAAGCCACGGCCGCTGAACTCACCGTCTCCGCTGGCCTCGGCCGCTCCACGATCAGCAAGGCCCTGGCCGCACTGGAGAACAAACGACTGGCGATCCGCATCCACGGCGGACACGACGGCCCGCGCCGGGTCCCCGACCTGTGGCGTGCGGCGACCACAAACCCGCCAGGCCATGGCGACAACGACCACACCGAGGACCCCGGCGGCAACCGGTCCGAATACGCAGCCGAGACGAGCGAGGAAGTCCGCAACGCCGAACCCGGCGAGGGCGCAGCCCCCATCACACCCGATAACGGAACTGCTGACGCCGGTACGGCCTCAGCGGGTGACGAACGACACGACGGACCGCAGCAGGCGCACACGAGCCAGGAGTCATCTGGCAGCAGCGAACAGCAAAACCCCACCTCTGATGTACAGACACGGGTCAGCCGCACGTCTGGCACGCGCAAGCGGCTCGCCCCCGGCGGACTTCGCCAGATGGTCGTCGAACATCTGCGAGCACACCCCGAGAAGGCCTTCACCGCCACGGGTATCAGCCGCGCTATCGACAAGTCCTCCGGCGCCATCGCCAACGCCCTGGTCACGCTCACCAAACAGGGCATCGCTGAGCAGGTGGACGAACGTCCCCGCACCTACCGACTAAAAAAATCGGAAAGCAAGTCGTAGACCAATTTCCAGGTGGCGGGGTGCTCCATCAAGGGGCACCCCGCTATTCCCTCTCGCGCCATTACCACGTGCCCCGCTCTCGAAAAATCCGGACGTTGCCGCGTCTCTCGGCACCTGAAACGGGAATCAAGAGGCACACATAACTCACTAGCTCCCGTTGACCTCGCGACCGTAGTCGATTGCTGCATCCAGTGCCGTCATCTAGTCCCTCACAGTCCGGATCCAGCCAAGTGGTCAACGGACGGAGCGTTGGGCATGCGCCATAGCGCACATTGCTCATAGGCTGTTGGGAGGCCCGGTGGCTGTTGCCGGGCGTGGGCATGGAGGGGCACGGGGTGGGGCTGGCGCCGGATCTCAGGGTTGTGGCCGAAGGCATGATCAAGGCGGCCATGGGCATGATCGACACGGTGATGCCAGGGGCCCGGGATACCGCGATTGCGCTCTTCCATGAACTGGACCGGCAACGTGGCATGGCGGGTGATGACGATGCCGGGCATGCTTTCGCGAAGGTGTACAAATCGGCGGCGTCTACAACCCTCGACAAGATGGGTTTCAGCGCCTACGTCATGAGCGAAACAGGCAGGGGGCTGATGCGTAATGTCCGTGAGTTCATGGCACACGAGAGCCACATCGCCTCGTCCATTCTAAAGAAACAGGTGGATCTGACCCAGGGCATGGGCGACCCAGCCCAGGACTGCACGGAGAATTTCATCGACCTCGGCCAAGATCTCCCCGAGGTCATCGGAGACACCGCCTGGTACGACCAGTACGCCCCCGGTGGCAGAAGCAGTCGTTTTCGTGGTTCACCGGAGAAGCTCCGTGATGTCGCCGCATCCTGGCGTGCCGGCGGGAAGCTGATGCTGCGTTTCCTTGAGGACGCCCAGGCCTACGCGCACACCGCCGACCACGCGCACTCCGGCGAGGCCGCCGAAGCGTTCCGCCGCTACTTCGCCGGTTTCGTAGGCTTCGGCACTCCACCCGAGCAGGCGCAGCAGGACGAGACCTTGGTGGCCAACCTGGTGGCGACATGCCACCAGCTCGCGAAAGCCTGCGACCAGTACGCTGACCATGTCCAGGCGTCCAAGGAGAAGATCCAGCAGCATGAGATGGATCCCTTCCACATGGACGCGCCCTGGGACTCGCCCATCTTCGGAGGCAACGGCTACGACGGCGGACTCAACGACGCCGTCACCAGCGATCCGTGGATCAGCCGTCTCGGTAACGTCGCACACGCCCTCGACGCCTCACAACGGCGCGTCAAGATCCCAGGCGGATCGGACCGCCCTGGTCTTCCCGGGCTGCCGCTGCTTCCCCCGCTCCCGCTTCCCGTGCCGGTCCCGATGGCCCTGGCCTCGTACACGACACAGCCGCCCGGGATCATGTCCCGCGGGAGTGGCTTCGATCCAACGCTGAACCGCGATCCCCTGCCGCCGGACCCAGGCACCACACAGATCCTCAGCGCAGCCGAACAGGCACAGTTCCGTGCCTGGGCAAACTCCCTACCCCCGGGTGGATTCGCCGGCGGGGGCGGGCCCACCGACCCCGACAACGCCTACCAGCTCCGCGTGGCCGGATACCCCGAGCGCGAGGTGCCGCTGCCCTCCTCGGCCACCGGAGCCAGCGGGCGGGGCTTGATGGCCGACGGGATGCGTCCCGTGGACGGATACGCCGTCGAAGCCAAACACGTCCGCGATCCCGGCTGCCGGAACACCTTCCGCAACCTCGACAAGGTCGACCGGACGCTGGGGACACCCCCAAAGGTGGACGCGCAGGGGCGGGTGAAGTTCGATCCCCACCGCGACGGCATGTACGTCAAGGACGCAAAAGAACTCGCCCGCTACAAGGCCGCCTTCGCCGATCCCCGCAACGACGAGATTCGGGGCTTCGAGGTCATCACCAACGATCCGGACTCCGCACCGTACTGGCAGAGCATGATGGCCATGAGCGGTGTGACCGGCACCGCACGTTACGTCCCGTAGGAGCACCACGCCCCATGACGCACTCCGACGCCCGCCGGACCACCTTCAGCTTCGCCCCGCCCGTCGACGACGCCGGCGCCTGGAGCCTGAACCTGGAGGACTTCGCCAACCGCCTCCTGCAATCCTTCCCCGGCGGCTCGGCAACTCCCGAAGGAGGAATGGGGCCACGCGACGCCGACACCCTGTCCTTCGAGATTCCGCTGGGCGGCGGCACCTGGCTGGAGGGGCTGGCCACTACTCCCTACCCCGGGGTCGGATCCGTCACGGCGATCACCGCCTCCGCGCAGGAGGCCGCGGTTCTCGCCCGCTGGCTGCGCGACACCCTCGCGCCCGCACCAGACCTGATCTTCTTCACGACTGAACCGGCCCTGGAGAGCGGCGACACCGACTACCAGCAGATCCCAGCCCACAGCGACGTACCCGAGATCGCCCACATGCTCCAGGAACACATCGACGCCCACGCATGACGTCACCGGTGAAGGAGCCCAGCCATGTCCCGCCATCGTCTGCCTTACCAGGCTCTCATCCTCGACTTCGGCGGCGTGCTCACTGTCGGTATCCGCGAGGCTCATGAGGCGTGGTGCATGGCCGAGGGGCTTCCCGTAGGCGCGTGGGAGTGGGCTCTGGGACAACATCCGGAAGGCCGACGCCTCTACCGCGCCCTCGAAACCGGGGCCATGGCACAGCACGAGTGGAACCGGCGCACCGCACGCATCCTCGGGCTGGAGGACCACCACGACCTCATGGGCCGCGCCTGGCGCGCCGTCCGCCCAGCCACCCAAATGATCGACCTCGCACGTACGGCCTGTGCGGCAGGAATGAAGCTCGCCCTGCTCTCGAACAGCTTCGGCACGGACCCCTTCAACCCGTACACCCACTGCGGAGTGTGGGAGCTGTTCGACGTGCACGTCATCAGCGAACGTGAACAGGTGGCCAAACCCGACCCCTTGATCTACCAGCGGGCTCTCGAACACCTCGGCGTGCCTGGACAGCAGTGCCTCTTCGTCGACGACAACGAGGCCAACCTGCCTCCGGCCCAAGCCCTGGGAATCACCACCGTGTGCGCTGCCACCGAAGCCGAGACCGTAGCCATGCGCTCTGTTGACCGGCACTCAGGATGCCGACGAGAGGGGCGTTCACGGTGCCGATGAAGATTCCGGCGAATCGGGCGTCGTCGGCGAGGGATCACTCTCATCGACAAGGTGCCGGACGGATGTGTGAGACCGCCACCTCCACGATAACAATGGGACTTCGGGTCGCGCCGGTCTTCGGGGAGGCTGCTGCCGGGAACGGCGCCGGCGATTCACCCGGTCAGGGAGGGCGCGAGCAGGCGGCCACGGGCAGCAGTGCGATCCGCGGCCAGATCTCGCGCGGCCCGTGGCCGAAGCGGCGGTGCACGGTCACGGCGGCGGCCCCCAGCGCCTCGATGGCGTGAGCGAGCGGGTCTCCGCGGCCCGTGGTGAGCAGTGCGTCGGGATCGAGGGCGACGACGGCCTGGACGCCGATCCACAGCAGCCGCTCGGCGGTTGGCGCGGCCTCGGCGCAGCCAGCCGCGCACGGTGCCCTCCGGGCGCCGAGTTCGGCGGCGATCTGCCGGTGTCCGTGGCCGCGTACGGCGCTGGCCAGGGCCTGGCCCAGGAAGCGCACCGTGTATGCGCGGCGGGGCAGCAGGTCGCCATACAGGAGCACGTGCGTGCGGTGGCGGGCGGTGCACCGGACCCGGTCCGGCCGCATCGTGACCGGTTCGCCGTCGAGGTCGCTGACCGTGCGCGGTATGGCCCGGCCCCACGGCTTGAGCAGGGCGGCGCAGTCCGGGCAGCGCAGCATGCGGCGGGCCAGCGCCCGGCGGGCGGCAGCCACGTCTGCGACCTCGATCAACGTTCACCCTCCAGGCTCCGACCCGGCAGCCCGACAGGCCAAGAGGCGGCCCGTGTTGCACCTTGGGGCTCGACCGCCGACGAGCGCGAGAGCCCCGGCGTCTCCCGGCGGACCGGCACCTTGCCGACAAGCGCGACCGCCTCGTCCCGCCCGCACCACTGGCCCCGCTCGACGACTCGTGTCATCGGCAAGGAGCCACCGCCTACGAACAGCGCACCCGGAAGGAACCATCGGCGCGTTCAACGCCCGATTCCCGCCCGCGATATCGGCATGGTGAATACCGCCCAGCAACCGCTCTCGATCCCCTACGGCCTCGCTGTGCCTCACCAAACCGGTGGCAGCTCAGTTCCAGTCACTTCTGTGGAGTGACGGTCAGGTCCTCGTCGTCGAAAGGCGGGTGCGTCTGACGAGGCACAGGCGTCGGATCGGTCATGGCCTCGCACAGGGCACGGACGAGGTGGGTCGGCGTGTGGGGATGCGCAGTCCCGTGCCACAGGGCCACGTTTTCAGTGGCGCGGCGTGCGGCAAAGAGCCAGTGCGCGCCTTCGCGATCGGGCGCCTCGGGCTGGAGGGGGGTGACGACGACGGCGCGCTCGCCGGGCGCGTACCAGGCGCATTCGTGCATGGCCAGATCGCGGATCCATTTCGCAGCCTCCAGAGGACGGGTGGCCTCTGCTACCGGCAGCAGTGCCGGCTGATTGCGCCGTCTGTCGGCCGAAGCAGGGGTGGTGCGGGGGCGAGTGGCTTCTGCGAGGAGTGCGGCGATCAGTTCGGGCGGGGTGTCCCTGGTGAAGCGTGCGGCCCAGGTGCGTTCTTGTCCGGGTCCGGGGCGGGCGGTGAGCTCCCACCCGATGGCGGGGCACTTGCCGTCCGGCGCTGTCGCGCGCTGGGGGATGTGGAGGACTTCGAGTAGTTCATCTTGGTGGTCGAGGCGCAGCACGAGGGCGCCGCGCGTGCGCGTAGCGTGCCAACGGTTGGCCAGCATCTCTTCGATCACGTTGGCGGTCGCGGCCTTGTCGGGTCCTGCCAGGTATCGGGGCGTGACCAGGTACGAGAGGTTGCGGGGTGGGTACTTGGACATGCGTCTTCTCTCATTCCGGGGAGAGTGCCCAGGCCTGCGGCCTTGAGGGCGTGCGGTGGCTAGCGCGTGGGCGGTGGCTTTGGCGACTTCGGTGACGGCCTGAGCGGGTCAGACGGTGGGGACAGCGGGCCCGTGGGTACGGCACGGCCACGGCGATCAGGAGCAGTGCCGAGGCCAAGCCATCGGATGCCCGCTGCGGGCTGATTCGGTTCAGCGGTCAGGGCGGGGTGATATGCCGGAGCGTGCCCAGGACGCGGGCGAGGCTGCGGCCCTGGTCGGGGCCGTCGGCGTAGCCTCGACAGATCGCCAGGGCGTCGGCGACGTCGGCGTACGGATCGCCGTAGTCCGCTGTGGACTCGACGCCGTCATCGCGGAAGGGGTTTCCTCCGGGCCTGTCAGCGTCGTCGCGCGTGGTGTGCTGGTTCATCGCTGTCATCGGGGGCCTGCGTGTCCGCAAGCGACGGAGATGCTCGAGCCGCTGCAGGCGCATGGCCCGCTGCGGTGTCGCGCTGGTGGCTGCTGTGCGGCGGAGGTGGTGTGACGGGTGGCGGCCTCTAGCAGGCGAAGGCGCTTGGGCAGCGGGAGGTGATCGAGTTCCTCCAGCCGTGCAGGCAGATCGTCATCGAAGGTACTGGTCGTCCGCTGGGGGAAGGCCAGGTTCAGCAGGCATGCGGCGGCCTGGTCTACGACGCGGCCCAGCGAGGGCGGGTGGCTACCGAGTTCGTCGTCGTCATAGAGCTCGACGACTAGCCGGGCAAGCAGGTCATGCAGGGGCGGGGCAGCCTGGTCGGGACAGGCAGCGAGTCGGATATGGGCCTCGGTGAGCAGGCGGTCGGTGGTGGAGCGGTGGTACGGGTTCACGGCCGGTTGCCCTTCCGTGCGGTGTGTACGGCAGTCGGGATCTGCTGCGTTGAGGTGTCGTGGCTCGGCGATACCAGGTTGTAAGCCGGGCCGTCGTCTTGGCTGGTGCGGGAACGGATCCGGTCGCCACGCGGTGCGACGCCGATCGGGCCTTGGTCATCAGGGGCGGGAGATGGTGAGGGCGCCCACCTCGGGGCCCGGGCGCTGTTGGCGGGGTACAGGGGCGGGATCGGCAAGTGCCGTGCACAGGGCGTGGATGAGGTAGGTGGGGGTGTCGGGGTGGGCGGTGGCGTACCACAGGGCGATGTTGTCGATGGCACGGCGGGCGGCGAACAACCAGCTCGCTGCGCCGTTTCCGTACTCGTCCGGGGCCAGCGGGGTGACGACGACGGCCTGCTGGCCAGGCCCGTACCAGGCACATTCGTACTGCGCGAGATCACGGATCCAGCCCGCCGCCTCCAGAGGTCCGGTCGCCTCTTCGGGCGGTCCTGGCGTAGCCAGACAGCGCGGTCCATCACCGTTGGCGCAGTCCTCGTCCGCGGCGGTGAGAGCACCGGTGAACGCGGCGATCAGTTCGGGCGGGGTGGCCTGGTCGAAGTGCACCAACCAGGCGTACGCCGCACCCGGGGCGGGTCGGGCGGTGAACTCCCAGCCGTCGGCCGGACATGGCCGATCCCCGGTCGTGGGGATGTGGACGGCTTCGAGGAGGCAGCTCGGGGCGTGGTGCGAGTACACGGTGCCTTGCCCGTACGGGCCGCTTGACCAGCTGCTGTGCAGCAGCTGGGCGGCTACGGCCGTGGTGGCGTTCTCGTCCGGGCCTGCCAGGTATCGGGGGCTGATCAGATACGGGGGGTTGTGGGGTGCGTGCATGGTCACGCTTCCTTTCGTCACAGCGTGGGTTGTGCCAGGTGGGCCGCCCCGGGGCCGGGGTGTCCCAGCTCGGGGGTTCAGGGGTGGGTGGTGGTGAGGGCGGTGGTGGCGGTCTTGCCGATCGCGGTGGCGGCCTGGGCGGGGTCGGCGAGTTCCAGGAGGGTGGTGCCGGGCAGTGGGCGTGGGTCGGGCTCGAAGGCGAGCCACAGCACCGCGCATCCCGCCGCGCGCAGGGCGGCGATGCGTTCGGCGGCGGCCTGGGCCTCTTCTCGCCGGTAGTGGCCGTCGGAGGCGATCACCAGCAGGCGGCCTGCGCCGGGTGTCTTGAGGTCCAGGCCTGCGGTCAGGGCGTCGGTGGCCTCGGCGAGGCTGTGGCCGCCTCCGTCGGCGCTGAACTCGGTTACCTGTGCCGGGACGCGGCCCGGTGCGGTGATCGCGGTCAGGGCGCGGCGGTAGGCGATGGTGGCGGTGCGGGAGTCGGGGTCGGTGAGAGCGGCAGCCTTGGCCACGATCCATGCGGCCGAGGCGATCGGTGCGGCGGCGGCACTCATAGAACCGGAGACGTCGACGGCGATGGCGACGCGCAGCGGCGGGGTAGGGCCCTGGCGGCGCTGGGTGCGGATCCAGGGCTGGGCGGTGGGGGTGGCGCCTGCCGCTTTCTGGGCGTCCCGGGCGAGGGCGCCGCGCATGTTGAGGCGTCCAGGCGGTGCGGCCGATGCGGTGACGGTAATCGTGCGTTCGCGGTAGGCCGCAGCCCGCAGTGCACGGGCCAGCCGTCCCGCCGCCGCCTTCTCGGCCGATGTGGGAGGCCGAGTGCCGGTCACCGGTGACAGGGCACGGCGACCTCTCGCCCGCTCACGCTGGCTGTCAGGGGTAAAGGGCCGGGCCCCGGGGACGAAGACCTTCTCGGCGATGTCGACCGCCTGCCGCTCGTGTGCGGCCTGGGCGGCTTTCGCGTTGGTGCGGGCCGTGCGGGCGGCATCATTGCGGGCCTGGGCGGCCCGCTGCGCGGCTTCGTTCGCGCTCACCGAAGCGGCGACCTTACTGATCACCTCGGCCAGTTCGCCCACGCGCCCGCTCTGGGGGTCTGGGGCCGGTTCGGGCTGATCAGGTGCGGCACCGAGTGCCTGGCACCAGGCACGGGCGTGCTCCACCATGACCTGCCCGTCATCGTCAGCGGTGGCATGAGCGACCGTCCAGATCGCTGCAAGGGTGTCCAGGAGGTCGGTGCCCAGGATGCTAGTGACAGTGTGTTCGACCGGCTCGGTCTCGTCAGGGTCGAGGATCCCGGCGTCGCGCCGTGCAAGGATCAGCCCTGCGGCCGTCGCTGCCTGCCACCGGTCGGTGGGGGTCTGGCTGGTGAAATCGTCCAGGACCAGGGTGTGCAGGGCGCTGCGCAGAAACGTGCGGTCGGCGGGGCGCCGGGACAGGTGGGCGCGCTCGGCGCGGGATTCCTCCAAGATCTGGGCTGCCATGTCCAGGGCGGTGCCACGTAGCGAGGGTGGGGTGGTCCACCGGGTGTGGGCGGCGTGCGCCGCTTCGTGCGTGAACGCGCCCCAGGCGATCGGGTAGTTCGCCTCGTCGCCCACCCGGGTGGGGTTGATGGTGGCCGGGTTCAGGGGGGCGAACATGGCCCTGTCGAGCTCCAGCTGCGCCGTGACCGGGTAGAAGGCTGCGGGGGCGCCACAACGAGTGCCTCTCTCGCAGGAGACGATCACGTCTTCGCGTTCGGCGAGTTCGGGTAGCCGCTCGGTCAGGGCGGCGGCAATCCGCAGCCAGTGCCCGGCCTGGGGGTGCGGTCGTGCGTCGTAGATGGGGCCGCCGTCGTCCTCCCAGCGGGCCAGGTCTCGTTCGGTCGCGCTCGGAGCGGGCGGGGCGGGCAGGATGTGCATGGGTGCGGGCATGGCAGATGCGGTTCCGTCCAGGAGTGAGTCGTGGGGGGGGCGGCCCCGGGGCCTGGCGAGGGCCCGGGACCGGGGCGGTGTGTCAGAGCTGGCGGCCCAGGGCCAGGGCGTTGACCGGGCGGCCGATGGCCTTGGTGACGATCTCGGCGACCGCATCCCGGTCTTCCAACGGGGCGACGCCGACCAGGTTGGCAAACGCCGCCTCGGTGCCCAGGACGTCGGCGATCTTCTGGAAGGCGATCAACTCCCGCAGCTGCGGCGCCCAGCCGACATCGCCCGCCTGCTGGAGGGTGGCGAGGTTGCGGGCGATCCGTACCGCCGTCCGGTTGATCTTCAAGGAGGCGGCCAGGTCGTAGTCGGAGCCGACCTGGATCTGGACCGAGAAGCGGCTGGCGAGTGCTTCGGTGAGGACTGCGCCGTGTACGCCGGGGTTGTGTCCGGCGATCACGTAGAAGCCGTCGGCGGCGATGATCGTCTCGCCTTTGTGCGCCTTGACCTGGATCTGTCTGCGGCCGTCCATCGCCGGATACAGGGCAGCCAGCACCTTGGGGGAGATCAGGGTGGCGTCGTCCAGGAGCAGGGGGCGGCCCTCCTGCATCGCATTCACGAGCGGGCCGTAGACGAACTCGTAGCCACCGCCCGCGTCCTGGGTGTATTCGCCGATCAGGTCGCCGACCGTCGTGTCCCCGTCTCCGGCCACCGTGATCAAATCGGGGAACGCGGCCTCGATCAAAGAGGTCTTCCCGGTACCCGGCGGTCCGTACAGGAGTACCGCGACCCCTGCCTCGCGTAGTTTCCGCAAAGCGTCCACGTCCGGCATGTCAGCCAGGACACGCGGGTGATAGGTCTGCCCGTTCGGGCGCGCGATGGGCAGGGGCCGCCCTTCTACTCTTCGGGCCCGAGGCGGCGGTGGCGTGCTGGGACTCGGCGCAGGTGGGGGTGGGCCGGGCGGTGTCGCCGTGAACCTGGCACGGTGCGCAGCTGCAGAGGTCAGGCTCGTCGCCCGGTACATCCGGGGTTTGCCGCCTACTCGCTCAGCCTCACCCCGACCCACCAGGGTCTCGCATGCGTTGCCGATCGCTCCGCCTGAGTGCCCAAGTAGGTTGGACAGTTCGGTAACGCTGAACATTGCCGGTTCGCGATCAGCCAGGACATTCGCAACCCGAGCCCGCAACTCCCCCGGACGGGCCTTCCACGCCTGGCCTGGAACAGCGCCAAGAGTGTTCACCGGGGTCGGCGAGGCTGCCGGAGCATACGGGGGTGCGCAGGAGGATGACGCGGCGGTAGACGAAAAAGCTTTGGGCTGGGTCACAGCAGGGGCCTTTCGGGGGTGGGGCTGCGGGGGCGCCGCTCCAGGCGGCGCCCCCGACCGGTCAGGAGGTCTCGGGCGCGGTGGCGTCCCGGTAGGAGGCCAGCAGTCGGCGCAGGAACTTGGCTGAGTGGTCCCGGTAGGCGCAGAGGGCTTCCAAACGCAGGGCTGCCATTCGCGCACTGGGTGCCTCGTCGTACGGGCGTCCGGTCCGCCGATCGCTGCTGGTGACGATGCTGGCGAGATCCCGGCGCTGCATCTCGGCCTCTTCGTCGAGCCAGTCGACTTCGAAGACCATCTGGGCCACCAGTCCGGATAGTCGGCGTAGACGTTCTTCACCTTCGCGGCTGGCGTAGTCCAAATCCGTGTAGGGATTCCCGGTGTTCAAAGCTCCTGCGGCCAACCGGGTACCAAGCCAGAATCTTGGTCTGTGGGAGTCGCTGGTCACGGCATCTCACCTTTCGTGAAACGGGGGTTATTCCTGCGGCTTCTGACGGGGCCTGGGCACCTTCGGGAGCAGTTGAGGACGTTGCTCGCGACGCGGCTGCGGCGGGCGGTGGTGGACTGCCCAGAGTTCGGGCAGGGGCTTTCCCTGACTGATCCAGGCGTCCAAGGCGGCGAAGGCCTTGAGGACCTGCACATACTCGGCGCTCCAGCGAGCCCGCCGGTTGCGTTTCACCGACTCGATGTCCGCAGTTGCTTCCTGCAAAATTCGCAGGATCACATTGATGTCCATTTCTCTCCTCTCTCAAATTTCGCGTGCCTTCACGAGGCACACTTCACCTGTCGCTCGATTTCTCGTTTTTTGGCAAGCAGAGCTTCAGGCCATAAGTTCCGAACTGCTCGCCCGTCGTGCTCACCCAGGGCGTGACTGACGCCAAGCGGGTCCTAGCAGCAGTCTTGACCGCCCTGGGTGGCACATTCGATTCGGGGCCGGGTTCAGTCTTCGAGTTCGGTAATGGTGACCGTACAGTGACCGCCAAGCACGCTCGTGATATCGATACTCTTCCCGGTGGCAGGGGCCCACTGGGAAACCCATACTCGTGACCAACTTCGGCTCAGAGTCTGCCCGTTCTCAACCGCCATCAGCACTCCGGAAAATGTCACCGGCTGTCCGAACTCGCCGAAGCCGAACTCAACCCACTCGTCCCGACAGATCACGGTCTGGAACGTGATCCAGTTCAGCGCGTCTGATTGCCGGAGTTGTACCGCATTCACTGTTCGTGTGCGATCATCCATGGCGACACCTCTCTTGTGCACGCGGAAACACATTCAAGCTTGAACTCGCCTGATGTTTCCCCGATTCCCTTTTCCCTTTCCGGGAACAACTTAAATATAGCTCGATCCAGGAATTCTCGAAGCGGAATTCCGGCTTGATAATGCTGGAGTTCCCACCAATTCACGACGGGAAATCAGGAAGAATTCCGAGAGCACGACCCAAGGCGTCGTCGCGGGCCGTGGACACGACCGATTCCAAGGAACCAACCGCACCGACATTCGGCGCGCCGCCACCCGGTCCCGGCACGGCGGTCCCGGCACGGCGGTCCCGGCACGGCGGTCCCGGCACGGCGGTCCCGGCACGGCGGTCCCGGCACGGCGGTCCCGGCACGGCGGTCCCGGCACGGCGGTCCCGGCACGGCGGTCCCGGCACGGCGGTCCCGGCACGGCGGTCCCGGCACGGCGGTCCCGGCACGGCGGTCCCGGCACGGCGGTCCCGGCACGGCGGTCCCGGCACGGCGGTCCCGGCACGGCGGTCCCGGCACGGCGGTCCCGGCACGGCGGTCCCGGCACGGCGGTCCCGGCACGGCGGTCCCGGCACGGCGGTCCCGGCACGGCGGTCCCGGCACGGCGGTCCCGGCACGGCGGTCCCGGCACGGCGGTCCCGGCACGGCGGCACCTGCGGCTACGCCTCGGTGCCGCCTTTCACCTATGAGTAGGAGGTGGGAAACGAACTGGAAGATGCAGGAAACAGCCGAGGTGACGCAGCGTCGGTAAGTGCCTGGGGCCGGGCGGGACGTGATCAGTAGATCGGGAAGCTCCTCTGCACAGAAATACAGTCGCCCCCGCGCGCCGGTGGCTCGTTGCGGCCGTGACCTGCGCTTCAGCCCCGAGCAGGGGCGTCGCATCCAAGGGCGCACATAGACACGACGGCTGACTCGACGGCTGGTTCGACGGGGGAAGCGCCAACGAGCCACTGGTGCGCGAGCTGACGGCGTTACGGCCACAAGTCGTCCCCCCTATGGGGTCAGGCGTGGGCCGGGGCCGGGCTTGATGAGGCTCCTGGTGGCCGGCTCGGGTTCGAGGTCAAGGCTGGCCAGGTGTCGTTCGAGTCGGGCGTAAGCGTGCCGGGCGGCATCGTGGCGGCCGGCGTCCTGGTAGAGGCGGATGGTGTGCTGGACGAGTCGTTCGTGGTCCGGGTGGATGGCGCCCAGGTGCTCCAGCAGAGCCAGAATGGCTGCCTGCTCGTCTGAGACCTTTTCGGTGTGCTCGGCCTGGCGGGCCAGGCGAAGGGCGCAGTCGATGGCCTGGGTGGCGAGGTGTTCGCGGATTGTCTCGGCCCACAGGTAGTCGCTGCCCTGGGCGAAGGGCCCCCGGTAGAGAGCCACAGCTTCTCGTGCCGCGACCAGCGCACTGCTCTGGTCGTCTTTCGCGTCGAGTGCTGATGTCGCCTTTTTCAAGTATTCACTGAAATCGGTTACGTCGGTTTCTACAAGCTTCGGGTGGAGTTTATGGAGCTCTCCTTGAAGGAGGACGAATTCTTGCGTCGTGACGCCTGTAGCGGCCCGTAGGGCGCGCCGTACAGCTCTACGCAGGTTCTTCAAGCCATTCGACTCACTGGTCAGGTCGAGGTCAAGTTTGTCAGCGATGTCGTGGGCGAGGAGCCCGGCAGGGTGGGCAGCGAGCAGAGCCAGAAACTCATGAACTTCGCTCCGTAGATTGGTCCCGACGGGTTCCTGGTGACCGCGAACGTGGATCGTGATGGGCCCGAGAACCTGAAGGCGGACCGGCTTGGTCTGCGCGGAGCGAGGCGCCTCGTCGTCGCGGGTGCGGATCGTCGCGGCGCCGGCTGGTGCCTTGCCGGAGCTTCCCTCACCGTCATGCTCCGGAGTCGAGTCCGCAGCGGGCGGTGCGAAGGAGCTCGGCGGTGGAGACGCGGACGGGCTTGGCTCGTGTGCCGCGAGGAGGACCGTGGTCATTTCCACGCCTGCATCAAGGGTGATCTGAAAAAGCCGCAGGTCGTCCCGGTCCCTCTCGTTTCCGCCAGTGCGAGTGGTCATGCCGTCCTCGGTGACCTGCCAACCGGCGGCACCGGGCAACGGGACGTTGAGAGCGAGGACGATCAGTTCTCCGGGGCGGCTGCGGGCAGCGAGTGCCTGGAGTTGTCCGTTGTGGACCGCGGCCGGCTCGGCGAGCAGCAGCAGGGTGCCTGGTGTGTGTGCGGGAGCCGAGTGCGAGGTCGGCACGGCACCAGCAACGGCAGGGGTGCCGCTTTCGATGTGGCGGCGAGCATGGGCGATCAGATGCTGCTCTACCGTCCGGATGGCCTCAGCAATGTCCCCGCTCTGGGTAAGGGCCGTGAAGGAGCTGGGCAGACCGGGAAGCAGGCGGTCGCCGAGAGCCCGGGTCACGACCGTCGTGATGCTCGGCAGGCCGGGCCGCTGCCGCTCGGCGGCGGCGAGGATGCCGACGAGAAGGGCACGGGCTGCGCTCATGGCCCCGGGGCCAGTCCAGGCGCAGCCTCCGGCCACGGCCAGTTCGTCGAGTGGCACTTCAACGCCGTGGCGGACGCCGATGGTGACCGTGTCCGGGTCGCGGGGCCTCTGCGGCGCCGGCCTGTGGGTCACCAGGGCGTCGGTGTCGGCAGCGGGCCGAGGTCGGTCGGCTGCCAGGGCAGCTTGTGCGGCCTTGTCGACCAGGGGACTCAATGCGGGTGCTCGGTCGTGGGTGTCGGGCTGGTGCCGTCTGCGGTGCGCGTACCAGTAGCGGCGCGCGGCCAGGAGGCCCGCTGCGGTCGTGATGCCGATCAGGCCTGCCTGACCAAGGTCTAGAGACGCGGGCGGGGGTGTGTCCGGCGTCCGGGCCGCGGATCTGTCCGGGTGCTCAGGCTGGTCGGACGGCTGGGAACTGCTGGTGTGGTGGCCCTCCTCGGTGCCCGAGGGAGGGTGCGTGGCCTCCCGGCTCGGGGCCGGCGGCTGGATCGAGGCCTGGTCGACGGGGATGGTCAGACGCCAGCCGGGCTTGATGAGGTCCGGATCGTCGAGCCGGCCTCCGTCATCCTGGATCCGGTTCGTGTTCAGCGCGTAGATGCGAGGCCATTTCAAGGCATCGCCCATCTCCCTGTCGGCGATGCCCCAGAGGGTGTCATCGTCGACAACGGTGTAGTCCACGTGCCGCACGGCATCGCTCCGGTCAGGCGTCCCGAGAGTCCAGGCGGCAAGATCACTGCCCGGGTTCTGGGCAGTGGGCCTCGCAGAGACGGCGAGGGAAACAGCATGCCCGCTCGGGTCAGGGACAAGGGGTGCGGTCCCGACGGTGCGTGTGCCTGCGTCACCGAGCGAATCGGACGACTCGACGCGAGCCGTTTCGGGGCGGCACATGCTGATCAGGGCGACGACGAGGGTGCCGATGCACAACGCCGCCAGCGTCGCCCTCGCGGACAGCAGGGCGACGTGGTCGTGGTGGGTACGGCGATCACGCAGAAGCTGCGGGAGGTGGAGCGTGTACCAGCAGATCTCACGGATCACCGTCACGGCGAAGGCGGCCCAGCTCACCCACCCCACCACGGCAAGCAGGTCGATCATCAAAGGATCGCTGACCGGCTCGGCCAGCCGCCGGACGAATTCCTCCAGGGACGTCACATGTTCCGGCCACGGAAAACCGGTGGCTCGCCCCAGCAGGTAGGGCACACCGCCCAGGAGCGTCAGGGTGACGGCCAAGGTGCCGAGCGCCGTGAGCGCCGCGCTCAGACGCAGGCGTAGCTGAGGAACAGATTGCATCGTCGCTTTCGCCTTCTGATCTTCGTGCTGGTCAGCGGAGCGGTTTCTCACGGAGTGACGTGTTCGGCATGGGCAGTCGCACCGGCGTGCACAGTGAGGGTGCGCAGGCCGATGAGTCGCAGCACCTGGGTGCGCTGGGCGTGAGCGACCCGCACGGTCAGCGCCTCCCCCTTCACGGAGACAGACCCGCTGTCCCCGGTGGAAGCGACGTAGTCCTCGGCCGCCGTCGCAGCCTGTTCGGGCACGAGCCGGATACGGCCCTCGCGTCGTAGTTGGCCCAGGTCTACTTGCTGTGCGCCCACCCGGGCCGCTTCCTGCGCCACGTCCAGGGCCCGCGCCTTGCCGGCCAGGGCAAGCCCGCCGTCGACGACGATCCCTGCGAACAGCCACAACGCGGCGAAGACGCCGATCGCGAACGCAGTGGTCTGCCCCCGGTCTTCCCCTGCCCTGAGTACTCCTCGGATCCTCGATCGAGCCGCTGGTGCGCGCTGCTTCATGGACTGCCCCGGAAGGTGTCGACGACGGAGATAGCCGTCTCCTCGAGGGTGATCCGGCCCGGGATCCCGGTGCGTGTGAGATCCCCCAGGTCGGCTGTGCACGAGACCCGGGCGGTCACGGAGGCGCCCGGGGCAAGCCCAGCGGTGACGACCTGAAGGCGAAGACGCGCGCAGGATGCTCCCGCCTGGTCCAAGGCAGTGCTCACTACGAGCTGCGCCTGTACCCGAGCCTCCCCCTCGGTGCGGGCCAAGGAGGCTGCTCGGGCGGCCTGGTGGGCTGCATCCCCCACGATCAGGCGGGCATCGGCGAGCCGCCCGAGTGCGACCACCACCAGGAGGAGCAGGACGAGTAGCGGTGTGACGAGCACCAGCTCGACCGACGCCGAGCCCTTCTCCGCATGGACGAGCGAACGGCGTCGTCGTACCGTCCCGGCGGTCACGGCCGGCCTCCGCCAGGATCCGTCGTCCGCTCGGTACTTCCGGAGGCAGTGCCGGCCACGTGCAGTGCCAGTCCCGGGACCGGGAGCACACGCACCACAGTGCCTTCCACACGCACGGTGGTGCGCGTGGCGGTGCGCTCCGTAGAGACGAAAGAGGAGGTCATCACGTCGCTGCCGAGCGCTGCCAGGCTGCGCTGGGCCTGCGCCCGGCCCTCCGCCGCCGTGCCTCCTTCCACACGGACTGCCGACAGGGCCCGACGAGCGGAGTACTCGGCGATGTGCCGGGCGTGCCAGAGCAGGGCGAACTGCACGACCAGGAGTGCGAACATCAGCAGTACCGGGACGATGAGCACGAGTTGGAAGCTCGCCGCTCCGCGATCGGTACCCAGCAAGCGAAGGTGTGCGGTCATCGGCTATCCCAGGTCGATGCCGTGGGCCTTGGAGACGACCTTGGCGGTGATGATGCCGACCACGGTCAAGCCGAGGATGGCGAGCAGGGCGGTGATCAGGACGGTCTCGGTGGTGTAGCCGGCATCGCCGCGTACGTGCCTGCGGACTTCCGCCAGGTGCTCGCGCACGCGGGCCAGGGAGCGGTTCAGGAACATGACAGGGGACCTCTTTCTCAGATCTTTGGGCATGAAGTGCCGTATGTCAGGTGATGTAGGTGACGTGAGCGAGGGCCGGATAGCCGATCAGCAGCAGGAAGGCGGCGAACAGCCCGACGACGGGCAGCGACATCTGCTCGGTGGCCGCTTGAGCGGCGCCGTCCGCTTCCGAGATCCTGCGTCGCCGCATCGCCCTGGCCTTCGCCGCGAGCGAGCCGCGGATCTTCGCTCCCTCGCTGCCCGCGAGGTTCACGGCAAGGGCGAGCTCGGCAAGGTCACCAACGGCGAGTTCCCGCCCGAGGTCCCCTAGCTGGGCCCAGGGACTCGAGCGGGTGAGCTGTGCGACGTGCAAGGCATGCCTCAATCTCGCCCCGGCCCAGCCGTGCGGTGCGGCGACAGCTTGGACCACGGCCTGATGAAGGCCAGCGCCACCGGCCAGCGCGATCACCATCAGATCGAGAACGAGACTCAACGTGTGGCGCATCTCGCTTCGCCGCCGTGCGGCCCTCCTGCGCAGCGTCAGGTCGGGAACGAAGAACAGCGAGACGGCAAGGGCCAGCGAGACGGCCACCGGAAGCTCCCAGCCCGCGATGCCCGCCGCTACCCACAGGAGCAATGCCGCCGCCCAGGGAGTGCACAGGCCGATCGTGCCGTAGACCACCTTGCTGGCAAGATGCTGCTCCTGGCCCGTTTCGCACACCCGCAGATCGGCGCGCAGAGCGCTGGTCGGGAAGCCCAGTAGGCGTCCCAGTGGGGCAACGCGGCTGCCCAGCCTGGTGATCCACGCGCTGTGGTCACCCTCAAGCGCGGACAGGTGCATGGCAGGAACGGACGTGCTCTCGCCGAGGTTGGCCAGGATGGCGGCGAGCGCGGGGCCCGGAGGGCGAAGGCCGTACACGACGGCGACCCCGCCGGCACCGAACAGGGCGCCCAGCAGCATGACGATCACCGAGCACTCCTCGACTTGCGAGGCCCTGCCGCCGATCCAGCAGCGGGCCCAATCAGACGTACCGGATCCTCGATGCGCCCGATCGTCGCCATCGAGGCGAAGCTCACAGCGAACAGGACACCCACAACGGCGAGGACGACCTGCCCGGCCAACGTGTCGAACGGATACATGTAGGCACGGTTGAAGATCACCAGTCCCGCCGCCATGCCCACGGTGACGATCACCGTCACGCGCACGCCTGTACGCACGCTGGCCCGTCCGGCGTCGATGCGCTGCCGCATGGCCACCTGCTCGCGCACCGCCTCGGCCAACTCTCCCAGCAGCGGGGCAAGATGCCGGGCCTGCTGCTCAGCGGCCATCACCAGCGCCGCGACCACCACATCTCCCAGTGGATCAGCCACGTCCTCGGCGAACATGCGCAGTGCACCCAAGAGAGGTGCTCCCGATCGCACACGCGCGGCAAGCCGGCGCATCTCCGACGCCAACGCTGGCGGTCCGATGTCGGCGGTCGCCAGCAGAGCCTGCTCCAGCCCGGCAGCTGCGGACAGCGTGTCGCGCAGCATCTCCGTCCACAGGGCCAGCGCCTCCATGCGCTCCGTGCGCTGTGCGGCATTCCGATCGGGGCCGAGCAGTCCCGGGAGGGTGAGCACAGCCGCCAAGGTCAGCGGGATCGCCACAGGCCAACCGGTCAACGCGCCCGTGACGACTGCGGCCGTCACCGCGATCGCCACGCGCCGTACCGTCCAGTCCCTGGGCATCTGGGCCAGCAGACGGCCCCACCAGTGGGGGCCCTCCTCCGGTACCCCGCGGCGCACGACTCCGTAGCCGACGGCCACCAGGCCCAGTCCGAAGACAGTCCCGAAGGCCAGAGCGCTCCCCGTCCAGTCGCCCGGCCCCAAGAGGTCACTCATGGCCTCCCCCAGGGCTGAGCGGTTGCGGGGAACTGGATGTCGAAGCCCACCGCGACGAGATCCTCCAGAGTGTTGCCGCGGAGCGGCGCTCCGGGGACGGCCCGACCGGTCGGGCCCGGCACGTAGACCTCGTTGGAGACGATCTGAGCCCCGTCGGCGTCGATCACCTCGCGCACCGAGCTGACGACCCGGCGACCGGCTCTGTCCCAGCCGAGGTGCACGACGAAGTGGACCGCGGAGGCCACCATCAGGTTCGTCGCCTCCAGCGTGAGCCGCTCCGGCGACTGCGCTGCATACGAGGCGATCTTGGTGAACACGCCCCGGGAGCTGGAGGCATGGATGGTCGACAGGGAGCCGTCGTTGCCCTGGCTCATCGCGTTGCACATCGGGATGACCTCGGCACCGCGGATCTCCCCCACGATCACCCTGTCCGGGGACATACGCAGGCCCCAGCGCACCAGCTCGGCCTGGTCGATGCCGCCCTGTCCCTCGATGTTCGGCTCGCGCGCCTGCATGGCCACCACGTTCGGGTGCGCCGCAGCATCGGCGTTCAGGCCCAGCTCGAAGGTGTCCTCGATCGTCACGAGCCGCTCTTCCGGCGGGATCTCGTGCGCGAAGGCCCGCAGCACGGTGGTCTTGCCGACGTTGGTGCCGCCGCCGATGACGATGTTCTTGCGAGCCCGTACCAGGGCGGTCAGGAACGCGGCGAGTTGCCCGTCGCACACTCCCAGCCGGACCAGTTCGCTCATCGAAGCTGCCGGGAAACGGTGGCGGCGGATGGTCAGCGACACCCGGCCGGTCACCGCCATCACCGCGAACAACCGGGAGCCGTCAGCCAGGCGCAGATTCAGCCGGGGCACACCACGATCGAAACGCCGCTCCTCCCCCTCCGCCCGGCCTCCCAGCGCACGGACCAGCTCCACCAGCTCGACATCCGAGGCGGCCACGGGATTCTCGCGCCGCCACCTACCGTCCGCGTCCTTGACCCAGACGACGTCGCAGCCGTTGACGCAGATGTTCTCGATCGACCGGTCGGCCAGGAGCCGTTCCAGGCTGCCACTGCCGAAGAGCGCGTCCCTGACCGTCTGCGAGATCCGCTCCTCGGCCCGAGGATCGAGGATCGGCTTGCCCTCAGCCAGGGAGAGCCGCCGCTGCCTCCCGAGTTCCTCGGCCAGCAGGCGCCCCACGGTGACGCGCCGCGCCGTCTCGTCCTCGGTCGGCAGCCCGGCACGTTCGCGCTCGCCCGCATACGCTGCGAGACGCGCGGCCACCCTCTGCCGAACCTGGACCGCCACCTCCTGCTCGTGGTTCTCAGGAAGATCCGGCGCCGTCATCTGCCCCCTCATGATCCACCGTCCTCGGGTGCCGGCACCGCAGCCGAATCGGCCGAGCTCCACGATTCCGACCCGGCGTCGCGGACCCCGGCTCGGCCACGGGTCGCGCGCTGGCGGCGAGGAGCCCGGTCCGCGTCCCCCCTCTCCCGCGGCTGTGCAAGCAGACGAGCCAGAGCCTGTGCGGCCCTCATCAAAGGTGGCCGGCGAAAGGTGCCGCCTCGGAGACCTCGCGCCTTCGGGCTGGTCAGTGCGGCCACGCCCCTGGGATCCCAGGGCAGCAGATACACGGCATCCACGCCCAACGTCTGCGTGATCTCCGCTGCGCTGTAGGAGCACGGCCCGACGACGGCGAGCGTCAGTCGCCCGGCGCTGGTGTTCTTCCCCGGGAGGTTCACGGAGACCTGCGTCAGCGGCTCCGCTCCTCCTCGCGTCACGAGCACCAGATCGCCAGCCGTTCCGAGCACCGGCCCGACATCGTCGGTGAGTCGACCGACATCCAGCAGCACTGTGCCTCGGTCGCGGTCGTCGCCCAGGAGCACGCGCCGTCCGCCTTCGCTCGCCAGCAGCCGTAGGGCCTCCCGGCATGGAGCGCGCCCGGGAACGGCGGGCACTGCGCGAACACCACAGGGCAGTTCGCTCGCCGCTCCCAGCAGCGACCCCGGATGCGGCGCCCTGGCCTCGGCGGCGACATCCAGCAGAGAAGGCGCCACAGGCAGACCGAAGCGCAACATGAGGTCGCCACCGGAGGGGTCCGCCTCCACCACCACCGGCCGCACCCCGTCCCCCACACCTTGGGGCCACGCGGCCGACACCGCCAAAGCAGTTGTCGTCACTCCGGGCGCCCCCGTGACAGATCCGGCCACGATCAGCCGCCTCACGGCGCCTCACGTCCTTCGGCCGGAAGGACGGCAAGACGGGGATGCTCCAACCGCGCGGTCCGCCGCGCCGCCGCGGTCTCGACGAGGACGCTGATCACTCGCGGGCCACCTGCCGCCTCGGGAGCGCGCACCCCGGTCACCGTCCCCGTCACCGCCGGGTCCGACTCCCCGCCCGACACGGCCGTTCCCGCGCTCGTGCCCGTCGGGCCAGCGAGGAAGGCCACGCGTTCACCACGGCCAAGGTCCGGTGGCGCATCACCAGGCTCCACCGCGAGCGCCACCTGCGAGAACCCCTTCGGTGGGAAGGAGATGTTCGTACCGAGCTGCCCCAGGGCCAGCAACGACCCTGCAACCAACGGCACCCTCGCACGCCGCTGCAGCACAGCACCTCGGTCGACGACCGGCACCACTCCCCCGTTCGCCGCGACCTCCGCCACGCGCAGATCACCCGGTCTCAGCGCTTGGCCGATGGGCACGTCGCGGGCGAGTACCAAGACCTGTTCTCGCGCACCGACCGTCTGCGCGGCCACGGTGAATCCGATCGCCGAGACGATCACAGCCGCGGTCCCGGCCCAGACCCACCCCAGCCTGCGGCGGCGCCCCTGGGGTGCCGCTGGCCGCCGCACAGGGCCGGGCCGACGAGTCTCTGTCCGCGGGGTCTCCCCGCTGTTCGAGGCCGAAGAAGACATGGGAGTACCCACAATGCTCCTCACAATTTGACTGAATTCACGAAAATGTGGTGTGCCGCTGCCCGAGTGGGCCGGGCATCACCTCAGCCGCCGTCAGCCGTGGCGACGGCCTGCACCTCACCCACCGCCAGCTGCCGATGGGCCGCCGTCACCAGCCCCGGCATCGTCCCGGACCGTCCGGCGCCGTGCCACTGCACGATCCACACCACCCGCACCGACAGCGTGTACGCCCCACCGGGCGAAGACACCGACGCATGCCGGTAGGTGTAGCCGCAGTCCGGCGACCCGGCCTTGGGGCTGTACCTATCCGAATAGGGCGTTCCCGGTCCGTGGCAGAACACCTCGGCGCCGTCGCCCATCGACCACACCGCAACCTGTGGCCGCGCGACCGCCGTTACCGTCACATCGCCCGCGGGAACCGACACCGCCACCGGCTCCCAGGTGGAGTGCTTCACCCACATCCAGATGGGCACCTGCACTGTCTGCACGAGATCCTCCTCCGGACTCGTACGGATGACCGGTTGCGGTGGTTTCAGTCGCTGCACGGCCCGCTGCACGATCAGCCGGAGAGGGATCTGCCGGCCTCTACGCGGCTCCGGCTTGCTGCCGTCGAACCTCGGCAGGATTTCCAGGCCACCACCGAGGTCGTACTCCCACCCGTTCGAGACGATCGTCGGTGACCTTTTCGCTTTTGCGCTGCCCCGGTGTGCGGTCTGCGGGGGCGGGAGTGCGCTCCGCCTCTCGGCTGGGCTGCTCCCCCGTCTTCCTGTACTCGTCGCCTCAACTGTGCAGGCTCCCGGTACGCACATGACGCCGGCGTAGTGGCCGCTGTAGCCGTCGGCACGAGCTGGGACTGCGAAGCCAAGCACTACCAGGGCCACCGCGGTGGCGCATCCGGTCCTCAGGCAGCGGATCAACACGATCCGGCCTGTTGCATGTAGAGGTCCGTGACCTGCCATCCAGCACTGCTGCGGCGGACCGTGGCATCGGCCCGGAAGTGCCCGCCCGGAACGTCGTTCCGGAGTTCGCCGTCCAGCCTGTACTGGAGCCAGTGCCGCTCGTCGACGCAATCCACCAGCACCACCTTCCGGCTGGTCGCTGCCACCACCTCTGGGTGCGCCACAGGGCGTCCCCTACCGACTACCTGCTCCTTCTTCGACTTCCTCAGCCCGTACCTCATCAGCTCCAACGCCCCACCCGTAGCGTGGTCGTCCAGGAGAGGAGACCCCGCGTCGGACGTCTCGGAAGCGCGAGCCAGGTCCCGCCACATGGCCTCATAGGCCCGCAGTGCCGCCTCTGTTTTCGTCTCCGGGGTACGCAGTGGTGTCGTCCCCACTGCCCCCGAGAATGGCCGCTCGGTGTGCGGTGATGCGCCCGAGCAGCCCGCCAACAGCAGTCCACCGATCACCATGCAGGTCGGCCGCGTAAGCGCCTTGTACCATTCGTACGTTTTCATCATGCCGACTTTCCTTGGCGGTTTTCCACGCGGTGCCACGTGAGCCCTGGGGTTCCCGGACCCAGATATTTCTTCGACTCGAAAGGCGAACGAGAGAGCAACAGGGAGAAGATCCAGTTCCGGCCCATGGGAGAGGAGAAGGGTTTATCGCTCGATCGTGCGATAAACCCTCTTCCCACGAAACCGAACTGCGTCCAGAAGCGAAGTTCGATCATCAGGACCAAGCTACAAAGGATGGAATTTGCCGTCAGGAGTGGCTGTCAGCGCCAACCAGGCCGTCTTCCTTCCTCTATGGCTCCGAAATCCCCACACACCCTCGGTCAACTCCTCGACGATGTGCAACCCGCGCCCACGCTCGGACAAGAGCTCGCACAATGCCTCAAGACCACCACCGCGGCCCTCGTTCGCCGGCTGGAACAACATCTCCGGCGAGAGCAACGGGGCTTGCGGAATGCGAGGATCGCCGTCCTCCACCTCGCAGATGATCCCTGACGCTGTACTGCGCAGCCGCAGCTCGTACGGGCCGACGGCATGCTCATCGGCATTGGCCACGAACTCGGAGACGGCTTGCACTGCCGTAGTGATGACGGAGCAGTCGTAGCCGAGTTGTTCGAGAGCGCAGCGCAGGGCCACGCGGGCCAGCTTTGCCGGATTGGGTGTACTGCTCGTCCACCTCCAGATGACGGTCGCCGCGGAGAGCATTGACGTCGCGTTCTGAGTCACCGCCGCCCCCTTCGGACCGCATGCCTACCCCTGACGACGCGTCGATGTCGTCCTCGCCCCGGACTCACGTACTCGCATGCCGCCACAAGCGGACCGGCGACATTCGCGAATGGCAGCAGCAACGCAGATGTGAAGAGAAGTGGAAATGCCACGGGTAGCTCCCGGAGATCACAGTTTTTCGGGCACGACCACCACACCGCGAATCCATGAAGAGCGGAAGGCACTCTTGACGAGAATTTCAAAAATTCTCACCCCCAGGCGCAGGGCCGCGCAGCTACGACCGAGAGAGGACCACAGGGAAGGTGTCACTACGCTTTCGACAACTCATCCGGCCCGGTCACATCACCGCGGGAACCGTGCATAACTCGCCGCTCAGTGGCAGTGGATCAACCAAGGCGGTGGTGAAAGCCGCGATGAGGTGTAGAGGGGTGCTCTCATGAAACATGGCGCACCACAAGGGATCCCCCTCTGGGTCCGGGACGACTTCCAGCAGCCACGCTTCTGGATGCATCAGGTCGTGAAGGCCCTTGTAGGCCGGCGCGTAGGTGAGAGTGGTTACGCCGTCGGACGAGGTCGCGAGATAGCAGGCCTCATCAAAGATGATCGTCCATCCGGCGTCGGCCAGCGGCTGCCAAACAGCACCCATGTCGTCGAGGTTGTTGCCGCGAAGGTACGGACGGGGCTCCACGGGAACGGTGGCGTCTGAGGCCAGAACAGCCGTGACTGCTGCAATCAGCTCCGGTGGTGTGTGGATGTCGAAATCCATGTGCCAGACCGGCGACTGACCCGCAGCGGATCGAGCCAAGATGCGCCAACACCCCCCGACTTTGCAGGTATCGCGGAGAAGACCGACGCTCAGGCGGTCGTCGTCCCCGTATGCGCAGTAGTCATCTGCCCCTTCCCGCACGATTCGCCACGTCGGCCCGGCCAGGGGACTGAAAACCGCACAACGACAGAGCCCCACACGTTCCAGATAGCGCGGAACGACTGGGACCGAACCAGGGATTCGACCTTGACGGCGTGACGCAGAAGACGCGAGTTGCGAGGTCACAGCTGTACTCCTTCGGTTGCATGGTGGATGCCCAACGTCGGCTGATTCCAATTCCTTTGGCTTTACATGGGTGGGCCGACAAAGGATTTAGGAGATGCCTTGCCATATGCGCTGATGGAAATCACCAGGGCTATGGCCGCATGGAGTGCAAGGGCAAGCAGCAGCAAAAGATCCAGGGCCGACGCGAACAGCGACCCACAATGACGTGATGGATCGGACACGAACCGTAATCGAGCGATGAGTCCGGACCGTATCCAGCGGACAAGATAATGTCAATCCATCCGCTGGCGAGATGGCATCACACCTCGGTCACCTGAGCGATTATGAACCTCTATCACCGGCCGTGAAGTGCGAGGATGCCGGCTCGAATGCCGATTTCGAACTGACGCCCCGTTGCTCCACCTCACGGACCTACGTATAAGTGGAGCAGTACTTCTCGTCCGTCCCGACTCCGGGCGGCACGGTCACACCCGCGGAAAGGTCAAGACATGGTCGGCAACAACGGCGACGGCGCCGGAACAGACCTGCCGCCACTCGCCGAGCGCCTGGAGACCATCATCTCTGTGTACTACCGCAACAAGAAGCGACCCGGATACAAGGAGATAGCGAAAGCGATCGAACAGAAGACCGGGCGTCCGTTCTCCGGAACGTACCTATGGGAGTTGGCGACCGGCCGCAAGCAGAACGTGACCCCGGACCACCTCCACATGCTCGCCGAGTTCTTCGGCGTCACGCGGGACTACTTCACGGATCCGGAGGTCTCGGAGCGTGTGCGGCGCCAGATGGAGTTCGCAGTGGCCCTCGGAAACGGCAAGGTACGCGCCTTGGCTGCCCGAGCTGACGGCTTGTCGGACTCACACCTCGACGCCATCCTCGCAGTCGTCAACGCCATGTCGAACACACCTGCCGCCGAAGCCGGATCCGGCTGACCTCAACGAGAGAGCCGCCCTATCCGGCACCGAGAACGTTCGCTGCGCCGTGGCAGTGGCCCATCGACCCTGGCGTGATTCTTCGCTACTCGGCCAGTGACACCGGGTAGGCAGGGAGAGGTCCGGCATGAGGGGTTACGTATTCCATCGGTGCCGTCTGCGAGAGGAACGGGGGGACCGGCACATGACCACGACAAGTGAGTACGGCCGCTTGCAAGCTCAATGCCACCAGATCCTCAATGACCTACACGTTCCGCGGCCGTACTCCTTGGACGGGATTCTCCACTGGGTCGAGGACCTGCGCCAACGACCACTGGTCCTCAAAGAACTACCTCGGGACGCCGCAGGCACCGGAGCCTGTGGGCTGTGGCTGAGCACGGACGAAACCGACTTCGTCTTTTACGAGGCCCGGACAGCCCCCTTGCACCAGGAGCACATCATCCTGCACGAGGTCGGACACATGTTGTCCGACCACCACGACGGCGCGGACAGCGGCCTCGACGAGACGCTGCACAGTCTGCTCAGCGGCCTGCAGCCGCATCTGATCAGGCGGCTGATGGCACGGACCCGCTACAGCACGGATGAGGAGCGGAGGGCGGAGATGCTCGCCAGCCTCATGCACAGCTGGGGGGAGCCGCCGCGCCCCGTTGGTGCACCCGGTCGGCTCGGAGCGTTCCTGGGAGTGAGGGCGGATGACGGTCGCTGACGTCGCCGATCAAGTGGGCCGGTACAGCATCCTGCTGCTCTGGGCCGCCCTGCTCGTCCGAGCCCGCTCGGCCTGGAAAGGGCACCACCAGCGCGGCCTGTGGCTGGCGGTTCTCACCGCGGCGACCGCCACCACTCTCTTCCTGCCCGAAGTCATCGACTGGGCCACCGGCGTCACTGGCGACGCTCATGACGTGACGCTCCTGCGGAACCTGGTCGGCGTCCTCTCCGCCGGACTCACCCTCTGGTTCATCGTCGACTCCGCCCGAGGACGCCGCCTACACGCCCTTTTCGTGGTGGGACTTGCGGCAGCGGTAGCGACGCTGATCGGCATGGACCTGGCCGCGGGAGCCTCTTCCGGGCCCAGCATCCCGCCAGCTGGCGCTGCTACCCCGTCGACCGCATACTGGCTGATCGTCTGTGTCGCCCACCTGGTCACCGACGTGATCGCAGTCCTCGTATGCGGCCGATACAGTCGCCGCACCGACGACCGCGACCTCGCCTGGTCGTTGCGCCTGTTCGCGACCGGCAGCGTTCTGGCCGTCGGCTACTGGGCTGCATACCTCGTGCATGTCTGCCTTCGCATTCCAGCCGCCCTGCCGTACATGTCGCTGGTCATCGAGCTTCACGGCGTCTCACGGGCTCTCACACTTCTGGTGCCGACCGCCACCTACGTCACCCGGTTCGCCCGCGACGCGCGCACGGTCTGGGTGTTGTGGCCAATGTGGCGCGACCTCTTTGTGGCCGTCCCCACTGTCGCCCTCATCGAACCGCAGTCGTCCCGCTTTCACGCCATCCTGAAACCCCGGGCTTCCATGGCTCTTCAGGCCCACCGGCAGATCATCGAGCTGTACGACGCGATCCTCGACCTACAGAGATTCGTCCACGCCCAGGCCTACGAACTTGCCCGCCAGCACGCCGAACGCATCCGGGTTCCTGCAATCCAGACCCCCGCCGCGGCGCTGGCCGGCGCTCTGGGACAGGCCCGGCGGGCCAAACTCGCGGGCGTGCCCGCGGCCGGCCCCGGTCCCTTGCCAGGCCTGGACAACGGCGACGCAGCCCTGCTCCTCGCCATCGCCAGAAGCTGGCCGTCCATGTCAGAGGCTCTGCCGGGCATGGAGCCAACGCCCTCCACGGCATAGAGCAGCAGCCGCCCCGCAGCCCGTCCACCGACCCACCCTGAGCAGGGAGACCCGCATGACCACCGCGCTGATCACCGGAGGCACCTCTGGCATCGGCCTCGGCTTCGCCCGCCGCCTCGCATCCGAAGGACACGATCTCGTTCTCGTCGCCCGGGATAAGGAGCGTCTGGACCAGACCGCCGCCGAGCTTCACAAGCAATATGGCGTCCGGACGCAGGCAATCGCCGCGGACCTCGCCACCTCCGATGGATGCGCCGTCGTCGAACGGCACCTGAGCACGTCGCCGATCGACATCCTCGTCAACAACGCCGGCCATGCTCTTCCCCAGCCTTACCCCCGCAGCCCGCTGGAGGCCGAGGAGCACATGCTGGATCTCCTCGTCCGTGCACCGCTGCGTCTCACGCACGCCGCGATTCCCGGCATGACCGAGCGCGGCCGCGGCGCCATCCTCAACATCGCCTCCGTCGCCGGCCTCCTGCCCACCGGCACCTACGGAGCCGCCAAGGCCTGGCTCATCCGCTTCAGCGAATCCCTCCGATTCGACCTCGCCCCGCACGGCGTACGCGTCCTCGCCGTATGCCCGGGCTTCACACGCACCGCGGCACCGGACATCCCCACAGTCCCCAAGTGGATCTGGCTCACCGTCGACCAGGTCGTCGACCAGGCCATGAAGGATCTACGCCGGGGGCGGCCGGTGAGCGTGGCCGGATGGCACTTCAAGATCTATGCGGCCGCGGTCCACCACGCACCGCGGCGCATCGCCGCCCGTATGGCCCGGTCCCGTGCGCCCAGAGACTGAGACAGCGCAGCCGCACCGTTCCCAGGCACTACGTGCGGCGGTTCGTCGGCATCCACCGGCGAACCGCCGCGCACGTCAGACCTTCGGCATCAGTCGGTGCCTCAACGGTGAATCTTCGCGCAGGGCGTGTCATCACCCTTGTTGAACTGGATACACAACCAGGTGCCGTTCGTGAACTTACGGTTGCCAAGATTCCAGTCGACCGCGCTGATTTTCGTCATCCCCGAACCTTCCCGCTTCGCCTTCTTCCAGTTAGTGACTTCGGTTCGACTTCCCATGTAGACGGCGTACAGCTTTGCCTTGGCACCCTTTGGATGGCCGTCGATCCACCCTCCGGCCTTCTTCACAACCAGGCCTTTCCCCCTGACGTCCAGAGTGACCTTCCCCTCCACGACGGTGGCATCGGCGCGGGCCAATCCAGCCGAGCCGACAAGAACGAGGAGCGCCGCTGCGGCTGTGCACGTGAATTTCTTCATGCCCATTCAACTCGTTACCCGAAAGCCCGGTCACGCCTTTCGAAGCGTTTCCTTCCCACGAGTGGGTCTCGATCGAAATTACGGAATACGGCAAATATCTCACCTAATTTCGGTGGTCGATGCCGAGTTGGGCCACAACAACAGCAGCCAAAATAGGGCGGCTTCAGGCCGCCCCGTTATATGCGGGCTGCTGAGCGAGGGCCTGGAGCTGAGCCCGCATCCCGGTCAGCAGGTCAACTGCGGGACGCCAGCTCAGCACTGACTCGGCACGGCGGGTGTCTGCGCGCGTGGTGGGGGCGTCGCCGTGCCGCGCGAGGTCGGCGTGGAGCTGGATCTCGCGACCGGTCAGAGCCTTGACCATGTTGATGACGTCGATGAGGGAGACGTCGGTGCCGCCGCCGATGTTGACGGCGATCGCATTGGCGGGCGCCACGCCGGCGGCGATGGTCGCCTCGGTCACGTCGTCGATGTAGGTGAAGTCCCGGCGTTGGTGGCCCTGGCCGAAAAGGCGGAGGGGCTGGCCGGTGAGCGCGGCAGTCAGGACTCGGTGGATGAACATGTCGGGGCGCTGGCGAGGACCGTAGACGGTGAAGTACCGCAGGGCGACGACGCTCGTGGGGCAGTCGGTGCGAGTGGCGTGGGCGAGGCAGAGCTGTTCCTGCGCGAGTTTGGACACTCCGTACGGTGAGATCGGTTGCGGCAGGTCGGTCTCCGCACTCGCGCCGCCGGCCGTTGCGCCGTAGACGCTGGACGACGAGGCGACGACGACCCGGGGGACGCGGACGCGGATGGCTGCTTCCATGAGGCGCTGAGTGGCGACGATGTTGGTGTGTACGTACTCGGCGAATTGCGGTCCCCAGGAAGGGTGTACTCCGGGAAGGCCCGCGAGGTGGAACACGGCGTCGGCGTCCAGGAGGAGCGGCTCGATGGCGCAGGTGCGCAGGTCCGCCGTGACGTGCAGGTAGCCGTCGAGTTCTCCATGAGTTCCGAGGTTCGCCGCGGCGAGGGGATCGCAGGAGACGTCTCGGTGGTCGACGCCGATCACGGTGGCGCCGCGGCGTAGAAGCGCCTGGGCGATATGGGAACCGATGAATCCCGCCGCGCCCGTGACCACGGCGCGGCGGGGATACGGGCGGGGCACGCCCGAAGGAATGTCCGTCATACGGTGCTCCAGTCGATGGGGTGAGGTGCTCTGTCCGGGGGGCTGCCACGGTCGAGGGGCATGCCGCTCCCGGCGGAAGCGCAGGTTGAGGGGGGCCTGCCGGTCACGTGGAATTTGAGGTCCGCGGTTCCCGGGCTTGGTGTGCGCGTGGATGGTCAGATGAGCCGTTGGCGTAGCCGTTGCGGCCTGCGTACGGGGCGTTCAGCACGGCGTGGAGGGCCAGGAAGTCGCCCAGACGCGCCCGATCTGTGGTGCCGAGTCGGGCGTCGTGGCGAGCCGCGGCTCGGTTGTAGGTCTCCAGCGCCTCGTCGATGGCCGTCGGGTGCAGTGCCCCGTAGGTCATCGCCAGGGTCGTGATCAGCTTGGCCAGGTCGTATCCGAACGGTGCCAGGGTGAGGTCGTCGGTGTCGACGCTGAAGACAATTCCGCGGGAGACGATCACGAAGTTCCGTGGGTTGCAGTCCTTGTAGAAGGCAGCGGGGCCCTCCGCCGAGCGGTCCAGCAGGGTGAGCATCGAGTGCAGGGCTGTCCTGTCGGCGAGGAAGCCGTCCAGGAAGCGCTGGGTCAGGGCTGTGACTCGCGGGGCTCGGTAGCTGGTGAAGGATGTGCCGTCGGAGAAGGTGTGGGGTCGGTCGAGATGGGCGCGATGCAGGTCGCTGGCCCACGCGGCCCCGTGTGCGTCGCCCAAGAGGGCCGCGAGTCGCCGTAGGTCGCTCACCTTCGCCGGGCGGCCGACGAGTTGTTCGAAGGTGAGGCTCGTGGGTTCCACGGCGATGAGGGCCGGCTGACGCAGGGGGGCGGCGTGCTGGAGCAGCCAGGTGTAGTGCCGGGCGGCGGCGTGCGCCTTGTCCCGTGTGGGGTAGTGCTTGGTGAATCGCAAGGGGTTCATGTCCGGCTTCGCTTCGACTGGGCTACGACGTACGTGACGGTTGAGGAGGTGGTGACGGGCTGGTCGTGGAGCCACTCATGGAGGACCGCAGCCAACGCCTGGGGGCTGCCGTACAGGCCGGCCGGAAGCTCGTACTTGGGGCTGGTGGCGAGGTACTCGGCCGCGTGGTTGAGCCCCGAGAACACGAAGCGGTGCTCGTCGTGGACGACCGTCTGCACCTCCAGCCAGGGCCGTGTCAGGTCAGCGAGGTTTCCGCTGTGGGCCGCGGTGTAGAGGCTTTCGCGTTGTACGGCGCCCGGGTCGAGGCCAGGCAGGGCGATGAGCGCGTCCAGCTCCCGGTAGCTGTCGACTCCCTTGGTGACGAGGACGGCGAGGCCACCTGGAGCCAGTACGCGGGCGATCTCGCGGACCACGTCGTCGGGTGTGCGCGAGTGGTAGAGGCAGAAAGCGGCGACAACAAGGTCACAGCCAGCATCGGGCAAGGGGAGGTAGTTGAAGTCGCCCTGGATGAAGGCCGTGCGCGTGCCTGGCCACCGTCCCGTTCTGCTCCGGGCTTCGGCCACCATCGCCGGGGAGGCGTCGATCCCGATCAGCGTCCGCGGTCTTAGGTGCTCCGCCAGAAAGCGGCTGCTGGTGCCTCGGCCGCACCCGATGTCCGCGACAACACCGACGCGCTGCTCGGGTTCCGCGGCGTACTGCCTGACGAGTTGGACGATGACCCGGGGGACGTACAGCCCAGCGGTCTTCGCCCTGCTCAACGCGCCTGTTCGGCTGGCCAGCCGGGTGGTGCTCCCGTAGAGGATGGCCTGCTGCCCCGGGGCGACGAACGGGTTGCTCACGTGCCGCACCCCCGCGAGGTACGGCTCCGGCTCAGACTCCTTCGTGCCGGGCGGCGATCTCCTCCAGCCACCGGCGCGTCTGGCGCCGGCTGCGCAGGAGTACGACCTCGGCGTGCCCGCGGGCATGCTCCTCGAGCTTGGCCATGACGCGTGGGCGCATGCGGCGCCGGTACGTGGCCACGTACCTGAGCACACCCCAGGTGATCCGGTTGTGCACACCGTTGCCCTTGTGTCCTGCACCGTGCCGGATCTGGCGCGAGACGATCCCCCACAGCGCCGCGGGCGTAGGCATGTCCATGAGGACGACGGTGTCGCAGGCGTCGAGCCGGATCTTCAGGGTGGAGTTGTAGTTGCCGTCGATCACCCAGGCCGGCCGGGCGACCAGCTCCCGTTGCAGCGCGGCGAACTTCTCCGTGGGAAGGGAGTTCCACTCGTCGTCGTAGAAGACGGCGTCCAGGTGTGTCACCGGCGCTCCGAGGATGCTGCCGAGCCGTCGTGCGAGGTGGGACTTGCCGCTGCCTCCGCAGCCGACGATGGCGACCTTCTTCATGGCGCTCCAGCTTAAGGTGCTCGCCCGGCGCGGCGACGGGCGTGCTCGGGTGCATGTGGATGGGCGTGTGCAAGTGCATGTTCCCGCAGGTAGAGGTGTTCACCAGCCGGTCCTCCGTCCCGGCTGCTCGCCTGTGACCAGGGCGGTGAGGAGGGTGTCGAGGGTGTCGGCCTGTCGGCTGAGTCGAAAGAGTTCGAGACGGTCCAAGCAGAGTCGGATCAGGTCGGCGTGCCGCTGTGTGCCGGCGATCTCCTGCAGATGGGCGATCTTCCGGATGGCGTCGTTCCCGTCCTTAATCATCAGCGCCTTGGGGACGAATGTCTCGGCGCACTGGATGGTCACCGGTGCCAGGGGCAGGCATCCGGCGAGCACTGCCTCGGTGATGCGCTGCGTCATCTGGCCGACGGCTGCGTACCGGGCGGGCAGCAGCAGTACCGTCGCCAGAGCACTCCCGTGGATGCGGGCGACCTCCTGGAACGGCACGCGCCCAGAGAAGGTCACCTGGGGCCAGCGGGAGGTCTCGTTCCACTTGCCTGCGATCACGTGGTCGAACTGGGCGGCGGCCGGGGCGAGGTAGCGGTCAAATTCCTCGTCGCGGTCGTACTGGTTGCCCACGTAGGCGAGGGGGGTCGGCCTCGGGCGCTTGGCCAGCGCGTGGGGATCGGCGCTGTCGAGCAGTTCGTCGGCGGCCGGGAACAGCAGGCGGTGCGCGTCGGGCGAGGGAGTAAGAGCGGCTTCGCACACGACGACGTGGGACCGCCGGCGCCAGGGGCCGTTCGCGGGGAGCCGGCGGTCTTTGTCCCAGATCACGGTCGGCGTGCTCGTCCGGTGGGTGTAGTGGTGCAGCAGCTCGGCCTGCCTGTGCAGATCGCAGGTGTGCCCGGGGGCCCCGCAGGTCGTGGTGTTGCGTCGCCGGATGGGCCAGCGCCATTCGAGGAAGAGCACATCGAGGTCGGGGAAGCCGTCGTCGAAGGTGTACGCGCCGCCGAGGTCGTCGCCGGCCTCTTTCAGGTCACGGTTCTCCTGGAGGAAGACGATCTTGTGTCCTCGGTTTTGGAGCTCGTCGATCAGGGGGCGGCGGTGGCTTCGGCCGCCGTCGGGGGTGTCGGTGACGCCGTTGCCCAGGAATCCCCAGAAGCTGTAGCCGATCTTCATTTGGTGATCCACCGGCCTTCCAGCAGCAGTGCGTCCAGCCCGGAGTGGGCCAGGCAGTCCAGGGCCATGTCCGGTGTGCCGCAGATCGGCTTGCCCTTCACGTTCAAGGAGGTGTTGATCAGGACGGGGACACCGGTGCGCCTACCGAAGGCCATCAGGACCTCGTGGAGGAAGGGGTTCTGGGCGGCCGTGACGGTCTGCACGCGCGCGGTGCCATTGGCGTGGACGATCGAGGGAATACGCTTCCGTGTGATGTCGGTTACCTGAGCGGCGACGGACATGTAAGGGGTGGACTGGTCCAAGTCGAAGTAGGTCCGAGCCTCCGAGAGAGGCGTCACGGGCGCGAAGGGCCGGAACGGCTCTCGGAACTTCACGGTGGAGTTCAGCCGATCGACCACCCCGGGGCTGAGAGGCGAGGCGAGGATCGACCGGTTTCCCAGGGCGCGGGGGCCTGCCTCGATACGCCCCCGGAAGACGCCGACGATCGCGCCGTCGGCGAGCTGGCTCGCGAGGAACTCCGTCACGGCGTGTTCCGGCCTTCTCTGCTTGAGACCCGGCCACTGGCTCAGGTCCGGTGCCGCGTTCGGGTACGAAGGGCCGAGGTAGCAGGCGTCTGCGATCCCGCTCAGCGGTTTGCGGCCGTCGCGATCGATGTACGCGGCGACGGCTGCGCCGATGGCGGTGCCGGCGTCGCCCGGGGCCGGCGGTACGCGGACCTCGTCGAAGGCGCCGTCCTCGATGATCTTTCCGATGCTCACGCAGTTGGTTGCCACGCCGCCGCCCACGCACAGTCGGCGCGAGACGGTCAGAAGGCGTGCTTGGCGTGCGAGGTGCACCATGACCTGCTCCGTCCGTTCCTGAAGAGCGGCCGCCAGGTCCTGGTGGACCTGCTGAACGGGCTCAGCCGCGGATCGAGCGGGACAGGTTTCGGCGACGAAACGGGGGGTGACCCGCTGAGCCCCGGAGATGAGCGTGCGGGGTGGAAAGTGGGCGGGGTCCACAACGAAGCCGGATACGGTCATGCGGATTGCACGGGCGAAGAGGCGTCGGAAGCGAGACGGATCGCCGAGCGCGGCGAGCGCCATCACCGTGCCCTCCTCGTCTCCGCGCCGCCAGCCGAGATGCTGGGTGACCGCGCCGTAGACGTAGCCCAGAGAGGCCGGGTCCTTGAGGGCCTGGAGCTCGACCAACTGCGGGTACTGCCTCCCCAGCGCGTGGGCGATGGTGGTGGTCTGACGCTCGCCGAGACTGTCCACGACGAGCACAGCGGAACCTGCCCACCCCGAGGCGGTGAAGGCCGCGAGTTGGTGAGCGCGGTGGTGTCGCACCGCCACGACCTCGGCCGCCGGGAATCGGCCCGCGAGAGCATGAACGCGCCGGCACGTGCGCACGGCCACCCGGGTGAAGCCCGCAGCCCGGGCCATGACACGCCCACGAGCCTCCGGTGAAAACGCCAGTCGCATGGCGGCAGGCGCCTCGGCCAGGTAGCGGGCCGACTGGAAGTTGTACGCGACAACATCCACGTCGCTCGGTCGGAGGCCGGCTTTCGCGAGCACCCAGGCGACGGCCCGGTCCGGATATGCGCTGGTGTGCTTCTGCTCCGAGAGGCGTTCTTCCTCGACGAAGCCGATCAGCTCGCCGTCGACGAGCAGGGCCGCGGCGGAGTCATGAGTGAAGGAGCAGAGGCCGAGGACCACGGACGGAGGCATACTCATGATCCGCCTCACCTCGTCCCCGCCGGCACGGCCCGACAAGCCTTCCGGCGGTCGAGCTCGGTGTACCAGGCGGTCAGGGCATCGCCGAGGGGCCCTTCCAGGGCCCCGGCGATCGCCCGCGCTCGGCGGTGGTCTCCGCGCTTCCAGGTCTGGTAGCTGGAGAGGGTGGCTGCCATGGCGTCCCAGCCCGGATGCCCGGTGGTTCTGCCTGCCCGGACGTGATCGAGAAGGATGCCGAAGCCGTCCCATGGGGCCGTTAGTTTCGGCATCTCCGGGCTGGCCGCCGGTTCGGTGAGCTCCTCGGCTCTCTCGATGTCGCTCTCGTAGATGTGGAAGGAGTCGACGTGGTGCCGGTACATGCCCGGCCGTACGTCCAGCCACCCGGCGACCAGTTCGTGGATGGTGGTGAAGCAGAACAGGTCGTAGGGCATCCCGACCCACACGTCCTGACTGCGCATGGTCGTCGACATGTGCAGGCGCCCGTGGCGGAGGTGGAAGCGGAAGCCGAGGGTGCAGGGCACGTCGCTGTGGCCCGCGGCATCCCTCGCCGGGTCGAAGACCTGGACGATCGCTCGACGCGAGTCAGGATCCGCCCTCAAAATGTCGACGACACGACGCAGTTGATCGATCCCACCAGCCCACGCACGGAGCCGCGGCCCGTACGCGCCGCGCAGAACGCCGTCGTCCGTGTACTGCTTCAGCTGGCTGTTGTAGTCGAAGATCCAGGGGTCGTCGGTTCCGGACAGGATCCACACCGTTTCCGCCACGGCGAATGCCGGGTTCAGGATCCGGGCCGGCGGCGCGTACAGAAGCCGGGCACGGGGCCGCGTCAGGGTCACGCTGACGTTCATGACCTCGCGAGTGGCCATCCCGCGGGGGCTGACCCGTTCACCGTTCTTGGCCAGGGTGACCGCTGCGCTGAAGAGTTCAGCGACGCTGTCGGCGGTCAGGTTGATCATCGGCTGGAAGCTCCTTCTCGATGAGATGTGCTCGGTTCGGTGCGGTCGATGGACGTGGCGGCGGGCTCGCCGTCCTGCCGAGAGACCAGCTCGGCGATGTCGGCGGCGGTTCGCCCGCGCCAGCGGCATACGGCGTCGCGAGCGGCGGGCGATACGTGCGCGCGGCCCTCTGTCACGGCATCGAGTGCCGTGACGATGCTCGAAGCAGCCGGGCAGTCCAGAGCGGCACCGTGCTCGGCAAGCCGGAGCGTGGGATCGCCCGGCAGGCTCAGTTCGAGGACGGGGACGTCGAGGAGTACGGCTTCGATTCCGCAGGTGGACGAGACGCTCACCAGGGCGTCCGCCCCTGCCAGGCTGCCGCGGGCGCCCACCTGGGCATCTGCGACGGCGACCGTCACGTGTTCGTGGGATCGGACGATCTCGCTGAGGGCGTCCGGGGCCTGGGCCGGGTGCGGTGCGATGACCAGGCTCCAAGGCTCTTTGGCCGCGGCCAGGCCCTCGAGAAGCTCACGCGCCTGCTTCCGGAGCCGATCAGGGCCGAAGGGCTGGCAGGCCCACACGGCGATCCGGCAGCGCCTGTCCGCACCGGCCGCGGCCAGCAACTCCCGTAGGTGGCGGCGTTGTTCTTCCCGACCGGACTGAGGCAGCGGGTCGAAGCGCGGCTGGCCCAGCACATGCACCTCGGCCTTCGGGTGCCGGGCCCACGTTCGCGCCAGGGCGGCGTCCCGCTCCCCCATCACGACCAGCTCGCGGCTGTGCAGCGCCGGCCAAGCCACCGCCTCCGGTACCCAAGCACCGTGCTGGACGTGGACCGTCGCGGCGCCATGCCGCTCCGCGGCGTGCACGGCCAACATGCCGAGCGGGCTCGTGTCGTTGCTCACCACGACGGCACGGGGCCGGACGACCGCCAGTGCTTCGTCGAGCCACCCTTCCAGCTCAAGTGCGCTCCGCCAAGACGGCTGTGTGCATCCACCGGCCGTCTCCACCAGGATCGCGGCCAAGCGCTCCAGCCGGTCCAGCCACACCGTGTGGCTCCCCACCCGCAGGGTGGCGCCAGAATGCGTACCCTGCCCCGCGAGCCCCGGCGTCTTACCAGCGAGGGCGAACAACGTCGCGGGCACTCGGACCACCGTCATGGCGCTGTTCAAGGGATCCGGACAACGATCAGCGGGATCGGTGGCCATGTCCAGGAGCACGCTGGATCGTCCCGAACGGGCCAGTTCCTTGAGCACCGGCAGGAGCGTCTCGACGTGCCGGGAGGACCAGGACACCGCCAACGTGTTGGCTTGCGGAGGCAGAGCTTCCTCCCGGTCCTCGGTGACCTTGGCGCAACGGGATCGGGTCAGCGCATGTCGGAGCCTGCCGGCGCGAGCCGGGTTGAGCTCGATGTCAGCCCCCAGCGCGCCGGCGACGCCCGACCAGGTGGCCGTGTAGGCCCGGTACTCCCGAGAACTCGCCTCCCGAAGACCGATCAGACCCTCGTAGGGAGCCGCGCGAAGGGGCCCGGGAGAGGCAGCGAACGGCGCCCACTCGTCTAGCGCCAGCAGCTTCCGCAGAAGCTGAGCCATCAGACGTCGCACCGGAACCTGCTGGACGTGCAGCCAGGAGGCACCGCCGGGCGTCAAGGCCCGATGGCCGCTGTGCTGCTCCAGAGCGGACATCACCCGCTCGACCTGCTCGTTCAGGACTCCCGCGTCGACAGTGGTCTGATCCAGCTTCTGCACGGCCACGCCGACGTACTGGTGCTTCTGCAGCAGGGCTTCTCCGACGAGCGCCCAGTCGGACGCGCCGCCCAGCGGATCGCGGACGACGGCGAGGGAGCTCGTGCCGAGACCGCTCACCACTCCTCCCCCACGACAGGCCTCTTCTCGTGCGCGGCTTCCGTCCGTGTGGCTCTGTTCGAAGCCCCGCCGCTCTTTCTGAGTCGGAGGACGGGACCCCATGGCAACTGGAAGTGCATGAAGGACTCCAAAGAAGCTTGTCTTCTGGTCGTGGCAACCCGTCCCAACCGGGATTCCGCTCGGAACGACGAGGGAGTCGGAGTGCGGTGGCATCCGGAGGAGACGGGCGTTCGGAGGACACACAGGCGTGGGCGACTGGCTCACCTCGGTGAACGGAGCAGCCCAAGAGTCGAAACCCCTTACGCAGACGGTTCAGGCCGGAGGGTTCGAGGAGCAGTCGGTTCTGCCCTGGTCAGCGGGGAGTCCTGATGACCAGGGGATGCTGATGACACACCAGGTCGTCGCCCCGTCCTCGCTGACGCCCCATGACTCGGCCAGGGCTTCCACAAGGAGGAGACCTCGGCCGCTCTCCTCCTCCAGGCCGCGGCGCCGCAGCACCGGTAGCCCCTTGCCGCCGTCCGTCACCTCGATGAGGAGCCGCCAGCCACCCAGGCGCACCCGGACGCGGACCTCTCCGCCGCCGTGCTGAATGGCATTGGCCACCAGCTCGCTGAGAAGCAGCGGCACCGTGTCCATCGCCGGGCTGCCGGCCAGGCCGCAGAGTTCGAGGTGGACCTTCGCTATCCGGCGGAGAAGGGCGGGGTGCGCAGTCGTGCGGTCGGCCGCGACTTCCCAACTGCCGGGAAGTGGCCGGCTCGGCGGGTCGTTGGGTGGTGCTCCGGCGGGCCGGGGCAGGGGGGAGAGCGTGGGAACCATGGGACGTCCTCGATGTTGGGCGGGGAAAACCGCATCAAGTTCGCTGGCCGTCGCCCTCGACGAGGTCGGGAGCAACGCCATGGAGTATGGGCTTCGTATCGCTCTCCATGTAACGCTCATTGTGAAAGTGTCCGCATGGGCGTTTCGCGCATATGCTCGGTGCCATGTCCGAAGCTGTTCCGCCGTGTAACGTGCTTCCGGCTCCTGCACGCCGGAGATCACACTGAGTGCACTCGTCGAGGAAGGAGCACGATGGCCAGGCAGTCCAATGACCCTGCGCCGCCCCTGACCACCAGCGAAGGCCCAACGGCCCGGCGCCGGCAGTTGGGCTACCGACTCCGCGAGCTGAGGGCGGAACGGGGTATGACCGCCGAGGAGGCAGGCGAAAAGGCCGGCGTGTCCAAGGCGACGGTGAGCCGGTACGAGCGGGCCGTCGGCGCGGTGCGCTGGAACCAGGTAGACGCCTTGGCCAGGGCGTACGAAGCCTCTGACGAGGAGCGCGAACGCCTGGTCGCTCTCGCGAAGAACTCCAAGGACGTCGAGGGCTGGTGGCTTCCGTACGCCGAGAGGCTGTCGAGCCCGATGCGGCTCCTGCTGGCCATGGAGAACGAGGCACCCAGGATCAGCCACTACGCGCTTGGGCTGGTGCCCGGGCTGCTGCAAACCCTGGACTACGCCCGTGCGATCCGGCCCACGCCCGGCCACGCGCTTCCCGAGGCCGAGGTCGACGAGTATCTCGGCGTTCGGATGAGGCGACAACAGATCCTCGACCGGCCGGCGCCGCCCGACTACCGGGTGGTACTCGACGAGTCCGTCCTGCACCGGCAGGTCGGAGGCCCCCAGGTCATGGCCGCTCAGCTCGACTACCTGCTGGAACGTGGCCGTGCCGCATCCACGAGCATCCAAATCCTCCCGTTCTCGCAGGGCGCGTACACCGCGTCTCTCACGAGTTTCGTGATCCTCGGGGGCCCCGATCCCTCGCTCGACGTGATCTTCATCGAGAACCAGGTCGGAAGCCTGGTTCTGGAGGAGCCGGCCGCGCGGACCGAGTACACCAATGCGATCGAGTTCCTCCGCGGTGAGGCGCTCGACCCCGACTCCTCGGCAGCCCTCATCGCCGAGGCCAGAAAGACGCACCTGCAACTGACGTAGCGAGGAATCCATGGACCACTCCCAGCTCGCCTGGCGCAAGAGCAGCTACAGCGGGAATCCGAACAACGAATGTGTGGAATGCGCACGCTCCCGTAGGGGCCGCATACTCGTTCGCGACTCGAAAGACCCGGGCCGTGCCATGGTCAGCTTCGGCGCCCGGGCATGGTCGGAGTTCGCGGACGCCATCGGCGCTGGCCAACTCCACCGATCGCCTGAGTGACACCTGCTTCACCGGGCCCGGGGGCGGGTGGGCGTCCGGGCCGACGAGGTGGAACGCCCGCACCGGCGAAGCCTCGCACGGCACGGAGAGCGCCAGTCGCTGCGCTCTCTCTTCGCCGTAATTCGCCGTAACCAGAGTGCAACCCCGGGCAGAACAGAACCGAGTTGATGATGCGGACAACGCGGCAGCCGCTCTCGTTGTCCGCATGAGGGCGGCAAAGGGGGCCACCATGTCGCAGAAGCCGAAGCCCTTGGACGACACCGTGTCGCTTCACGCCTGGTTCGGCGTGGAGGTACGGAACTGGCGCAACCAGCGCGGCCTCAGCACGGCAGAACTGGGCAGGAGAATCAACGTCAGCGCGTCCCTGATCGAACGGATCGAGAAGGGCACCCGATCATGCGGGCCCGCCAGGGCCGCCGCCCTGGATGAGGCGCTGGAGGCAGGCGGAGCACTGATCAGACTGTGGCGGCGGGTCGAGGAGGATGCGGACAACGTCCACCGCGGCAGAACCACCAGCCCGCTGCCCAACCCCGTCGCTGACGGTACTCCGAAGCCGATGGACGCCGTGCCGGAAGATCCGGACACGCTCCCGGGTGAAAGCGAGACAACCGTGGAACGTCGATCCTTCCTCGCCGCCGCCAGCGGCACCGCCATGTCCGCCACACCCATGGGCTTGGTACCGACCCTGGGCCACGGCGCCCTACCGAAGGCCGTACGCCCGCAGGACATCGAGCAGGTCCGAGCCGCCTCGACCACACTCTCCGGCTGGGACAACCTGTACGGAGGCGCCGGCATGGTGCGTGAAGCCTGCACAGGACAGCTCACCTGGGCATCACGCCTACTGCACGTACGCTGCCCGGCCTCTCTGAAGGAGCCGCTGTTCACGGCCGTAGGTGACCTCGCCGTCGTCATGGGAGCCGCCGCCTTCGACGCCTATGAGCACAACGAAGCCCGCCGGCTGCTGAAGTTCGCCGTCGAGTGCGCCGAGCACGTGGGCAACTGGCACCTGCGCGCCAACGCGCAGAACTGGCGAGCCCGCCAGGCCATCTGGGTCGGCGCGCCCGACGAGGGGCTGACCCACGCCGAGCAGGGACTCGTCCGCGCCGACCGTCTCACGCCGCGCGAGCAGGCCATGCTCCACAACGCCCGCGCCCGAGCCCTGGCGAAGATGCGTGACGTCCAGAGCACCCTGGCCGCGATCGGCCGCAGCGACGAGGTGTTCTCCCACGCCCGGACCGGTGAGGACCAGCCCTGGATGGCCTACTACGACCGCGCCCAGCACCACGGAGACACCGGTCACGCCCTCTACGACGCCACACTGCTCTCCGGCTACTCCCCCCGGCCCGCCGCCGACCGCTTCCGCGTCGCCATCACCGGACACCGGGACACCTACCTCCGCTCGCGCGCCATCTCCGGCACCAAACTCGCCTCGCTCACCATGGCCACCGGAGATCCCCGGGAGGCGGTCGCCATCGCGCACAAGGCATTGAAGGAAGCAGGCCGCGTGAGTTCCAAGCGCACCCTCGACGACGTCCGCGACCTGCGCCGCCTCTCCCTCAACCGCACTCTGCCGCAAGGCGAGCTTCACCAACTCCGCGAGCACATCGACACCACGGTCCTGTCATGACAGCAGACCGGCTCAGCGCGTCCTTCGCGGTCCTCATCGAGGCCGCAGGCGCGGCAGACATATCCTGTACAGGAGCTGAGCCCATACGTTTCGCCGAGAACGACATCTGGCGCCTCCCCGGCAAGATCGTCGCTCGTATCTCCCGCGCGGGCCAGGACAAGGCCGCCGTCCGCGAGGTGGCGGTCACGCGCTGGCTCGCGGGAAGCGGACTCCGTGCGGTCCGGCCGCTGGACATCGACCAGCCGGTCGTAGTCGGCGGTCGCGCGGTGACCTTCTGGGAAGAACTCCCACCCCACCGCACCGGCACCGTCATGGACCTGGCTCCACTCCTTCGGCAGATGCACGACCTGCCGGTACCGAACATCCCGCTCGGCACCATGAACCCCTTCGTACGCGTCGCGGACCGCATCACCCAGGCATCCTGGCTCCCGGACACCGACCGCACCTGGCTCATGGGACAGCTCGCCGACCTGGAACAGCAGTGGAACGAACTCCCCGAAGGCCGACCTGCCCGCGTCATCCACGGCGACGCCTGGCAGGGCAACTGCGTGATCACGGACACCGAGGCAACCACGTACCTCCTGGACTTCGAGCGAACGTCGCTCGGCCGCCCGGAATGGGACCTGACCGCCACCGCCGGCGACATGGAAACCTTCGGCACCCTGCCGCGCGAGGACTACGAACGCTACTGCGAGGCCTACGGCCACGACGTCACCTCCTGGAGCGGCTACCGCACCATGCTCAGCATCCGGGAACTCCGCCAGGCCTCCTTCGCCGTCCAGTACGCCGACGAACAACCCGGCGCCCGGGACCAGGCCGCCTACCGCGTGTCCTGCATACGAGGGCTGGAAGGCCCACGACCGTGGAGGTGGACCGCGATCCCATGACGACGTCGAGACCTTCCTCCTTCCCCTAAAGATCTGCATCGGAGGCCACGCACAGGGGTGGTGATCTGCATGGCCGGATCCGATAGCGCGGTCCTACCGTCACGGGGAGGAGAGTTGTCATTGGTACGAGCTGTCCACGCACCGTAGATAGGAGGTGTGAGGGTTGGACCTTCGGCATCAAACAGCGAACTTCGTCAACGCGTCGTGGTCGCTGGTGGGTTTGAGAGACTTGATTTACGACATGTTGAGCCTCCTCTTCGCGGCTCTCGCCGAGAACGGTGGTATGGCGGGAGACGATGATGCCGGGCGGGCGTTCGCAGCCGTATACAAGCCTGCTGTGAAGGCTGTTTTCGACTCGGCAGGGCACGCTCACCAGGCCATGGCGGGCGGGGCGAATGCTCTCGTTGAAGGGGCGGAGATTTTCCTCAAGCACGAAAGCAAGATCGCCGCGGAAATACTCGACCGATCGCCCGGGGCGCCGGGAATCGGTTCGATGCCATCAAAACCGGACTGCTCGGCGCGAGTAAGCCATGAGGCCGAGGATCTACCCGAAGTCGTAGGTGAGACCAGCGGGGTGGATCGATACCTTCTCAATCAGCGATTCCACGGCCAGCGAGAGAAATTACGGAAGGTGGCAGGGAGTTGGCGTACTGCATCCGAGATCCTCGGTAACGCGTATTGGGACTCTGACACCGCGTGGCGAACGGCCACTCTCGACCAGGCAGGTGACGCGGCTGATTCCATTGAAGGCTGGTTCAAGAAGTTCGTTGGAAAGAATCCACCCCCCGCTCAAGTAAGCGACCAGGAAACCCTTCTCGCCAATCTTCCCGCAGCATGCAAAATGCTCGCCAACGCCTGCGAAGCGTACGCCGACCACATTGGCACTGCGCTCAAGAGGATCCCAGACGAGAATGACCCCGTCCTTGGTGACCCATTGCCGGTGTGGAGAATGCCGGTCTTCGGCGGCGAGGGCCACGACGGCGGACTTCCCGAGCTGGTGGCCAACGACGTGCACATCGCCGGACTGGGCCACATACCGCACGCCCTGGACGCGTCCAAGGCACAGGTGAAGATCCCGAAGCCGGATACAGACCACGGCCTCCTGCCCCCCCTACCACCACTGATCCCGTGGCCGGTGCGCGTGCCGGTTCTCGTCCCCGCTGGCTTCCGACCGGCCAACGGACCACGTCGACAACCGATCCCTCCACCAGTACCTCCGGACCCGCGCTTCCCGCCCCTGACAGGAAACGACCGGAAAGATTTCCAAACCTGGCTCGACTCACTACGCCAGGGTGACGTATCTGGAGGAAAGCCTGCGGAGGTCGCCTATCAGAAACGCGTAGCGGGATATCCGGAGTACGAAGTGCCGATCCCTCCGGGTTTCGGTAAGCACAACACCCTTATGGTCGACGGGTTCCGCAACAGCGACGGCATGGCGGTGGAAGCAAAATATGTCAACGACGAACGCAAGTGCTACCGAACCCTCGACCAACTCCGCGAAAGCAGCCAAACAGGAAAGAGAGACTTCCTGTACGCATCAGACCGCAAGGAGTTGGCCAAGTACTCCGCCGCCCTCAAAGACCCACGAAACAGCGAGATGCGCGGCGTGGAGACCGTCACGAACAACCCGGACTCCGTGGGATACTGGCGCCTGATGATGGCTGCTTACGGGGTGAAGGGCTACGCTCGCTATGCACCCTGACCACAAGCAGAGCCACGCAAGGACTGACCAATGAATACCAGTGAGCTCGCCGAGCTGCGCACAACCTACATCTTTACGCCCCCCGCAGGCGAGACATGGGGGCTGACCTTCACCCAGATCCGTGAGCGACTACTGGCGCGCGACCCCAACGAGTTCATCCGGACCGAGGACCCACGAGCAGAACTGCCCGGTGGTGAGGCATCGCTTTTCTTCGGTATCACACTGGACGGAGGTGAGGAAGCAGAGGGAATCGCCAAGTTGAACCCGGAAGGGTTGGCTATTGAAGAAAGCACTGCCGCGATGGCAGCGGAGTTCGTGGCGTGGGCGCGAGCGAACCTCATCCCTGACAGGCTCGGCATCACCTTCAACACGGAATGGGGCTTGGAAAGCGACATTCCTGACACCAGACTGCCCAACGCCTCCGACGACGCACTGGAGGAGTTGTTCCTCGCCCACCTCATCGACACAGGAGGTCTTGACTGACGGACGGTGCCCCGGTCAAGCGTGAAAATTGTGTCACACGCTCTGAGTCGGTCAGCCATCACGTCGGTGGGCAGTTCGGTGATCTCTACGCCTGGTCATCTCGCCCCGCAGCGACGACAGGACCAAGCGCCCGTACCGCGTGGTCAGAGCCGCGGCCGTGGCGGCGATCGACAAGGTGAGGGAGACGATCAGGTCGACCACGGAGTGGTCGTCGAGGACCTGCAGGATGCTCAGGGCTGTGCTGAGCGGTAGACCGAGGATGGTCAGGACGCCCAGGGCCCCGCTGATCTGCTGGCTTTCCTGGGTCTGCACGAGCCTGCTGTAGTCGGCCGCTTCGGCGAGGATCTCGTCGAACCGTACGGGTAACCGGTGCTGGTTCTGGAAGGCGAGCAGGAGATCATTCGCCGGCCCGTGTGCCGTGAGGTGCTGGCGCCAGTAGGTGCTGCGGAAGACGGCGATGTTCCTCTCCAGTCTGGCGACCCGGTGGGCCAGCCGCGCGGAGGTGAACACGTGGGAGAGTTCGTCCGTGAGCTCGTCGATGTGATCGCGCTGGAGCGAGCCGAGGAGCAGGGCGTCGAGGTAGACGGTGCGGGAATGCAGTGCGGCGAACTCGAAGAAGTCGCCCGCCCCGGTGTCCGCCCGATGGCCGAGGAAAGCAGCCCCTTGTCGAAGTACCAGGGCGCTCCAGTCCGCTGAGATCCTTATGGCGTCCTTGAATTGCTGGCCGGCGGTCTCGGGTGGCAGGGGGAAGTCCTCGGGTGTGGAGCGTGAGGCGAGCTGCCACAGCCAGCGGTCGGCGGTGGCGGGCAGTGTCCCTTCCAAGCCGGAGCGGAGCGCGGGGGTCTGTTGCGGCGTGGGGGTCAGGAAGGCGATCGTGTAGGGCCGAGCGATGGCGAAGGGTGCGTCGCGGTCACGAACATCGGCGACGCCCGCGAGGAGCCTGGCAGGGTCGAAGGGCCCGGTGAGCGGTTCCTCACCGTGGTTCGGCCGCCGACCGGCCAGGGCCCGCAGCACGGGCAGCAGCTCTCTTTCCACGCTGAAGTGAAGGACGGCAAGGGCGTGCTCGGTGTTGCTGGTGGTGGCCGCACGCAGCAGTTCCATCCCGAGCAGCTGCAACCCGTCGTGCTTGACGTCGAGCGGCAGATGCCATCGACATGGCCGCCCGGGTTCCCCGTACAGTGCGCGGGCGGAAGCGGGTGCGAAGTAGGTGGAGCGGGTCTGGGTGTCCGTGCGGCGGTTACCCAGATCGAAGGGGAAGGGCCCTTCGGGCCACTGGGGGGTGCGCAGCAGCCGCACCGGCAGGACGACGGTCAGCTCCTGGCGTGCCCCCGTGACCTCCTCAAGCAGTGGGTTACCGGCCGTGGTCACCGGTAGTACTCGGCCGGGTCGGGCTGGTCGAGGCGGATGACGAACTCGGCCCGATCGGGGCTCTCGGCGCTGATGTAGAAGCGGACGTGCTCGCCGGTGCGGATGGTCCGGAATCCCTCGGTGACGATCTGCCGGTAGTCGAAGGTGTAGTACCGCTCGTCCTCGTCGTCCCGGACGACGTACGAGCCGAGCGCACCGCTCGGTCCTCCACCGCTCGGGCGCCTGTCGACGATGGTTCCCTGCCGCGCCCCGGCCCCGCTCATTGCGTCGTCTCCCCTGTGCTGGACGTGTCGGCGTCTTGCACACACCGGAAGCCGACCGCGTTGCTTGTTCCGCGCTTCCGGTAGATGCCCTTGCTACTCGTCTGCACCGCACGCATCGGGTTGTCGTAGCTGCCGCCGCAGATGACGGCCTCGCCGAGGTCGTCCAGGCTGGTGGAGGTCCATTCCCAGCAGTTGCCCACCATGTCGAGGACGCCGAACGGCGAGCGGTTGCCGGGCCGTTCGCCGACGGGTGTCACCCCTGCCCGCCTGACAGCATCGCCCGCGAAGTCCCGGTACCACGCCTGGTAGGTCACGACGGGCTGATCGACCCATGTGTCGGCGCAGTTGACACGGGCGATGTCGGGGCCGTCGCCCCAGGGGAACAAGCGCCCGAAGCTTCCACGGGCCGCGGCCTCCCATTCCAGCGAGGTCGGCAGACGCTTGCCGTCGAACGCCGCGAAGGCGTAGGCGCTCCACCAGCTCACGCAGATGGCGGGGTGGTCGGCATAGCGCGGATTCTCGTAGTAGTCGGGCCGCATCAGCCGGTCGGTCCACGGGCGGTGTGTCACGTGAGCCGGCTGGTCGGGGTGGTCCCACTGCGAGGTGCCGTCCGCGTCCAAGGCGTCGAGGAAGCGGCGGTAGCGTTCGACCGTCACCGCATGGCGGTCGAAGCGTACGGGGCGTTCGACGCGGCGGATCAGCAGCCGTTCTGCCGGCCCGACCAGATACGCTCCGGCGGGCAGCACGCAGTCCTCTGTTTCGGGGCTGCCGGGCATTCCGGCAAGGAACGCGCGGACCTGCTCGGTAAGGAAGGCACCGCCTGAAAGGTCCGCTGCGGTTTCCCGGTTCTTCGGCTCGGCCAGAAACCTGGCAGCCAGTAACTCCTGGTACGCCGTGTGCGCGAAAGCAAGGTGATCTCGCCCGGCAGGCCGCAGCACAGGAGCCAGGACACAGTTGTCGAGACCGAGGCGCCCGTCCTTGAAGGCGCCGGCACCCAACTGCCGGTGGATATCGAGGAGGGAGAACACAGTGCGGTCGGTAAGGAAGGCGTGGCCGAACGCGGCGGGCAACCGCTGCTCCAACTCAGCCTGCCCGGCCTCCGCCAACGTCCGCGAAAGGTGAACGCCCAAGATGTCCGCGAGCGGCTTCCCCGCAGGAAGCTTCAGTGACGCGGTGAGGCGCCTCTCCAGAGGAGTTGCCTTCGGATCAGCCAGGCGTACGACATGGAAGTGAGGCACGCGGGACGGATCGAGGCCGTTCGCGTACATCTGCTCCACCAGTTGCTCGGAGCGGCCCGCGCCGCTGTCCAGCAGCTGGCGTACCTGGGGCGAGTCCGCGAGGAAGGAGACCCTTGAACTCATCACCACTGCCGATTCGGCGGACAGGACGGCTGCCAGATCGGTGAAGAGCCGCAGGAAGCCGGCAGGGCTTGGCTCGTCGACGCCCTCGTCCACCGCGTCGAGCACACACACCGCCGTGCCGGAACGGATGAGGTAGAGGAAGAGATCGTAAGCACGCGAACGGTCCGAGGTCATGGCCGGCGCGAGGAGGCGGGCCGCGTACTCGGAGAACGGTTCACCCTTCGGTTTTAGACTCAGATCGAAGTAGAAGCGGAAGCGGCGGACCTCCGGATTGGCAGCCAGGGAGCGCAAAAGCGTGCTCTTGCCGCTCCCCGGGCGTCCGGTGACCAGGACGTTCGCGCTGCCGCGCACCAGGCGCCTCAGGAGTTCCGCAGCGTCTTCGGACTGTTCCATCCTCAACTCGCCGGTGCGCGGATCTGTGGTCAGCGCCGCCGCGGGGACAGCAGTCCGCGGCCCCGCCAGGACATGAGCGGAGGACAGATGGGAGAGGTGAGCGTCAAGATCGACGAGGGTGTCGACGAAGCCGTCGTAGCGCACGATGCGGAAGTCGAGACCCAGCATCTGGTGGAGGGCGCCGGGCTGCGCGCCGCTGTCGTTGTCCAGGACGACGAACCGAGTGAGTTTGGGCAACCGGGTACGCAGCAGCTCCCCGCCGCTGGAGGCAAGAACGGTGCTCAGGTCGTCGGCATCCCGGGAGAGCATCAACTCCACGTACTCCAGCCGCATGCCCGACTCACGGCAGAACAGCTGGTACACGGTATCCGGGCTGAGGACGAACCGCTTGGCCTGCCGGTACCCAAGGGTGACGTACAGCCCGGCGAGAAACTCGCAGCGGCGCGCCACCTCGGGCACCATATCGGGCTCGCCACCGAGGAGCGCGGCACTCCCGGTGTCTGTGAACCAGACCAGTACGTCTACGAGCCTGCGGACCGCCAGCAGGCCGTCCTCGTCACTGATGTCGTACCCGTCGTGCGTCGAGCGGTTACGGAGCCGTCGAATGTCGTCGAGCGCATCCAGAACCGTGCTGCTGCGAATGTGCGGACGGCACCGCTTGACCAGGTCGTTCAGCGCCTTCGTCGAAGGATCCCCCTCGATGTCGTGGTGACGCCACAACTCCTTGAGCAGCTTCTCGGTCAGTTTCCCGACCAGGGCCACCGCGTTCTCGGGGTAGCCGTCGTTGAGGGACCGTAACGGCCGCTCCAGATCGAGCCCCAGTCGATCGGCGATCCGTGAATGGTCGTCGAGTTCACTGCGCAGGCGCCGCAACCGCTCGTCGACCATGGCGCTCACACGGACTCCCCGACCCGCCGACCGAGGACGAAGGCGAACCGGTCGGGAAGCACCAGAACCGGCTCCGGATGAGCGGCGCGCATCTCCTCGATGCCCTTCTCGATCTCGCTGTCGCTGAACGTGGAGAGCAGAGACATGTAGCGAGCACGCACCATGCCGAGATACTTGTCCCGGTCGATGCGCAGCTCATGCTCGACGTAAGTCAGGCTGGCCTCCAGCCCCGCCGCGCGCAGATGCCCCTCGACAACGGCGGGATCCGGCTGCAACTCCTCGAACCGCGCCAGGGCCGCCTCGAACAGCGGGTACTGGATACTGGCCGGAAGCATCACCACCAGCAACCGGCCTCCGGGCGCCAGCCGGTCGGCCAGGCCACGAAGCGTGCGAGCCGGATCGGCCACGTGGTGCACGGACTCCTTCAACCACATCGCGTCGAGCCGCTCGTAGGGCAGACGCGTACGTCCTTCGGCGATGTCCTCAGCAGACGCAACGATCGGCGTCAGAGCGGCCGGCGGCGGCGTGCCAAGCTGACTGAGCATGGCCTCGGACGGATCGACACACAGAATGGGATGACGAGGCTGGAGCTGACGCGCCACTTCTCTGGCGAACAGACCCGTCCCCGAGCCGACATCGGCGATTCGGTCCGTGGGAACGAGCCGCAACGCATCTGCGATCCGGCCCGACATCCAGGGAACGTAGTCCGGACCGTAGACCCAGTGCTCGTCGTACTCGACTGCCAGCTCCTCGTAATGCCCTCGCATATCGCGCCGCTCCACGATCCCCCTCGCGCCCCTCCTGTGTCGCCGGTCATCCCGCACAAGGCAGAGACAAGGCTATCGCGCGTGCTTACGCGGCGACAGTCCGTAATTTTCCCGTCGTCGCAGGCCTGTGCGGCGGGCGGAGCTCGGCCTACGTCATACGGCAGCAGGCCCAGCTCCTCGCTCGTGAGTCGCTCCCGTCGCGGGGGCCATCCCCCGCGGGTGGGGGGAGCAGGATGAGTCAGGCGTTCGGCGCGGACCTGGACTGGGGCCATCGCCGCGGGTGCGGGGAGCAGCCGTCCCGGCTGAGCCGGTGGAACCCTGCACGGGACCATCCCCGCGGGTGCAGGGAGCAGCAGGAAGTAATCGACATCGGACTCATCCTCGCGGGACCATCCCCGCGGGTGCAGGGAGCAGTTGACCGCGACCCGCGTGAGCGTGTCCGGGTAGGGCCCGTCCCCGCGGGTGCGGGGAGCAGGCGCCGGCCGCGGCCCTCGTTGTCCAGCAGCCGGGACCATCCCCGCGGGTGCGGGGAGCAGCACCCGGGACGGCGTCGCCGCCGCACGCGCGGAGGACCTTCCCCGCGGGTGCGGGGAGCAGGCGACCTCGCCCATGACCTCCAGGACCATGCCGGGACCATCCCCGCGGGTGCGGGGAGCAGACCGCCTTCTACCTCCAAGCCCAGACCGACGGGGGACCATCCCCGCGGGTGCGGGGAGCAGTTTGGCGATCACCCGGGCACGGTCCAGGTGCCGGGACCATCCCCGCGGGTGCGGGGAGCAGCCCATCAAGGTGGAGATTGACGACAGGACAGTGGGACCATCCCCGCGGGTGCGGGGAGCAGCCGAGCGGCCCGTCCTCGTCATGAAACGTCACGGGACCATCCCCGCGGGTGCGGGGAGCAGGCGCGATCCTGCTCGGACTCCGCGAACGTCTCGGGACCATCCCCGCGGGTGCGGGGAGCAGCAGACGATGTCCTCGCTGTCGTCCAGGTCGCCCGGACCATCCCCGCGGGTGCGGGGAGCAGGGCCGCGCGCTCGGCACGAGTCGACAGGCCGCGGGACCATCCCCGCGGGTGCGGGGAGCAGAAGAAGCGTCTCACCCCCTACACCCCGTTCGCGGGACCATCCCCGCGGGTGCGGGGAGCAGACGGGAACAGCGGCGCCGGTCATATTCTGCTCGGGACCATCCCCGCGGGTGCGGGGAGCAGTGGATGCGTCGCGACGAGGAGCTACGTCGCGCGGGACCATCCCCGCGGGTGCGGGGAGCAGACCCCTCACGCCGTGCGCTGGGCTCTCGGAAAGGGACCATCCCCGCGGGTGCGGGGAGCAGCCAACGGCAATGCCGGTACGGTCTGGCCTTGTGGGACCATCCCCGCGGGTGCGGGGAGCAGTCGGCGTCTCCGACCGCTACCCGGACGTGTACGGGACCATCCCCGGGGGTGCGGGGAGCAGCCGAGCTGCGCCAGGGTGGCCTTGAGCTCGTCGGGACCATCCCCGCGGGTGCGGGGAGCAGCCGCCAACGCGCTCGGCATCACCAGCATGCAGGGGACCATCCCCGCGGGTGCGGGGAGCAGCCGCGTGCGTGGTCACGGCGGGCACTCTCCTCGGGACCATCCCCGCGGGTGCGGGGAGCAGATTCGGTTCTCCCTTGATCGTGGACTCTGGCTGGGACCATCCCCGCGGGTGCGGGGAGCAGCTTCCGATGCCCCGACACCTCCTGGACCCCGAGGGACCATCCCCGCGGGTGCGGGGAGCAGGGATGCGGACAACCGGCCCGCACAGCAGACCTGGGACCATCCCCGCGGGTGCGGGGAGCAGACCGTGCTGCGGCTCTGCTCGATGTCGGTGGTGGGACCATCCCCGCGGGTGCGGGGAGCAGGCCTTGTACATGGCGCCGTAGCGGGTCTCGACGGGACCATCCCCGCGGGTGCGGGGAGCAGTGCCTACAGACATTGGGCATTGTCTGGTTCTGGGGACCATCCCCGCGGGTGCGGGGAGCAGACTCGATGACCTGCGACTTTAGCCGGCGGAGGAGCTGGATTTCGAGCACTTCATTCGATTCGGATGAATAGGACATTTGTTAATTAGCTGCCTTGAGCGAGGCCACCCACACCCCAACTCTCCAGCATATGCACTGCGATACGACTCGGCAGTCCGTCTTCTCCAACCACCCCCCAGTTGCTCTTATCTTCTAAATCCAGCCCACACAACACCGTTTCGCATGTATTCCTCTGTCATGAGCGGTGAGCGACGTGCCGAGGAACGTGCATCTGGTGCTGACGGTCTGCTGGGTCGGCTTGGGGCGGCGGCACGATCCGTGTGGGCCAAGCATGATCGTGACACCGAGGGCTGGCTTCCCCTGTGGCGGCACATGGAGGACAGTGCGGCTGTGGCTGGCCTGTTATGGGACCACTGGCTGCCCGTGCGAGTGCGCAGGGTGGTAGCCGAGGCGCTGCCTCAGGGGGAGTCCGACGCGCGCGCCCTCGCCGTATGGCTCGCTGGTGTACATGACATCGGCAAGGCCACTCCCGCCTTCGCCTGTCAGGTGGATCAACTTGGCGACGTCATGCGTGCGCGGGGTCTGGAGATGGGTTCGGCCAAGGCGATGGGGAGGGATCGCCGGATCGCGCCGCACGGCCTGGCCGGGCAGGTTCTGCTGGCTGAGTGGCTGGAGGAGCGGCACGGTTGGGCATCCGCCCGCACAGGTCAGTTCACCGTTGCTGTCGGAGGACATCACGGTGTCCCGCCCGAGCACGGGCAGATCAAGGCCGTCTACGAGCATAAGGAGTTGCTGCGCACCCGAGGCGAGAGTAGTCGTGTCTGGCGGCAGGTGCAGGCCGAGTTGCTCGATGCGTGCGCCGCTCATTTCGGTGTGGACGGGCGGCTCGGGCAGTGGCGGACGGTGAGGCTGCCGCAGCCGGTGCAGGTGCTGCTCACCGCGCTGGTCATTGTCTGTGACTGGATCGCCAGTAATCCTGACCTCTTTCCGTATTTCCCCGACGGGGCGTCGCGAAGCGACGAGGAGCGGCTTGCCGCGGCCTGGCGCGGGTTGGAGCTTCCGGGGCCCTGGAGGGCCGAAGAACCTGCGGAAAGCGCTCAGGAGTTGCTCGTCTCACGGTTCGGGCTACCCGCGGGAGCCACGGTGCGCCCGGTCCAGGAGGGTGCCGTGCTGCTTGCCCGGGAGATGGAGGCGCCAGGTCTGGTGATCATCGAGGCGCCGATGGGCGAGGGCAAGACGGAGGCCGCGCTCGCTGTGGCGGAGATCTTCGCTGCGCGCTCGGGGGCGGGCGGAGTGTTCTTCGCCCTGCCTACGATGGCCACGGGCAATGCCATGTTTCCTCGTCTGCTCGACTGGTTGGGCCGGCTGCCTGGAGTGAAGGAGGCACCGCGCTCGGTGCATCTGGCGCACTCCAAGGCGGCTCTCAACGAGGACTTCGCCGAGCTGATGGCCCGAGGAGGGCGGGTCATGGCCGTCGACGTGGACGAGCCGGTGGATTTGTCCTGGCAGCAGCCCGGTAAACGGCGTCGTAGTGGTGCAGAACTCGTTGCGCATGCGTGGCTGCGCGGGCGTAAGAAGGCCATGCTGGCCTCGTTCGTGGCGGGGACCATCGATCAGTTGCTGTTCATGGGGCTGAAGAGCAGACACCTGGCTCTTCGCCATCTCGCGCTCGCCGGCAAGGTCGTCGTCATCGATGAGGTGCACGCCTACGACACCTATATGAACGTGTACCTGGACCGGGTGCTGTCCTGGTTGGGGGCTTACCGGGTCCCGGTGATCGTGCTGTCCGCGACACTACCCGCCGCACGTCGGCAGGAACTTCTCTGGGCATATGCGGGGGAAGGCACCGGGCCCCGTGCCGAGGTGGGCGCGGCGGGCGCAGCGGGTGCGGCGGGCAGCGCGTATCCGCTGATCAGCGCGGTCGTTCCCGGACGGGCTCCCTTGGTGTGTCGCCCACGGGCGTCGGGACGGTCCACGGACGTGGTGGTGGAGTGGCTCGCCGACGACCTGGACGTCCTCGTCGACCGGTTGGAAGCCGAGCTCGCCGGTGGCGGATGTGTTCTGGTGGTACGCAACACGGTCAGGCGCGTGCTGGAGACCGCGCGTGTGCTGCGGGACAGGTTCGGTGTCGAGGACGTCACCGTCGCTCACTCGTGTTTCGTCGATGTCGACCGGATGGCGAAGGACAGGGATCTGCTGGAGCGCTTCGGACCTCCGGGGAAGGATGCTCGGCGGCCTGAAGGGCGGCACATTGTGGTGGCCAGCCAGGTGGTGGAGCAGTCGGTGGATGTGGACTTCGACTTGCTGGTGAGTGATCTGTGCCCGGCGGACCTGCTCCTGCAGCGCATGGGCCGGCTGCACCGCCACCGGCGCGGAGAGGGCCAGAGTGACCGGCCGCGGCAGCTACGGACCGCCCGCTGTCTGCTCACGGGAGCCGACTGGGGCGACCGGGCAGCAGCCGTGCCCGAACCGGACCGGGGCTCGGTGGCCGTGTATGGCAGGTACACGCTGCTTCGGTCGGCCGCGGTGCTGCTGCCTCACCTGGAAGGCGGTGCGGAGCGCCCTGTGCGGCTGCCGTCGGACATCAGCCTGCTGGTGCAACATGCCTACGGGCAGGGTCCGGTTGGCCCGCCGCACTGGTCTGGCGCGTTGGAGGAAGCTCGTGCACGGTTCGACGAACACCGAGCGGATCAGGCCGAGCGTGCTGCCGTGTTCCGCCTCGGCGATGTGGGCCGTGAAGGACGGTCGCTGTTCGGCTGGGTAGCGGCGGGAGTGGGTGACGCTGACGACAGCCGGAGCGGGCGGGCCCAGGTCCGGGACGGCCGGGAGAGCCTGGAGGTCGTCGTCGTGCAGCGGCGTGACGATGGAAGTCTCACGACTCTCCCATGGCTGAAGGCCGACAGGAAGGGCCGGCAGCGCGGGGGCCTGGAACTACCTCAGGACCAGACGCCGACGCCGTTCGCGGGACGCACGGCGGCAAGTTGCGGTCTCCGGCTGCCCCTTCAGTTCTCCTACGCCGAGACCATGGACCGGGCCATCGCGGAACTGGAGAAGCTGTATCTGCCCGCCTGGCAGGGCAAGGGCAGCCCATGGCTCTCCGACCAGCTGATTCTCACACTCGATGAGGATTGTCAGACCCGTCTGGCAGGCTTCTTGCTCCGCTACAGCCCCCTCGACGGTCTGGAGGTGACCCGCGACCATGACTGAACCTCCTGGGACGAGTAGCCGCACGATCCCGTCGTTCGACCTGACCAGCAGGCCGTGGATCGGTGTGCTCAGACAGGACGGCTCCGAGGACGAGTTGTCCTTACGGCAAGTGTTCGCCCACGTGGGCGGTCTACGGCGCATCGTCGGGGATCTGGCCACGCAGGAGTTCGCCTTGTTACGCCTCCTGCTGGCCGTTGCGCACGATGCTCTTCAGGGGCCTCGTGACATCGAGGACTGGGCGGACCTGTGGAGCGACCCCGAGTGCTTCGCCCCCGTCGAGACGTACCTGGACACCCACCGCAGGCGCTTCGATCTTCTCGATCCCGACGAGCCGTTCTTCCAGACCGCTGGACTTCGCACGGCGAAGGGCGAGGTCTCTCCCCTCAACCGGATCGTGGCCGACGTTCCCAACGGGGAGCCCTTCTTCACCGCCCGGATGCCCACGGTGACGCGGCTGACCTTCGCCGAGGCGGCCCGCTGGGTCGTCCACGCACACGCCTTTGACACCTCCGGCATCAAGTCCGGTGCCCTCGGCGACGCCCGTGTCAAAGGGGGCAAGGTCTACCCGCTGGGCACGGGCTGGGCCGGCGGGCTGGGAGGCGTCTTCGCCGAAGGCGAGACACTGCGTGAGACCCTGCTGCTGAATCTGATGGCGGCCGACACCGAGGAAATGGAGATCGCCGAGGACGACCGGCCGGCCTGGCGGCGCGAGCCGTGCGGTCCGGGTGGGTCCGAGCGCTCCGTGACCGGTCCGCGCGACCTCTACACCTGGCAGTCGCGCCGGCTGCGGCTGCACCACGACGCGAACGGCGTCCACGGTGTCGTCCTCGGCTACGGGGACCCGCTCGCGTCGCGGAACATGCATCGCCGGGAGCCGATGACGGCGTGGCGGCGCAGCACTGCCCAGGAGAAGAAACTCCGCCGGACACCGGTCTACCTGCCTCGTGAACATGACCCTGCCCAATCCGCGTGGCGTGGCATCGCCTCGCTCGTCGCCGATCGGGCCGAGGCCGCGCAGGGAGCGGAGGCGGCGAAGTACCTGCGTCCGGCGATCCTCGAATGGGTTTCCCGGCTGGTCACCGAGGGCCATCTACCTCGCCACTTCCTCATCCGGGCCCGTGTGATCGGCGCCGCCTACGGGACGCAGCAGTCCGTGATCGACGACATCGTCGACGATCACGTGCCGATGCCCGTCGTACTGCTCCACCGCCAGGACCGCACCTACGCCCAGCAGGCCGTCGGGGCCGCGGAGGACGCCGATCTGGCGGTGCGGGCCCTGGGAGACCTCGCCGCCGACCTGGCCCGTGCGGCTGGAAGGGACCACGAAGGACCCCGACGAACCGCCCGCGCAGTGGGCTTCGACGCTCTGGAGGAGCCCTACCGCACCTGGCTTTCCGTCCTGGCCGAAGCGGACGACCCGTTCGAGCGGCGCACCGCCTGGAAACGCTCCGTGCGCCGCCTGATCGGCCGACTCAGCGACGGTCTCATCGAAGGTGCGGGCGACGCCGCCTGGCAGGGCAGAACCGTCACCGACAAGCAGAGCACCCGATGGCTGAACACGGGCCTCGCCGACACATGGTTCCGCAGGCGCCTGGCCAGGCTGCTGACCGGCCTCAACGACATCGGCGAGGACCGCGACGACGAACGCTTCGGTGGCGACCGCCCCGCGCCGGCGCCGTCCAACGGGCCGGAGACCGCCCGATCCGCAACCACCGTGTCTGACATTGACGACCGTGTAACGCCCGATCCGGAGATCCTCGTATGACCCCCCGTATGACCATCGCTTCCGCCCCGCCCACGGTGCGTTCGCGGGTTGCTCATCTCGCGGCTGCCCGGATCACGCCGTGGCAGGAGGGGTACCTCCGTGACAGGCCCAAGGACGTTGCCGCACTCGCCCGCCTGCGCCGCGGCGCGGGCCGGGACGCGGCAGAGCTGCCCGATCTGTGGAGTCTGGTCGACACCAGCCCCCTGCATACCAACACCGACGCCCTTCGGCCGCTGAGCGAGCCGGAGCTGGTCCGGGCGGAGGATGCGCTGCACGCGGCCCTCACCCTCTGGGCGTTCCACCAGCAGTCCCGTGGCGCCCGGATGCACCGCCCACACCAGCGCGAGCGGCCAGCGGGTCTGGGTGCCGGCGTGCGGCGCCTGATGCCGCCGGACGGGATCGACGAGCCCGTCCGCAAACGACTGGTACGCGCCGGAGCCGCTCCTGACCTGCTCACCCTGGTCCAGCGGCTACGCGACATCGTCGTCCTGCTGCGCCGAGCGGACGTCCCCCTCGACTACGGCCTGCTCGCCGGTCAGTTCTATGCCTGGCAATGGCCCGACGGGCCCGGCCTCGTTCGCCGGGAATGGGGCCGCTCCTTCCACACCTGGCAGCATCCCGGACCAGTCGGTGAACACGCGGCCACCTCCCTCACCGAGACCGACACCGACGACAAGGACGCTTCGTGAACCGCATCTTTCTGGACGTGCACGCCCTGCAGACAGTCCCGCCCAGCAACCTCAACCGGGACGACACCGGCGCACCGAAAACGGCCGTGTACGGCGGTGTGCCCCGCGCCCGCGTCTCCAGCCAGGCGTGGAAGCGCGCCATCCGCACCTACTTCCGTGACGAGCATCTGCTGGAACCCAGTGAACTCGGCGTACGCACCAAAAAGGTCGTCGAACTGCTCGCCGAGCGGATCACGGGACTCGATCCGTCCCTGACGGCCGAGGAGGCGCTGCATCTCGCCGACGAGACGGTCAAGGCCAGCGGCCTGAAGACGGAGGTACCCAAACGCAAAGCCGACCAGGCCAAGGACGGCGCACCGGCGCCGGCCCCCGAGACCAAGTACCTGGTCTTCCTCAGCGCCCGCCAGCTCGACGGCCTGGCCCGCTTCGCCCTCGACGGCGCCGCCGACATCACCGGCTTCCTCAAGGACAAGAAGAACAAGGAACGCGTCCGCGAGATCGCGGACACCCGCCACTCCGTGGACATCGCCCTGTTCGGCCGCATGGTCGCGGACGCCGCCGACATCAACGTCGATGCCGCGGTGCAAGTCGCCCACGCGATCAGCGTCCACCGGGTGGACAACGAGTCCGACTACTACACCGCCGTCGATGACGAGAACACCGAGCAGGAGACCGGCGCCGGCATGATCGGCACCGTCGACTTCAACTCCGCCACTCTCTACCGCTACGCGGCCCTGGGTGTGCACCAGCTCGCCGCCAACCTCGGTCAGGGACTGCGCGAGGACGAACCGCGTACCGAACCCGTACGCCGCGCCGTCGAAGCCTTCGTGCACAGCTTCGTCGCCTCACTGCCCACCGGGAAGATCAACACCTTCGGCCACCACACGCACCCGGACGCCGTCGTCGTCAAACTCCGCACGACCCGGCCGGCCAGTTTCGTCGCCGCCTTCGAGGACCCGATCCCCAGCGACCACGGCGGCCATCTACGGGAGGCCTGCGATCGCCTCGCCACGTACATCCCGGACATCGAACGCGCCTACGGCGACGGCGAGACCACCCTCACCTGGGTCCTGCGCGTCGGCCCCCACACCCGCAGGCTCGCGGACCTCGGCACCGAGTCCCCCACCCTGCACGACCTCGTTTCCGCTGTCGGCCTGGCAGTTACGGAACGACTGGAGAAGCCGGCATGAACCGCACGGCCGTGCTCGCCCTACGCCTGGCAGGTCCTCTGCAATCCTGGGGCGCGTCCTCCCGCTTCACCCGCCGCACCACAGAATCCGCCCCCACCAAGAGCGGCGTCATCGGCCTACTCGCATCAGCAGCCGGCCTTGAACGCGGCGACGACAGGCGCCTCGCCCCTCTGGCCGCCTTACGATTCGGTGTCCGCGCCGACCAGCCCGGCACCCGCATCCGGGACTTCCACACCGCCCACCACCCCGACACCGACAAGTCGATGCCACTGTCCGAACGGTTCTACCTCGCCGACGCCGTCTTCGTCGCCGCCGTCGAAGGCGAACACACCCTGCTCAAGGCCCTGCACGAGGCTGTGCGAGCCCCGATGTACGCACCGTTCCTCGGCCGCCGCTCCTGTCCGCCCGCCGGCCCCATCGAACTGGGCGTGTACGAGGACGCCCGCCTGGAGGACGTACTGGAAAGCGTGCCCTGGCAGGCGTCCGGCTGGTACCGCAGACGCCACCGCCACCGGCCCCCTGACACGCTGACCGTCCAGCGCGAGAAGGCGGCCGACGAACCAGAGGCCACGGACACCCTGCGAGACCAGCCGCTCAGCTTCGCCGCCGCACACCGCCGCCACGCCGTGCGCGCCGTCGTCACCACCCAGGTGCCCCTGCCGCCCAACCCACCGGACACGACTCCACGACACGATCTGTTCGAAGCACTGTCCCACGTCCCCGACGATGAGAGCGCCTGATGTTCCTCTCCCGTTTCCGCGTCAACACCGCGCGACCAGGAGCCCGGCGCCTCCTGTCCTCCCCCCAGACCATGCACGCCGCCGTCATGTCCTCCTTCCCCCACCTGCTGCCCACCGACGCCCCGACCCCAGGCACCCCGCGGGTGCTATGGCGCCTGGACCAGCGGGCCCGCGCCGAGATCCTGCTCCACATCGTCAGCCCCGACTGGCCCGACCTCACCCACCTCGTCGAACAGGCCGGATGGCCCGCAGCAGCAGCCCCGGAAAGCCCCGGCTGGGAAACCCGACCCTACGGGCCCTTCCTCGACCACCTGGCCACCGGCGACCACTGGTCCTTCCGGCTGACCGCGAACCCCGTACACACCATCCGCCGCAAAGAAGGCGAACCCCGCAAGATCACCGCCCACCTCACCCCGACCCACCAGATGGCCTGGCTACTCGACCCGGAACGCCAAAAACGCGGCGGCTTCCGCATCCTCGAAAAACCCAGCGACCGACGACTCCTGCCACACGGCACCACCCAGCAGGGCCAGCCCCATCACGGCGACCAATACGAACTGTCCGTATCCGACACGCGCTCCCTGGCCTTCAACAAGTCCCGCATCCCCGACGGCACCCGCACGAAGAAGCTGGTCACCCTCGTCACGGTCACCTTCGACGGTCGGTTGGAGATCACCGACCCCGATGCCATGCGCCGCACCCTGACCCAGGGCATCGGCCGCGCCCGGGCCTACGGCTGCGGCCTCCTCACCCTGGCACCCCTCGCCCAGCCAACTCGGCAGCCATCATGAGCACGATCTCGCAGCGCACCGCCCTCACCCCCAGACACCTCACCCGCACCGCCGAACGCCTCTCCTTCGTCTACCTGGAACGCTGCACGGTGCACCGCGACGCCAACGCCATCACAGCCCAGGACGCCGAAGGCACCACCCACATCCCGTCGGCGACCATCGGCACCCTCCTCCTCGGCCCCGGAACACGGGTCACCCACCAGGCCATGAGCGTGCTGGGCGAAACCGGCGCCGCAGTCTGCTGGGTCGGCGAACAAGGCGTGCGCTACTACGCCTCCGGCCGCGCCCTGACCCGTTCCTCCGCCCTCATGGAGGCACAGGCCCAACAGTGGGCCAACCCGCGCAGCCGCCTCGCCGTGGCACGCGAGATGTACCGGCTCCGCTTCCCCGATGAAGACCCCGCCGGCCTCACCCGGCACGAGCTCCTCGGCCGCGAGGGACGCCGCGTCAAGGACTGCTACCGCGTCCAAGCCGCCCGCACAGGCGTCCCCTGGCGAGGCCGCCGCTTCACCCCCGGCGACTTCACCAGCGGCGACGCCGTCAACCAGGCCATCACCGCCGCCGCCCAGTGCATGTACGGCATCACCCACGCAGTCGTCACCTCCCTGGGATGCAGCCCAGCACTCGGCTTCATCCACTCCGGCCACGAACTGTCCTTCGTCCTGGACATCGCCGACCTCTACAAAACGGAGATCGGCATCCCACTCGCCTTCGACGTGGCCGCACAGAACGAGGAGGACATCGGCTCTCGTACTCGCCGTGCACTGCGGGACCGCATCAATGAAACCTCCCTGCTGGACAGGTGCGTCAACGACATCAAACGCCTCCTACTGCCAGCGACAGCCGACTCCAGCGACCCCGCCACCGACCGGGACGTGGTCAGCCTCCAGAGCGACGGAGGACACCATGTCGCCTCCGGCATCAACCACGACGGCCCCGACAACCACGAGTACGAGGACGCCCTCTGGTGACCGTCATCGTCCTCACCAACTGCCCTGCAGGCCTCAGAGGCTTCCTCACCCGCTGGCTTCTGGAAATCTCCGCAGGCGTATTCGTGGGCAACCCCTCCGCCCGCATACGCGACACGCTCTGGGAAGAAGTCCAGCAATACGCAGGCCAGGGCCGCGCCCTCCTCGCCCACACCACCAACAACGAACAAGGCTTCACCTTCCGCACCCACGACCACGCCTGGCACCCCACCGACCACGAGGGCATCACCCTCATCCACCGCCCCGACCCCAACGCCACCGCACCACCCAGCACAACTCCCCGCGAGAAGCGGCCCCCGTCCGGCTGGAGCAGAGCTTCCAAGCGACGACGCTTCGGGGGAAGCTGATGCACACTAGCCCCTTATGGGCAATTTGCCGGAATCAATGAAAGTGCTCGCATACCGACCCCTGCCCCACTAAAGCCGCAGGTCAGCCAGTCTGCTCCCCGCACCCGCGGGGATGGTCCCGACCGGCGCGCTCGGGCTACGCCCGCCGCCCGCTGCTCCCCGCACCCGCGGGGATGGTCCCGCTTCGGCCGCACCGCACCCGGGGCGCTCGGACTGCTCCCCGCACCCGCGGGGATGGTCCCTGTCATATGCCGTCATGACAGGAATCCTTGTCCTGCTCCCCGCACCCGCGGGGATGGTCCCCTTCTTCTGACCTGCTGAAAGCCGGTCCGCGGCTGCTCCCCGCACCCGCGGGGATGGTCCCTCGCCCGGGTTGGCGGTGCCGTCCTGCGGGGGCTGCTCCCCGCACCCGCGGGGATGGTCCCGAACCACTGAAGTTCGAGGGACAGACCGAAGACTGCTCCCCGCACCCGCGGGGATGGTCCCGTATACGCTAACCGCCTCTCGTGCAAGGTTGGCTGCTCCCCGCACCCGCGGGGATGGTCCCGGCTGCGCGACGGCGACTTGCCACCGCCCGAACTGCTCCCCGCACCCGCGGGGATGGTCCCTCACGCAGGCGCGCATGGTGATCCGGCCAGGTCTGCTCCCCGCACCCGCGGGGATGGTCCCTGCGCCGACTCCAGCGCGATCGCGAGGCCGGCCTGCTCCCCGCACCCGCGGGGATGGTCCCGGCATCCATGCGATCCCGGTCTCGTTCCGCGCCTGCTCCCCGCACCCGCGGGGATGGTCCCGCCTGCGCCTGGTCCTGACCGCGCTGACGGCCCTGCTCCCCGCACCCGCGGGGATGGTCCCACCAGCGCGTAGCTTTTCAGGAAGGACGAGTTCTGCTCCCCGCACCCGCGGGGATGGTCCCTACCCGTCGACAGAACTTGCCTTCTTCCTACTCTGCTCCCCGCACCCGCGGGGATGGTCCCGCGTAGCCGGGCCGGTGCGAACCCCAATCGGGCTGCTCCCCGCACCCGCGGGGATGGTCCCTGCGGCGGCCGAGGTAGGGCGGGAAGACGGGTCTGCTCCCCGCACCCGCGGGGATGGTCCCACGCACAGGGTTTCTCTCACTCTCTGTGTTGCCTGCTCCCCGCACCCGCGGGGATGGTCCCGGAGAGCGCGGTGCCCTGGGCCGGACTCGAACCTGCTCCCCGCACCCGCGGGGATGGTCCACTCGCTCTGAAATGGCAGGATGAAAATCCAAGCTGCTCCCCGCACCCGCGGGGATGGTCCCGGCGAATGCTTGGGTAGCTGTATCCGGTGTCTCTGCTCCCCGCACCCGCGGGGATGGTCCCTTCACCGTTTGCTGCATTGCTTTTCCTTTCGCCTGCTCCCCGCACCCGCGGGGATGGTCCCGCGTCGACGTCGATGCCCTTCACGTGGGCAAGCTGCTCCCCGCACCCGCGGGGATGGTCCCGTCCACAACCGTCCCAGCCCAGCCACCAGCCACTGCTCCCCGCACCCGCGGGGATGGTCCCGGCGAGTGGCTCGCCATCGTGGTGCAGCAACTCTGCTCCCCGCACCCGCGGGGATGGTCCCGCCGGAGCTGACCAGGACACACAAGGTGCTGACTGCTCCCCGCAGCCGCGGGGATGGTCCCTCCCGCATCGCCGGCCTCGGCGCCACCGAGGACTGCTCCCCGCACCCGCGGGGATGGTCCCCCGCCGGCGATCCCGTACCGCGCCCCCGGCTCCTGCTCCCCGCACCCGCGGGGATGGTCCCGCTATCGCCACCGGCCTGAGCACGGCTGCCCTCTGCTCCCCGCACCCGCGGGGATGGTCCCGCCCACGTCGTGTGGGGCTTCACGGGGTGGACCTGCTCCCCGCACCCGCGGGGATGGTCCCGGCCGCCGCCCTCCCTTCCGCATCCGCTGGTGCTGCTCCCCGCACTCGCGGGGATGGTCCCACCGCGTAATACGCCCGGTGCGTGGAGTACGGCTGCTCCCCGCACCCGCGGGGATGGTCCCACGCGTAAGTAGCCCTCCATTTCCCCGATTGCCTGCTTCCCCGCACCCGCAGGGATGGTCCCCATGTGGTCCACGCACTGCGGGCAGTCCTCACCTGCTCCCCGCACCCGCGGGGATGGTCCCAACGTCGGGACACGGGAAACAGCGCGGCCCCCCTGCTCCCCGCACCCGCGGGGATGGCCCCAAGCCTGCGACGTATAGGCCCGGTAAGTCGCACTGCTCCCCACACACGCGGGGATGGTCCCGCGGTCTTCGTGCGCCGGTTGAGCAGGAAGGCCTGCTCCCCGCACCCGCAGGGATGCCCCCACGCCCGCCCCGCCCTCGAAGATGGCGGACTCGAACCCGCGGCCAAGAAGACCCCACGTCTCCCCCACCACCGGTGGCCGAACATGACGGCCCCATCACCGCCCCCGCCCGCCAACCACCGGCAACGACACCACCAACACCCCACCCGGCCCCGACGCCCCCGACAACCGCCCCCAGCACCCCACCCGCAACGGAATCCACGCCCCCACCCACGCCGCCCGCTGCCTGACCCGCCACCAGCCGTATCCAGCACCGATCCAGCAGCGGTACGGACAACCAGGGATGACGACAGATGACGAGACGTCAGTCGATCCAGCACGGATCCAGCAGGGGATACAGCAACGGGGCCGACCCCGAATGGGACCGACCCCGCCTGACCTGCACGTTTGCTAGATCGCCACACCGATGCTACGGCGCCCGCTAAACGTTGAACCGGAACTCCACCACGTCCCCGTCCTGCATCACGTACTCCTTGCCCTCCATGCGGGCCTTGCCCGCCGCGCGGGAGTCGGCTACGGAGCCGGCCTCGATGAGGTCGTCGTAGGAGATGACCTCGGCCTTGATGAAGCCCTTCTGGAAGTCGGTGTGGATGACGCCGGCGGCCTCCGGGGCGGTGGCGCCCCTCTTGATGGTCCAGGCGCGGGCCTCCTTGGGGCCCGCGGTCAGGTACGTCTGGAGGCCGAGCGTGTTGAAGCCGACCCGGGCCAGGGTCGCCAGGCCCGGCTCCTCCTGGCCGACGGACTGGAGGAGTTCCAGGGCCTCGTCCGCGTCGAGCTCCGCGAGGTCCGCCTCCAGCTTGGCGTCCAGGAAGATCGCCTCGGCGGGGGCGACCAGGGTGCGCTGCTCCTCCTTGAAGGCCTCGTCGGCCAGCTCGTCCTCGTCGACGTTGAAGACGTAGAGGAACGGCTTGGTGGTGAGCAGGTGCAGGTCGTGCAGGGGCTCCGCGGACTCCGTGCCCTGGGCGATGCCCGCCGCGAAGAGGGTGCGGCCGCCGTCCAGGATGTCCTTCGCGGACTCCACCGCCTTCAGCTTCGCCTGGAGGTCCTTCTTGATCCGCGCCTCCTTCTGGAGCCGCGGCAGGACCTTCTCGATGGTCTGGAGGTCGGCGAGGATCAGCTCGGTGTTGATCGTCTCGATATCGCTCTTGGGCGAGATCTTGCCGTCCACGTGAACGACGTTCTCGTCCTTGAACGCCCGGATGACCTGGCAGATGGCGTCGGACTCGCGGATGTTCGCCAGGAACTTGTTGCCGAGCCCCTCGCCCTCGCTGGCGCCCCGGACGATGCCGGCGATGTCGACGAAGTCCACGGTGGCCGGAAGGACGCGCGCGGAGGAGAACATCTCGGCCAGCTTGTCGAGTCGCGGGTCGGGCACGCCCACCACGCCGACGTTGGGCTCGATCGTGGCGAACGGATAGTTGGCCGCGAGCACGTCGTTCTTGGTCAGGGCATTGAACAGGGTCGACTTGCCGACATTGGGCAGACCGACGATTCCGATCGTGAGCGACACGTTGCGACTTCCCGGATGTCTGGGCTGGGCTGGGTCAGCGGCCATGATGCAAGGGCCCCATAGGGGCGGCCCGGGTGTGCGGGCCGATCCACCAGTCTACGGGGTTCCGCGGCGGCTCCTCCTACGGCGGCAGCGGCACCCGGGGGCCACCCGTCCTCGCCCGTCCCCCGGCGCCTCCGGGCGGCGGAGGTGGCCGGGGCGGGCCCACCGGCCGCCCGCCGGGCCCCGCTCCGTCGAACGCTTGATGAAGGTCAGCCAAAGTGCGTGTCCAAAGACGTGTTCGGCACATGATCGGACCTAGGTTGGTGCATGTGGACCACCCCAGGACGCGTCCCCCACAGTCACGACCGCGCCGGACCACGCCCCTGCCGCCGCAAGGCGGGCCGCGCGGCTCCGCCGCCGTGTGCCCCGCGTCGAACCGCTCGCGCCGACCCGACCCGCCGCCCACCGACACCGTCGCACGGGGCCTCGCGCGCGCCGGTGCGGTGCTCCTGCACGCCGTGCCGCGTCTGGTGCGGGCCGTCCCCCGTCTCGTACGCAGGCTGCGGAACGCCCCCAACCCCCGGCTGACCGGGATCGGAAGCGGGCTGTTCTGCGCCGCGACGATGTTCCTGCTCGCCTGTCTGGACCGGGTGCTGCTGGACGGGTCACTGATGGTCTACGGGGCGTTGTTCCTGCCGGTCAGCGCGCTGACCGCGCTCTGGGTGCGGCGGGCCGACCTGCTGACCGCACCGGTCGCCGTGCCCATCGGCTTCGCCCTCGGTGCCCTGCCGATCGTGGGCGACGCGGACGGCGGCGTCACCTCCCGGCTGATGGGTCTCTTCACGGCACTGGCGATGTACGCGGGCTGGCTGTACGGCGGCACCCTGATCGCCGGTGTGATCACGACGGCCCGCAAGCTCCGGCTGATCTGGCTGATGAACCGGCGGGCCGCCGCCCAGGGGCGGAACGTGCCGGCGGCGGGGTTCCGCGGGACCGCGACGGGCCGTTCGGGCTACTCCGCTGCTCCGGGGGTTTCCGCGCCGGGGCGCGCGGGGCGGGTCGCGCCCGGTCCCCGGTCTGCCGCGGGGCCCGGGGGCGGTGCCGGTGCCGGGACGGCTTCGCGGACCGGCGGGGGGCGGTTCTCCGGTGGCAAGGGCAAGGGCACCGGTGGTTCCGGGTCCGGGGGGTCGGCAGCGGGGGCTCCCAGGCGGCGGCTGCGTCCGCCGCACCCGGGCGAGGGGCCGCCCCGCCCTCGGCGGCGTCCCGCCTGACGATCAACGGGGCACGATCATCGGGCGCGGGGCGCGATCATCGGGGCGCGGGATCATCCCGCGCCCGCGGCCGGTACGACGGGGCCTGGCATCCGGGCGGATCCGGCATCCGGGCCCCCGGGCCGCACCTGCCGCCTGGCCGAACCCGCCACCCGGGCCGAGCCGCCGCCTGGCCGGATCCGCGGGCGAGCCCGGGGGCCGAGCCTGGGGGCCGGACCTGGAGGCGAACCCGGGGGCGAACCCACGGGCCCCTACGCCTCCTTCGCCGCCTGCATGGCCGCTCCCACGATCCCCGCGTTGTTCTGCAGGCGCGCCGGGACCACCTCGGCCTCGATCCCCTCGATGAGCGGCAGGAACTTGTGCGCCTTGCGGCTGACTCCGCCGCCGATGATGAACAGGGACGGTGAGAAGAGCATCTCGACGTGCGCCAGGTACTTCTGCACCCGCTTCGCCCAGTGCTCCCAGCTCATGTCGTGGTCTTCCTTGACCTTCGTCGACGCGTGCTTCTCGGCGTCGTGCCCGTGCAGCTCCAGGTGGCCGAGTTCGGTGTTGGGCACGAGGCGGCCGTCGATGAAGAGCGCGCTGCCGATGCCGGTGCCCAGGGTGAGGACGAGGACGGTGCCGCCGCGCCCGCGGCCCGCGCCGAACTGCATCTCGGCCACTCCCGCGGCGTCCGCGTCGTTGATCACGGTGACGGGCAGGCCGCCCGTGCGCTCGTGCAGCATGGCCCGGGCGTCCACGCCGATCCAGGACTTGTCCACGTTCGCGGCCGTCCGCACGGTGGATCCGTCGGCGATCACGCCCGGGAACGTGATGCCGACCGGGCCCTGCCAGCCGAAGTGGTTCACGACCTCGGCGACCCCGTCGGCCACCTTGTCCGGCGTCGCCGGATGCGGCGTCAGGACCTTGAACCGATCGTCGGCGAGGTCGCCGCGGCCGAGGTCCACAGGGGCGCCCTTGATGCCCGTGCCGCCGATGTCCACACCGAAGATCTGCATATTCCTACGTTACGGCGATCAGGCCTCGTCACGCGCGCTCAGATCCGCCCCGGACAACGGGCCCGGGGTGGATCGTCGTCTCTTGGTCACCTGGAGGGCGAGGGCGCGCAATCTGCGGTTTCCCTGGCGCGTAGCGTGCGGTTTCGCTCGCGCGTAGCGTGCGGTTTCGCTCGCGCGTAGCGTGCGGTTTCGCTCGCGCGTAGCGTGCGGTTTCGCTCGCGCGTAGCGTGCGGTTTCGCTCGCGCGTAGCGTGCGGTTTCGCTCGCGCGTAGCGTGCGGTTTCGCTCGCGTCTGCGGTGCGGTTTCCCCCGCCTCCGGTGGGCGCGCACGCTGGGTCTCCGGTGGGCGCGCACGCCCGGTGTGCAGGGCGCGGGCCCGCGGTGTGCGCCCGGGGGCCTACGAGCGCCCGGCGCCGCCGGTCGCGTCCGCCTCCGTCGCCGTGCCGGCCGGTTCCGCACCCGCCTGGCCCCCCGCGGCGAGGGCCGAGGCCTCGGCGCGCAGGTCGCGGCGGAGCTCCTTGGGCAGCGAGAACGTGATCGACTCCTCGGCGGCCTTGACGATCTCCACGTCCTCGTAGCCGCGGGCCGCCAGCCACTCCAGCACGCCCTCGACGAGCACGTCGGGCACGGAGGCTCCGGAGGTGACGCCGACCGTGCCGGCACCCTCCAGCCAGGCCTCGTCGATCTCCTCGGCGAAGTCCACCAGGTGGGCGTCGCGCGCGCCGGCGAGCTTGGCGACCTCCACGAGCCGCTTGGAGTTCGAGGAGTTCCGCGAGCCGACCACGATCACCAGGTCGGCCTCGGCGCCCATCTGCTTGACGGCAAGCTGGCGGTTCTGGGTGGCGTAGCAGATGTCGTCGCTGGGCGGCGAGACGAGCTTCGGGAACTTCCCCTTCAGGGCGTCGACCGTCTCCATCGTCTCGTCGACGGAGAGCGTGGTCTGGGAGAGCCAGACGACCTTGGAGGGGTCGCGGACCTCCACCTTGGCGACGTCCTCGGGGCCGTCGACCAGGGTGATGTGCTCGGGGGCCTCTCCGGAGGTGCCGATGACCTCCTCGTGGCCCTCGTGGCCGATCAGGAGGATGTCGAAGTCCTCCTTGGCGTACCGCACGGCCTCCTTGTGGACCTTCGTCACCAGGGGGCAGGTCGCGTCGATGGTGGCCAGCCTGCGCTCGGCTGCCTCCTCGTGGACGACCGGGGCCACGCCGTGCGCGGAGAACATCACGATCGACCCCTCGGGCACCTCCGCCGTGCGCTCGACGAAGATCGCGCCCTTTCTCTCCAGGGTCTGCACGACGTGCTTGTTGTGGACGATCTCGTGGCGGACATAGATCGGGGCCCCGTACTGCTCCAGGGCCTTCTCGACGGCGATCACGGCACGGTCCACGCCCGCGCAGTAGCCACGGGGGGCGGCGAGCAGGACGCGGCGGGCTGACGAAGCGGTCATGGCCACCATCGTAAGGGCGGCGCGTCCGCCCTTACGGATCCCCCCGGGTGCGGCGCGGGCCGCTCTGGACGGTGACCGTGCGGGTCGGTGGGCGACGCCGGTTCGGGCCCAGGTTGCACGGGCGACGACGGGCGCGTTCCCTTTCGGCCTCCGGCGGGGGGCGGTGGGCGGCATGGGCGGCATGGCAGTGTGACGGTTTCGTCGTGGTTGCTTGCTCCCCCACTGCCTTGAAGGCGTGGGAGGTACCCCCATCCCCGCGCCCCTCAGAGGGCGCTACGCGCCCATCAACTGCGCGACCGCAGGGCCACAGCTCTGGACACAGGTGCGCACAGTGGCCCCAGGGGGCGCGGGGAACTGCGCACGCAACCGGCCACCCGCCGCAGCCCGGCCACGGCCCAAGCCACGCCTCGCCGTCCGCACCCGGACACCCCCGCACCGGGGGCAGCGGGGTACCAAGGGCACCGCGGGCACCGCGGGCACCGGAACCGTTGGCGGCCGGGACTGTCGGTCCCGGCCGATACGCTCGGGCGCATGGCTGTGAACACGTCCGCGGACGCCCCGCTGCCCGTCGGCCAGGTGTCGCGGCTCATCGGCGGGTGGATCGACCGGCTGGGCGCCGTGTGGGTGGAGGGGCAGATCACCCAGCTCTCCCGGCGGCCCGGCGCGGGCGTCGTCTTCCTGACCCTGCGCGACCCCTCGCACGACATCTCGGTGAGCGTCACCTGCTACCGCGCGGTGTTCGACGCGATCGCCGACGTCGTCTCGGAGGGCGCCCGGGTCGTCGTACACGCCAAGCCGGAGTGGTACGCGCCCCGCGGCCAGCTCTCCCTGCGGGCCACGGAGATACGGCCGGTGGGCGTGGGCGAGCTGCTGGCGCGCCTGGAGATGCTGAAGAAGGCGCTGACGCGCGAGGGCCTCTTCGCTCCCGAGCGCAAGAAGCCGCTGCCCTTCCTGCCGCAGCTCATCGGCCTCGTCTGCGGCCGCGCCTCCGCCGCTGAGCGCGACGTGCTGGAGAACGCCCGGCACCGCTGGCCCGCCGTCCGCTTCGAGGTGCGCAACGTCGCCGTGCAGGGCGTGCACGCCGTGCCTCAGGTCGTGCAGGCCGTCAAGGAGCTGGACGCGCTGGACCAGGTCGACGTGATCATCGTCGCGCGGGGCGGCGGCAGCGTGGAGGACCTGCTGCCGTTCTCCGACGAGCAGCTGGTCAGGGCGGTCGCGGCGTGCCGCACGCCGGTGGTCTCGGCGATCGGCCACGAACCCGACAACCCCCTGCTCGACCACGTCGCCGACCTGCGCGCCTCCACCCCGACGGACGCGGCGAAGAAGGTCGTGCCCGACGTCGGCGAGGAGTACGAGCGGGTGCGCTGGCTGTCCGACCGCGCCCGCCGGGGCATGGCCGCCCTGCTCGACCGCGAGGAGCGCGGCCTCGCCCACGCGCTCGCCCGGCCCTCGATACAGCACCCGCACCGGATGGTGGACGAGCGCGAGCAGCAGATCGGCACGCTGACCGACCGCGCCCGCCGCACCCTCGGCCACCTCCTGGACCGCGCGGACTCGGAGCTGATGCACACCCACGCGCGCGTGGTGGCCCTCTCCCCCGCCGCGACCCTCAGGCGCGGGTACGCGGTGCTCCAGAAGGCCGACGGCCACGTGGTGCGGGCGCCCGGCGAGATCGCGGAGGCGGAGGACCTGCGGGCGCGGGTGGCCGCCGGCGAGTTCACCGTACGGGTGGCCGCGCTGCCGCCCGGATCCGCGGACGCCGACGATCCCGGTGCCCCGGACCCGTCCTCGCCGCCCGCGCCGCCTTCTGACACCGACATCACTACGGACTCTTAGGGTGAGGCCCATGAGCAGCAGCACGGAAGCCGGTCCCCAGGAGGCGGCCCTCGGCTACGAGCAGGCACGGGACGAGCTGATCGAGGTCGTCCGCCGCCTGGAGACCGGCGGCACCACCCTGGAGGAGTCCCTCGCCCTCTGGGAGCGCGGCGAGGAGCTCGCGAAGGTGTGCCGCCAGTGGCTGGCCGGCGCTCGGGCACGCCTCGACGCGGCGCTCGCCGAGGGCGAGGACGCGGACGTCACCCGGGCGGAGATCCACGAGACGGGCGCGGACGGCGACACGGAGGCCGGAGGCGGCCCGGAGGCCGACGGCCGTCCGGAGGCCTAGAAGGGACGCCTAGGAGGGATGCCCAGGACGGGTCGGCGAGCACGCGGGGGCGCCCGCGCTGCCAGGCGCCCGGGCCGTCACGCGCCCGGGGCTCCGGGGCCGCCCCCGTTATCTTTTTCGCGGTCCTGCAAGAGGGCCGCTGGCCTCCGGGCCCGGCATGACTGTGTCCCCCTGTCCGAGATGACGTGGGGGGTGGTGTTCACCGGGCCCGAGAGGTGCCGTCGGAGCCGCTGATGAGAGGTCCGGCCACCGTCCGGTCCGGCGCAACGCCGGACAGTTCACGGGCGGCAGGTCTGCATAACGTGGATGCGCGCGTACGACACCGAAGCCCAGGCCAGCCGCACCAAAGGAGCTGACAGCACGATGTTCGACACCGGCGACGTGGGCGTCTTCCTCGGCCTTGACGTCGGCAAGACCGCCCACCACGGCCACGGACTCACCCCAGCCGGCAAGAAGGTCTTCGACAAGCCCCTGCCCAACAGCGAACCGAAACTGCGAGCCGTCTTCGACAAGCTGGCCGCCAAATTCGGCACCGTCCTGCTGATCGTGGACCAGCCCGCCTCGATCGGCGCTCTGCCACTGACCGTGGCCCGGGACGCAGGCTGCAAGGTCGCCTACCTGCCCGGACTTGCGATGCGCAGGATCGCCGACCTCTACCCGGGCGAGGCCAAGACCGACGCCAAGGACGCCGCGGTCATCGCGGACGCCGCCCGCACCATGCCCCACACCCTGCGGTCCCTGGAACTGACCGATGAGATCACCGCCGAACTCACCGTGCTGGTCGGCTTCGACCAGGATCTTGCCACCGAGGCCACACGCACCAGCAACCGCATACGCGGCCTGCTCACACAGTTCCACCCCAGCCTCGAACGCGTCCTGGGCCCGCGGCTGGATCACCAAGCAGTCACCTGGCTGCTGGAGCGCTACGGATCCCCATCCGCCCTCAGGAAAGCCGGCCGCCGCAAACTCGTCGAAACCATCCGACCCAAAGCCCCGCGCATGGCCCAGCGGCTGATCGACGACGTCTTCGACGCACTCGACGAACAGACCGTCGTGGTCCCGGGGACCGGCACGCTCGACATCGTGATCCCCTCGCTGGCCCGCTCGCTCGCGGCTGTCCACGAACAGCGCCGCGCTCTTCAAGCGCAGATCGAGGCCCTGCTGGAGGAGCACCCTCTTTCCCAGGTCCTGATCTCGATGCCGGGGATCGCGGTCAGGACCGCTGCCACCCTGCTGGTCACCGTCGGCGACGGCACCAGCTTCCCCACCGCCGCCCATCTCGCCTCCTACGCCGGCCTGGCCCCGACCACCAAGTCGTCGGGCACATCGATCCACGGCGAACACGCGCCACGAGGCGGAAACCGCCAGCTCAAACGGGCGATGTTCCTGTCCGCTTTCGCCGCCTTGCACGATCCCGTCTCCCGCACCTACTACGACCGCTGCCGAGCCAGGGGAAAGACTCATACCCAGGCTCTCCTCCGCCTGGCCCGCCAGCGCATCAGCGTGCTCTTCGCGATGCTCCGCGACGGCACCTTCTACGAACACCGAACCCCACGCCCCGCTTGACCAAGGACATAGAGGCACCCCCCTGAGCCGCGCCGCCCGCCGCGTACGCCCCGGACCACGCACCGCGCCCCGCCCACGCCGCTCAGACCGGCGATCGACGGCGACAGCGACAGCGGCGTCGACGCCGACGCCCCCCGAACCGCCATCGCACCGCTCAGGACGTCTTCAGCGCCTGCGCCATCTTCGCCAGCTCGCTGAACGGCGCGGTGCCCGTGACGACCGTCGTGGCGGACTTGTCCTGGCGGACCAGGGCGTCGTAGCGGCCGCCCTGGTAGCGCTGCCAGACGTGGTCGCCTATGCGCTGCGTGGCCGCCGTCTTCCTGGCACCCTGGCTGGCGCTCGCGATGAACGGGGCGGACTCCTGCGTGGACTGCTCGACGGCGACGTACTGCCCGCCCGGGCCCAGGAAGCCGAGGTGCCAGGAGTTGAACCTGTCGCCCTGGAAGCGCACGGACGTCGCCTTCCACGACGTGGGCAGGCCTTCGGGCGCCGCGACCGGGTAGGGCGCCGCGCGCCGTGCCGTCGTCAGCTCGACGCTGTAGTCGACGCGCTTGACGGGGCTCTTCGAGTCGTCGTGCGGGATGAAGACGTATATGACACCTGCGACGAGGGCGATGACGCCCAGCGACAGCAGCATGTCCCGCACCTTCTGCTTGCCTTGCCTGCCTGCCACGCCCCCATCGTCGCAGGCGGTCGCGCGCACGCCGCGACCACCCCGCCGCAGCGTGCCGCCGCACGACCCCCGCCGACCTGGAAACCTCCGGCGCACCGGCCGCTCGGGCGCCATACCTGCCCGGAACAGGGCAGCGACCTTCAGCAGTGACCAGACCCACACCCTCTGTATGCGCTCATGCGTGGTGGCCCCTGCTCATCGGGGTGAGACAACGGTTATTGTCGGAGACAACCCCCGGCCGGCCGTGGCCGTTTCAGGAAGGTGCGATTGCGATGACCGAGCACCATCTGCCCTCCGAACTCGAGGTCTCCCCCGAGGCCCCCGACCGCAACCTTGCTCTGGAACTCGTCCGCGTCACCGAGGCCGCCGCGATGGCCGCGGGCCGCTGGGTGGGCCGGGGCGAGAAGAACGGCGCCGACGGCGCCGCCGTACGCGCCATGCGCACCCTCGTCTCCACCGTCTCGATGAACGGCGTGGTCGTCATCGGCGAGGGCGAGAAGGACGAGGCGCCGATGCTCTTCAACGGGGAGCGGGTGGGCGACGGCACCGGCGCGGAGTGCGACATCGCCGTCGACCCGATCGACGGCACCACCCTCACGGCGAAGGGCATGCCCAACGCGGTGGCGGTGCTGGCGGCCGCGGACCGGGGCGCCATGTTCGACCCGTCCGCCGTCTTCTACATGGACAAGCTGGCCACGGGCCCCGAGGCCGCGGACTACGTGGACATCGACGCCCCGGTGGCGGTGAACATCCGGCGGGTCGCCAAGGCGAAACGGTCCTCCCCCGAGGACGTCACCGTCGTCATCCTGGACCGTCCGCGGCACGAGGGGCTGATCAAGGAGGTCCGGGAGACCGGGGCGCGCATCAAGCTGATCTCCGACGGCGACGTCGCGGGCTCGATCCTGGCCGTGCGCGAGGAGAGCAGCGTGGACCTGCTGCTGGGCATCGGCGGCACGCCGGAGGGCATCATCTCGGCCTGCGCCATCAAGTGCCTGGGCGGCACCCTCCAGGGGAAGCTCTGGCCCAAGGACGACGAGGAACGGCAGCGCGCGATCGACGCGGGGCACGATCTGGACCGCGTCCTGGACACCGATGACCTGGTCGCCGGCGACAACGTCTTCTTCGTCGCCACCGGCATCACCGACGGCGAGTTGCTGCGCGGTGTCCGCTACCGCGCCGAGACCGCGATGACGTCGTCGCTGGTGATGCGGTCGAAGTCCGGCACCATCCGGCAGATCGACTCCACCCACCGGCTGGCGAAGCTGCGGGCGTACAGCACCGTCGACTTCGACCGCGCGAAGTAGGCCGCGGGTGGCGGACCGCGCGAAGTGAGCCGCGCGAAGCAGGACCGCGCGGGGCCGCCCGAGGCGGCCCCCGACGGGCTCCGGCGCCCCTGCGGCTGCCGGGGCCCCGGCCCTGGGGTCCCGACCCCGACCCTGACCCCGACTCCGGTGGACCGGGGCCGCGTTCGGGGCGCTGAACGCCGCCGCTATCCGGCCGCCGCTATGGGCCCGGCCGCGTGCGCCTTCTTGAGTTCGAGGTCGCGCCGGCGGCGCCGGGCGAGCACCACGCGCCGCTCCGCCGCGGTCAGCCCGCCCCACACTCCGTACGGCTCCGGCTGGACGAGGGCGTGCTCGCGGCACTCCACCATCACCGGACACCGGGCGCAGACCCGCTTCGCGGCCTCCTCGCGGGAGAGCCGGGCCGCGGTGGGCTCCTTCGACGGGGCGAAGAAGAGGCCGGCCTCGTCGCGCCGGCATACCGCCTCCGTGTGCCACGGGGCGTCCTGATCCCGTTGTCCCGTGGGCACCCGCCGGGTGGGGACGGCAGCGATCTGCAGGGACTGACGCGGCGGCTGCAGCACGGTCTACTCCTGACGACGGCTTCGCTGGGGGCCCCTCCCACGTCCTTGAGGCTGTGGGGGAGAGCGACGATGCAGCAAGGCCTACCCGCTGTGCGCGCGCCTAAGCACTGAGTTCCTATGCACGCGTGTTCTCAGCCAGGCGAAAACCGGCCTTGAACAGGGCGGTAGCCGTCGATCAGGGACCGGTGCACTCCGTTGGCCGGTCCATGTAACTCGTGTACTCCTCAGGCCGGCCGGGGAACCTCAGGTACTCCGGCGGCCGGTCCATGCACCTGGTGTACTTCGCCGGCCAGTCCGGGCCCCAGGTACCGCCATGGCCTCAGGCACCCCCATGGCCTGCATGGCCTGCATGGCCTCAGGCTCGCCCATGGCCTGCATGGCCTCACGCTCCCCCATGGCCTCAGGCACTCCCGTCACCAGTCCCGCTGCTAGTCCAGTGCTAGTCCAGGTACTTGCGGAGCTTGTGCTGGAGGTCGCGTACCAGGCGGCCCCGCTTGGGCTTCGCCTCGATGTTGCCGAGCACCGCTATGCCGTCCACGAAGACCACCGGGGCGTCGGGGTCCGTGGAGTCGAGGGTGTCGACCTCGAAATTGCCGAGGACGCCGCCGCCGCTGCCGCGCAGCGAGATGTTCTCCGGGACGCGGATCTCGACGTTGCCGAAGACCGAGATGGCCTTGATCACCACCTGCCGGTACTCGAAGAGCGCCTCGCTGAGGTCGATCTCGACGTTGCCGAAGATCGCGTACGCGTGCGTCCTGCGGCCCACGCGCCAACGGCCCCTGCGCATCGAGCTGCTGAGCACGGCCACGAGGTTGTCGTCGGCGACGGAGGGTATCGCGCCGGCCGTGGGGCGGGACGGGGCCGGGCCGGACGCCTCGGGGGCGCTCGGCTCGTACCCCCCGGCGCCGTCCTGCGGGAGGTCGGCCACGAGGGGTTCGAGGTCACCGACCGTCTTGGCCCGGTAGACGCCGTCGACGCGCTCCGCGTGCTCGTCGGCCGTGAGCCGGCCCTGGGCGAGCGCCTCGCGCAGGATGTCGGCCACGCGGTCGCGGTCGGCGTCGGACGCGCGGAGCCCCGCGGGGGGCTGGGCCGGCGCCGTCGGTGCGGCGGGCTTCGTTTGCTGAGGGCGCTTTTCGAGGTCCACGGAGAGCAGCGTACCGAAACGCGATAGATCGCGACTACCCCCTGTGGACAACTCCCCTGTGGACAACCCCACCGACCACCCCGCCGCCCTCGCCGCAGCCCGCACCGCGGCTGCGGCAGGCGCCATGCGCGTAGGGCGCGCGAGCCGGGACTACGCTAGTCGCGCGCTGCCGGCGGGGCGGTGTCGCTGTCTGTCGAGTGAGGAATGGGCGCAATGCCAGAGTTTCAGTACTCCGATCTGCTTCCTACCGGGGAGGACCCCACCCCGTACCGGCTCGTGTCCGCCGAGGGCGTCAGCACCTTCGAGGCCGGGGGGCGAACCTTCCTGAAGGTCGAACCGGAGGCGCTGCGGGCCCTTGCGGAAGAGGCCGTTCACGACATCCAGCACTACCTGCGCCCGGCCCACCTCGCCCAGCTGCGCCGCATCGTCGACGACCCGGAGGCGTCCGCGAACGACAAGTTCGTGGCGCTCGACCTGCTGAAGAACGCGAACATCGCCGCGGCCGGCGTGCTGCCGATGTGTCAGGACACCGGCACCGCGATCGTCATGGGCAAGCGCGGGCAGAACGTGCTCACCGAGGGTGGCGACGAGGAGGCCCTCTCCAGGGGCATCTACGACGCGTACACCCGGCTCAACCTGCGGTACTCCCAGATGGCCCCGGTGACCATGTGGGAGGAGAAGAACACCGGCTCCAACCTCCCGGCCCAGATCGAGCTGTACGCCACCGACGGCGGCGCCTACAAGTTCCTCTTCATGGCCAAGGGCGGCGGCAGCGCCAACAAGTCGTTCCTGTACCAGGAGACGAAGGCGGTCCTGAACGAGACCGCCATGATGGGGTTCCTGGAAGAGAAGATCCGCTCCCTCGGCACCGCCGCCTGCCCGCCCTACCACCTGGCGATCGTCGTCGGCGGCACCTCCGCGGAGTTCGCGCTGAAGACGGCGAAGTACGCCTCCGCGCACTACCTCGACGAGCTGCCCTCGGAGGGCTCCGAGCTGGGCCACGGCTTCCGGGACAAGGACCTGGAGGAGAAGGTCTTCGAGCTGACGCAGAAGATCGGCATCGGGGCGCAGTTCGGCGGCAAGTACTTCTGCCACGACGTGCGCGTCGTGCGCCTCCCGCGGCACGGCGCGTCCTGCCCGGTCGCCATCGCCGTCTCCTGCTCGGCCGACCGCCAGGCCCTGGCGAAGATCACCGCCGAGGGCGTCTTCCTGGAGCAGCTGGAGACCGACCCGGCGCGCTTCCTTCCGGAGACCACGGAAGCCGAGCTCGACAGCGGTTCCGCCGCGGGCCTGGACGGGGCCGGCGACGTCGTGAAGGTCGACCTGAACCGCCCCATGGACGAGATCCTCGCCGAGCTCACCAGGTTCCCCGTCAAGACCCGCCTGTCCCTGACCGGTCCCCTGGTGGTCGCCCGCGACATCGCCCACGCCAAGATCAAGGAGCGCCTGGACGCCGGCGAGGACATGCCGCAGTACCTCAAGGACCACCCCGTGTACTACGCAGGCCCCGCGAAGACCCCCGAGGGGTACGCGTCGGGCTCCTTCGGGCCGACCACCGCGGGGCGCATGGACTCCTACGTGGCGCAGTTCCAGGCGGCCGGCGGCTCCAAGGTGATGCTCGCCAAGGGCAACCGCTCGGGACAGGTCACCGGCGCCTGCAAGGAGCACGGCGGCTTCTACCTCGGCTCCATCGGCGGCCCCGCCGCGCGCCTCGCCCAGGACTGCATCAAGAAGGTCGAGGTCGTCGAGTACGAGGAGCTCGGCATGGAGGCCGTCTGGAAGATCGAGGTCGAGGACTTCCCCGCCTTCATCGTCGTCGACGACAAGGGCAACGACTTCTTCGCGGACCCCGCCCCCAGCCCGACCTTCACCAGCATCCCGGTCCGCGGCCCCGGCCAGGGCTGAGTGCCGCAGACCCCCAGACGCGCCCTCCCCGGACCTCCACCGGGGAGGGCGTTTCCTCGTCCGGCCGGACGACCGGCCGCCCAGCTTTCCAACGGGCGGCCTATCCGACCTTGAGAACGTCCGACCCATCGGCCCCATCCAGCCCTTCCAGCCGTCCAGCCGTCCAGCCGTCCAGCCCGTCCGGCCTACATCCGCGGCCCAGGGGTACCTCGCCGTCGAGCGGAGCCGGGCGCTGAGACGGAAGCCAGGCCCTGAGACGGAAGCCGAGCCCTGAGAGGGAAACGAGGGCCAGGAGGGAACACGGGAAGCGGCCTCGGTGCTGTACCGGCGGGAGGTACCACGAGATGACAAGCGAGAAGGCCGCCAGCGGCGGGCAGGACCCGGCGGAGTACCGCACGGAGCACGACTCCATGGGCGAGGTGCGGGTCCCCGCCCACGCGAAGTGGCGTGCCCAGACCCAGCGGGCGGTGCAGAACTTCCCGGTCTCCGGGCAGCGCATCGAGCGCGCCCACATCGAGGCCCTGGCCCGCGTCAAGAGCGCCGCGGCCAAGGTGAACGCCGATCTCGGCGTGATCGACGAGGACATGGCCCGCGCCATCCAGGAAGCCGCCGCCGAGGTCGCCGAGGGCCGCTGGGACGACCACTTCCCGATCGACGTCTTCCAGACCGGCTCCGGCACCTCCAGCAACATGAACACCAACGAGGTCCTGGCCACCCTCGCCACCGAGCGCCTCGGCCGCGACGTCCACCCGAACGACCACGTCAACGCCTCGCAGAGCTCCAACGACGTCTTCCCCTCCAGCATCCACATCGCCGCCACGGCCGCCGTCACCCACGACCTCCTCCCCTCCCTGGAGCACCTGGCCACGGCCCTGGAGCGCAAGGCGAACGAGTTCAAGGACGTCGTGAAGTCCGGCCGCACCCACCTCATGGACGCCACCCCGGTCACCCTCGGCCAGGAGTTCGGCGGCTACGCCGCGCAGATCCGGCACGGCATCGAGCGGCTGGGCGCCTCCCTCCCCCGCCTCGCCGAACTCCCCCTGGGCGGCACCGCCGTCGGCACGGGCATCAACACCCCGCCCGGCTTCGCCGCCGCCGTCATCGGCGAGATCGCCGAGCGGACCGGGCTGCCGCTGACGGAGGCCCGCGACCACTTCGAGGCGCAGGGCGCCCGGGACGGGCTCGTGGAGACCTCCGGCCAGCTCAGGACCCTCGCCGTCTCCCTCACCAAGATCTCCAACGACCTGCGGTGGATGGCCTCGGGCCCCCGCACCGGCCTCGCCGAGATCAGCCTCCCCGACCTCCAGCCCGGTTCCTCGATCATGCCCGGCAAGGTCAACCCGGTGATCCCGGAGGCGGTCCTCCAGGTCGCCGCCCAGGTCACCGGGAACGACGCCACCATCGCCACCGCCGGTGCCTCGGGGAACTTCGAGCTGAACGTCATGCTCCCCGTGATCGCCAAGAACCTGCTGGAGTCCATCCGGCTGCTCGCCAACGTCACCCGCCTCCTCGCCGACCGCACCGTCGACGGCATCACGGCCAACGTCGAGCGGGCGCGCGAGTACGCGGAGTCCTCACCGTCCGTCGTGACACCGTTGAACAAGTTCATCGGTTACGAGGAAGCCGCGAAGGTCGCCAAGAAGGCCCTGGCCGAGCGGAAGACCATCCGCGAGACGGTCCTCGAACTGGGCTACGTCGAACGCGGCCTGCTGACCGGGGAACAGCTCGACGAGGCGCTGGACGTCCTGCGCATGACACACCCTTGACGCACCCTTAGGCGGCCGGCGGGGGCAGCGCGCGACGGCGGTACGGGGCGGAGCGCACCGGAGGGCGCCTGGGCAGGTGCGCGCGCCGGGAGCCGCCGGGGCGTGCGGCCGCCACCCCGCCCACCGGCCGCCCCTCCGCCTCCTCGGGCGACCCGCTCCCGCCCCCACGAGTGACCCACCCCGCAGCGACTCCGGCACGTCCCACCTAATATCTGTACATGGCAGAGGAAACAGCGCACGCCCCGGTCAACGGCTCAGCACTCGGGCCGCCGGCCGGCACCGGCGCCAAGCCCCCTGCCACGGCTTCCGCCACCCCCGCCCACGCTCCCGCTCCCGCGAGGACCGGTGCGTCCGCTCCCGCGAGGACAGGAGCGCCCACCGCCCGCTGGCCCCGCGGCAGCCACATCCTGTGGCGCTACCGGGAGAACGGCGGCCCCCGCGTGCACATCTGCCGCCCCGTCACCGTCGTGCAGGACACCGAGGACCTGCTCGCCGTCTGGGTCGCCCCGGGCACACCCTGCGTCAAACCCGTTCTGGCCGACGGCACCCCCATCCACGCGGAGCCGCTGGCGTCCCGCTACACCAGGCCCCGCACCGTCGCCCTCGGCCACTGGAGGGGCACCGGCCTGCTGAAGCTCGCCAGGCCCGGCCGGCCCTGGTCGGTCTGGCTGTTCTGGGAACCCGGCTGGCGCTTCAAGAACTGGTACGTCAATCTCGAGGAACCCCTCGCGCGCTGGTCGGGCGGCGTAGACTCCGAAGACCACTTCCTCGACATCAGCGTCCGCCCCGACCGGAGCTGGCGGTGGCTCGACGAGGACGAGTTCGCGCAGGCCCAGCGCGAAGGGCTGATGGATCCGGCCAAGGCGAGATCCGTACGGCAGGCAGGCTGGGCGGCCGTCGAGGCGATCACGGCCTGGGAACCACCGTTCTCGGAGAGCTGGCCCGACTGGCGACCCGACCCCCGCTGGACGGTCCCGCCACTTCCGGACGATTGGGACCGGGGCCCCACACCCGAGTCCTCACATCAGTCGTCATGAGACTCTTGCTGTGCCCCCATGGTTCAAACGTAGGATCGTCCCCCGCAAGGGTGCACCGGCAACTTCGATGGTCTGCACCACCCCTGACACAACGTCATCGAGGAGCGGCAGTAATCGTGAACGGTAGCGAGGCTGACCTGGACTGCGGGGTCGCGACGGCGGACCGTACCGGCCGGGTGCACGCCTTCGACGCCATCGGGGCGCGCTACGAGCAAACCTTCCCGAACCGGGAAGGCCGTGTCACGGCGGGCGCCCGGCAGGCGTCCGGGCCCCACTGCGGCTCCCGCGCACTCGATGGCGCACGGCCCACCGGGCGCCGGTCCACCGGCGCGGGCCGCCATGCCGATGTCGATTTATCGACGGTGACCCCGAGGCCGGCCGGAAACAGCACACGGGCAAGCGGGCTGACCCACCGTGACCTGGGCATCCCGACCCCCGGGGAGCAGCGCGGCCTCGCGCTCCGAGGCGGTGCCACCCCGCTCCGAGGCGGTGCCACCCGCACCCCCGCGGCGCTGAAGCCGTCCCGCGGCGGGACCCGCCGGGCGCTGCACAGACTCCGCAGAACGCCCCGGCCCCATGGCTTGTTTACCCTCGCCAAGGCCGAGGCCGCCCTGGCCGACACCGAGATTTCGTTCCTGGGCCACATAATCCGGGTATCGGGATTCCTGCGGGACGAATTGCGCCAGGTCGTACACGATGCGGGTTTCGAGATCGCCGGGGAGGGCGCGCGCGTACAGCCCGGCGAGTACCGACGCTCTACCCGAGCACCAGCTGTTCCCCAACTGCCGACGCACCAGATCCACGCGTGACGCACCCAGGTGACGCATGGACGGCGCGCACGGCGCGCAGCCCCGGACGGACGGATTCGACACGCGTGACGGAGCACACCACCTCCCACGAGGACCGACAGCCCAGCGCTGTCCGGCCACCCGACCCCGCGGACCCGCGCGGGGCGCTGCTGCGTACCCCGGAGGCCCCCGAGCCGGCGACCGCGGCCCTGACGGCGCACGGCCGGTCCGGCGACCCCGCGCACACCGGCGCCATATCCTCCTGCGGAGCCCAGGACAGGGCCCCCGGCGGCCGGCAGGACCAGGCCACCGGCCAGCATGACAGAGCAGGCGCGTCCGCCACACCCGGCGCCGGTGACAGCGATGAGCATGCCCAGCCGGTCACGCACCAGTCGTCCCCGGACCAGCCGGACTCCCACCGGCCGCGCCCTGCTCATCCCGGAGCCATGACCCCTACGCCCACGCAGCACCCCGTACCCCCGGGGCCCCTCCCCACCGGACCCGGCATCACGGGCGCCCCCACCGGTGGTGCGCCCGGTGTGCCCGTGCCCGGCCTGCCCGCGCAGGGCCTCGCGCACGCCGTGGGCCAGGCCGCGCTGCAACGCGACGGCGACCGCCTCAGGTTCGTCGGCGCCGCGACGCGCCGCATCGCGCGCGGCATGGACCTCGACGAGATCGTGATGGGCCTGTGCCGGGCCACCGTGCCCACGTTCGCCGACGCGATCCTGGTCTACCTCCGCGACCCGCTGCCCGTCGGCGACGAGCGGCCCACGGGACCCGTGGTGCTGCGGCTGCGCCGCACCGACCGCCTGCGGCTGATCGAGGACGGCACCGAGGAGCAGGAGAGCGAGGGCAGCCCGCTGTCGCCCGCCCTGCAGCCCCAGCTGGTGCCCGCCCAGCCCGATCTGGCGGCCACGACCGAGCTGTGCGAGGTGGAGCCGGGCGGTGCGCTCGCCGAAGTGCTCCGCGGCGTGCGCCCGGTCTTCGCCGACTCCCCCGCGGCCCTGGCGGCGCTGCCGGAACTCCTCGGCTCCCGCTCGGTGCCGGGCGGGCGGCGCGCGATACTCGCCCCGCTCCGCGGCCGGCGCCGGGTGATCGGCGCGGCCATCTTCCTGCGGGGGCCCGACCGTCCGGCCTTCGAGAGCGAGGACCTGCTGGTCGCCGCGCAGCTCGCCACGCACAGCGCGCTCGGCATCGACAAGGCCGTGCTGTACGGCCGCGAGGCCTACATCGCCGACGAGTTGCAGCGCACCATGCTCCCCGAGACGCTGCCGCGGCCCACCGGCGTCAGGCTCGCGTCCCGCTACCTGCCCGCCGCCGAGACGGCGCGCGTCGGTGGCGACTGGTACGACGCCATCCCGCTGCCCGGCAGCCGGGTCGCCCTCGTCGTCGGTGACGTCATGGGGCACTCCATGACCTCCGCGGCGATCATGGGCCAGCTCCGCACCACCGCCCAGACCCTGGCCGGCCTCGACCTGCCGCCCCAGGAGGTCCTGCACCACCTGGACGAGCAGGCCCAGCGGCTCGGCTCGGACCGCATGGCCACCTGCCTGTACGCGGTCTACGACCCGGTCTCGCACCGCATCACCATCGCCAACGCCGGCCACCCGCCGCCGGTGCTGCTGCACCTCGGCGGGCGTGCCGAGGTGCTGAGGGTGCCGCCGGGCGCGCCGATCGGCGTGGGCGGCGTCGACTTCGAGGCCGTCGAGCTGGACGCGCCCGCGGGTGCCACGCTCCTGCTGTACACCGACGGCCTGGTGGAGTCCCGGCTGCGTGACGTGTGGACGGGCATCGAGCAGCTGCGCGAACGGCTCGCCGCCACCGCCCGGCTGACCGGCCCTGACCACCCGCCGCCGCTGGAGGCCCTCTGCGAGGAGATCCTCGACATGCTCGGCCCGGGCGACCGGGACGACGACATCGCCCTCCTCGCCGCCCGGTTCGACGGGATCGCGCCCAGCGACGTGGCCTACTGGTTCCTGGAGCCGGAGGACGCGACGCCGGGCCGGGCCCGCCGGCTGGTGCGCAGCGCGCTGTCCCGCTGGGACCTGGACGACCTGAGCGACGCCGTGGAGCTGCTGGTCAGCGAGGTCGTCACGAACGCCGTCCGGTACGCCTCCCGGCCGGTGACCCTGCGGCTGCTCCGCACCGACGTGCTGCGCTGCGAGGTCGGCGACGACGTGCCGCAGCTCCCGCGGCTCCGGCAGGCGCGCGCCACCGACGAGGGCGGGCGCGGGCTCTACCTCGTCAACAAGCTGGCGCGGCGCTGGGGAGCGACCCGGCTGAGCACCGGCAAGGTCGTGTGGTTCGAGGTGCACCGGCCGGGACTGGGCTGATCCCCCGGGCGGCCGGGCGGGCCGGCCCGGCCACCGGCGGCGCCCTACGGGCCCCGGCCCGCGAACGGGCCGTGCGGGTCCAGGTGGCCTGAACCGGCGCGGGCGGCCCGCCCGCGCCCCTGACGGGGCGCCCCCGCCGCCGTGAGCAGGCTCCTCGCGCCGCGGCGCGGGTGCACCGGCGCGGTGGCCGCTCGCCCCGGCCCGCACGCCCCGTCAGGGGCGCGGAGAGGCACGGGAGAGCACGGCTGAGCGGGTCCCTCCGGTCAGTACCCCGACGCGCCTCCAGCGGCCTCCAGCTGCCTCGACGCCGTCCGGGCCCTCACATAGTCCTGGCGCCAAGACACGGCCGGCCGCCGACGACGGTCAGTTCCCGCTGCTGGAGGCGGCCGAGGCCGGGTGGCTGGTCATGTGCCGGAGGGGTGGCGCAGACCGTTCACGATCAGGCGGATCATCCGGCGGGTGTAGGCGGGGTCCTCGGGGGCGGTGACGGAGCCCATGGCGCGGAGCAGGTCGTATGCGCTGATGGCGGGGTCGAGGGGTTCGGCCAGGGCCGCGCCGGCCATCAGGGTGTCGAGGGCGGGCAGGAACCGTTCCCGGAAGTAGTCGGGCAGGCTCTCGTAGGCAGGGTCGCCGGAGTGGAGGGCGGCCTTGAGGCCGCGCTTGGTCGCCACGAAGTCGGCCAGGCGTTCCAGCCACAGGCGCAGGGCCTCGACGGGTTCGTGTACGGCTGCGAGCTCGGCGGCGGCGGCCGTGCAGGTGTCCACCTCCCGGCGGAAGACCGCGACGATGAGGTCCGAGCGCTCGGGGAAGTGCCGGTACAGGGTGCCCGTACCCACGCCCGCCTCGGCGGTGATCCGCCGGACGGGCGCGTCGACCCCCTCCGCCGCGAACACCACGGCCGCCGCGCTCAGCAGCGCATCGAGGTTGCGCTGGACGTCACGGCGGGCCGGGCGGGCCGTCTCGCCGACGGCGGGCTGGTTCGTCATGGCGATCCCCTTTTGCGAAACGGAACAACGTTCAGTAGCGTAATCGACTGAACGTTGTTCCGTTTTCGTGTCGAGCCCGGACTCCCGCCCCCGCCGCCCAGGCACATGGCGTACCACTCCTGGAGAATGCCCGATGAACAAGCTCATCCATGACGCCCTGAACATCCCGGTTCCGGACGCCGAGCCCAGCCTCACCGTCACGACCGTCGTCCTGGCCGCCCCCGAGCGCGGACTGCCTCTGGAAGTACGCGTGACCGCCCCCGCGGCCGGCGAGAGGCTCCCGGTCGTCCTGTTCTCCCATGGCGGGGGCGACTCCCTGTACCTGGCGTCCAAGGACGGCTACGACCCGCTCGTGCAGTTCTGGGCGGCACGCGGCTTCGCGGTCGTGCAGCCGACGCATCTCAGCTCCAAGATCGGCGGCTTCGGCCTCGACCCCGGGAAACCGGGCCACTCCATGTTCAGCGCCGCCCGCCTGGCCGACATGCGGCAGATCCTCGACGGCCTCACCGAGATAGAGCAGCGGGTCCCCGGGCTCGCCGGGCGCCTCGACCACGACCACGTCGTCGGCGCGGGCCACTCCGCGGGCGCGCAGACCATCGCCGTCCTGCTCGGAGCCCGCTTGAAGGGCGTCGACGGCAAGACGAGCGACGAGGACCTCCGCGAGCCGCGCATCGGGGCCGGCCTGCTCCTGGCCCCGACCGGCAGCGGCGAGGGGCTCGTCCCCGCGGTGCGCCAGGCGTACCCGGAGCTGGACGTCGACTTCTCCCACATGACCGCCCCCGCCCTGGTGGTCTACGGAGACACCGACGTCAACCCGGCGATGATGCTCTACGGCGCCGAATGGCACGCCGAGCCCTACCGCCAGAGCCCCGGCGACGGCGACCTGATCACGTTCTTCGGCGCCAGGCACTTCCTCGGCGGCATCATGGGCTACAACCTCGCGGAGACCGATGACGAGAGCCCCGAACTCCTCGCTCTCACACAGCGCATGACCTGGGCATACCTGCGCAGCGCCACCGACTCCGGCAGCGACGCCTGGGAAGAAGCCCGCGCGGCCTTCGAGCGGCACACCGCCGCCTACGGCCGTATCGAGTCCAAGGCCTGAAGGCCGCCAGGAGGCATGCGCGCGGGCTCGTCAACCTGCCACAAGCCGTGACGGCCGGCCTCCCGGCTGCCGTTCAGCCCGTCAGCCCCAGGCCCTGGCGGAAGGGGCTGTTGCTCGGCGGAGGCGGCGTGGACGGCTCCGACGGGGGCGGGCTGCTCGGCGGCTGGGACGGCGTGGTGGGCGGGGAGCTCTCCGTCGGCGGGGGCGGCGGGGGCGGGGCGCTCTCCGTCGGCGGAGTGGACGGCGGAGCCTCGGTCGGGGTCTGCTCGGGTGCGCTGGTGGTCGGGTCCGCAGGCGGCGCGATGCCGTCGCCCTTGTCGGTGTCGAGGTCGAACGTGCTGGGCGAGCCCATCGCCTTGAAGGTGTAGGCGGCCCAGATACGGGCCGGGAAGCTGGCGCCGTCGACGCGCGGCAGCCCGCCCGCGCCTGCCATGGAGACGTGCTCACCCTGCTTGATGAGCTTCCCCTTGCTGTCCTTGTGGGTCTTGGCGGCCTCGCCGAACAGGCCCACGGACGTCACCAGCTTCGGCGTGTAGCCGGAGAACCAGGCGGACCTGTTCTCGTCGGACGTGCCCGTCTTGCCGGCCACGGCCTGCTCGGGGTTGCGCACCGCGGAGCCCGTGCCGTCGTTGACCACTCCGGTCAGCACGGAGGTGACGGCGTCCGCCGCCTGACGGCTGATCGCCTGGTCGCCGATCGCCTCGGGGATGTCGATCGGGGTGCCCTGGTGGCTGGCGGCCCGCACGATCTGCGGGGTGACCTTGCGGCCGTGGTGGTCCAGGCTCGCGTAGACGCCGGCCATCTCCATGGGGCTGGCCCCCATCGAGCCGAGGGTCTGCGCGGGCACCACCGGCAGGTCCTTGACGTCCATGCCGAGTCTGCCGGCGGTGTCCAGCATCCTGGATATGCCGACGTCCACGCCCATCTGCGCGAAGACCGCGTTGACGGACTTGTTCATGGCCTTCTGGACGGTGATCTGCCCGTAGGAGACCTCGTCCTCGTTCGGCGGGGCGAACCCGTGGCCGCCCACGACACGGCGGCGGTTGGTGCCGTCGTACAGCGTGTCCGCGGTGATGGGGCGGCCGTCCTGGGTCTCGGCGTCGTCGTTGAAGGCCGCGGCGAGTATCACGGGCTTGAACGTGGACGCGGGCTGGTAGTCCGTCCTGGTGGCGTTCGACGTCCAGTGGTCGGTGAGGCCCCGGCCGCCGTAGAGGGCCACCACATGGCCGTTGCCGGGGTCGACCGAGACGGCGCCGGCCTGCACGTCGCCGTCGACCCTGCGGGTCTTGCGGTTGAGGTGGTCGTTCAGCTGGGCCTGGACGGCGTTCTCCAGGGCCTGCTCCTTCTTCCGGTCGATGGTGAGCGTGATCGTCCAGCCGCCGGCCTCGAACTCGGCGTCGCTGATGTCCTGGTCGCGCATCACCTGGTCCTTGGCGGCCTGGATGATGTAGCCCTCCTGGCCCTTCAGCCCGGCCGCCGCCGTCGGCGTCCGCGGCACCGGGAACTTCAGGCCCTGCCGGGCGCCGGCGTCGAGCCAGTGCTCCTCGACCATGTTGTCGAGGACGTAGTTCCAGCGGTCCTGGGCCAGCCGCTTGCCGGTGGGCGTGGCGAGCGCCCAGTCGTACTGGTTGGGGGCCTGGAGCAGCGCGGCGAGGTAGGCGCCCTGGGCGACGTTCAGGTCCCGGGCGTCCGTTCCGTAGTACGCCTGCGCGGCGGCCTGGATGCCGTAGGCGCCGCGCCCGTAGTAGCTGGTGTTGATGTAGCCCGCGAGGATGTCGTCCTTGGTCTTCTGGCGGTCGACCTTGAGCGAGATGACCAGTTCCTTGAGCTTGCGGGTGACGGTCTGGTCCTGGTTCAGGTAGTAGTTCTTGACGTACTGCTGGGTGATCGTCGAACCGCCCTGGGTGCCCTTGCCGGTCAGGGTGTTGATCAGGCCGCGCGCGGTGCCCTTGAGGTCGACGCCCTGGTCCTTGTAGAACGTCTTGTTCTCGGCGGCGACGAACGTCCGCTGCACGTCCTTGGGCACCTCGGAGAGGTCGACGATCTCGCGGTTGACCTTGCCGGTGCGGGCCATGACCGTGCCGTCGCTGTACTTGTAGACGTTGCTCTGGAGCTTGGCCTGGGCGTTGCCCTCGGGGACGGGGACCGTCAGGTAGAGCACGATGAAGGCTCCCATGCCGAGCAGGCAGAGGCCGAAGAGGCAGCCCAGGATCTTCTTCCAGGTGAACATGCGGCGTATCCCCCCTCTCGCGTGTCCCGCCGAGCGCTGGTGCGCTGCCCGGCGTGCGCCACCGCGCTGCCGCGCTCGTCTCGCTTCGGCTCGTCCCATGGGTGCCCTGGCTCCGCTTCGTTCTCGTTCGTCCGTCGACCGGGCGCCGGGGACGGCTCTGCAAACTAGCACCGCGCGCCAGGACAAACGCTGGCCGATCCGGCCTTTCCGGACGTGACAATCAGCACCGGCCCCGACGGAACCCGCAACGGTTCCAACGGTCTCCAACGGAATCGACGAGTGAGAAGTGCCGAAGGTTGCCAGCATGGAATTTGTGCTATCATATTGATAGTGTGTGGTGAGCACACACCAGCATCGACGTAGAACCGGGGGTCCTCATGAGTTCATCAGGCAGCGAATCCGGAATCGGCGGCGGCATCGGGGCGGGCAGCGCCTCGCCCGCGGGAGATCCGGCCGGGGAAGGCCAGGGCGACGGCGGGGCGCCCACAACCGGAGCCCCGATCGGAGCTCCCGCCGGAACCCCTGGAGGCGGCCGCGCCCCGCGCTCCGGCGATCCCGCCGCCGAGGGCGTGCCGGAGATGCCCCGGCCGCGGGTGCGGGAGTTCGCCGCGCACAGCGTCGGCGGCGGCCTCGCCCTGCTGCTCACCCTGGTGGGGGTGCTGGCGGGCGTGGCGATGATCCCGCTCGGCGCCGCGGTCGCCACGGGCGGCGGGCAGCCGGCGCTGATCATCCTGGGCGTCGTCGTGATCCTGGGCTCCATATTCGCCATGAGCGGCCTGAACACGGTGGCGCCGGGCGAGGCCAGGGTCGTCCAGCTCTTCGGGCGCTACCGCGGCACCATCCGCAAGGACGGCCTGCGCTGGGTGAACCCGCTGACGTCCCGCACCAGGATCTCCACCCGCGTCCGCAACCACGAGACGCCCGTCCTCAAGGTCAACGACGCCTACGGCAACCCGATAGAGCTCGCCGCGGTGGTCGTCTGGCGGGTGGAGGACACCGCGCAGGCCACGTTCGAGGTGGACGACTTCAAGGAGTTCGTCTCCACCCAGACCGAGGCCGCCGTGCGGCACATCGCCATCGAGTACCCCTACGACGCCCACGACGAGGAGGGCCTGTCGCTGCGCGGCAACGCCGAGGAGATCACGCAGAAGCTGGCCGTCGAGCTGCACGCGCGCATCGAGACCGCCGGCGTGCAGATCATCGAGTCCCGCTTCACGCACCTCGCCTACGCGCCCGAGATCGCCTCGGCCATGCTCCAGCGCCAGCAGGCCGGCGCGGTCGTCGCGGCGAGGCGGCAGATCGTGGACGGGGCGGTCGGCATGGTGGAGGCCGCGATCAGCCGGATCACGGAGCAGGACATCGTCGAACTCGACCAGGAGCGGAAGGCGGCCATGGTCTCGAACCTGATGGTGGTGCTCTGCGGCGACCGCGCGGCCCAGCCGGTGCTGAACACGGGCACGCTGTACCAGTGAGCCCGGCGGACGGCGGCGGGGACGCGCCCCGGCGGGCGGACGGGACCGGCGCGAGCCCGGACACGGGCGCCGGCTCGGGCGCCGCCCCGGACGCGGGCTCAGGCCCGGATGCCGGTTCGGGCGCCGGGGCGCGTGCCGGCCGCCAGGCGCGCAAGCAGGTGCTGCTGCGCCTGGACCCGCACATCTACGAGGCGCTGGCCCGCTGGGCCGGCGAGGAACTGCGCAGCGCCAACGCCCAGATCGAGTTCCTGCTGCGCCGCGCGCTGGCGGAGGCCGGGCGCCTGCCCCGCGGCGCCCGCCCGATCCCGCGGCGGGGGCGGCCACGGCGGGCGGACCCGGGCGAGGGTCCGGCTCCGGGTCCGGCCACGGGCACGGGCACGGGTCCGGACCAGGGTTCAGCCGCGGGTCCAGCCCCGGACCCGACCGCGGACCCGGACCAGGGTCCACCGGAGGCGTGACCCGGGGCGGCACGCGCGGCACTGGCGGCACGGACCGCCACCCCGGGCCCGGCCCTCTCCGAGGTCCCCGGACCGCAAGACCCCAGGCCCGGCACCCGCCCCAGCCCGTTACCGGACAGCTATACACGCGGCGTATACGTCATGTGTATAGTGACTGCCATGTCAATTGGTCACACCCTTCTCGGGTTGTTGGAGTCCGGTCCCCGGCACGGCTACGACCTCAAGCGCACCTTCGACGAGAAGTTCGGGCACGACCGCCCGCTGCACTACGGGCAGGTCTACTCGACCATGTCCCGGCTGCTGAAGAACGGTCTCGTCGAGGTCGACGGGATCGAGGCGGGCGGCGGTCCCGAACGGAAGCGCTACGCGATCACCGAGGCCGGCATCACCGACGTCGAACGCTGGCTCGCGACCCCCGAGAAGCCCGAGCCCTACCTCCAGTCCACCCTCTACACCAAGGTCGTCCTCGCCCTGCTCACCAGGCGCGAGGCCGGCGACATCCTCGACACGCAGCGCTCCGAGCACCTGCGCATGATGCGTGCCCTCACCGAACGCAAGCGCAAGGGCGACCTCGCGGACCAGCTCATCTGCGACCACGCGCTGTTCCACCTGGAGGCGGACCTGCGCTGGCTGGAGCTGACCGCCGCCCGCCTGGACAAGCTCGCGCAGGAGGTACACGCATGAGCGCCCCCGAGGGATCCCTGCTCGCGGCCACCGACCTCCACAAGGCGTACGGCCCCACCACCGCCCTGGACGGCGCCGCGTTCTCCATCCACCCCGGCGAGGTCGTCGCCGTGATGGGCCCGTCGGGCTCCGGCAAGTCGACCCTGCTGCACTGCCTGGCCGGGATCGTCACGCCCGACTCCGGCAGCATCCTCTACAACGGCCGCGAGCTGTCCGCGATGAGCGACGCGGACCGCAGCGCCCTGCGCCGCAGCGACTTCGGCTTCGTCTTCCAGTTCGGCCAGCTCGTGCCCGAGCTCACCTGCGTGGAGAACGTCGCCCTCCCCCTCCGGTTGAACGGCACCGGCCGCAAGGAGGCCGAGAACACGGCCCGGACGTGGATGCGGCGCCTGGAGGTCGACGACGTGGCGGGCCAGCGGCCCGGCGAGGTCTCCGGCGGGCAGGGGCAGCGGGTGGCCGTCGCCCGCGCGCTGGTCTCCGGACCGCGGGTGCTCTTCGCCGACGAGCCCACCGGAGCGCTCGACTCGCTCAACGGCGAGCGCGTGATGGAGCTGCTGACCGACGCGGCCAGATCCTCCGGCACCGCCGTGGTGCTCGTCACCCACGAGGCCCGGGTGGCCGCCTACTCGGACCGCGAGGTCGTGGTGCGCGACGGCAGGTCACGGGACATGGAGCGGGTCTCATGAGCACGCCCCCACCCGCTTCCGCCACCGCGGGGACCGCCCCGCCCGGGCCGCCCGCCGGCACCGCCGCGGCCGGACGGCGCCGTGGCTCGGGCTGGGGACGGGACCTCGCCATGGGGCTGCGGTTCGCGCTCGCCGGAGGTCGGGAGAGCTGGGCGCGCACCCTGCTCACCGCCGTCGGCGTGGGCCTCGGCGTGGCCCTGCTGCTGATCACCACGGCGTTCCCCAGCGCCTGGGGGCACCGGCAGGAACGCGAGCGCGACCGCACCGACATCACGTACAGCGCGAAGGTGCCGCCGAAGGCCGACGACACGCTGCTGATCGCCGACACCGGGACCACCTACCGCAGCGACGGCGTCCGCGGCCGGCTGGTCCAGCCCGAGGGGCCGAAGGCGCCGCTGCCGCCCGGTGTCGCCGCCTTCCCGCGGCCGGGCGAGATGGCGGTCTCGCCGGCGCTGAAGAAGCTGCTGGCGTCCGACGACGGCGCGCTGCTCCGCCAGCGGCTGCCGTACCGGATCACCGGCACCATCGCCGACCAGGGCCTCGTCGGGCCCAGCGAGCTGGCCTACTACGCCGGCACGCGCGATCTGCACGTCGGCGGCCCCGAACGGATCTGGAACGTCCAGCGGATCAGCACCTTCGGAAAGGCCGGCCCCACCGAGGGCCTGGACCCGGTGCTCACCCTCCTGGTGCTCATGGTCTTCATCGTGCTGCTGATGCCGGTCGCCGTCTTCATCGCCACGGCCGTGCGCTTCGGAGGCGAGCGGCGCGACCGCAGGCTGGCCGCGCTGCGCCTGGTCGGCGCCGACGGCCTGATGGCCCGCCGGATAGCCGGGGGCGAGGCGCTGGCCGGGGCCGTGGTGGGGCTGGTCCTCGGCGCGGTGTTCTTCGTGATCCTGCGCCAGCTCGCCGGCCGGATCACCCTCTTCGACACCAGCGTCTTCCCGTCGGACCTGAACCCGTCCCCCGGCCTCGCCGTCCTGGTCGCCCTCGCGGTGCCCGCCGCCGCGGTCGCGGTGACCCTCCTCGCGCTGCGCAACGTCGTGATCGAGCCGCTCGGCGTGGTCCGCAAGGGCAAGCCCCCGCGGCGGCGCCTGTGGTGGCGCCTCCTGCTGCCGCTCGGCGGTCTCGTCCTGCTCTACCCGATGATCGGCCAGGGCAGGGAGCAGTCGTTCAACGAGTGGATGGTCATCGGCGGCACCGTCCTGCTGCTCATCGGCGTCACGGCCCTGTTGCCCTGGGTCGTGGAGGCCGTGGTGAACAGGCTCGGCGGGGGCGCCGTCTCCTGGCAGCTCGCGGTGCGCAGGCTCCAGTTGAGCAGCGGCACCGCGGCCCGGATGGTCAACGGCATCGGGGTGGCCGTGGCCGGTGCGATCGCGCTCCAGATGCTCTTCGCGGGCGTGTCGGGCGACTACACCCGCCAGACGAAGAACGATCTGAACCGCGCGCAGATGACGGTCCACGTGCCCGCCACCGTGCCGCTGGCGGACGCCGACCGCGCCCTGCGGGCGACGAGAGGCGTGCGGCACACCACGGCGTTCGGCACGTCGGACATGGCCGCGAAGGCGAAGGACCCCGAGAACTTCGTCTCCCTGAGCGTCGGGGACTGCTCGGCGCTGCGCGAGCTGGCCCGCCTGTCCACCTGCCACGACGGCGACGTCTTCGTCGTCACCGGAGCCGAGTACGACACCACCACCGCCCAGGAGGCGAAGCCGGGGCGCACACTGTACGTGGACCCGTCGGAGCCCGGTTCCCCGGGGCGGGAGGCGCCCTGGCGGCTTCCGGCGGCCATGAAGGCGGTCCCGAGCAAGGAGGACCCGACGGGCGTCGAGCGCGGCGGCGTCCTGGCCACCCCGTCGGCGCTGCCGCACAGCGCGGCGGCCACCGCCGACAGCACCGTCTACGTACGGGTCGACCCGTCCGACCCCGACGCCCGGGACCGGGTCCGCAACACCGCGGCGAAGGCGGATCCGCTGGCCGACGTCTTCGTGCTCGCCGCCAGCGAGCAGTCCAACCGCTTCGCGTCGGTGCGCACCGGGCTGTTCGTCGGCGCCACCTGCGTGCTGATCCTGATCGGCGCCAGCCTGCTGGTGTCCCAGCTGGAGCAGTTGCGGGAGCGCAGGAAGCTGCTGTCGGTCCTGGTGGCCTTCGGCACCAGGCGCCGTACGCTCAGCCTGTCGGTGTTCTGGCAGACGGCCGTCCCGATCGCCCTGGGGCTGGTGCTGGCCTCGCTGGTGGGCCTGACGCTCGGGGCGGTCCTGTTGAAGATGGTGGACGCCACGGTCACCGTGGACTGGGCGAGCGTGGGCTCCATGACGGGCATAGGCGCGGGCGTGGTGCTCGCCGTGACGGCCCTGAGCCTGCCTCCGCTGCTGCGGATGATGCGGCCGGACGGGCTCCGCACGGAGTAGCCGGGCCGCGCCGCCCGCCCGTCCCACCGCCACCGTCCGGCGGCCCGACCCCCCACCGGGCCGCCGGACGGTGGCGTCTTCCACGGCTGCGGCCCAGGCTGCGGGGCGTCTGCCGGTGGCTCCTCGTAGCGCGGAGCGTCTACTTCGGCGGTCCTGGAGGCCGGCCGGTCCCGGCAGGGACGGGCGACCCCGGAGGCGGGCGTCTACTTCGGCGGTGCCGAAGGCCGCGGGGGCATGGGTGGGATGCTGCCGGCGGCAGGCGGGGGCGTCGCCGGAGCGGGCGGCGCCGCGGGTGCGGCGGGTGCGGCGGCCGGGGCCGTCACGTGGTCGGTCCCGTGGTCGGTCCGGTCGTCGCCCCCGTCATCGCTCCCGTGGCCGGTCCCGCGTTCCTCGGTCGGCGGGGCCCCCGGGGCCGGCACGGTGCCGGACAGGTCCTGTGCCGCGGCCGCGTGCCGGACCGCGATCTCCCGGGAGTACGCCCGCAGATAGCCGACCACGCTGTTGGTCACGGCGACCAGCGGCACCGCCACCACCGCGCCCCCGATCCCGGCGACCAGCCCGCCCGCGGCGACCGACAGCACCACGGCCAGCGGATGCACCCGCACCGCGCGGCCGAGGATGAAGGGCTGCAGGATGTGCCCCTCGATCTGCTGCACGGCCAGCACCACGACGAGCGTCATCACGCCCGTGAACACGCCCTGCGTCACCAGCGCCACGACGACCGCCAGCGCACCGGAGATCACGGCGCCGACCAGCGGGATGAAGGCGAACAGGAAGATGAACACGGCGAGCGGCACCGCCATCGGCACGCCGAGGAAGAAGATGCCGAGGCCGATGAAGATGGCGTCGATGAGGGCCACGATCACCGTGCCGCGCACGTACCCGGTCAGGGTCCGCCAGGCCCGCGGCCCCGCGCCCGCGATGCCGCCGCGCGCCTGCGACGGGACGAGCTTGAGCGTCCACTCCCAGATGCGCCGCCCGTCGTAGAGCAGGAACAGCGTCGAGAACATCGTCAGGAGGATGCCCGTGAGCGCCTCCACGATCACGGTGACGCCTTCGAGGCCCGCGGAGGTGATCGCGTCGGTGTTGGCGCCGACGGCGTCCCGCAGGCTCCCCGCGATGTCGTTGATCTGGTCCTCGGTGACGTGGAACGGGCTGTGCAGCAGCCAGCGGCGCAGCTCGTCGATGCCGTCCTGGATCTGCGCCGACAGGTTGTCCAGGTTCTCCATGACCTGCCAGACGACGAACCAGCCGACCAGGCCCATGATGACGAAGCCGGAGATGGCGGTCAGCGCGGTGGCGGGCCCGCGGGGCAGCCCCGCCCGCCGCAGCCGGGCGACGGTGGGCTGCAGCAGCGCGGTGATCAGCAGCGCCGCGACGAACGCGAGCACCACGAGCTGGATGGCGCTGATGACCTGGAACAGCACCCAGAGGGTACCCGCCAGGACGAGCAGCCGCCAGCCGGCCTCGGCGGCCACCCGCATGCCCCACGGCACGGCCGCCTTGGGCTCGGGGCGCGAGGGGACCGCGGGGGCGTAGGAGGGGGGCGGCGGGATGTTGGCGACGGGGGGCGGCGCATCGCCGCCCGACGGCGGCAGCCCGTTGGCGGAGGACTTCTCGGCCGCCGCGGCGCGCGCCTCGCTCAACCGCTCGCCCATGCCGGTGAGTCCCTTGCCGAGCCTGTCGGCCCACTCGCGCATTCGCGACATCTCCCGTCCCTTCCCCCTGTGCTCTTCCCCAAGTTCCCCCTGCACCGCGTCTCATCCTCGCCAAGTCGCCGGCCGCGGAAGCCCGCTGGAAGAGACCGTACAGGGCCGGAGCCCCTCACCGTAGGACGGCGAGGGGCTCCGGGGGGTTGAGCGGTCCGGGACGCGGCGGAAGGGACGGTCCGGCGTCCGGCGGGGGCTCAGTACCAGCTGTTGGCCTGCCAGAAGGACCATGCCTCGCACGGGCTGTGGTAGCGGCCGTTCATGTAGCTCAGGCCCCACTTGATCTGCGTGGCGGGGTTGGTCTGCCAGTCGGCGCCGGCGGACGACATCTTGGATCCGGGCAGGGCCTGGAAGAGGCCGTAGGCACCGGAGCCCGCGTTGACCGCGTGGTAGTTCCAGCCGGACTCGTGGCTCACGATGTTGCTGAAGCACTGGAACTGGTCGGAGGGGACCATCTGGCGTGCGATGGCCTGCACCTGCGCGATGGTGTACGAGCTCTGCGTGGCGAAGCTGGAGGCGTCGCGGGTTGCGGACCTGCTGGCGGCCTCTTTCTTCTCCTTCTCGGCCCGCTCCTTCTCCTCCGCGGCCTTCTGCTTGGCCACGGCGGTCTGTGCGGCTGCCTTGCGAGCGGCTTCTTCCGCCGACTTCTTGGCCGCGAAGTCTGCCGCGTCGGCCTGTGCGGACGCTTGCTGGGCCAGGGAGGACACCTGGACCTGGGCCTGCTGGCCCGCGGGAATGTCGGCGAGGAGTGTCGCGTCGCCTGCCATCGCCTCGGGTTCGTTCGAGGGGTGCTGGGTGCTGCCCGAGGCAACGCCCACGACGGCGCCGACGGTGGTGACCGCGGTGGCGGACGCCACTGCGAATCCCCGGACCGAAATCCGGCTCACGCGGTTTTCCTTCCAGCACCGTCCGCTCGGGTGACCTCTCACGGACGCAATCGTGCCCCTGGCACTGGCCTCCGACTGCTGGTCACGGGAGGCGCGGGCCCGGTGGGCAACTTCCAGGGGGCGGAAGCGCCGCGTGGTGCTCGGGCGGCATACGACGGTCTCTATGTAGTTCTGTGATCCACTACGGTCGGCGGGACGCGAGTCCCCCCATGGTGCTCAAGTGTCGTATGCGGGGCCTGACAGGACCCAGACTCTGCCGTAGCCGGACGCCGCAAGGCAATTCTCCGTTGCGTGTGAAAGCTCACACCTTGTTTGCCCCCTAAGAGTTCCGGAAATCCGCACACACCCAAGCGCCGCCCGGCTAAGCTCTTCGGCTTCACCGGGCGGCGTCCACTTGGACGTTACCGCCGGACACTCGCTTCTGACCGGCGGGATTCCCTCTTCGGGAGCAACGGGACAACCCCTTCGGGTGGACCGGGAATCCCCGTCTCGTAACGTGGATCCCCGCACCGGCGCCGTCCGGGGATTCCGGTAGGACCTGTCGGTCTTCTCCGGACCCGTCAGATGTGCCCCTCTTCCAGCATCTCCGTCACCAGTGCGGCAATTTGCGACCGCTCCGAACGGGTGAGCGTGACATGGGCGAAGAGCGGGTGGCCCTTGAGCTTCTCCACCACGGCGACGACGCCGTCGTACCGGCCGACGCGCAGGTTGTCGCGCTGGGCGACGTCATGGGTGAGGACGACCCGGGAGTTGGCCCCGATCCTGGACAGGACGGTCAGCAGGACGTTCCGTTCCAGGGACTGGGCCTCGTCGACGATGACGAACGCGTCGTGGAGGGAGCGGCCGCGGATGTGGGTGAGCGGCAGCACCTCCAGCATGCCCCGGGCGGTGACCTCCTCGATGACCTCGCGGCTGGTGACCGCGGAGAGGGTGTCGAAGACGGCCTGGGCCCAGGGGTTCATCTTCTCGGCCTCGGTGCCGGGCAGGTAGCCCAGCTCCTGCCCGCCCACCGCGTACAGGGGCCGGAAGACCATCACCTTCTCGTGCTGCCTGCGCTCCAGGACGGCCTCCAGACCGGCGCAGAGCGCGAGGGCTGACTTGCCGGTGCCGGCCCTGCCGCCCATGGACACGATGCCGACGTCCGGGTCGAGCAGCAGGTCGAGCGCGATGCGCTGCTCGGCGCTGCGCCCCTTGATGCCGAACGCCTCGCGGTCCCCGCGCACCAGCCTGACCTGACCCTCGGGGGTGACGCGGCCGAGCGCCTTGCCGCGCTCCGACTGGATGGTCAGGCCGGTGTGCACGGGCAGGTCCGCCGCGTCCGGCACGTACAGCGTCTCCTCCTCGAAGAGGAGGTCCACCTGCTCCGCGGAGAGGGTGAGTTCGGACATGCCGGTCCAGCCGGAGTCCGTGATGGCCAGTTCCGCCCGGTACTCCTCCGCGAGCAGGCCGACGGACGAGGCCTTGATGCGCAGCGGGAGGTCCTTCGAGACGACCGTGACGTCGTATCCCTCGGCCTGGAGGTTGCGGGCGACCGCGAGGATCCGGGAGTCGTTGTCCCCCAGCCGGTAGCCGGCCGGCAGGACGCCAGGGTCGGAGTGGTTGAGCTCGACGCGCACCGTCCCACCCAGGTCCCCCACCGGCAGCGGGGCATCCAGGCGGCCGTACCGGATCCGGTAGTCGTCGAGCAGGCGCAGGGCCTGGCGGGCGAAGTAACCGAGTTCCGGATGGTGCCTCTTGGCCTCCAGCTCTGTCACCACGACGATCGGGAGCACCACCTCGTGCTCGTCGAAGCGGGACAGCGCATTGGGATCGGCCAGCAGCACGCTGGTGTCGAGAACGTAGGTGCGCCGGTCGGGCATGCGGCGCTTTGTACTGGTCACCACGGAAGGACGTACCCCCTCGGAAGAGGTCGGGGAGCGACGGCGTCGCGGAGCTTCCCCCGGGGCACAGGATTTCCCCGAGGGACGGGAGAGAACCGGCTCAGGCCGCGGGACACGGGCCTGGCGCGGCCCTCGGTGTCATCCGCGCAGTCCGTACGGTGGGTACGGTCCTTCTGGTGCAACGGGCCTCCCGGACGGGCGGCCCCACGCCGCCCGCTGAGGTGCGCCACCTCAGGTGGGCACCGGCCGGTGCCGCTGGGGTGTCGACCTGGAAGACATATTCCCTCGAACAGGCGCAGGCATGCCATGGCATATGACGACACCCAGGTGAAATGGGTGTTGCCGAACTGTGCCCACCGGGCCCCGGGACAGGTCCGCCGCGGTGTCCGGGCCGCCCTCAACTCCCCCCGGACCGAGGGGTGTCAGCCGCCGAAGCGGCGGTGGCGGGCCACGTAGTCGCGGAGCGCACGCAAGAAGTCGATCTTGCGGAAGGCGGGCCAGAAGACCTCGCAGAAGTAGTACTCCGAATGGGCCGACTGCCACAGCATGAAACCGGACAGCCGCTGCTCGCCGCTGGTCCTGATGACGAGATCGGGGTCGGGCTGCCCGCGGGTGTAGAGGTGTTCGGCGATGACGTCGATGTCGACGAGTTCGGCCAGCTCCTCGAAGCTGGTGCCCTTCTGGGCGTGGTCGAGCAGGAGGGAGCGCACGGCGTCGGCGATCTCCTGGCGGCCGCCGTACCCGACGGCGACATTGACGAGTATGCCGTCATTGCCCACTGTGGCCTGTTCTGCCTCTTTCAGTACCCTTTGGGTCTGGCCGGGCAGGAGGTCCATGGTGCCGACGTGGTGGACGCGCCAGCGGCCGTCCGCGGCGAGGCCGCGCACCGCGTCCTCGATGATGCCGAGCAGGGGGATGAGCTCCTCCTCCGGCCGGTCGAGGTTGTCGGTGGAGAGCATCCAGAGGGTGACCACCTCGACGTCCGTCTCGGCACACCAGCCGAGGAACTCGGTGATCTTGTCGGCGCCCGCGCGGTGGCCCTGGGCGGTGGTGCCACCGGCGGCCTTGGCCCAGCGGCGGTTCCCGTCGAGGATCACGCCGATGTGCCCCGGCATCTGCTCGTGGTCCAAGCGGCCTTCCACCCGGCGTGCGTAGAGTCGGTACACCAGGTCGCGCAGGTTCACTGTCGTCAGCCCCTCCATGCGGATAACAGCCCCGAGGTCGAAAGCCTACCGCTGCGGAACGTACGTACGGCCCGGGGTGGCGCCCCGCCCCGCGGGGCGCCCGCGGGAAGGGGTGCGTGCGCCGGGGCGCCCGCGGGAGCCCGCCGCCGGACGGGCGGGCGGGGCGGCCGGGGCACCGGCGCCGCGCCCGGTCCCGCGGCGCACCGCCGCAGGTGCGGGGGCCCGGAAACACCGGGACGTGTGCCTGGTCACGGGGACGCCCACACCTCTGCCGGGCCGCCGGGGCCCTGACGTACTTTCGTACCCATGAGCGACTCTTCCCTCTACGACGCCTCCGCCCAGCGCTACGACTCGATGGAGTACCGGCGGTCCGGCCGCAGCGGCCTCAGGCTCCCCGCCGTCTCGCTGGGGCTGTGGCACAACTTCGGCGACGACCGCGCCCTGCATACCCAGCGGGCCATCCTGCGCCGCGCCTTCGACCTGGGCGTCACCCACTTCGACCTGGCCAACAACTACGGGCCGCCGCCCGGCTCCGCCGAGCTGAACTTCGGCAAGCTCTTCCGGCAGGACTTCAGGCGGTACCGCGACGAGCTGGTGCTGTCGACCAAGGCGGGCTATCTGATGCACCCGGGCCCGTACGGGGAGTGGGGTTCGCGCAAGTACCTGCTGTCGTCCCTGGACGCCTCGCTGGGACGGATGGGCGTGGAGTACGTCGACATCTTCTACTCGCACCGCTTCGACCCGGACACCCCGCTCGAGGAGACCATGGGGGCGCTCGCCTCGGCCGTGCAGCAGGGCAAGGCGCTGTACGTGGGCATCTCCTCGTACACCAGCGAGCAGACCCGCGAGGCGGCACGGCTGCTGAACGAGATGGGCGTGCGCCCCCTGATCCACCAGCCGTCGTACTCGATGATCAACCGCTGGACGGAGGACGAGCTGCTCCTGGACACGCTCCAGGAGGCCGGCATGGGGTGCATATCCTTCGCGCCGCTCGCGCAGGGCCTGCTCACGGGCAAGTACCTGAAGGGCATACCCGAGGGCTCGCGTGCCACCCAGGGCAAGTCGCTCGACCCGAACCTGCTCTCCGACGAGGTCGTGACCCGGCTGCGCGGCCTCAACGGCATCGCGGAGCGCCGCGGCCAGTCGCTGGCGCAGCTCGCGCTGACGTGGGTGCTGCGGGACGAGCGGATGACGTCGGCGCTGATCGGCGCGTCGAGCGTGCGGCAACTGGAGGAGAACGTGGCGGCGCTCGGGGCCGCCCCGCTCACCGCGGAGGAGATCGCCGAGATCGACAAGTTCGCCGTGTCCACGCCGGGCACCAACATCTGGGCCGGCCGGCGCTGAGGCCCGCTCCGGCCGGCGGCCCGGGCGGCAGGCGCCTCGTGGGGCTACCGCGCGGGTCCCGGCCGGTGTTCGTGCGGGTGCGGGCCGGGTGCTCGGCTCGGGTCCGGGCCGGTGCTCGCTGGGGTCCCCGCCGGTGCTCGGCTCGCGCGAACCGGGGGCGGCTCGGGTGCGAGTGCGCGGGAGCGGCTTGCCTGGGAACGCGGGGGCGGCTCGGGCGGGAGCGTGCGGGGGTGGCTTGCGTGGGAGCGCGGGGGCGCTTCGGGTGAGAGCGTGCGGGGCTGCTCGCGCGCGGGGGCGGAGAACGGGGCCGGTGAATTGGCCGGGAGCGGGGCCGGAGCGCGTGAAGAGAAAACGGGCCGGTCCGTGGGGGGGGGATACGGACCGGCCCGAGGGGGGGTTTCCACCATAACCCTTCGTAAGTCATCGCGGGTGCACCGGCATGCAACAATTACTCTCCGGAGTTCTTTCGCGACGCCGTAGGCGTGGTGACGCGGCCGGGGAGCGGTTCCGGCGGGGGCGCGCCGGCGGCCCGGCAGGGGCTGACGGTGGCGGGCGGAGAGGCCCGGCGGCTCCTCAGATCGCGCCGAGCAGCAGGCCCAGGAACGCGCCCCCCAGCATGTAGGGGCCGAACGGTATGCCGGCTTTCCGGTCCGCCCTGCGCAGGACCATCAGGCCGACGCCGTAGCAGAACCCCAGGATCAGGCCGGCCATGAAGCCGACGAACAGCACGGTCCAGCCGTACCAGCCGAGCGCCGCACCGAGGGCGAGCGCGAGCTTGGCGTCGCCGAGGCCCATGCCCCGGGGATAGACGACGCACAGCACGAAGTACCCGGCGCCCAGCACGAGGGCCCCGAGCAGGGCGTCGGGCCAGGAGCCCCGGTGGCCGGGCAGCAGCGCCGCCACCCCCAGCAGGGCCGCGCACCCCGCGGCGAGCGGCAACGTCAGGACGTCGGGCAGCCGGTGCACGGCATGGTCGACGAGGGCCAGCAGGACGCCTACGGGCACGGCGAGCAGCCACACCACGAGTTCGGGCCGCGCCCCGGTGCCCGCGGCCAGCGCGAGGCAGAGGAGAGCTGTCGCGGCGGCGACGGGGGTGGTGCTCGGGCCGTAGTGGGGGTGAGGGCGGGGGGCGGCGGTCGGCGCGGGGCCGTGGCTGGGGGTGGGCGCGGGGTCGTGGCTGGTGGTCGCGGCAGGGGCGATGCCGGCGCTGGGCGCCGGTTCGATTCCGGCTGGGCCGGCGGGGTTGGTGATGTCGGTCACAGCGGGCCCGGTGCCGGTGGCGTCGGGAGCCGTGGTGGCGGCCATATCGGGTGCCGTGGCGTCGGGCGCGTCGGGCGCCGTGGCGGAGACCGTGCCGGGCGCCGTGGCGGAGACCGTGCCGGGGGGCATGCCGTCGGATGCGGCGGACACGGCGCCGTCCGCGTCGGTCGCGTCCCTCTGCCCCTCCTCTTCTCCGTCTGCGTGCGACGTCTCCGGTCCCGGTCCGCTCGGCTCCGTGCAGCGGGCACGGCCCAGCCAGCCGCCGAGGGGACCCGCGATCGGGTGGCCGCCGGGGCAGGCGGTGCGCCAGGGCTCGTCCGGCTGCACGGAGAGCCGGTAGGCGGCGCGGGGTATCAGCAGTCCGGTTCCGGCACCCCAGACCGCGGCGAGGACGAGGAGAAGTGCGTGCACGGTCGGACTCTACGGGCGCCACGCCCCCGACGGCATGGGCCCGTGGGCCCATGCGGGACCCAGCGGGGTGCGGATACGGTCCTCGACGGCACCCGCCCGCGGGGGCGAACAGGACGGCCACGCGCGGGGAGAGTGGCCGGGTGCCGCGAGAGTGGTCACATGGCGAGAGGGAAGGGGGTGCCGGGATGGGGCGCTGGCGCAACGGTCGGGGGACGCTGATCGTCGAAGCCGGGGAGCGGGGTTCCGGGGAAGCGGCGGGAGCCGACGCCGTGGCGGGCCCCGACGCCGGATCAGGGCTGGCCGTCCCTCTGGAGATCGCCGCGTCCTACCGCGCCCGCACCCGGGGGCTGCTCGGGCGGGACGGCATCAAGGGGGCGATCCTTCTCTCCCCCGCCAACAACGTGCACACCTTCCGGATGCGGTTCCCCATCGACGTCGCCTACCTGGACCGCAAGCTGCGCGTCATCGCCGTCCACACCATGCGGCCGGGCCGCCTCGGCACCATCCGCCTGCGCGCCCGGCACGTCCTGGAGGCGGAGGCGGGCGCCATGGCCGGCTGGGGCATCAGGCGCGGCGTCCGGGTGGCGGTGCAGAAGCCGGACGGGCAGGGCACGGGTCCGGAGGCGAGTGGGTAGGGGAACGCGGCCGGGCGAGGGCGAGGGCGAGGTATAGGGATGGAGCGGGGCGGGGACCAGGGGCGGTGACGTGCACGGGGCCGAGCGCGGGCTGACGCCTCGTCGCCCGGCGTCTGCCGGGGTCCGCCGCGTCGCGGCGGCTCAGGCCCGGCCGGGCGACAGGGACTCGGGCGACAAGGACTCAGACGACAGGGACCCGGCCATCACGGACCCGGACGTCACGGACCCGGACGTCACGGACTCGGGCGCCGGCGGCATGTCGTCGAGCCGGAACAGCATCCTCGTGGGGTCCTCCGCCTCGACCCGCACGAGGCGGCCCCAGCGTGCGCTGAGGGCACGCCCGATGTCGTACAGGCGCCTGCGCTCCTCGGTGGTGTACGCGGGCCACCTCGCCCATCCCCGGTCGGCGACGGCGTTGCCGATCTCGACGAGGAAGGCGGCCCGGCAGCGCTGCTCCTCCTCCGCGGTCAGCGGGGTGGGGCCGTCCTGGGCGGGCAGCTCGCGGACGTTGTAGAGGTCGCGCACCATGGCGTGCCTTCCGCTCGGATCGGAGTGCGGGTGTCGGGCGTGCGCGGGGAGCCGGCGGGCGGGCAACTCCTGACGGGCGGCCACGGTCCGGGCCCGTCACGGCGCGGTCCACAGAGTACCGGCGGGCGCGGCGAGTTGGGGGTCACCGAGGCCGTACTCCGGCGCCCCCGGCGGCGTCCTCCCGGGCGGTGCGGTCGGTGCGGTGCATGTCCGGTACGGAGAGGTTGAGCACGGTCGCCGCGAGGACCACGCCGGCGCAGGCCAGCAGGACCGTGGAGGTACCCCATGTCTGCGCGGCCAGGGCGGCGATGAGATAGCCGAGCGGGACGGCGAGGCGCTCGCCGATGGCATTGAAGGAGCTCATGCGGCCCAGCTCGCCCCGGGGAACGTGCCATTGGAGCGCGGTGGTCCAGGCGACGACGGCCACGTCGAGCCCGACGCCGGCCACCACGGCCCCTGACAGCACCCACGCCAGCGGCAGCCCGAGGCCCATGGCGGCCGGCGGCAGCGCCAGCCCCGCGCTGCCGAGCACCGCCACGGCAATCTGGCGGCGCGGGCGGTAGCGGAGGCAGACGAGCGTGCCGGTGAGCAGCCCCAGTGCGAACGCTCCCTGCACCAGGCCCCATGCCCGCGCCCCGCCGTACCGCTGCGCCGCCACGACGGGGCCCAGCAGCTGGTACCCGGCGAGCCAGGCCGCGACCACCACGGTCCCTGCCACGGTGTACGTCCACAGCCAGGTACGCGACCGGAAAGCGGCCCAGCCGGTACGGAGGTCGGAGAGCGGGGTGGAGCGCGCGGGCGGGGTCTTGGAGGACGGGTCCGGTACCGCCGGCGCGGAGGGCTCGGTGGCCGCGGAGGGCGTTGTGGCGGAGGGCGCGTCCAGCCGCAGGCCCAGGAGCAGCAGCGCGGCGACGAGGAAGCTGACCGCGTCCCAGCCGAGCGCCCAGGCGGGGCCGGCCGCGGCGACGAGCACCCCGCCGAGGACGGGCCCCAGCACCCGTACACCGTTGCCCGGCAGCCGGACCAGCGCGTTGGCCTCCTGGAGGCGGCCCGGCGCGACGAGTTGGGGGACGGCTCCCTGCGCGGCCGGGGCGATGAAGGCGGCGGCGACCCCGGAGGCGAACCCGCATGCCGCGATGGCGCCCGTGCCGGCGTGCCGCGTGGCGACCAGGCCGGTCAGCACGGCCTGGGCGACCCCGGCCAGCACGTTGCCGACGAACAGCAGCCGGCTCCGGGACAGCCGATCCGCGAGGACGCCCCCGGCGAGCGCGAAAACGATGGCCGGAACGGTGCTCGTGGTCAGCACCACCCCCAGAGAGACGGCCCCTCCCCCGGCGTCGAGCACGGCGTACGCGAGCGCCAGCGGGGCCATGGCGCTGCCGGTGGCGGAGACCACGTTCGCGAGCAGGTACCTGCGGAAGGCCGGCAGCCGCAGTGGCGCGACGTCAACCGCCGCGGCCGGAGCCGTCTGTCCCGCCGCCCCGTCCGCCAGGGTGCCCACGTGCTCCGACCTCCTGCTCGCGGCGGACCGCCCGCCACCCGCAGGGACTGCCCACCGCCCGTGGGCCGGAACCCTCACGTCCCGGGGTCGTCCGAGACCGGCGCCCTGGCGGCGCGGGCGGCCGGGCTGCTCCGGTCGGACTGGCCGAAGGCCGCCGCGGACCCCCTGGGCAGCACGGCCCATGTCCGGGTGCCACCACCCGGTTCGCGCGCCTCCGCGAAGCCCCACTCCCCCGCGCACGCCCGCACGACGCACCCCATCAACCTCAGCGCCGCCCTCCGCCGCGCCTCGCAGGCGGCGGCGACCCGGGGGTGGGTGTGCCGGGGGTGACCGTCGTACGCGGTCACCCGCAGCGCCCCGTCACGGTAACGCAGGGATACGTACACCTCCGTGGAGGGCGTGAACTGCCATACGTACGCGACAAGTTCGCCGACCACGTGAACCGTCGCGTCCCGCATGTCGTGCAACCCGTGCACCCTGAGCGCCGACTGCGCGGCCCGGCGGGCGATCCCGGCGCTCGCGGGGCCGGCGGGCAGGGTGAGGCTGTACGAGAGCAGGTCCGCATCGGGGGGTGCCGATGCGGCGTCCTTGCGGACCGGGCAGGCCCCGGCTTCCCGTACGCCGAGCGGCTCGGCACTTCCAGGCATGACGGACTCCTTTGCTGTGCGGTGGACTTCGACGGTGCCGGTGTCGCCCGGTGGCCTGTCTCCCTGAGCACGGGCCCACCCCTCCCAGGGCAGGAGGACATGGGCAGGCTCGCGCGATGCGCTTCCGGTACGACACCGTAGGTGAGCAATTCAGTACTCACTGTAGACCATGTTGGGAGTACGCGTACTACGACTTGGGGAGACGTCCTGGTGGACCCGGCATCACGACGGGCGGCAGACTGGCTCCGGAACAGCCTTACTGGAGGGGCGAATGCCGCCGAGAAGCACACCGACGGAGCGACAGCGAAGGCTGGGCGCTGAACTCCGCAAGATGCGCACATCCGCGGGGATGACAACGGAGCACGCCGCTGGCCTGCTGGGGGTCCCAAGGACGAACGTCCCCAACATGGAGTCAGGCCGATCAGGCATCAGCGCCGAACGGGTACGCGCCCTCGCCAGCAACTACGGCTGCACGGACGAGGCGCTGATCGACGCACTGGCGGCCATGGCATCCGAGCGGACGAAAGGCTGGTGGGAGACGTACCGGGGCCAGCTTCCGACCGTGTTTCTGGACATCGCAGAAATGGAGTGGCACGCCCGGCGGCTGCGCATTGCGCTCACCGTTCACATGCCCGGGCTCCTCCAAACCGAGGAACATGCGCGGGCGGTGTTCGCTGCGGTCATTCCCAGGCTGCCCGACGCGGACGTCGACGTCCGGGTCGCCCAGCGTATCGATCGCAAGCAGGTGCTGGAGAAGCCGGAAGCACCGGCTGTGGACTTGACCATCCACGAAGCCGCGCTGCGCATCCAGTTCGGTGGCGCCGCAGCCATCAAGCGCCAGCTGGAGTACCTGCTCAGCGTATCCGAGCGCGACACCGTGACCATCCGGGTCATCCCTTTCACAGCGGGAGGTTTCCCGGGCGCCGGGCAGTCGGTCATCTACGCCGAGGGACCCGTACCCGGGCTCGACACCGTGGAACTGGACATCACCCACGGGCCGGAATTCGTCGATGCCGAAGTTCAGTTGCAGAAATACCGCGCCCAGCTGGACGCAATGGAAGCCGTGGCCCTCGCCCCTGAGGAGTCCCGCGACTTCATCAAATCCCTTGCCCGTGATCTCTAGGAGACGCCAGCCGTGCCCACAATCACCTGGGAAGCCCCCTTCTGCGGCGAAGGAGCGAACTGCTTCCGCATAGGCACCGACACACAGGGCAACGCATACATCGCGATAGCCGGGCAGGAGGAGAACCCCCTCACCGACGACCGCGCCGCCCTGACCGCGCTCATCAGGGACATCAAAGCCGGCAAGGCCGACCACCTGCTCCGGTAACCGCCGGGCAGCGGAAGGACCGATCCCCGCCGAGGGGACCGGCCCTTTCCTTGCCGCCTCGGGCGGTAGCCCCCTATTGCTCCGTGTCCCCGGAGCGCGGGAACGAGATCTCCACGCGGCGGTTCTTCTTGCGGCCCGCTTCGTTGTCGTTCGTCGCGATCGGGTACTTCTCTCCGTAGCCGCGGACCTCGAAGGTGATGTCGGGGTTGTTGAGGTCCTTCGACAGGACGTCCTGGACGGCGTTGGCGCGCTGCTTGGACAGGATTTCGCCGTGTTCGGCGGAACCGAGGTTGTCGGTGAAGCCGAAGATGCGGATCTGGGTCGCGTTCTGCTTGCGGATCTCCTCCGCGACGTCGTCGATGCGTGCGTTCGCCTCGCCGCTCAGCTTCGCGCTGTCCTTGGGGAAGAGCACCTCGGCCTGGAGCGCGAACTTGATGCTGGTGTTGGTGTCCTCGCGGCGCTCCTCACCGCCCATGTCCTCCACGACCGACTTGATGTCGAGCACCTTGGGGTCGGCCAGCGTGGCGCCCCCCGGCAGCTTGAGGTCGGGGTCGTTGCCGTCGACCTTGACGGGCGGTGGCGCGGACTCGGACGGGTAGGGACTGTCGGCCCACGAGTCCTGCGCGGCGGCGAGCCCGAGCGCGAGCACACCGGCCACGACCGTGACGGCCGTACGGACACCTGCGCGGTGCGTACGGGTGGGTGCGGCGCTCATCAGCTGATCTCAATCGTCGCGTTCGGGAAACCGGGGAACTGGAGGTCGACGGAGGTCGTCGACTCCGGCGGCGCCGGGAACTGCGCGAAGAACACCAGGCTCTTGCCCGCCTCGATGCTGGATGCGTAGTCGCTCGTGGTGAGCGGGCGGTTGTCGGTGTCCCGCAGCACGTAGTAGCGCTTCTTGCCCTTGGAGTCCACGAGCGTCATGCCGGCCAGCGACGGTCCGGTCGCCTTGACGTCGGTCTCCTGGCCACTCCACTGCACCGGGGTGGTGAACGACGTTCCACTGGTGTTCTTGAACTCGCCGTTCACCGTCAGGAAGCCGCCGCTGTCCCGCTTGGCGTCCTGGATCACCATGTCGATGCCGCCGTCGCCGTGCACGGTCGCGAGCGGCTCGCTCGCACCGGCGTCGGAGTTCCCGCCGCCGTTGTCCTGGTCCTGCCCGCCACCCTGACTGCTCGCCGAAGCGGACGGCTGGTCCTTGGCGTCATCGCCACCGCAGGCCGTCGCGGTGAGGGCCAGGGCGGCCGCCATCAGGGTGGCCGCCCCTGCCCGGCGCAGGTGCCTCACGTGCCGCATGCTCATTGATGGTTTTCCTTTACGTCGGGGTCGCATTCAGTCCTCGGCCAGTCGGACGGTGAAAAGGTCCGCCATGTCCGGAAGAAGGTCCAGGTGGTCCGGGTCGATCTGAAAGTCTCTGTCGTCGCACGTGATTTTCCCCGGCGACGGCTTCTTGTCGCCCTTGTCATCGCCGGACGTGCCGCCGTTATTCTGCGGCAGCGGCGAGGGGGATTCGGTGGCGTCCGGATCGGGCTCGAACCCGCACCTCGGTTCCACCACCGCGGTAGCACTCGATTCCGCGTGCTTGTCCTCCGTGCCGGGGATGATGCTCTTTCCCATCGGCTTGTTCGACGTCACCTGAACGTGGAATCCCCAGCGCCCGTCTGACAGCTGGGAGCACTGGACCTGGCCCGCGTCGTTCAGGCTCGCGAACCGGTCCGCCTCGGTGCATCCGTTGTACGTCCCGATGCGGTCGCCGTTCAGGAGGTCCCGTAGCCACCCGCCGTTCAGGACGTTCTCCAGGAAGAGGGTCTTGAACTGGTCGCGGGAGTCCTGGGCTGCGGCGAGTGCCGCGGCGTCGGCGGCCGACTGCGTGCCGCTGCGGCTGGTGTCGGCCTTGCCGAACGCGAAGACGAGGAGCGCAAGAAAGAGCAGGCCGACCACCGCTGTGACGTACAGCGGTGCGGCCTGCCCTGAGTCCTTCTTGACGGTGTCCCGGCGGATCAGCCGCCGCCGTTGAGGACCTTGTTGACGGTGTCCTTGAACTTGTTGGCGATCGTGTCGCCCATCTTCGTGTTCAGCAGCGCGATGACGATCGCCGCCACGAGGATGATGATGCCGACGTACTCGATCGCGCCCTGGCCCTTGTCGGCGCGGCGCCGCAGCCGGTCGGCCGTGGTGTTCGCCCAGTGGCCGACGTGGACCTGGGTCGCCGTGGCGGCCTTCAGCATCGTCTTCGTCATGCGGATCCCCTCCGATCTCGGCCGGCCCCCAACCGGCCGACACCCCGTACGTCTTCGGTTCGCCGACCGCGTTTCCGGCTTCCTCCCGGCCGGAAACGCCGGCGACGGTGGAAACGTACGCCGGGGAGGGTTGCTCCAGCATAGGCCTGGGGGCCCAACTTCGGGCCCAAAGCGGCAGCTTGCCCAGCCGAAGGGGGCTCTCGTCCCGCCGCGGCTCGCCGGGCCGGGCGCCGCCGTCGCGCCCCACGCGGGGCTCGCGCTCAGCCATGGTGCGCCCCGTTTCCCGGCGCGGTGCCCAGCCAGCGCGCTATGGCCTCGCTGCGGCTGCCTGCGTGCAGTTTGGCGAATATCCGGTTGATGTGGTTCTTGACGGTCTTCTCGCTGATGAAGCAGGCGGCGGCGATCTGCTGGTTCGTCATGCCCGACGCGATCAGGTCCATGACCTCCACCTCCCGCTGGCTCAGCCCCGCCCCGACGCCCCGGGATGACGCTCCCCCCGCGCCGGCCGATACTGACGACTGTGCCACGTTCGCTTGCGATAGCGAAGATTGCGAGGGGTACTGTTGCGAAGCTGTCACATAGCCAGGGCCAGTGATACCGGGGTCGATTGGGCGCGACCGGGGCACCTGCGCCTCAGGGATGTGTGCAGATGCAGACGGTTGGGGGTTTGCCTGGTTCTGGTGGCCCGCGGCGGGGAACGCCGTGCCGAGGCCGTCCGGCAGCGGTACCGGGCCGCCCGCGCCGGGGCCGCCGCCGCGCATGGAGGCGAGCAGCGCCCTCGACGCCGTGGCCGACAGCGGGGCCCTGCCCTCCCTCATGTCCCGGACGGCCGCGACGAGCTGGTCCGCGGTGAACTCGCCGTGCACCAGGTAGCCGCCCGCGCCGAGCCGCAGCGACTCGTGCACGATCTCGGATTCGCGGCTGTACGTCATCATCAGCACCGGCGCGATGCGCACCAGGTGCGGCAGGGCGGAGAGGCCGTCCACGCCGGGCATGCGGACGTCGAGCAGGATGACGTCGGGGCGGTGCCGCCGGGCCTGCTCGTACGCCTCCCGGCCGTCGGAGGCCTCGGCGACGACCTCGATGTCGTCACGTCCGGAGAGCAGCACGGTGAGCCCGGCCCGCACCACCGGATTGTCGTCCGCCACCACCACCCGCAGCGGTGTCGGTGCGGACGGCTCGGGGAGGGCGGGAAATCCGCCCGAGGACGGGGACGGGGACGGGGATGTTCCGGGCGGTCCTGCGGGTCCGCCGGGTCCCGCAGGTCCCATGTGCGGCGCGGGTGTCGCGGGTCCCGGCACGGCCCTGACGTGAGTGGGCGTGTGCTCCGAGCGGGCCATCGAATGTCCGGAGGTGTGCTGCGACGCCTCGTGGCTCCGGGAGTGCCCGGGATCCGTGGCACCGTGCCGGGTGGGCGGGGGCCCTGCGTTCCGGTGCCCCGGCGGCGGCGTGGTGTCGTCCGGCATCGTTCGCGGCCTCCTCTCAGGGGGTGGGGGGTGGTGTCGGCTGGGACGTGTACGGGGGCGCGGCGGCGGGCGGCTCCTGAAGCGGTGGCAGCTCCCGTGAGACGGACGGCTCCCGCAGCGCGGGCAGTTCCTGCGAGGCGGGGGGTTGCCACAGCGCGGGCAGTTCCCGTGGCGCGGGCCCCTCCGGGGCAACCGGCCCGGTTACCGCGGCCGGCCGGGCGCCGGGCCGGCCCGGACGCGGCACCGCGAGCGGCAGCGTGGACGGGTCGGGGTCCCGGGCGGGCCCCGGGGGCTCGGCGAGCGGGAACCCGGGCACGCCGGGAAGCGGGAGCGGCGCCGCGGGGAACGGCCGCCCGGCCGGGGGCGGAACGGCAACCGGGACCAGAGCCGGCCCGGTACCCGGAACCGAGGCCGCCCCGGTTGCAGGGAACGAGGTAGCAGCCGGAACAGGGGAAGGGACCGGAGCCGAAGCCGCAACCCCGCCGGGACCCGGAACCCCGGCGGGGCCCTGAACCCCGGCGGGTGTAGAACCCCCGGCCGGAGCCGCAAACCCGCTGGGAGCCGAAACCCCCCGCCCCTCCACGCCCACCCCCACGCCCAGACCCAGTCCCCCCGGCCCCGCCGCCTCCGCGCCCTCCCCCGCCGCGGCCGGCAACGCCGCGAGGGGCAGGTCGACGCGGACCTCCGTGCCCGACGTCCGGTGCCCCTTGCCGATCCTGATCCGCGCGCCGATGCCCGCGGCGCGCTCGACCATGCCGACCAGGCCGAAGTGGCCGGCGCGCTTGAGCCCGGCGAGGGTGGTGTCGGGCGGCAGTCCGCGGCCGTCGTCCTGGACGCTCATGCAGAGCTGGTCGCCGACGATGCCGGCCCGCACGTCGACGTGGCCGGCGGCGGCGTGCCGGTGGGCGTTCTCCATGGCCTCGGAGGCGATGGTCAGCAGGTGCCGGGCGACCGCGGGCGGCAGTGGCGGCAGCGGGGCGCCCGCGAGCGGCAGGAACCCGGTGCGTATGCCGGAGCGCCGCGAGAAGTCGGCGGCACGCTCGGCGAGTTCGGCGGCGAGGTCCACGCGCGCGTCGGCGCCGGAGGCGCGGCGCAGGTCGGAGAGGAGCTCGCGGGCCTCGGAGGCGGCGCGGCGCGCCGAGCGGGCCACCAGCTCGGCCTGGTGCTTGACGGTCGCCGGGTCCATCCGGTCGGCGGAGGAGGCGAGGCCGTCGGCGGCGAGCGCGAGGCCGTGCAGGGTCTTGGCGACGGAGTCGTGCATCTCGCGGGCGAGCCGGGCGCGTTCGCCCTCCACGGCCTCGTTCACGGCGAGCCGCGCGCGGGTCTCCGTCAGGGCCTGGGAGGCGGCACCGAAACGCAGCAGCAGCCCGCGCAGGGTGCCGCCGACGGCGCCCGCGAGGACGCACAGGCCCACCAGCAGCAGCCCGGACGTGTGGGAGTTCAGGTCGGTGACCGCGTACGCCGCGGCGAGCAGCACGATCTGGAGGGCGGCGAAGATGCCCGCGCCGCGCCAGCTGTAGACGAGGCCGGCGAGCAGGGGGGTGCAGATGGTGACGATGCCGAGGGGCGAGTTCGGCGAGGCGGTGAAGAGCAGCAGCGCGCCGAAGAGCATGTCGGCGGCGAGCAGCGACGGGTGCCGCAGCAGGACCGGGCCGAACCGCTCCCAGTCGCGCATCAGCACGTACGACAGCATGAACGTGACCAGCACGGCGGAGCCCACCAGCCACGCCCCGAGGCCGGTCTCCGCGGAGGTCAGCGCGAAGGGCGCGGCGAGGGCGGTCATGGCGAGACGGAAGCCGAAGAGCTGGCGGCAGAGCGCCTGGAGGGCGTTGACCTGGATGGGCAGGGACGGGACGTGGCCCTTGGTGCCCACCACACCCACCATGCCCCCGCCGGAGGGCCCGCCGGGCTCCCCGCTCCCCTGGGGCGCCCCGGGGGCGCCGGGACCGGCCGGTCCCATGGGGTCCCCGCCTCCGGTCAGGGCTGCCGGGGCGCGCAGGCGTCGCAGCATCCTCCCGTCACCTTCCCTCCCGTTGCTCCCTGGTCCGTCTCCGCGTGCCACGCGGCCCGTGCGTACCGCGCGCCGTGCCCGTACCCGTGCTCGTTTTGGTGCTCGTTCTCGTGCTCGTGCTCGTCCCGGAGGGTCTGCGCGTGCCCCACCGTCTCTGAGTGCACGCGCCGCCGGGTGCCGACGGTTCCTTCTGGTGTACGCAGTGTGCGTGCCGCCTTGACATCCCGTCACCCACTCAGCGGATCGTTGACCCTCTCGTCACCGCACCGAACCCCCACGGCCCCCCACCGACCCCCTCAGGACCCCACCGAACCCGTAGGACTCCACCGAACCGGACCGAGCCCACGGCCCGCGCACCCGAACGCCGTCGCCCCCAGTGCAGATCGCCGAACTGGCACCGGAACGCCCTCACCCCCCGAGCAGATCGTTGAAGTCGACGCCGGACCCGTAGTAGAAGCCGACCGCGATCAGCAGCAGGGTCGCCGGGAGCATCACGCTCGTCACTATCAGCGTGGACTTCGGAACGGCCTTGGCCGCCTTGCGGCGGGCGTTCTGCGCGTCGGTGCGGCGCATGTCGTTGGCTATCTGGATGAGCGTGTCCACGATCGGTGCACCGAGCTCCTCGCCCTGCTGGAGCGCGGAGACGAACATGGAGACCTGCTCGGAGTCGTTGCGCCGGCGCAGCTGCTCGAAGGCGTTCCGGCGGCTGACGCCCATGTCCATCTGGCGCAGGGTGATGCGCAGCTCGTCCGACCAGGGTCCCTGGTACTTCTCGGAGACCCGCTCCAGGGCCTGCCGGAAGCCGAGGCCGGCGGAGACCACGACGGCGAGCACGTCCAGGAAGTCGGGCAGGGTGCGCTCGATGTCGTCGCGGCGGCGGCTGATGGCGATGCGGATCAGGGCCTCGGTCCAGAGGAACCCGTAGACGGCGAAGATCAGCGCCAGGAAGACCTGGCCGTTCATCAGCATCACCACGCCCGCGACGAAGCCGAGCGTGGTGTAGACGGCGCGCCGGGCGGCGTACCGGTCGACGGTCATGCCGCCGGGGTTGCCCGCCATGTCCAGCCTGCGGCGGACCGCGTCGACGCGCTTGGGGCCCATCATGCGCAGCACGGCGGGGGCGTACCGCATGCCCATGCGGTCCACGAGGGAGCCGGTGACGCTGGTGCGCGAGCCGCCGACCTCCAGGGCCACGGCGAGGTCGTCCGGGAGCTTGGCGTCGGCGCGGTAGCGCCGTATGCCGGCGAAGACGCCGTACACCGACAGCCCCATCACGAGTGCGAGCGCTAGTTCATCCATGGCGTGTCCCTGACTCTCCTGCTCTCTTCCGTCTCTTGCGGTCTCTCCGGTCGCTTCCGGCCTCTTCCGCTCCGGTTTCCTCCGGCCTCTCCCGGCCTCTTCCGCTCCGGTTTCCTCCGGCCTCTCCCGGCCTCTTCCGCTCCGGTTCCCTCCGGCCTTTCTCCGTTCGCTCTCTCCCGGTCCCTTCCCCGGAACGCTCGCGGACCGCTCGCGGACCGCTCGCGGAACCACCCGTGTCCGCCCCGCCGGGCGGCCCGTCAGATCCGGATCCTCGTCAGCCGGTTGATCATGAAGAAGCCGAGGCCGTAGAGGACGGCGGCGATGACCACGACGATCTTGCCGACCGTGGAGCCCGTCATGGCGTCCAGGGCGCCCGACCGCATGCTGTTGATGATCAGCAGGAAGCCGAGACCCAGCACGGGCACGGCGACCGCGGTGACCTTGACCTGGGAGAGCAGGGTGGTGACCTCGCGGCGGGTCTCCTTGCGCTCCTCCAGCGTGTCGGTGAGGTTGCGCAGGCTGGAGACGATGGTGCCGCCGGCGCGGTTGGACAGGATGAGCGTGGTCACCAGCACGGTCAGCTCGCGGGACGGCAGCCGCTCGGACAGCTCGTTCATGGCGTCGTCGAGCGAGTGGCCCACGGAGAGCTGGTCGGCGACCATGCGCAGCTCCTCGCCCGCCGGGTCGTCCAGTTCCTCCGCGGCCATCGAGATCGCGGTGCGCAGGGCGAGGCCGGCCTGGGTGGCGTTGGCGAGGATGCGGGTGAGCTCGGGGAGCTGGCCGATGAACGCCTGGGTGCGCTTGGTGCGCTGCCAGTTGAGGAAGGCGTTGGCGCACCAGAGGCCGACGAGAACGGCGATCAGGCCGAAGAACGAGGTGAAGACCGTCTCCACCGCGAAGTAGACCACCAGCAGGCTCGCCACGGTGTAGACGGCGTACTCGCCGGGGGTGAGGTCGAGGCCGGTCACGGCGATCTTGCGCTCGATGGTCCGGCCGAGGCGGGTGCCGCGCAGCCGGCGGTCGACCCCGGGGAAGCGCCGCCTGCGGCCGCTGATCATCGGTCCCCGGCCCGTGGCGGCGAGCCGCTCGACGAGATCGTCCCGCTGGGCCTTGCCGACCGCGTAACTGTGCAGGCCGACGACGGCGAACACGCAGGCGAGCAGCGTGACGACGACCGTCAGGAGTGTGAGATGCATGGGGACGGGCTCTCTGTGTGGGCTCGGGCGGTCCGGGTGGGGCCAGGCGGGCGGTGGGGGCGCACCGCCGGCGGGGCCGGGCGCGGGCGGGCGGCCGGCGGGACGGCGTGGCGGGCGGTCATACGGGCGAGTACCGGATGGCGAGGTCGTCGTCGGTGTCGGCCACCCCATAGGCCGGGGGGATCGCCTCGTTCTTCATGTAGAGGCGCTCGGCGACCCGCCGGGGCAGCGGGAAGTACTCGAACTTGCCGTGGATCCGGCCGTCCGCGCCCATCGGCTGGGCGGCGAACCGGCAGACGGTGGCGATCCGGTACTCCTCCCGGCCGTGCGAGTGGACGAGCGCGATCTCGGTGAGCCGGCGGGCGCCGTCCGCGAACCGGGTGAGCTGGACGATCACCTCGACGGCGCTGTTGATCTGGTCCTTGATCGCGACGAACGGGATCTCCACCTCGGACATCGAAGCGAGCGTCTGCAGGCGCATGAGGGCGTCCTCGGCGCTGTTGGCGTGCACGGTGGCGAGCGAGCCGTCGTGGCCGGTGGACATCGCCTGGAGCATGTCCAGGGTCTCGCCGCCGCGGACCTCGCCGACGATGATGCGGTCGGGCCGCATGCGCAGGGAGTTGCGGACCAGGTCGCGGATGGTGATGCGGCCCTTGCCCTCCACGTTCGCGGGCCGGGCCTCCAGGGTGATCACGTGGGCCTGCTGGAGCTGGAGCTCGGCGGAGTCCTCGATGGTGACGATCCGCTCGCCCTCGGGGATCACCGCGGACAGGGCGTTGAGCAGGGTGGTCTTGCCGGTGCCGGTGGCGCCGGAGACGATCACGTTGAACTTGGCCCGGATCAGCGCGGCCAGCAGCACCGTCATCTGCTCGTCGAGCGAGCCGAGCGCGATCATCTCCTGGAGGGTGAAGGCGCGCGGGAAGCGCCGGATCGTCAGGACCGGGCCGGTCAGCGAGAGCGGCGGGATGATCACGTTGACGCGCTCGCCGGACGGCAGGCGGGCGTCCACCATCGGGTTGGCCTCGTCCACCCGGCGGTTGACGGTGGAGACGATGCGCTCGATGGTCTGCATCAGCTGCTCGGTGGAGCTGAACCGCATCGGGAGCTGTTCGAGCCGGCCGCCGCGCTCCACGAAGATCTGGTCGGGGCCGTTGACCATGATCTCGCTGATGGAGGCGTCCTCCAGCAGCGGTTCGAGGATGCCGAGGCCGAGCGCCTCGTCGACGACCCGGCGGATCAGGACGGCGCGCTCGTGGGTGGAGAGGACGGGCCCCTCGCGGCTGATGATGTGCCCGAGGACGCGTTCCAGGCGGATGCGGCGGTCGGCGGCGGCCAGCGCGGACATCTCGGCGAGGTCGATCTCTTCGAGGAGCTTGGCGCGGTAGACCCCGACGAGGTGGTTCTCCTCTAGGTGGGTCGCCCCCGACTCCGGGCTGTTCAGCCGGGCCCTGAGACTCATCTGCGGTGCTCCTTGGAGAAGCGTCGGAACGTGGGTGGCGCGTGCCGGCGGCGTCAGTCGCGCGGCATGGTGACGGAACGCTGGGCGGTGCCGAAGCCGACACCGGGGATGATGGACGGGACGTCGACGCGGGCGGTGTAGGTGACGCTGTCGAAGCCGCCGCCTGACTGGCTGACGCTCGCGCTCAGCCAGTCGCTTATGGCCGCCCGGCCCGCCGTCTGCGGGTCGGCCGGGGTGTGCGCCTGGGAGGCGACGCGGGCGGCGGCCCGCGCGGCGGTGCCGGCCTGCTGGGCGGCGTAGACGGCGAGGCCGAGCTGGATGCAGGCGACGCCGACCAGCAGCAGGATCGGCAGCAGGCCGACGTACTCGATGGCGACCTGGCCGCGGTCGCCGCCCTCGCGCCGGCGCACGGCGGGCGTGCGGATGCGGCTGCGGCTGCCGCGACGGAGGCTCGCGGTGGGAAGGGTCAGCAGGGACATCGTCAGCTCTCCCTCGCCGCGGCGGCGTTGCCCGGGACCGTGATCGGCATGTCCACGAAGCCCGGGAAGAGCAGCGGCACCTTCAGGTCGGCGTGCGCCCTGACCAGGCCGCCGTCGACGGTGCAGCCGATGCCGGCGCCGGACCGCCAGGCGGGCGACAGGTCCTGCTCGCCGGCCGAGGCGCAGGCGGCGTCCCGGTCCTTCCAGGGGTCGGCCTCGGCGCCCGCGTGCACGGCACGGTCGGCGGCGTCGCCGGCCAGCACGAAGGTGTAGCCGATCAGCACCGCCTGCCACAGCACGATGAGCGTGGCCAGGATGATCGGGGCCATCGCGGTGAACTCCACCGCGACCTGGCCGCGGTCGTCCCGCAGCGAGCGGGCACCCCGCAGCGACCGGCCGTCCCACGGCGAGCGGCCGCCCCGCGGCGACCGGCCGTCCCGCAGTAAGCGGCGCGGCCGCGCCGGTATCCCGGGCCCGGGTCCTCTCATCGCCGCTCTCCCCCCTCAGCCGTTCGTATTTCTCGGTGCTCTCGCCGGGTTCGTTCCCCCGGGGGCGTTCTCGCTACCTCCCTGGCCCTTGCGGCGCAGGCCGAACGAGCCCCGGCCGCCCTTGGGCGCACCACCCTGGGGAGCCTGTATCAGACCGAGCTGGCCCGCCAGTGCCCACAGGGCCTGTTTGACGGTGGACTTGGCCTCCAGGTCCTGGAGCCGGCCGGCGTCCACGACGCCCTGGAGCTCCTTGAACGCCGCGGGAACGGCGATCGGCGCGACCTGGGTGCCGGTGATCTTGTGGACGAGTGCCGGCTGGATCTCGGTGTTGCGGATGTAGCGGTTGATGACGGTGATGGTCTCCTCGGCCTTGCGGACCTGGAGCCGGTTCCACATCCGCACCATCCGCTTGGCGGCCCGTACCGAGATCACGTCGGGGGTGGTCACCAGCAGCGCCATGTCGGCCATCTCGATCGCGGCGGCGTTGGCCCCGCCGAGCTGGGTGCCGCAGTCGACGACCACCACCTCGTAACGGGACCTCAGCGCGCTGACGATCTGCCGCACGGTGCGGTCCGGGACCTCCTCGCCGCGCTCGCCGTCGGCGGGCGCCAGCAGCAGCACGATGCCGGTCTCGTGGACGAAGACGGCGTCCTGGAGCACCCGTGGCGAGATGTCCGTGACGGCCGCGAGGTCCACGATCGACCTGCGGAACTGCACGTCGAGGAAGGAGCCGACGTCGCCCGCCTGGAGGTCCATGTCGGCGAGCGCGACGGTGTGCCCGGAGGCGCGCGCCGCGAGCGCGAGCTGGATGGCGGTCGTGGTGGTGCCGACGCCGCCCTTGGCGCCCGAGACGGTGACGACGGTGCCGCCGGGCCCCGAGAACACGTCGGCGCCGCTGCCGAGGTGGCGCCGTACGCCCACGGACCACTGGGCGGCGGTCTGCACCCGGCTGGCCAGTTCCTCGTAGCTGATGGGCGTGGCGACCAGGCCCCGGGCGCCGGAGTCCATGGCCGCCGAGAGCAGTCCCGCGGAGGCGTCCGAGGTGATCAGGATGACGCCGACGGCGGGGAACCGCAGCGCCACCTCGCGGATCAGCTCCAGCGCGGGCACCGGGCCGATCCGCTCGTGCACGAGCACCACGTCGGGCAGCTCCTCCAGCGACTCCGCGGCGAGCCGGGCGAGGGTGTCCAGCAGGGACGTGGAGTCGCCGACGGGTGCCGCGGGATCGGCGTCCGGGAGCTGGCTGAGCAGCGTCGTGACCGAGCGGCCCACGTCCGGATCGCCGACCGCGGGGAGGATCCTTGTGGTCATCCGAACCTCACCGGTCCTCGTCGAGGGTGTAGGAGCGGTCGCCCGGCGGGATCGTCGTGTCGCTGCCCGGTGCCACCAGGGCGAGCCGCACGTGCTCGGCGAAGGACTCCGCGTACGCCACGCGCTGCGCGTTGAGGGTGTTCAGGGCGAAGGTGATCGGGACGACCTGGGTGGGCTCGCTCTGGTTGTCGTTGGTCTTGGGCTCCAGCGCCGTGATCTTGCCGACGTCGAGCACCCGGGCGCCGGGCACGATCACGCGGGACTGCGACTTCTGGTTCTCGTTCTGCGCGGCGAAGGTGGCGTAGATGTTGACCGTGGAGCCGGGGGTGATCTTGCCGGCGACGCCGGTCTCGGCGTCGATCATGATGGCGATCTCCTGCTCGCCGGCCTTCAGCTCCGGCTGCTGGACCAGCATGTCGGACTGGAGCAGCGAGCCCTTGCGCAGGTTGGTCACCGCGATCTTCCCGTCGATCTGGGCGAGATTGGTGACGGCGGTCTCGGGCAGCCAGCGCTTCGGCATGGTGACCTTCTTGAAGGCGCCGCTGTCCAGCTTGGTGTAGGGGGCGATGTCGGAGGTGAGCTCATAGGCGCCGACCTCGGGGCCGACCTTCGAATTCACGTCGCTGATCACGGACACCACTCCGGCGAACGCGCCGAATGCGCACAGGACGGAGACGAGCAGAAGTATGACGCCACGGCGCTGACGTGAATTCATGAGCGAGACGACCTCGTTCGGTTTCCGGGGACTTGTGTCGGGATCTGGGGGATGTCATCGGCGGCCGCGGGGCCGGCGCGCGGCGCCCCGTGGTGCGGGGGACGCGGTGCTCGGCCGCGGACGGCGGCCCGGCCCACGCGCCCGGCCGGCGGATCCCGGGGTGCGGGCGGCGGCGGGCCATGGCCCGGGGGTTCCTTACGGAGGGGAGGCGTTCGGCGTCCTTCCGGTAGGGACACCCGCCGCGCGGTTCTGGTTCTCCCTGGCGAGCGGCGCGGCGCAGAAGCAGCAGCGGTCGCCGATCAGTTCCATGCCGCACCAGTGGCACCGCTCGCGCCGTACGGACGAGACGAGCTGGTGGATGACGGAGATGTCGGAGAGGTGGGCGGCGAACTCGATCAGCTTCTGCGTGCCCCACCAGCGGCCCGAGTCCTCGGGCAGCGCGGTCTCGTGCACCCCGCGCACGCCCCAGGCCGGGGCGAGTGTGCCGGTGACCCAGTCGGACTGCAACTGTCCCCTGGCGACGGTGAGGTGCGTGGCGTAGTCGGGGCCGGCGAGCCGGTCCTCCCCGCCGATCTTGACCAGCTGCGGATGCGACCCCGCGACCACGCCGAACTGGCTGCCCGGCACCCAGGACTTGGCGTGCGACTTCAGGCTGACGGGCACGTGGTCGAGGCGGGCAACGGAGTTCAGCAGGGCGCCGGCGTGGATGTAGTGCGCCAGCAGCCGGGCCGAGGCGGCCACCACGCCCGCGCTGAAGTCGCACACCGACAGCTGCCGCAGCTGGCGGACCAGGACCGCAAGGCCCAGCGGCGGCAGCTCGGACTCGATCAGCGCGATCCGGTCGCTCTCCAGGATCGCGCGCACGGTGTGCAGCCGGCGGACGAACGCGGTGTCGAGGGTGGCCGGGTAGACCACGACGACGTACCCGAACTGCTCCTGGAGCACCTGCGTCTCGGCGAGCGCGTCCTCCAGCGGCTGCTCGTCCGGCGCCTTGAGGGCCACCGCCGTCGGCGTCTGCTGATCGGTCGGCGGCAGGACGAGATCGGCTCTCGTCACGGCAATTGCGGTCGGCACCTTGCGTTCCCCCGTCCACTCCGGTCAGCACGCAGCACCTTATCCGCGTCGTCTGAAGCAGAGAACACCGAACTTTTCCCGGAGTCGAGCCCTGAGGGGGAGTCAGGCATGGCCCGGCAGGCAGGACTCCAGCGTAACCCCGCCCTCGTGGCCGGCGGCCAAAACGAGCCGGAACACTCCGGTAATTGAATAGGTAAATGCGACCGGCCGGGCGGTCCGTGCGAACGGTGCCCGTCCGCCGAGGCAATTCTCCGGAATGGGGCCCGGAACGGGCTCCCTTTGGGCCTGCCCGTGGGCCCCCGGACCTATGTGTGCCCACGCCCCGCGGAGCTACTGTCCGGGGCGTCAGCCGGGGTACGCGGGGTTTTCGCGGGATGTCTCAAGGGGGGCGGACCCATGGGCAGGGGGGACGGCGGCGGGCTGCCGCCGGGCATCGGCGGACGCGGATGGCGCCCCGGTCGCGCAGGGGACGATCGGGGCGCCTCGGCCACCGAGTACCTGGGCGCGGTCATCGTGATGGTGGCCGTCGTCTCCGCCCTGCTGGCCACGGGCGTCGGGCAGAGCGTCGCGAGCACGTTCCGCACCAAGGTGTGCCGGGTCCTGGACCTCGGGAGCTGCGGTGGCGGCGGGCCCGTCCAGGGCAGGCCGGTCACCGACTCGGACTTCGAGCCGCCGCTGTGCCAGGTGTCGTCCATCTCGGACAAGGCCGGCGACAAGATCAAGATCCTGTTCTTCGAGATCGGCAACGACTTCGGCATCCAGGAGCAGCACTTCAAGGCGAAGACCGACGTCAACGGCGACGGGAAGGTCGACGGCAAGGACCAGCTGGTCTACCTGACGTTCACGGACGCCGCCTCGGTGGGCGCGAAGAAGGACTTCAAACCGGGGCTGAAACTCGGCGAGATGGGGGGCGGCGAGATCGAGCTGGGCGCCGGCATCAAGGTCACGGACGGCGACACGTACGTCTTCACCAGCGAGGACGAGGCCAGGAAGTTCCGCGACGACATCAACACCATCGAGTCGTACCAGCAGCGGCAGATGATGCCCGGCGGCGGCGACGCCAGCATGGGTGACGCCATCCTCAACCTCTTCGGCACCGGCCCGCTGCACGACTACGAGGAGGCCGAGAAGCGCGTCAAGGACGGTCTCGGCGACAACCGGAAGATCACCTACGGCAAGGTCGGCCTGGACCTGTCCGGCAACTTCGGCCTGAAGGTCGACTCCCCGGACGACGAGGAGATGACCTCCAAGCTCGGCGGCCACGTCTCCTTCACCCCGGACGTGACGTGGACCAACGACGCTTACCACCACACCAAGTCCTACACGTACTCAGCGCAGTTGCAGTACGGCGCCGATGCCACCGTCGCCTTCGGCCCCGCCGAGTACGGCGTCTCCTCGAACACGGTGCGGACCGGCACCATCACCGTCACCCGCGACGAGAGGACCGGCAAGCTGCTGTCCGTCACGATGACGCAGACCATCGAGGGCACGAGCCTGAAGGACAAGGGCAAGGGCAGCGGCGACAACGGCAAGCAGGGCAAGGACAAGCGCGGCGGCTCAGGCTCGGCCGGGGGCAACGACAGCGAGACCGGCATCAAGGTCGTGACGAACCAGATCTCCTTCGACCCGGGCCAGGCGGGCGACGCGGACCGCGCCGTCGCCCAGCGGTGGCTGGACGGCACCGGGAACAACGCCGCCCCGTTCGCGTACCTCTTCGGTGACCACGCCCCTGACGAGCGGCCCGGCCAGGACGACCCGTTCGGGCGGCTGCTGTTCGACAGGGGCCAGTCCAGCCTGACCACGTACACCGGCGAGACGAACGCCGCCGAGTACGGCTTCGAGCTGAACCTGGGCCTGAGCCTCGGCTTCTCGGTGAGCACCGAGCACAAGGAGGAGACGCTGGACGACGCGCGGTTCCTCGGCGCCCCTCGCGGTGACCGGCGCTCCTACCTCCCCTACAGCTACTGTGCGAACTGACGACAGGAGCCAGCTCATGACCACCAGACTCCGCCGTACCGCGGGCGCCGGGCGCCGCCCGGCCCTCCGCCTCCCCGTCGCCGCCACCGGCCTGTGCGCCCTCGCCGCGCTCGCCCTCACCGGGTGCGGCGAGGGGCACTCCGGCGCGTCGGGGAACGGCTCCGGCGCCCAGGGCTCGGCCCCCGACGGGTGGGGCACGCTGGCGACGAAGAGCGTCGACGTGTCGTACCCGAAGTCCGGGGCGGCCGGATACACCGAGGAGAGCGCGGCCGAGCGCGGCAAGGCCGCCGCCGCCGCGGTCCGCACCGACAAGGGCGTGAAGGTCTCCACCATCACCGTGCAGCTCGACTTCACCCGCGCCCGCTCGGCCGACGAGGCCGCCATCGGCGCGGAGGCCCAGGTGCAGCTGGGTGCCACGCTCCAGGGCACGAGGAAGGTCTCCCTGAGCGGCGCCGCTGACGCACGCCGTGTCGACTTCACGTTCACCTCGTCGGGCCGCGCGCACACCCCGCCCAAGGGTTCGCGCGTGCACGGGGTGATCCTGACCGGACTCGACTCCGCGAAGAAGACGTTCGCCGTCCGGGTCGACGCCCAGCAGGGGGTCCTGCCGGACGCCGACCTGAAGGACATCATCGACTCGATCGAGGTGCACTGACGGTGGGGACGCCGGCCGTCGAAGTGCTCGTCTTCGCGCTGGCGGCGGTCGTCTGCGCGGCCGTCACGGTGTCGTCGGCGCGGCGGCTGGCGAGGGTGGTGCGGACGCTGCGGCACGGCGCGCGGGCCGAGGGCCGGTGCGTCCGGGTGAGGTCCGAGCCGTACAACCGCTCCGACGCGGCCCGGTACTTCTTCGCGTTCCAGACCGCCGACGGCAGCACCGTCGAGTTCGAGGACATGGCGAAGTGGTCCATGGGTGTCGGCGACCGGGTCACGGTCACCTACGACCCCCGCGACCCGCGGAGGACGGCGACCACAGCCGGCCGCGGCTCCTTCTCGCCCGTGGTGCAGCACCTCGCCCTGGTGGCGGGCTGCGGCGCCGGCACGGCCGTGTTCACGGCGCTCGTTCTCGTCCGGCTCCTCGGAGGCTCCTGATGACACGCCCCCCGCGGCACGAGTGGTCCCGCCCCGGGGCGGGGCCCAGTACCGGCGCCGAAGGCCGGTTCCCCGGCGGGGGAGGGGGACCGGCGGCGGGGGGCCGGGGCCGCGGCGGGGGCTTCCTCGCACTCGCGCGGGCGTGGGCGGCCGGCATCGTTGTCCTGGTCGTCACCGAGTACCTCCAGGTGACGCTGCTCTACGAGAACCTGGCCGGCCCGTCAGGGCCCCGGACCTGGGGAGCCACGCTGGCCCTGGTGCACCTGCCGAACCTGGCCTGCATCGCCCTCGCGACCTGGGCCGCGGCCCGGACGCACCCCGAACCGGGGTGCGAGGAGCCGGCGCGGCACGCGGTCGCTGCCTGCGCGGTGCCGGCGGTCGCGCAGGTGCTCACGCTCGCCGTGGAGCGGCACCGGCCGGGCTTCGACGGGCTGGCGGTGGGGATGTCCACGGGGGTGCTGATCACCGGGTGCGCCGTCGGCTGGGCGGCCGACCGGTGGCAGCGCTCGGAGCCGTGACGCCGCGCGCCGCGGCGTCCGGGCGGCCGGAGGAACCCGAGAGGGTGGTCCTCTTCCACAGGTCTTGACAACTCCATTGGTCTGAACCAGCGTGGTACGCCAACGGTGGCCACCGTTCCCTACCCGCAAGCCCTCTGACGGGCGTTCAGCGGCTCCTGCCGCCCTCGCCCGCCGACCCCCCACCGGAGGCTGCAGTGGACCGCGTACCGGACCCCATCGAGACGAGCACCCCACCCACAAGACGCGGCAGGACCTGGGCGGCCCTGGCCGCCGCGGCGGTGGCTGCCGCCTCGCTCAGCCTGGCCGGGCTCACCACCGACCGCGCGGACGCCGCCGGCACGGACACCGTCCGCCCGGCCGGCCGGGCAGCGGCGGCCGATGTGCCGAAGCACGCCGTGACGGGCTACTGGCAGAACTTCAACAACGGCGCCACCGTGCAGAAGCTCTCGGACGTGTCCGACCAGTACGACATCATCGCCGTGGCCTTCGCCGACGCCACCTCGACCCCGGGCGCGGTGTCGTTCTCGCTGGACTCGTCCGGCCTGGGCGGCTACACCGAGGACCAGTTCAAGGCCGACATCAAGGCCAAGCAGGCGGACGGCAAGAAGGTCATCGTCTCGGTGGGCGGCGCGAACGGCACGGTCTCCGTGAACGACGACACCTCGGCCCAGGCCTTCGCCGACTCCGTGCACGCGCTGATGGAGACGTACGGGTTCGACGGCGTCGACATCGACCTGGAGAACGGGCTCAACTCCACCTACATGTCGAAGGCCCTTCAGACGCTCGGTCAGGAGGCCGGCAGCGGCCTGGTCGTGACGATGGCCCCGCAGACCGTCGACATGCAGTCGCCCGCCAACGAGTACTTCAAGACGGCGCTGAACATCAAGGACATCCTCACCGTCGTCAACATGCAGTACTACAACAGCGGCTCGATGCTGGGCTGCGACGGCCAGGTCTACAGCCAGGGCACGGTGGACTTCCTGACCTCGCTCGCCTGCATCCAGCTGGAGAACGGCCTCGCGCCGTCCCAGGTGGGCCTCGGCCTGCCCGCCTCCGGCAGCGCGGCCGGCGGCGGCTACGTCGACCCGGGTGTCGTCAACAACGCGCTGGACTGCCTGACCAAGGGCACCGGCTGCGGCTCCTTCAAGCCGGACAGGACCTACCCGGACCTGCGCGGTGCCATGACCTGGTCGACCAACTGGGACGCGACCGCAGGCAGCGCCTGGTCCGACAGCGTCGGCGCGCACGTGCACGCCCTTCCGTAACCCCCCACGAACCACTCTCCAACCCCCCACGGTCCGCAGCGCCGCCGCTCTCCCGGCGGCGCTGCGGGCTGTTCGGGGTCGTTCCGCTGCCCGAAGACGCTCTGGGCCGGCTACCAGGGGATCTCGCGCACCTGCTCGACGCAGAGCACGAGGAACAGCAGGCCCGCGATGCCGAGCATGGCGTTGCTGAGCATGCCGTTGCGCCACTGCCTCGGGGTGCGGGAGGAGTTGAGCATCCAGATCAGCGTCAGCGCCAGGAACGGCATGAAGAACGCGCCCAGCACGCCGTAGGCGATGACGAGTCCGAACGGCTGGTTCAGCCAGAGCAGCGCGATCGGAGGGAACGTCAGCCAGAGCAGGTAGGCCCTGAACGGCAGGGTGCGCTCGCGGGCGCCGGCGGCGATCTCCTCCGCGCGGGACTCCCGTCGGCTGCGCAGGCGCTCGACGAAGTCGGCGAAGAGCAGCGAGACGCCGTGCCAGACGCCGACGAGCGCGGAGAAGGAGGTGGCGCAGAAGCCGACCAGGAACAGCTTGGCGGTGAACACGCCGAAGCGGTCCTCAAGGATGCCGGAGAGGTCCACGAGGCCCTTGTCGCCGGAGGCCAGCGCGATGCCCGAGGAGTGCAGCAGCTCGGCGCCGACGATCAGCATCGCCACCACGAAGACGCCGGTGGTGAGGTAGGCGACGCGGTTGTCGAGCCGCATCACCTTCATCCACACGGGGCCCGTCCAGCCCTTGGCGTTGACCCAGTAGCCGTAGGCGGCCATCGTGATCGTGCCGCCGACGCCGCCGATCAGGCCGAGCGTGTAGAGGACCGAGCCGTGCGGCAGGACCGGCAGCAGGCCCGCGAACGCGGCCGGCAGGTCCGGCGCGACCCGGATCGCCACGTACACCACGATGAGGAACTTGACGCCGATGAGCACCGTCATCAGTTTCTCGAAGCGGTGGTATCGGTTGAACCAGACCAGCACAAGACCGATCAGCCCTGCCGCGATGGCGAACGTCTTCAGCCCGCCCGGGGTGTCCGGGAAGAGCGCGGCGAGCGGCAGCGCGGTGGACGACATCGCCGTGGCCCCGTAGACGAAGCCCCAGATGACGATGTAGATGCCGAAGTAGACCGAGGTCCAGTTGCCGAGCGAGCGCCAGCCGTCGAACATCGTGCGCCCGGTCGCCAGGTGCCAGCGCCCGGTCGCCTCGGCGAGCGAGATCTTCACCAGGCAGCCGACGACCGCCGCCCACATCAGCGTGTAGCCGAACTTCGAGCCGGCGATCAGGGTGGCGACCAGGTCGCCCGCGCCGACGCCGGTCGCGGCGACGACGATGCCGGGGCCGATGTACTTCCAGCGGGCCTTGTGGGGACCCCCCGGGGCGGTGCCCGCGGCCGCGCTGGGCGCGGCGCCTGCTACGGGTGCGGTGCCCCCTGCGGGGGCCGGGCCTGCGTTGTCCGGTGTCTCGGCCATGCGCATCAAGAAAGCGAAAGATCGGCGGGCGCACAAGGGGGCATGCAGCGGCGATCCCCCTGTACGGGCGCCCCCCTCTCGGTACGTCGAGCGAGCACGCCTCGCGCCGCGGGTCCGGGCGCCCCCTCACCGCGCGCTGCGCGCGGCCAGGTGCCGGCCGGTGGCCCGAAGGCGACAGAACCTGCCCCCTCGGGACGGTGACGACCTGACGCACCTCGTCGTGGCTGGTCGCGCCCACGCGGCGGAGCCGCATATCGACACAGCCCCGCGCCCCTGACGGGGCGCTACGCGCCCTCCAACGGCGCCCCTACGGGGCGATGCTCACGGGCGCGCGGCGCCCGCTCAGGGGCGCGGGGAACTGCGCGAGCAACCACCATCCACCGGTGGCCCGGAGACGGCAAGAACCGCCCCCTTCGGCCGGTGGCCGACCACAGGTCTCGCCGCAGCCGACCGCACAAGCCCCCACCGCGGCGCAGCCCCGCCGAAAAGGAGCGCGAGGAACTCCGCGAGCAACCACCATCCACCGGTGGCCCGGAGACGGCAGGAACCGCCCCCTTCGGCCGGTGGCCGACCGCAGGTCAGTTCTTGGCCGGGGCCTCCGCCGCCGCGGACTCCGCAGCGGACTCCGCAGAAGGCTCCTCCGCGGAAGCGGACTCCTCACCGGACGCCGGCTCGTCAACATCCTCCGGCTCAACGGAATCCGGCTCCTCGTCGGTCCCATGGACCGACTCCTCCTCGAAGTAGGCGTCCAGCACCTCATCCAGGCGCGCCGTCCACTCCTTGAGTGCCGACTTGTCCGGGGCCTGCACCTCGGCGGGGTACCACCGGCGGTCGGGAGTGTGGGCCGTGACCGTGAGGCGCCGGGTGAACCGGGTCGTCTCGTACTCGACGGCCGCGATCTCCTCCCAGGTCCACTCCGCCGCCTGGTCGTCCAGCGTGAACCGGACGCCGTCGGCGTCGATGGCGATGGAACCCCGGCGGTCCTTGGCCTCGAAGGCGGGCTTGCCGCCGTCCTCGGCATCGGAGGTGTCGGTGGCATCCGAGTCCTCGGAGCCGCCGGACGCGTCCGAGGCATCGGACACCTCGGAGTCACCCGAACCGCCGGAAGCCTCCGTGGCGGTGTCCTCGGTAGCCTCAGCGACCGCGGACTCCTCGTCCGCCTCCCCCGTGGTGCCCTCGGCCTCGTCGTCGTCCTCCGCCAGAGGGGCCTCCCCCTCCGCGGCACCCGGTTCCTGGTCGGCTTCGGCGTCACCCGAATCCTCTGGAGCGTCCTCCTTCCCCGCGGCCCGGGAGCCGTCGGCGTCCGCGGTCGCCGCCGCGTCGTCCTGCTCCGCCTGGTCCGTTGCGGCGCCGTCCCGCTGGTCCTCGGGCTCGTCGCGGCCGGAGGGCATGAGGCCGGAGATGAACGCAGGATCAGTCGAGGCGACCTGCACTGGCTGGATCTTCAGATCTTTGCGCTGCTCCACGGCGGGCAGTATGGACGACGAACCTGTGTTCGCGACAGTCGGGCCGGTCAGGCGGACAGCGCCCGCGGCGGGTGGCCGCGGGCGCCGCGCGCCGAGCGGGGAGGAGGCCCGGCGCCTAGACGAAGAGGCTCACCACCGCGGCCATCACGAAGCCCGCGACGGACAGCACGGACTCCAGGACGGTCCACGTCTTCAGGGTGTCCCGCTCGCTGATCCCGAAGTACTTGGCGACCATCCAGAACCCGCCGTCGTTGACGTGCGAGGCGAAGATCGAGCCCGCCGAGATGGCCATGATCACCAGCGCCGTGAAGGCCTGCGAGTACCCGCCGTGCTCCAGCAGCGGCCAGACGATGCCGGCGGTGGTGACGATGGCCACGGTCGCGGAGCCCTGCGCGACCCGCAGCACCAGGGAGATCAGGTACGCCAGCACGATCACCGGCAGGCCCACGTCGTGGAAGGTGTCCGAGAGGGCCTGCGCGACCCCGCTGCCCTTGAGGACGGCACCGAAGATCCCGCCCGCGCCGACCACCAGCAGGATGTTGCCGACCGGCTTGAGGGAGGCCGTCGAGACGGTCTCCAGCGACTTGCGCGACCAGCCGCGGCGCAGGCCGAGCAGCCAGTAGGCGAGGCCCAGCGCGATGGTGAGCGCGACGAACGGGTGGCCCAGGAACTCGACCACGGAGCGGCCCGTGGAGGGGTCGAAGACGATGGAGGAGAACGTCGCCAGCAGGATCAGCACCAGCGGGGTGCCGATGATGGCGAGCACGGTGCCGAGCGGCACGGGCTTCTCCGGCGGGGTGACGCCCGCGGCGCGCTGCTCGGCCCGCAGCGCCTGCCGGGACTCCTCGGCGGCCTCGGCCATGTCCTGCGGCACGGGCACGAAGAGCCGGCGACCGATCCAGGCCGACCACACCCACGCGGCGAGCACGGCGGGCAGGCCGCAGATGACGCCCATCAGGATGATCCAGCCGAGGTCGACGTGGAGCAGCGCGGCGGCGGCGACGGGGCCGGGGTGCGGCGGCAGGAAGGCGTGCGTCATGGACAGGCCCGCCAGCATCGGCATGGCGTAGAGGACGATCGACTTGCCGGACCGCTTGGCGGCCGCGTAGACGAGCGGCGCGAGGACGAAGATGCCGACGTCGAAGAAGACGGGGATGCCGAATATGAGGCCGGTCAGGCCCATGGCGAGCGGGCCGCGCTTCTCGCCGAAGAGGCGCATCAGCCGGGCCGCGAGCACCTCGGCGCCGCCGGAGACCTCCAGGACCGCCCCGAGCATGGTGCCGAGGCCGATGATGATGGCGATATGGCCGAGGGTGCCGCCCATGCCGGACTCGATCAGGGAGACCGCGTCCGACTTCTGCACGGTGCCGAAGAGCTCCGTGACGGACAGGCCGGCCCCGAGGCCGACGGCTATGGAGACCGCGAGCAGGGCGACGAACGGTTGCAGCCGCACCTTGATGATCAGGAAGAGCAGCAGCAGGATGCCGAGCACGGCGAGGGTCAGCAGGCCCGGGGTGCCGTCGATCAGGAGCAGCAGGCCGCCGGTGTGGGGTGGCGTCTCGGGCGCCGCCGCGGCGGCCAGGGTGTGAGGCGATGCCCCGGCGGCCGGCGCCAGGACATGCGTGGATGGGGACATGGGGGACCTCGTAATTCCATCAGGACTTTCGCGAATGGGGCAGGGTGAAGCGCGGCGCGGCGCCATGGGGCGCCGCGCCGTGTTCCGGGGGTGGTGTCGCGGCCCCGTACGTGCTGTCAGGGCCGCGTCAAACTGACGGCAGGGAGGGCCGGCCCAGGCGGGCCGGCCGGCCCGCCTCGCTCAGCCCAGCACGGCGAGCGCGTCGATCTCGACGAGCAGCCCCTTGGGCAGACCGACGTAGACGGTGGTGCGCGCGGCGGGGGGCTGCTTGAGGTCCTGCTCCTCGAAGTAGCCGTTGTAGAGGGTGTTGAACTCCGCGAAGTGGGCCACGTCCGTCAGGTACACGCGGATCATCATCACGTCGTCCCAGCTCGCGCCGCCCTCTTCGAGGATCGCCTTCACGTTGGCGAGGGTCTGGAGGGTCTGCTCGCCCAGGCTGGGACCGGCCGGGGTGGGCGGCTGGCCCTCGACGGCGGGCAGGAAGCCGACCTGGCCGGCGACCTGGAGGATGTTGCCCTTCCTGACGCCGTGGGAGAACTTCGCGGGCGGGGTGGTGTGGGTCGCGGGGGTGAGGGCGGTCTTCTCGGTCATGGGCGGTCCTTGGTGGGGTGTGCGTGAGGTGCGGGGTGTGCGTGAGGCGGTGCGGCGGGGGCCGCCGCGCCGGACGCGGCGGGTGGCTCGGGAACGTCCACCGCGGCGGACGCGGCGGCGAGCCCCCGGGCCGGGGCCGTCCCCGAGCCGGGGTGCCCCGAGTACTCCCGGCTGATGGCGTCCGCGGTACGGCGCACCAGCGGCAGCAGGGTGAGGAGTTCCTCGGCCGTCACGACCACGTTCGGCGCGGACACCGACATGGCGGCCACGGCCCTGCCGCCGGCGCCGGTGATGGGGGCGCCGACGCAGTTGATGGACTCCTCGTGGCCGCCGAGGTCGGTGGCCCAGCCCTGTTCGCGCACGGTGGCCAGCTCCTTGAGGAAGGCGGTGGCGTTCGGCGTCGAACGGGACGTGTACATGGGGTAGTCGAGGCGGTGCGCCAGCGTCCGGCGCTCGGCCTCGGGCAGGTCGGCCAGCAGCAGCTTGGCGACCGCGGCGACGGTGATGGCGACCGGCTTGCCGATCCGCGAGTACATCCGGACCGGGTAGCGGCTCTCCACCTTGTCGATGTACAGCACCTCGTCCTCCTCGTGGACGGCGAGGTGCACGGTGTGGCCGCACCGCTCGTTGAGGTCGACGAGGTGGGGGTGGGCGATCTCGCGCACGTCCAGGCTCTCCACGGCCTGCTGCGCCAGCGCGAAGAGCCGCGCCCCGAGCCGGTAGCGCTGGTCGGACTGGCGGTAGACCAGGCCGTGCTCGTGCAGGGTGCGCAGCAGCCGCAGGGCCGTGGACTTGTGCACGCCGAGGCTCTCGGCGACCCGGCCGAGGTCGGCGGGGCCCTCCGCGAGCAGCGGCAGGATGCTCAGCGCGCGGTCGACGGTCTGGCTCATGGCGTACGCCCCTCCTCGTCGGCCCCGCTCCCCTGCGCGCGGGGACCGGCCCCGTGCGCGTCCCTCGCGCCCGCCCGGCCGGCGCCGGCCATGTCCCTCGTCCAGCCGGGGCCGAGTCGAAGTGTCCCCCATGCCTCCTCGTCCAGAGCGGCCAGCCGGTCGGCGCGCGCCTGCCAGGCCCCGGCCGCTCCTCCACCGGCCGCGGTGCCCGGGTCTCCCAGGTCGCCGGGGACGGTGAGGGCGGCGGCGGCCATCAGGTGGCCGTGCCTGACCCGGTCGCGTACGGGCAGGCCGCGCAGGGTGCCGGAGAGGAACCCGGCGGCGAAGGCGTCGCCCGCGCCGACCGGGGCGACCACGTCCACGTGCAGGGCGGGCACGAAGGTGACGGTGTCGGGCGCGCCGGCCGCGTCCGCCGCCCTCGGCGCGCGCTCCTCCCCTTGCTCCCGGTGGAAGACGGTGACGCCGGTGGCGCCCTGCTTGACGACGAGCAGCCGGGGCTCGGGCAGCAGGGCGCGGACGGCGGCGGGCCCACCGGTGACGTGCCACGCCGCCTCGGCCTCGTCCTCGCCGACGAAGACCAGGTCGCAGCGGCGCGCGAGGGCGAGCAGGGTCTCGCCGGGGCGGTCGGCGGGACCCCAGAGGCTGACGCGGTAGTTGACGTCGAAGGAGAGCAGCGGGCGGTGCGCGGCGGCGGTGCGGTCGGCGGGGCGCGAGCCGGCCGGGCCGCCGTCGCCAGCGGCGCGCGAGTCGGCGGGTCCACGCTCGTCGGCGTCGCGCGAGTCGGCGGGTCCACGCTCGTCGGCGTCGCGCGAGCCGGCCGGTCCGCCCTCGTCCGGCGCCCGGAGCGCGGGGCGGGTGGTGAGGTCGTCCAGGAGGGCGCGGCAGTCGGCGGAGAGCGCGGCGGTGATGCCGGTGAGGTGCAGGACGCGGCCCGAGCGCAGCACGTCGGCGGGCATGTTCGCCGGGGACATGGCCGAGGCGGCGGAGCCGGCGCGGTAGTAGACGACTTCGGCGAGGCCCGCCGAGGGCCGCTCAGAGGATGGCTGAGCGGATGGCCCGACGGACGGTGAGGCGGGGGCAGCGGGAACGCCGGGGTCCTCCGAAGCACCGGGGTCCCCCGAAGCGCCCGTTCCTCCTGCCGTGCCGGAGGCGCCCGGGGCGCCGCGGGACACCGCGCGCTCCCCCGCCGTGCGGAAGTAGATCCCCGTGGGCCGCCGCGGATCGCGCTGGACGTCGCAGGTGTCGACGCCGTAGGAGGCGATCCGCTCCACGAGGTGGTCCCCGAAGCCGTCCGTGCCGACCCGGCTCACCCACTTCGCGGTGTGCCCGGCGCCGGCCAGACCGACCGCCACGTTCGACTCGGCGCCGCCGATGGCCCGTTCGAACGCGGGCACGTCGGCGAGCCGGCCGGGCCTGCTGGGCAGGAAGGTGACCATGGACTCGCCGAGGGCCACCACGTCGAAGCGGGCCGCACCCGCCGCGCCGCCCCGCTCCGGGCGCGCCGCGCCGGCGGGAGGGGCGCTGGTGCGCGCGTCCCCTGGGGGCTGGTCCCCGGCTCCGGAGGCGGTCACGGTGGTCGGCTCCTCGCTCGTCTCGCTCGTCCGGGCCGCGGGGGTCCTGCGGCTGCTCGCCCGGTGGGTCGGGTGGGGTCGGGTGGCTGCGTTGACCGGGCGTGGCTGGGATGTTAGACAGCACTGAGCGGCATACGCAATGACAGTTGCACTATATGCAACGAGCAGGAGGCTCCATGGCGTCCGACCACGTGACCGGTGAGTCCGTTTCCCCCTCCGGAAACCCCGTAGCCACCGATCCCGAGGGCTCCCGCGATCCCGCCGGGCGCCGGGCCTCGGATCCGGCCGTCCGCACGGTCGTCGAGGCCGCCGCCCGGCTGGCGGACGAGCGCGTCGACCACCGCTTCAAGGGCCTGCCGCCGGACGCCGAGGGACTGACCGTCGGCGAGCTCGCGGCGCAGCGCAGGAACCTCTTCACGGACGGCTTCACCACCCCCGTCCTCACGCTCTCCGCCGAACGCCTCGCCCACAACCTCACCCTGATGGAGAGCTACGCGGAGCGGCACGCCCTGTCGTTCGCGCCGCACGGCAAGACGTCCATGGCGCCGCAGCTCTTCGCGCGCCAGCTCCAGTACGGCGCCTGGGGCATCACGCTCGCGGTGCCGCACCAGGTGCGGGTGGCGCGCGCCTTCGGCGTCCCGCGCGTCTTCCTCGCCAACGAGCTGGTGGACGCGCCCGCCCTGACCTGGCTCGCCGGGCAGCTCGCCGCCGACCCGGACTTCCGCTTCATCTGCTACGTCGACTCGGTGCGCGGCGTCGAGCTGATGGACGGCATCCTGCGGCAGGCCGGCGCGCAGGCGGGCGGCACCGCGCGCCCGGTGGACGTCGTGGTCGAGCTGGCCGGGGGCGAGGGCGCCCGCACCGGTGCCCGCACGGACGCCGAGTGCCGGGCCGTCGCCGACGCGGTGGCCGCGACGGGCACGCTGCGGCTGGTGGGCGTCGCCGGCTACGAGGGCGAGGTGCCGGACGCCACGCCGGAGCGCGTGGGCGCCTATCTGCGCCGGCTGACCGCACTGCTCGCCGAGTTCGACAAGGCGGGCCGGTTCGGCGGCGCGGGGCTCGACGAGATCGTGGTGAGCGCGGGCGGCAGCGCGTGGTTCGACGCGGTCGCGGACGTCTTCGCCGAGATCCCGGGACTCTCGCTGCCGGTGCGCAAGCTGCTGCGCTCGGGGGCGTACGTGTCGCACGACGACGGCCACTACCGGCACGTCACGCCCTTCAACAGGGTGCCCGAGGAGGGCGCGCTGCACCCCGCGTTCCGGCTGTGGGCGCAGGTCGTCTCGCGGCCCGCGCCGGACCAGGCGTTCCTGAACGCCGGGAAGCGGGACGCGGCGTACGACCTCGACCTGCCGGAGGCACAGGTGGTACGGGACGCCGCCGCGGGTGCCGGTGGCGGGGCGGAGCGCGCCGCTGAGGGCATCGAGGTCGAGAAGCTCTCGGACCAGCACGCGTGGCTGCGGACCGGGCCCGCGGCCCGGCTGCGGGTCGGGGACTGGGTCGGGCTCGGCCTCTCGCATCCGTGCACGTCGTTCGACAAGTGGTCCCTGATCCCGGTGACCGAGCCGGACGGCACGGTGACGGACTACGTCCGGACGTTCTTCTAGGGGTGCGCCCCGAGACGGCGGTGGCTGCCCCTTGCGGCCGGTGGCGACCTGACGATGTCGTAGTGGCTTGTCGCTCCGCCGCGTGGGCGCGACCAGCCACCCACCCCGGCCGGTGGTCCGGACACGACCGAAACACCCGCACCGGGACGGTGACGACCTGGCCGCCCCGTCGGAGAAAGGTACTGGTATGGATCTGGTCATCCAGGACACCCTGGTCATCGACGGCACCGGAGGGCCCGCCTACCGTGCCGACGTAGGGCTGGACGGCGGCCGGATCGCCGGAATCCGCAGATCCGGCGAGCCCCGGCTCTCCGCCCGCCGGACGCTGGACGCCCACGGCCTCGCCCTCTCCCCCGGCTTCATCGACATGCACGCCCACAGCGACCTCGCCCTGCTCCGCGACCCGGACCACAGCGCGAAGGCGGCGCAGGGCGTCACCCTCGAAGTCATCGGCCAGGACGGCCTGTCGTACGCGCCCGTCGACGACCGCACCCTCGCGGAGGTGAGCCAGGCCATCACCGGCTGGAACGGCGACGTCCTGAGCGACCCGGTCATCACCCCCACATGGCGCTCCGTCGGCGAGTACCTGGACCGCCTCGACCACGGCTTCGACGGCGCCGGCATCGCCGTCAACGCCGCCTACCTCATCCCCCAGGGCTCCGTGCGGATGCTCGCCGCCGGCTGGGACGACCGGGAGGCCACCGCCGCCGAGCTCGACCACATGCGGCACCTGGTCGCCACGGGCATGCGCGAGGGCGCGGTCGGCATGTCCTCGGGCCTCACCTACACGCCGGGCATGTACGCGAACGACGACGAGCTCGTCGCGCTCTGCCGCGTCGTGGCCGAGCACGGCGGCTACTACAGCCCGCACCACCGCTCCTACGGGGCGGGCGCCCTGGAGGCGTACGAGGAGATGGTGGCCGTCGCCCGCGCCTCGGGCTGCCCGCTGCACCTGGCGCACGCCACCATGAACTTCGACGTGAACGAGGGCCGGGCCCCCGAGCTGCTGGCCCTGCTCGACCGCGCCCTGGCCGACGGCGCCGACATCACCCTGGACACGTATCCGTACACGCCGGGCTCCACCACGCTGGTCTCGATGCTGCCGAGCTGGGCCGCGGTCGGCGGGCCCGACTCGATCCTCGCCCGCCTGCGGGACGACGCGACGTCCGAACGCATCCGCCACGACGTGGAGGTGACGGGCTCCGACGGCTGCCACGGGGTGCCGATCGACTGGGACGCCATCGAGATCTCGGGCGTCCGCGACCCCGCGCTCACGGGCTTCGTGGGCCGCACCGTCCACGCCTGTGCGGCCGAGCGCGGCGAGCGGCCCTGGGCGACGGCGCGCCGGCTGCTGCTGGAGGACCGGCTCGGCGCGACGATCCTCCAGCACGTCGGGCACGAGGAGAACGTCCGGCAGATCATGCGGCACCGGGTGCACACCGGCGGCTCGGACGGCATCCTCCAGGGCGACAAGCCGCACCCGCGCGCGTACGGCACCTTCCCCCGCTACCTCGGCCACTACGTGCGCGAGCTGGGCCTGCTCTCGCTGGAGGAGTGCGTCGCCCACCTCACCGGCCGCCCCGCCGGGCGCCTGCGGCTGGCCGACCGCGGCCTGGTGCGCGAGGGCCACCGCGCCGACCTGGTGCTCTTCGACCCGGACACGGTCGCCGCGGGCTCGACCTTCGCGGCTCCCCGGACGCTGCCGGAGGGCATCCCGTACGTGCTGATCGACGGCCGCTTCGTCATCGAGGACGGACGGCGCACGGACGTCCTGGCGGGGCGCACGGTGCGCGGCACGGCGACGGCGACGGCGACGTAACACGCGTGTTAGGCGGCGCCGGGCATGCTGCGCGTATCCGGATCGCAGAGCAGGGATCGCGGATCACAGATCGCAGAGAGGATGCGCCATGAACAAGCGGACTCTGGCCATAGCCGGAGCCACCGTGCTGTGTGCGGGCGGCGTGGCGTTCGCCGCGACGGCGAGCGCCTCGACCGACGGCACGAGCCCGGCCGCCCCGTCGTCGTCCCACGGCTCCGGCAAGGCCGCCGACACCCCCAAGGTGCCGCGCGTCCTGCACAGCGAGGCGGTGGCGAAGGACCCGAAGACCGGGAAACTGACGACACGTGACGTGCAGAGCGGCACGGTGACGTCCTCCTCGGGCACCGCCCTCACGGTGAAGAGCTCGGACGGCACGCAGTGGACGTGGACGCTGTCGAAGGACACCAGGTTCGCCACGGAGAAGTCGGACGACGCCTCGGCGTCGGACGTCAAGACCGGCGACTCGGTCGTGGTCAGGGGCACCCGAGCCGGCGACGTGCGCACCGCGCGCATGGTCAGCGACCCGCCGGGGGCGTTCGCGAAGGACGTCCGCCAGAAGCTGAAGGACCAGCTCGACCCGGAGGAACGCAGGGAGCTGCGCAAGATGCTGCGCGGGCACGGCCGGGGGGTGGTGGGCGGTTCCCGGCAGGGCGCCCAGTCATCCGGGGCCTGAACCCCCGGGCGGTGCGCTGATCGTGCCGGTGCACCACTTGAGGGGCGCGGGGTGCGGGCACCTCCCACGCCCCTCAAGGCAGTGGGGGAGCGATCGGCCACGACGCGACCGTCGGGTCGCCACCGCCCCAAGGGGGCAGTCTCTGCCGCCTCCGGACCACCGGCCGATTGGTGGTTGCTCGCGCAGTTCCCCGCGCCCCTGAAGGACTTGGCTGCGCCCCGATAAGGGGCGCGGGGATGGGGGTACCCCACAACACAGCCCCGCGCCCCTACGGGAGCCGGGGCGCAGCCCCACGTCAAAGTCCGGGGCCGCGGCCCCACGTCAAAGTGGCGCCACGGGGAAGCTCACCGAAACCTCCAGCCCACCCCCCGCGCGAGCGCGGGCCGTGCACGTGCCGCCGTGGGCCGCGGCGATCGCCGCCACGATGGACAGCCCCAGCCCGGCCCCGGGCCGCCCGGGTACCCCGCCGGGGACGACGCGGTCCGGGGCAAGCCGGCGGAACGGCTGGAAGAGTTCCGCGACCTTCTCCTGGGGAAGGTCGCGGCCCGTGTTGGCCACCTGGAGCGTGACGTGCCGCCCGTCGGCGCGGGTCGCCACGTACAGCCAGCCGCCGTCGACGTTGTGCCGGGTCGCGTTCTGCACGAGGTTGACGGCGAGCCGTTCGATCAGGACGGGATCGCCGAGCAGGGGGGCGGGAGCGAGGCGGCGCTCGACCCGCAGCCCCCGCGCCCCGGCGTCAGCCTCCGCACTCGTGAGCGCCGCCTCGGCCGCCGCCGCCATGTCGACGCCCTCCCGGCGGTCCACGCCGGTCTGGCTGCGCGCCAGCGTCAGCAGGCTCTCGATGACGTGCTCGTGCCGTTCGGTGGCGGCCCGCAGGCGCAGCGCCATGGTCCGCAGCGACTCCTCGGTGGGGTTGGCGAGTGCGACGTCGATGGCGGCCCGCTGCACCGTCAGCGGCGTGCGCAGCTCGTGCGAGGCGTTGGCGGCGAACCGCCGTTGCGCCTCGAAGGCCGCGGAGAGCCGCGCCAGCATCCCGTCGAAGGTGTCCGCGAGGTCCTTGAGCTCGCCGCCCGGGCCGGGCAGGTTGATCCGCTCGTCGAGGTTGTGGGTGGAGAGCCTGCGGGCGGTGGCCGTGATCTCCCGGAGCGGGCGCAGCGCCCGGCCGGCCAGCACCCAGCCCAGGACGACGGCGATCAGCGTCATGAAGGCCAGGGCGACGGCGGACTGCGTCAGGAGCTCGTGCAGCGCGTTGGCCCGCTCGTTCGCCTGCGCCTCCCGGATGGCGCGGAGGGTCGCCCCGCGGCCGTCGCCGAGCGAGCGCGCCAGCACGCGGAGTTCCCGGGCGCGGGGCAGGCCGGCGGCACGGGTGCCGATCTGCCGGGCCACCAGGCCGTAGGTGGCGGCGAGCAGGGCCGAGCCCGCGATGAGGAACAGCCCGCCGTAGACCGCGGTCAGCCGGAGCCTGAGCGAGCCGGGCAGCCGGGTGCGGTCGAGCCAGGCGGCCAGGGAGGAGCGGCCCCTCTGGCCACCCGTCCCGGGCGGTGGCGTCACCGCAGCCGGTACCCCGCTCCGGTGATCGTCTCGATCAGCTCCGGGGTACCCAGCTTGCGGCGCAGCCGCGACAGGGTGGTGCGGACCGTGTTCGTGAACGGGTCGGCGTGCGCGTCCCATACCTTCTCCAGCAGCTCCTCACTGGTGACGACCGCGCCGCGCGCCCCGAGCAGCACCTGGAGCATCCCGAACTCCTTGCCGGTGAGCGCGAGGGGGCGGCCTCCGCGGGTGACGGTACGGCGTGCGGTGTCCAGGGCGACGTCGGCGTGGGTGAGCACCGGGGGCAGCGCCGGGTGCGCCCGGCGGCCCAGCGCCTGGATGCGCGCCACCAGTTCGGCGAACGCGAAGGGCTTGGGCAGGTAGTCGTCGGCGCCCAGGTTCAGCCCCGAGACGCGGTCGTCGATGGTGCCCGCGGCGGTGAGCATCAGCACCTTGGTCTGCCCGTCGCCGGCGACGACCGCGCGGCAGACGTCGTCACCGTGCACCTGAGGGAGGTCGCGGTCGAGGACGACGACGTCGTAGCGGTTGACCGCGGTCTGCTCCAGTGCGTTCGCGCCGTCCGGCGCGATGTCCACCGCGAAGCCATGGTCGCGCAGGCCCTGCGCGACGATCTCCAGCAGTTCGATGCTGTCCTCGACCACCAGTACGCGCACGTGCGCCGCCCCTCCTCTGTCCGGGGGGCCAGCGTGCCACCCCTCCCATAACGCGGACGTAACACCGTCCCGCACCGTCTCGTATGCGGGTGCACGACACGACCCCGAGGGTCTCCACCGCCTGAAAGGGGCGGTATCCGTCACCTCCGGACCACCCGTGGGTGGGTGGTTGCTCGCGCAGTTCCCCGCGCCCCTGGTGGTGCACCCGCACATCCAGGTCGCCGAAGGCGGCGTCCGTGGTGGACCCGCACGCAGGGATGACCGTCACCGCACCCCGTGCGGCCGGAACTGGATGCTGATCCGGGGCCCCGAGGCCCGCGCGCTCTTGGGGATCGCGTGCTCCCACGTGCGCTGGCAGGAGCCGCCCATGACGATCAGGTCGCCGTGGCCGAGTGGACGGCGGAGGGAGGTTCCGCCGCCGCGCGGGCGCAGCAGCAGGTCGCGCGGGGTGCCCACGGAGAGGATCGCCACCATGGTGTCCTCGCGGGAGCCGCGGCCGATCCGGTCCCCGTGCCACGCCACGCTGTCCCGCCCGTCGCGGTACAGGCACAGCCCCGCCGTGGCGAACCCCTCGCCGAGTTCGGCGGCGTAGCGCCCGGTCAGCGCGGCCCGTGCCTCGTCGAGGACCGGATGCGGCAGCGGGTCGGTCTCGGCGTAGAACGCGAGCAGCCGCGGCACGGCGACGGTGTTGTCGTACATCCGCCTGCGCTCCGCACGCCACGGCACCTGCTCCGCGAGCTGTTCGAAGAGGGCGTCGGCGCCGGTCAGCCAGCCCGGCAGCAGGTCGATCCAGGCGCCGTCGCCGAGCACGGTCCTGCGCACGCCGTCGAGTGGACCGAGCGCGATGTCGTCGGCCTGGTCGAAGAGCGAACCCTGGAGGCCGAGCCGGTCGGCGGGGTCCCCGGCCCGCGCGGGCGGATCGGCGGAGTCCCCGGCCCGGGTGGGCGGTGCGGCGGGGTTTCCTGCCCCGGTGGGCGATTCGTGCCCTGGATGGACTGCGGACATGCAAACAAGCGTACGACGCTGCCCGAACACCTGATCTAATACTGGCCCTCACACGCCGCACGCCACCCGCGAGCCACCGGCCCGCCACCCATATGACCCACGTGGCCCAAAACACGGAGCGCTCCTCGTTACGCGCCCGTAAAGTTGGCCTATGCAGGTGATCCAGTCGACGAAGCTCGCCAACGTCTGTTACGAGATCCGGGGCCCGGTGCTCGAAGAGGCGATGCGTCTCGAAGCAGCAGGTCATCGCATCCTCAAGCTGAACACCGGGAACCCCGCGGCGTTCGGCTTCGAGTGCCCCCCGGAGATCCTGGAGGACATCCTCCGCAACCTGGGCGACGCACACGGGTACGGCGACGCGAAGGGCCTGCTCGCCGCCCGCCGCGCGGTCGTCATGCACCAGCAGACGCTGGGCGTGGAGACGGACGTGGAGCACGTCTTCATCGGCAACGGCGTCTCCGAGCTGATCGTGATGGCCATGCAGGGCCTGCTCGACGACGGTGACGAGGTACTGGTCCCGGCCCCGGACTACCCGCTCTGGACGGCCGCGGTCTCCCTCTCCGGCGGCACCGCCGTGCACTACCGCTGCGACGAGCAGGCGGACTGGATGCCGGACCTCGCGGACATCGAGCGCAAGGTCACCGACCGCACCAAGGCCCTGGTGATCATCAACCCGAACAACCCGACGGGCGCCGTCTACAGCCCGGAGATGCTCCGCGGCCTCACGGACATCGCCCGCCGCCACAACCTGCTCATCTGCTCCGACGAGATCTACGACAAGATCCTCTACGACGACGCGGTCCACACCCCCACCGCCGCCGTCGCCCCCGACCTGCTCACCCTCACCTTCAACGGCATGTCGAAGGCCTACCGCGTGGCGGGCTACCGGGTGGGCTGGCTCGCGCTCTCCGGCCCGCGGGCGCACGCGGATTCGTACATCGAGGGCCTCACGATCCTGGCCAACATGCGGCTGTGCGCCAACATGCCCGGCCAGCACGGGGTGGTCGCGGCGCTCAGCGGCCGGCAGACGATCAAGGACCTGGTACTGCCCGGCGGGCGCCTGCGGGAGCAGCGCGACACGGCCTACGAACTGCTCACTCAGATCCCGGGCGTGAGCTGCGTGAAGCCGAAGGGCGCGCTCTACCTCTTCCCGCGCCTCGACCCCAAGGTCTTCAAGATCAAGGACGACCGGCAGATGGTGCTCGACCTGCTGCGCAAGGAGAAGATCATGGTGGTGCAGGGCACGGGCTTCAACTGGCCCGAGCCCGACCACTTCCGCGTGGTCACCCTGCCGACGTCCGCGGACCTCACGGACGCGGTGACCCGGATCGGATCCTTCCTCGACGGTTACAGCCAGCCGTAGGCGGCGATCCCCAGGGGGCTCCGGGGCTCCGGAGCCCCGCGGGACCCCAGCCCCCCGGCCCTCTCCAGGGAAGCGGACTACAGGGAAGCAGCGAGTTCGGACTCCTCCGCGGCGCCCGCCGCGTGGACGTCCATGCACTCCGCGGAGAGGATCGCCGCGGCCGTGTCGGCGCGGGACGCCGCCACCACCAGCGCGCGGCCGGCCAGCGCATGGGCCTTCCGGTGCAGGGCCGCCGCCCGTCCCGCGCCCGACGGAGCGGGCACCGCGGACAGGGTGGCCCGCACGGGTACCGCACCGCCCCGCAACCGCGCGACCTGCACGGCCAGCCGCTCGGCGACGGCGTCGAGTTCGGGGCCGGGCGTGAGCGAGCGGAGTTCGTCGGTGACGGCGAGCAGTGCCGCCAGGTGCCCCGCGAGCTGGATGTCCAGCTCCTCCTCGCGAGTGCGGTGGGGGAAGTCGGCAGGGACGGCAGAGAGCGAGTGGACCGACTTCCGGCGGATCGGTTCGTACATGAGTGCCTCCTGTGCCGCTGACAGGAAGCCATCCTACATTAGATTTGATCTAAAGTTGCATCCGGTCCCGGACGCTTCGACGGGGACCCGTGAGGTCGCCGGCCGGGTTCCGGGGACGGCCCCGGGACCCGGTCACGGGCCTGGCGCCCGGGACCGCCTGCCTCAGCCGAGCCGCCGGACCAGCGCCTCGTACTCCTCCCACAGCTCGCGCGGCGTGTGGTCGCCGAAGGTCTCCAGGTGGCCCGGGACGAGGGCGGCCTCACGGCGCCAGGCCTCCGGGTCGACGCCGAGGAGCAGTTCCAGGTCCTGCTCCGAGAGGTCGAGTCCCTCGGTGTCCAGCGCTTCGCGGGCCGGGACGGTGCCGATGGGCGTGCGCACGCCGTCGCCGCGGCCGTCGAGCCGGTCCACGATCCACTTCAGCACCCGGCTGTTCTCGCCGAAGCCCGGCCAGACGAAGCGCCCGCCGGCGTCCTTGCGGAACCAGTTGACGTAGTAGATCCGCGGCAGCTTGGACTCGTCGCCCTCCCGCTCGACCGAGGTGTTGCCGACGCGGATCCAGTGGGCCATGTAGTCGCCCATGTTGTAGCCGCAGAACGGCAGCATCGCGAACGGGTCCCGGCGCAGCTCGCCGACCGTGCCCTCGGCGGCGGCCGTCTTCTCCGAGGCGACGTTCGCGCCGAGGAACACGCCGTGGTTCCAGCCGAACGACTCGGTGACCAGCGGCACCGTGCTCGCCCTCCGCCCGCCGAAGAGGATCGCCGAGATCGGCACGCCCTTCGGGTCCTCCCACTCCGGCGCCATGGTCGGGCACTGCGCGGCGGGCACGGTGAAGCGGGCGTTCGGGTGGGCGGCCGGCGTCCCGGACTCGGGCGTCCAGTCGTTGCCCTTCCAGTCCACCAGGTGCGCCGGAAGCTCCTCGGTCATGCCCTCCCACCAGACGTCGCCGTCGTCGGTGAGGGCCACGTTCGTGAAGACGGAGTTGCCCCAGAGGGTCTTCATCGCGTTGGCGTTGGTGTGCTCGCCGGTGCCGGGCGCCACGCCGAAGAAGCCCGCCTCCGGGTTGATCGCGTACAGCCGCCCGTCCTCGCCGAAGCGCATCCAGGCGATGTCGTCGCCGATGGTCTCCACCGTCCAGCCCGGGACGGTCGGCTCCAGCATGGCCAGGTTGGTCTTGCCGCAGGCGGACGGGAACGCCGCCGCGACGTATTTCGCCGCACCGCGCGGCGGGGTCAGCTTCAGGATCAGCATGTGCTCCGCGAGCCAGCCCTCGTCGCGGGCCATCACGGAGGCGATGCGCAGGGCGTAGCACTTCTTGCCGAGCAGGGCGTTGCCGCCGTAGCCGGAGCCGTACGACCAGATCTCACGGTCCTCGGGGAAGTGCGAGATGTACTTCGTGGAGTTGCACGGCCAGGGGACGTCCTCCTGGCCCGGCGCGAGGGGCGCGCCCAGGGTGTGCACGGCCTTCACGAAGGCGCCGTCGGTGCCCAGCTCGTCCAGGACGGGGCGGCCCATCCGGGTCATGGTGCGCATGGACACGGCGACGTAGGCGGAGTCGGTGATCTCCACGCCCATCGCGGAGAGCGGGGAGCCGAGGGGGCCCATGCAGAACGGGACGACGTACATCGTCCGGCCCCGCATCGACCCGCGGAAGATGCCGCCGCGGTCGCCCTCGCCCTGGAAGATCGCCCGCATCTCGGCGGGGTCCATCCAGTGGTTGGTGGGACCGGCGTCCTCCTCGCGGGCGGAGCAGATGAACGTGCGGTCCTCGACACGGGCGACGTCACTCGGGTCGGACGCCGCGTGGTACGAGTGCGGGCGCCTGACCGGGTCGAGCCGGGTGAAGGTGCCCCTGGCCACCAGCTCCTCGCCGAGCCGCTCGTACTCGGCCTCGGAGCCGTCGCACCAGACCACCCGGTCCGGCTGGGTGAGCCCGGCGATCTCGTCCACCCAGGCGATCAGCTCGCGGTGGGACGTCGGGGGCACCGCCGGGGACGCGGTGCCGCCGGGGGTGTCGGAGGTACCGGTACTCGGCTCGGAGAGGACAGCGTCGTGCGCCACAGATTGCTCCTAAGTGAGGGTTTCGGGTTGTGGCCCATGGGAGGCCGGCGGCCCGGATGCCTGCGTGCGCCGCGTCGGGGAGGACACATGTCGAGCATGCACCCGCGCAGCCTTTCGCTCATCCGGACGTATTCGCACTCATATGATCATCCGCTCGACATGCCCATCTGTCCAGAGGCCCGCTCATGTGCGCAGTGCCCCACGGAAGGCGCCCCGTAAACACCTCGGGCCCCACCGGACGCAAGCGGAGCCCGCCCGTCCGGGCAACTGATGGGTAACTTACGGCCGCCTCGCTACCATGCCGCCCATGAGCGCGCCCGTCCCCGACGCACCCCGCGAGCCCTCGGCCGAAGACGCCTCGACGGCATCCGCCCCGCCGACCCGGGAGCCCTCGGCGGCCTCACCACCCTCACTGGAGCAGGTGGTCGAGCAGGTCAAGCCCCGGCTACGCGGCTGGCTGCACGCCGGCATGTTCCCGGCCGTGCTGGTCTCCGGCCTGACCCTCACCGCCCTGGCCGACTCCGCCCGCGGCCGCCTCGCCTGCGGCATCTACACCCTCACGGCCTGCCTGCTGTTCGGCGTGAGCGCGCTCTACCACCGCGGCAACTGGGGCCCGCGCGCCGGCGGCGTGCTGCGCAGACTCGACCACGCCAACATCTTCCTGATCATCGCCGGCACCTACACGCCCCTGACGATCCTTCTGCTGCCCGAGGCCAAGGGGCAGTGGCTGCTGTGGGGCATATGGGCGGCCGCCGCCGCGGGCATCGTCTTCCGGGTCTTCTGGGTCGGCGCCCCCCGCTGGCTCTACACCCCCTGCTACATCGCCATGGGGTGGGCGGCCGTCTTCTTCCTGCCGGACTTCATGCGGACCGGCGGGATCGCCGTGCTCGTCTGCGTGATCGTCGGCGGCGTGCTCTACAGCGCGGGCGGGGTGATCTACGGCATCAAGCGCCCGAACCCGTCACCGCGCTGGTTCGGGTTCCACGAGGTCTTCCACTCGTTCACGCTGGCCGCCTTCGCCGTCCACTACGTCGGCATCTCCATCGTGGCGTACCAGCACGCCTGAGGCTCCTCCCCACTCCCCCAGGGCCGCGGTCGACGACCGCGGCCCTTTCCTTGCGCGTACACCCGAGCGCGTACACCCGAACGGACCAGCGCCTGTGCGCCACTTCACAGCGTGGTGACACGTGAACCCAATCGACATGAACCCAATTGACACTATCCATCTTTTGATAGCTACTCTCATTTCATGCCTGCTGTCATGAATGCCGGGAAAGAGCGAGGCGCGGGGCCCGACCCGCGCCGCTGGTGGGCGCTGAGCGCCCTGGTCGCGAGCATGCTGGTGCTCGGCTTCGACATGACGATCCTCAACGTGGCGCTGCCGACCATGGCTGCGCAGCTGGGCGCGAGCACCGGCGAGCAGCAGTGGATGGCCGACTCCTACGTCATCGTGTTCGCGGCGCTGATGCTCCCCGGCGGGCTGCTCGGCGACCGCTTCGGGCGGCGCTCGATGCTCGTCGCCGGGCTCGGCCTCTTCATGGCCGGCTCGGCCGTCGGGGTGCTGGTGCACAGCGTCCCGCCGGTGATCGCCGCCCGTGCCGTGATGGGCCTGGGCGGGGCGCTGATGATGCCGCTGGCGATGGCCGTGATCCCGACGCTGTTCGGGCCCGAGGAGCGCCCGAAGGCGGTAGGTGCGATCGCCGCGGCCTCGGCCCTGGGGCTGCCGCTCGGGCCGATCGTCGGCGGCTGGCTGCTCGACCACTTCTGGTGGGGCTCGGTCTTCCTGATCAACATCCCGATGGCCGGCATCGGCATCCTCGCCTGCCTCTTCCTCCTGCCGGAGAGCCGTGACCCCGCCGCGCCCCGGGTCGACGCGATCTCGGCGGCGCTCACCGGCACGGGCCTCGGCGCCCTGGTCTACGGGATCACCGAGGCACCGTCCCGGGGCGTGGCCGACCCGCTGGTGCTGGGCGCCGTCGCGGCCGCCGTGGCGCTGGTCGCGGCGCTGGTGCGGCGGGACCGCCGGGCGCGGCGGCCGATGCTGGACGTGGCACTGCTGGCCGACCGGGGCTTCCTGCTCAACACGCTCGCCGCGACCCTGGTGATGTTCGTCCTGTCCGGGCTGATGTTCGTCCTCACGCCCTACCTCCAGGCGGTGCTGCGCTACGACGCCTTCGGCACCGGGCTGCGGATGCTGCCCCTGATGGGCGGCATGATCGTCGCGGCGAAGGGCGCGCAGCCGCTGGTGGCGCGGTTCGGGGCGCGCGGGGTGATGAGCGCGGGGCTGACGGTGCTGGCGTTCGCCGCGTTCCTGGGCAGCCGTACCGGGGCGGTCCCCCACCACCTTCAGGGCGTGGGTGCCACCCCCACCGGCTACGGCTTCACCGCGCTGTGGCTCTCCGTGGCGGGCCTCGGAGCCGGGTTCACGGTGGTGCCCGCGATGGACGCGGCGCTCGGGGCGCTGCCCGCCGACCGGGCGGGCAGCGGCTCCGGGCTGATGCTGACGCTGCGCCAGATGGGCTCGGCGCTCGGCATCGCGCTGCTGGGCAGCCTGCTGGCGGGCGCGTTCCGTGACCGGCTCGACGTCACCGGGCTGCCCGCGCCCGCCGCCGGGCAGGCCGGCGAGTCGGTGGTCGCCGCGCACCTGGTCGCGGCGCGGGCGGGCGCCGAGCGGCTGGCCGCGTCGGCCGACGCGGCCTACGTGCACGGCATGAACCTGGTCCTGCTCGTCTGCGGCGGGGTCGCGCTGGTCACGGCGCTGCTCGCGGCGGCCCTCCTCACCGGTCCGGCCGGGGTCCGCCCCGGCCCCGGCGGGCCCCGCGGCGGACCCCGCCCGGCCGGAGACATGGCCGCGGCCCAGGTGGATGGCCGAGAATGACCGCATGACGGCCGCACGCACCCCCACCTCGACACCGCCCCCGGCCTCCGGAGACACCGCCCCCCGCAGGCCGCCGGGGACCGCCCCCGGCCAGGGTGGGGCCGGGGACCGGGGCCCCGGGCTGCGCGAGCGGAAGAAGATCAAGACCCGGATGGCGATCCGCGAGGCGACCTACCGGCTCATCGAGGAGCAGGGGTACGAGGCGACCACCGTCGAGCAGATCGCGGAGGCGGCCGAGGTCTCGCCCAGCACCGTCTTCCGGTACTTCCCCACCAAGGAGGACATCGTCCTCACCGACGAGTTCGACCCGCTCCTGGAGCGCGAGCTGCGGGCGCGGCCCGCCGACGAGCCGCTGATGGAATCCCTGCGGACCGTGATGCGCTCCTCCTGGGCGACCGGGGCGCAGGAGGAGCCCGACATCGTCCGGATGCGCACCCGGCTGATGGTCGAGGTGCCCGCGGTGCGCGCCCGGATGATGGAGAGCATGTCGGTGACGGGCCGCATGCTCTGCCGCCTCCTCGCCGACCGCACCGGCCGCGACGCGGACGACCTGGAGGTCCGCGTCTTCGCCATGGGCCTGGTCGGCGCCCTCCTGGAGACCGCCCTCCACTGGGCCGAGCACGACTACCGCGACTCCCTGCCCGACCTCGTCGACCGCGCCTTGGTCGTCTTCGAGAACGGCCTCGGACGGACGATCGACGGCTGAGCCGCGCACGCCGGGCCGCGCCGGCCGGTCGCGTCAGGCCTTCTCCGTGAGCAGGTTCGCGGCGAAGCCGAGGAAGGCGATGCCGGTGAACTGCTCCGTGCGCCGGCGGAAGGCAGGCCGGCGGATCCGTTCGGCGAAGGCGGCGGCGCCGCAGACGATCCAGTACCAGAGCGCCAGCTCGGCGACGTCGATGCCGGTCAGCAGCATGGTGCCGCCGAACACCGAGGTGGCGCCCGGGATGAACTGCGGGACCAGGCTCATGTAGAAGACGCCGGCCTTCGGGTTGAGCAGGTTGGTGCCGAGCCCGGCACGGAGGGCGGCGACGCGGCCGGGTGGGACGGCGGGGGTGGGGGTGGCGTCCGCGGGAGCGGGTGCGGCGCGCGTGCCTCCGGGCTCGGGCGGGGCGCCCCGGGTGGACGTGACGTCCCCTGGGGCCGTCGTGGCTTCTGGGGCGGGCGGCGAGGTGTGCGGGCCGTGCGCGTCGTCCGGGCCGTGCGGGACGCGCTCGGCGGACGGGGCGGCGGGGTCCTCCGGGGGCGCCGGAGCGGTCGCGCCGTCCTTCCTCCGGGCCCGGAGCAGGGTCGTCACGCCCAGCCACGCGAGATAGGCGGCGCCCGCGACGCGCAGGATGTCGTAGGCCAGGTGCGAGGCGGTGAGGACCGCCGTCAGGCCGACGGCCGCGGCCACCCCCCAGGCCAGGCAGCCGAGCAGGATGCCGAGCGCGGCAGCGAGGCCCGCGGTCCTGCCGTGCGCGACGGCCGTCCGCAGGACGAGCAGGGTGTCCAGACCGGGCGTGACGTTGATCAGCGCGGCCACACCGGCGAAGGCGAGGGCGGCGGTGAGCATGCGCCGAATCTAGTGGGGCGGCTCTCGCGGGCGCACCGGGGTTTTCCGCCCCGGCCCCGCCCCCCGGCCCGGGGTGCCGGTCGCCCGCGCACACGGCGGCCACGGCGCCGCGCCGTGCCATCCTTGGCCCCGTGAACGGTCCCGAGATCTCTGTCGAGTTCGCCTCCGAGCTGGGCATCTTCGTGCCGCAGGCGCGCAGGCGGGGGCCCACGAAGGCGGTGACCGACGGTGTCTCGACGCTGGGGCATGTCGTCGAGTCGCTGGGGGTGCCGCTGACGGAGGTCGGCGAGCTGCTGGTGGACGGCCGTCCGGTGCCCGTCTCGCACGTCCCGGCCGCGGGCGAGTCCGTCCGGGTCAGGGCGGTCGAGCGGCCGCAGCGCGTGCCCGGCGCCCCGCTCCGCTTCCTGCTCGACGTCCACCTGGGCACCCTGGCCCGCAGGCTGCGGCTGCTCGGCGTCGACGCGGCCTACGAGTCGACGGACATCGGTGACCCCGCGCTGGCCGGCCGCTCCGCCGCCGAGCGGCGGGTGCTGCTCAGCCGGGACCGGGGCCTGCTGCGCCGCCGCGAGCTGTGGGCGGGCGCCTTCGTCTACAGCGACCGGCCCGACGAGCAGCTCCGGGACGTCCTCACCCGCTTCGCCCCCGTCCTGCGCCCCTGGACCCGCTGCACCGCCTGCAACGGCGTGCTCACCGAGACCCGCAAGGCGGACGTCGCCGCGCTGCTGGAGGGCGGCACCCGCCGGACGTACGAGGTGTTCGCGCAGTGCACGGCCTGCGGCCGCGTCTACTGGCGCGGCGCCCACCACGACCGCCTGGAACGCATCGTGGACGACGCGGTGGCGGAGTTCGGGACGGCGTGAGGGGCGCCGGGGGCGTCACCCGGGCCGGGGGCCTGACGGGTGCCGGGGCCTGACAGGTGCCCAGGGCCCGACAAGTCCCCGGGGCGTGGCGGGAAGCCCTCAGTCCAGCACCCTCACCCCCACGGCCTCCCGCAGCACGTCGACCTCGGTCGTCGGCGCGTCGCAGGTGAAGTTGTGGCAGACGAACGCGGTGGGGCGGCCCTGGACGAGGGGACGGTCGGCCAGGAGCGGGAAGCCCGCGGCGTCCGGGGAACCGGCCGCGACCACCGCACCCGGCGCCGTGCCCAGCAGAGCGGCCCGCCGCAGCACCTCGGTGGCCGGGTCGCCGTCCGGGCCCACCACGACGATCTCCCGCGGCCCGTCGAGGGCGGCCTCCGCCACCGCGAGCCCCCAGCCGACGAACCGCGGCACCCGCGGACCGATCGCCCGCACCACGCTCAACGCGCGCTCCGCCGCCGTACGGTGCCGCTCCGAGCCGGTGTGCGCGGCGTAGCCGAGCAGCGAGCCGGCGGCGGCGGTCCAGCCCGACGGCACGGCGTTGTCGGTGGGGTCCTGCGGGCGGCGGATCAGCCGCTCGGCGTCGTCCGCCGTGTCGTACAGCTCCCCCTGCGCGCCGGGGAACCGGGTCAGCACCTGGTCGAGCAGCAGCCCGGCGCGGCGCAGCCAGACGCCCTCGCCGGTCACCGACGCCAGCGCGAGGAAGCCCTCGGCGACGTCCGCGTAGTCCTCCAGCACGCCCGTGCTCGGCCCCGGCCGGCCGTCCTTGGAGGTGCGCACCAGCCGCCCCTCGTCGTCCCCCTCGCCCATGTGCACGGAGACCAGGAGGTCGGCGGCGGCCACCGCGGCGCCGACGAGGTCGGGGCGGTCGAAGTACGCGCCGGTCTCGGCGAGCGCCGCGATCGCGAGGCCGTTCCAGGCCGCGACCACCTTGTCGTCCCGGCCCGGCGCGGGCCGCGTGCCCCGGGCGGCCAGCATCCGCCCCCGGATCGACTCGATCCGGCCGGCGTCGAACACGCCCTCCTTCTCGGCGAGTCGCAGCACGGACGTGCCGGGCGGGCCCTCCGTGAAGGTGCCCTGCTCGGTCACCCCGAAGTAGCCGGCGGCGACCTGCGCGTCGTCCTCGCCCAGCACCTCGATGAGCTGCTCCGTGGTCCAGATGTAGTAGGCGCCCTCCACGTGCCGGCCGGTGCCGTCGTCGCTGTCCGCGTCGAGCGCCGAGGCGAGGCCGCCCTGCTCGGTGGAGAGTTCGCGGACCATGAAGTCCGCCGTCCCGAGCGCCGTGCGGCGTGCGAGGTCGGATCCGGTGGCCCGCCACAGGTGCGCGTAGACGCGGCAGAGCAGGGCGTTGTCGTAGAGCATCTTCTCGAAGTGCGGCACCCCCCACCGGGCGTCCACCGAGTACCGGGCGAAGCCGCCGCCGAGCTGGTCGTGGATGCCGCCGCGGGCCATGTGCGCGCAGGTGTCCGCGACCATCTGGAGCGCGCCCTCGGAGCCGGTGCGGGCGTGGTGCCGCAGCAGGAACTCCAGCACCATCGACGGCGGGAACTTGGGCGCCGCGCCGAATCCGCCGTTCTGCGGGTCGTAGTCGCGGGTCAGGCCGAGCAGCGCCTGGGCAAGCTCCTCCTCGCCGGGCGGCGCCCCCTCGCCCGTCGCGCCGAAGGCCGCCTCGCGTCCGGCCAGGTCCTGCACGATCCGCGCGGCGACGTCGGTCACCTCGTCGCGCCGTTCGGCCCACGCCTGCGCCACGCCGTCCAGCACCTGGCGGAACGCGGGCATGCCGTGCCGCGGTGCGGGCGGGAAGTACGTGCCGAAGTAGAAGGGCTCGCCGCCCCCGGTGAGGAAGACGGTCATCGGCCAGCCGCCCTGCCCGGTCGCCGCCTGCACGGCCTCCATGTAGACGGCGTCCACGTCGGGGCGCTCCTCGCGGTCCACCTTGACGTTGACGAAGTGCTCGTTCATCAACGCGGCGGTCTCCTCGTCCTCGAAGGACTCCACGGCCATCACGTGGCACCAGTGACAGCTGGAGTACCCCACGCTCAACAGCACCGGCACGCCTCTGCGCCGCGCCTCCTCGAACGCCTCCGGCGACCAGGGCCACCAGTCGACGGGGTTCTCGGCGTGCTGGAGGAGGTAGGGGGAGGTCTCGTGGGCGAGTCGGTTAGGCATACGTCAATCCTCCCGCATCGGCCGCGGGGGCGCCCGGGTCGGCCGGGGCCGCCTGCGGCGGGCCGTCGCCCCAGGTCATGCGCCCCTGCGGGGGCGCCACCGGCCTGGAGGGGGTGTTGCTCGCTCCTGTGGACCACCACCTGCCGGTGGGGGCGCGCCCCGATAGGGGCGCGGGGCTGTGTCGATGTGCGGCTCCGCCGCGTGGGCGCGACCAGCCACGACGAAACCGCCAGACCGCCACCGACCCGAAGAGGCAGTCTCGGCCGTATCCGGACCACCGGTGGATGGGTGGTTGCTCGCGCAGTTCCCCGCGCCCCTATCGGGGTCACGCGAGACGTACGGACACCCCCCGCCCCTGGAAGGGCACCTCCTGTCGTCTCGCGACCACCTGCCGGTGGTGGGCTGGTCGCGCAGTTCCCCGCGCCCCTGCCGGGGTGCGCCCGGAACATACGGACCCGAAGGGGCGCGGGGCTGCATCGATGTGCGGCTCCGCCGCGGCGGGCGCGACCAGCCACGACGAGGCCGCCAGACCGCCGCCAACCCGAAGGGGGCACCCCCTGCCGCCCGTGCCACCGGCAGGTGATCGCTGACGATCGCCGCAGCCGCCCGCGGGGCCCCCGGGACCGGGCCGGGGCCAGGACCACGTGAGCCCCGACAACGGCGTGCCCCCGGCAGGAACCGGCGGGGTCTCGCGCCGCGCGCCCTCACCCCCCACACTTGTCCGGTAGCTGAGACGGCCAAGGGGGGCACGACATGCGTGAGGGCCATCGGGCCGATGCTGAACGGTTGTTGGTACAAGCCGTGGACGAGGAGGCGCGCCGTTCGGGGGACCGCGTCGACCGGACCGTGCTGCTGAACCGGGCGCGCGCGGCGCTGGAGACGCTGGCCGCGCCGGCCGCCGAGGAGTACGCGGCCTACACCCGCGCACTCGATTCGGCGGAGGCGGGCCGGCTGACGTTCGGGCGCCGCTTCGCCCGGGAGAAGCCCGCGGCACCGCTCGCGGCCACCGCCGCGGCAGCGCTCGCCGCCTGCGTCGCCGACCTGGCCGCGGGCACGGGCACCGGCACCGCCCTCGGCGCCGGCGCCGCCGCCCTGGTGGTGGGCGCCGCGGCCACCGTCGTCAAGGTGACCGCGGCCCATCTGCCGGAGTCGAGCAAGCACGCGGCGGCCCGCAACCAGCCGGGCGGCGTGGAGCAACTGCGGTTGCAGTGGCTGACCGCCCTGGAGGTACGCGGCATCCGCCCGTTCCTCGACCAGCAGCGGATGCTGTCCGCCGCCTCCGGCACCGCGGGGCAGCCGGCGCCCCAGCGGCGCCGTACCGACAAGAGCGCGGCGGCCCGCCGGCGCACCGTGCTCCAGCAGTCGTTCGCGCAGCTCCCCGAGGCCCAGGGACCCTTCACGGGCCGCCGGCAGGAGATGACGCGGATCGCGCAGTGGGTGCACGCGGCGCGGGCCGCGCCCCAGACCCGTCCCGTGGTGGTGCTGCTGCACGGTGAGCCGGGCGCCGGGCGCACCACGCTGGCGGTGCGGGCGGCGGCCGCGTTGAAGGAGCAGTTCCGGGGCGCGTGCGTGGTGGACCTGCGCGGGGCCGGGCCCGACGAGCCGCCGCTGGCCACCCGGGACGCCCTGCTGCACCTGCTGAACCGGCTCGGTGCGCCCCGCGAGCAGCTGCTCTTCCGCGAGCGCGCCTCCGAGGAGCAGCGCCGGCAGCACGTACGGCGGCTGGCCGAGCTGTACCAGAAGCACCTGGCGGGCCTGCCGGTGGTGATCCTGCTCGACGACGCGAGCGACGCGGAGCAGGTGCGCACCCTGGTCCCCGAGCGCTCGGAGAGCCTGGTCCTGGTGACCTCCCGCGAGCCGCTCGCCCTCCCCGAGGACCTCCATGCCTGGGTGCACAGGATGCCCGTCACGCCGCTGGACGCGGCCGGCGCCGAGGAGCTGCTGAGGGCGTGGGCGGCCGACGAGCCGGGACCGTACGACGCCGACGCGGCCGAGCGCGTGCGCGAGCTGTGCGGCGGCCTGCCGCTGGCGCTGCGCGTCGTCGCCTCGTCGCTCGGCACCCGTTCCGCCCGCGATCTGGCGGTCTCGCTGGCGGACTACGGCCCGGTGGGGCCCGTCGAGCGTGCGCTGTGGCTACGGTACGCGGAGCAGCCGGAGAACGCCCGGCGGCTGCTGCGGCGGCTCGCGCTGGCGGGCCGCGCGTCGCTGGGCGCCGCGGCCGCCGCGGCGCTGCTGGCCACCGATGAGGCGGGCGCGGAGAAGGAGCTGACGGCGCTGGCCGCGGCGGGCCTGCTCGACCACGTCCGCGGCAGCCGCTACCGCCTGCACTCGACCGTGCGCGCGTTCGCCCGGGCCCGGCTCGCGGACGAGGAGGCCCCGGCCGACCGCACGGCCGCGCAGGAACGGCTGATCGTGAACTACGCCGAGCTGGCGGACTCGGTCATCCGGCTGGTGGAGGGCAAGACGTCCACCCGCGCGGACGCCGCGTTCCACGCGGAGGCGGTGGGCCCGCACGGCTTCACCTCGCTGGAGGCGGCGCTGCGCTGGCTGGACGACGAGACCAGCTTCATCACGGCGGCGCTGCGGCACGCGGAGGGCGTGAACGAGGCCGCGGTGCTGCACCTGCTGGGCGCGCTGTGCGACTACTGCCTGCTCCGCGGCGACCTGTACCGGCTCGGCGAGATCAGCGAGCTGACGCAGTCCGTGGACCAGGGCCTGCTGGGCCGCAGCGTGCAGTGGCGCACCGGCATCGCGGCCCGCCAGGTCGGCGAGCTGGACACCTCGCGCACCACGCTGTCGTCGGTGGTCGACCTGTACTTCGAGGCCCACCACGAGGCGGGCGCCGCCCGCGCGCTGGGCTCCCTCGGCATCACCCTGCACCACCAGGGCAACCTGGCCGGCGCCGAGGAGAAGCTGCGGGAGGCCCTGGCGCTCCAGGGGTCCGAGGCGCTGGCGGGTGACCGGGGCTGGACCCTGCACGCGCTGGGCGCCGTGCTGCGCGACCTCGCCCGGCCCCGCGAGGCGCTGGAGCTGCTCGACGAGGCGCTGGGGCTGCACCGGGCCAACGAGTCCGTGCAGGGCGAGGCGTGGGCGCACTTCCAGCTCGGGCAGACCTGCCTGCGGCTCGGTGAGGTACCGCGCGCCGAGGCGGAGCTGCGCACGGCCCTGGAGCTGTACGGGCGCACCCACGACCCGCGCGGGGAGGCGTGGGCGCTGACGCAGCTCGCCCGGGCCCGGCTCGTCGACGGCGACGGGCAGGCCGCGGCCGAGCAACTGCGCGGCGCGGCGTCCCGGCACCGGGACAACGAGGACGCGCGCGGTGCGGCCTGGAGCGCGTACTACCTGGGCCTGGCCCTGGAGGACACCGGCAGTCTGGATCAGGCGGTGCGCGAGCTGGAACGCGCCAGGACGGTGTTCTCGCGGATGCGCGATGTCTACGGGCTCGCCTGCGCCCGGCACCACTCGGCACGGGCCACGCGCGACCAGCGGGCGGCCCAGACCGGTTCGCTGCGCAACAGCGGCTTCGCCCGCCAGCTGCTCGTGGACGCGCGTGCCGACTTCAAGCGCATCGGGGTCGCGCACGGCGAGGCGTGGACCTGCCTGGAGCTGGCGGTGGTGGAGGCCGGCAACGCCCGCGCCCCGCAGGCGCTCGCACTCTGCGACCAGGCCACGGAGCTCTTCGCCTCGTACGGCGACCGGCGCGGCGGTGACTGGGCGCGCTTCCTGCGCTGCACGCTGTTGCCGTACGCCTCGCCGGGCGGGGTGGAGATCGGCACGGCCGTCGCTGAGGAGGAACTCGCCCAACTCGACCGCGCCGGACACGCCGCCCGCGACCCCCAGCTGGAGGACTGCATTCCGGCCTACGCACTGTTCCTCGAACGGGGCGTCGACCTGACGGCGGGCTGGCAGGCCTGGCGCCTGCGCATGGTCCCGGGCCGCAGCGCCCGGGACGTCATGGGCGTGACGGGCACCTGAACGCACGGGCCACCACGAAAGGGGCGCGGGGCTGTGTCCCGGGGGTACCTCCCACGCCCTTCAGGCAGTGCGGGAGGCTCCGCCGCGTGGGCGCGAGCAACCACCCGCGGCCCGGCCCGAACACGAGAGAAGCCACCCCCCGGGGAGGGGTGGGCGACCGCCAGGCCGCCCCGCTGAAGGGGCGCGGGGAACCGCGCGACCAACCACGATGGCGCGATGGCTGGAACTCAACGTAAACCGCACCTCGCGAAGGATGGCGACCGCCAGGTCGCCTCCCCGAAGGGGCGCGGGGAACTGCGCGACCAGCCACGCACCACCGGATGGCCCGAAGGCCACAGAAGCCACCCGACCCGGGGGGCAGGGGGCGACCGCCAGGTCGCCCCCAAAGGGGCTCACCCGAGCCGCAAGGCTCCCCGCCGGCGAACCCGCAGGGTCAGTCCCGCCCGGGGCGCGAGCCCCGGGGATCCTCTTCGGGGGCCTCCTTGAAGTCCACCTTCCCCATGTGCCGGCTCATGGACTTCATCAGACCCCACACGGCCAGGGCCATCACCGCGAACACGATGAAGCCGAGGACCCCGGGGGTCACCTTGTTCTCGTCGACCTCGGCAAGGGTCACGAGATGTGTTACGGCCACGCCTGCGCTTGCGCTCATATCAGGCATTGTCGCGGATGCCGGCGAACAGGTCGTCCTCGGGGAGGGAGGTATCGACGAGGGACTTCACGAGCTCGAACCCCTCGGTCGGCCACACCTCCTCCTGCACCTCCAGCGGAACCCGGAACCACCCGCCGTCGGGGTCGATCTGCGTCGCATGCGCGATGAGCGCCTTGTCGCGGATCTCGAAGAACTCCCCGCACGGAACGTTCGTGGTCACCGTCCGCTCGAGGCGGTCGTACTTGTCCCGCCGCTCCAGCCACTCCGTGTACGGCGACTCCAGCCCGCGCGCCAGCATCGCGTCGTGCAGGGCCTGCGTCCGGGCCCGGTTGAAACCCTGGTTGTAGTAGAGCTTCTGCGGCCGGTGGACGGGACCGAACTCCTCCTCCGGGTACTTCTCGGGGTCCGCGGCGCCGTCGAAGGCGACCACCGAGATCTTGTGGGTCATGATGTGGTCGGGGTGCGGGTAGCCGCCGTTCTCGTCGTACGTGGTGATCACCTGCGGGCGGAACGCGCGGATGTGTCCGACCAGCCGCCCCGCGGCCTTGTCGACGTCCTCCAGCGCGAAGCAGCCCTCGGGCAGCGGGGGCAGCGGGTCGCCCTCGGGCAGGCCGGAGTCCACGAAGCCCAGCCACTCCTGGCGGACGCCGAGGATCTCCCTGGCCTCGTCCATCTCCTTCTTGCGGACCTCGTGGATGTGCTCCTCGACGTATGCGTCGCCCTGGAGCTTCGGATTGAGGATGGAGCCGCGCTCGCCGCCCGTGCAGGTCACGACCAGCACGTCCACCCCCTCGGACACGTACTTGGCCATCGTGGCCGCGCCCTTGCTCGACTCGTCGTCGGGGTGGGCGTGCACGGCCATCAGTCGAAGCTGCTCAGTCAAGACTCGATCCTCGTTGATTAGTCGATTCGTCGTGATGCATGGGTTTCCCGGAGGATGTCCTGCGGGCGGCAGTGCGGAGAACTGTGCGCGGCACCCCGAGGGTCGTCGCCTCGGGGCGGTGGTCCGGTGACGGACACGCGCTTCTATAGTGACGGAATCGGGGGATGGATAATTCCGGAATCCCGTCTCTGGCCCTGGAGGACGATCAATGAGCACGGTCGGTGAGCAGCCGAAGAACGGCCGTCCGGCCCTCGGCTCCACCGGTGCGCGGGCCGTCGGGGTGCCCCCGGGCAGGTACAGCGCGGCCGGCGACCGGCGTGCGGACCGCCGGCTGCGGACCGTTGGCGCGGTGCTGGGTGTGGTCCTGCTGGGCGTGGTCGGCTGGGCCGGCTACGACTACATCGCCGGGCAGAAGATCAGCGCCCAGCTCGTCACGTTCCAGGTCGTCTCGGACAGTGCCGTGCAGGTGCACCTGGAGGTGCACAAGGACGCGGGCGCCAAGGGCTACTGCACGCTGCGTTCGCGCTCCGCGGACGGCGCCGAGGTCGGCCGCGCCGATTTCCGCTTCGACGAGCACACGGGCCGCCTCGACAAGGTCGTCACGCTGCGTACCACGGCCCGCGGCACCGACGCGGAACTGCTCGGCTGCCACACCGGCTGACCGGCCCGCCCCTCCCGTATCCTGCACCACACGCACCCCGCACGCGGGGCGCATGCCCGGAGAACCGGGCTCGGTTTCACCCGGCGTTCACGCCCGCTTACAGCATCGGACCCGCCCGCTGGTTTACGCGGGCCCCCGACATGGGCAGCACTGGTACACCTCCGTTCACCCGAGGGCCACGACCGGGCCAACTGCTCCCGAACCGCATGTGAGCTGGGTTAACGGTATTCTGATGTGTTATGTCCTCCCTCTTCGCCGAGGGAATTGTTACGCTCGTGGTTTCGCCCACCCGCCGAGGAACAAGCTTCATGGGTAGGGCGATGCTTTGTATTCCCAGTACCTACGAGGAGCACCTGTGACCCAGACCAGCGAGAACGTCACCTGGCTTACCCAGGAGGCGTACAACCAGCTCAAGGCGGAGCTGGAGTACCTGTCTGGTCCCGCGCGCACCGAGATCGCGAAGAAGATCGAGGCGGCGCGCGAGGAGGGCGATCTGCGCGAGAACGGCGGGTACCACGCAGCCAAGGAGGAGCAGGGCAAGCAGGAACTCCGCGTCCGCCAGCTGACTCAGCTTCTGGAGAATGCCCAGGTCGGCGAGGCCCCTGCTGACAACGGCGTGGTAAAGCCCGGCATGGTCGTCACCATCGCCTTCGACGGCGACGAGGACGACACCCTGACCTTCCTGATGGCGTCACGCGAGTACGCGAGCGCCGACATCGAGACCTACTCGCCCCAGTCCCCGCTGGGCACGGGCGTGAACGGCAAGAAGGTCGGCGAGGACGCCGAGTACGAGCTGCCGAACGGCAAGATGGCCTCCGTAAAGATCATTTCCGCCAAGCCGTACCAGGGCTGAGCACCGCCCCGGACCCGACGAAGCCCCCGGCGACCTCACACGGGGGCTTCGTCATGGTCAGGGCGCCCGACCTCACGCCGTGGCGTTGCGGTACTTGCGCACCGCCAGAGTGCGGAAGACGGCGATGATCAGTACCGACCAGATCAGCGACGCCCACACGGGGTGCTGCATCGGCCAAGCCGAGGAGTCGACCACTCCGAGATTGCCGAAGAGCTTCCTCGCGGCCTGCACGATGGCGCTGAAGGGGTTCCACTCCGCGATGTGCCGCAGCCAGGGCGTCATGTTGTCGGTGGGCACGAACGCGTTGGAGACGAAGGTCACCGGGAAGAGCCAGACCAGGCCGCCCGAGGTCGCCGCCTCCGGGGTGCGCACCGACAGGCCGATCAGCGCACCGATCCAGGTGAATGCATAGCCCAGGAGGAGCAGCAGGCCGAAGGCGCCCAGCACCTCGCCGATGTTCGTGTGCGTGCGCCAGCCCACCAGCAGGGCCACTATCGCCAGCACCAGCAGCGTCAGCGCGGTCTGCACGAGGTCCGCGAGGGTACGGCCGGTGAGCACCGCACCCCTTGACATGGGCAGCGAACGGAAGCGGTCGATGAGGCCCTTGTGCATGTCGTCCGCTATGCCGGCGCCGGCTCCGGCGGTGGCGAACGTCACGGTCTGCGCGAAGATCCCGGACATCAGGAACTCCCGGTAGACCCCGGCGTTGGTCGTCCCGCCGATGCTCATCGAGCCGCCGAAGACGTAGCTGAACAGCACACGAACATGATCGGCTGGATGAGGCCGAAGATGACCACTTCGGGGAAGGGTGTACGTGGATGTGGTTCTGGTTACAGCAGCCCACGTCACCCTCACAGGCCAGCGTCTCCATCTCCAGTGCGGCAAATTTCGGATCAATGCTGCCCGTGACCTCCATGGGCGGGAGGACCATGAGCGGAGGCACAGGGACCCCGCCAGCGCCCTTCAGCGCCTCCATGGCAGCCTGCCAAGCCCCAGAGGTACGCCATGCCTCCGCGCGCCGCCTCACAGCGCTCCACGAGCTCCCAGAAACCTCCACATCGCTCCACCGTGCAGCAGTCCGGAGCTTCCACAAGATCGCGTCGAAGATCTCCCGCTTCGGCGTCCAGCTCTGGCGAGAGTCGGGAAGGACGGCATCAACCGCCCTCCACCCCTCTTCGCTGATCTTGAGAGGCACCAGCGTGCCTGTCTCCCTGTGCCACTCCGTGAGGGGGTCGGCGATCCCCTTTCGGCGCGGCTGTCCCTTGCCGGTCACCTGTACACGTACATCCAGCAGGTCGAGCAGGTCCCGACGCTGCGCGACGGTGAAGGAGTCCATCGTGGTTGCCTGTCCCGCCACCAGGGCAACGATCTCGTCCGCCCGCTGTTGCTGCTCTTCGGCCTCCCGAAGCCAGCGAGCCAGACGCTCATGCTCAGTGATCAGTTCGTCCTCCTTCGCTTGGAGGGCCTGCTTCACCTCTCGAATCGTGTCCTCGTCGATCTCGTCTCCTGCACCCTCACCCAGCTCGTCTTCGAAGAGCTGGGTGAGCTTTGCGAGGAGTCGTCCCTTGCGGCTGGCCCTCTTCTTCTCAATCTGGGCATCCAACTCAGCGAGGCGTTTCCGGTACGTCTCAGCTCGCTCCGGAATCGCCCCCAACCACTTTTCCGCAAGCGTCCTGAACTTGCCCACGTGGGAGAGCAGGGCCTCAATCGCAGCCCAGACGGCCTTTTCGACGTCGGGTGCGGGGAGTTCCGCACAGTCACAGTTCAGGCCCAGCCGCTTTCCCATGCACCGGTAGTAGCCGATGGGGGATTCGGCGGACTTTCCACCTGTGTAGTAACCGCCGCACAGTGCGTGCAGGCGACCCGTGAACAGGTAGTGGTTGAGGTTATTCTTCTGGAATGACCGCCTGTTGAGGGATTTTCGAAGAGCTTCCACCAGCTTCGGATCACTGATCGGCCGAGGAACCTCGATCCGGAAGACCTCAAAGGTCTCCTGTTCGTCATCCTCGGTGGTGCGCTCAATGCGGAACTCCACGTATCCGTCAAGTGCGGTGGAGTCGAGGCGCTTGGCAAGGTTCGCACCAGTCCAGGTCAGACCCTTACGAGTGCGGGAGCCGAGGTTGTTCAGGTGCTCAGCGGCTTCATCTCGCGAGTAGCCGAGGTCCACAATCAAACCTGCCACGGTATTGATCACGTGTACTTCGTCCTCACAGAGGACCGGAACAGCCTCGCTTCCCTTACCGCTGAGTGTCACACCGTACGGAGGGTGCCCAAGAGGCCAACCGCCAGCAGCCAGCTTCTGGTCCCGGCCGCCCATGGTGCGCTCAAGGATCAACGTATGTTCGAGTTCTGCCATGTAGGAAATCAGGCTCAACATGATTCCGAACAGTTCGTCATCACTGTCAGAGGGCGAGTCAGACTCATCAGCAGAACCACCAGTCACATGATCACTGCCAGTCGTACAGATCGCGCCCGTACGCGGCTACAAAGTCGGCGTACTGCTCATCGGTCTGCCAGCCAAGGCTGTGATGCTCCACAGCCGTAACCATGAGATCCCACTCAGGGTGGTCGAAGCAGAAGGCAACGTAGAAATGGACTAGCCTCGAACTTTCGTGACGGTCCACCGACGGAGTCGGTGGACCGTCACGAAAGTTCGAGGCTAACGACTGGCCGCCAACCCCATTACGGGCATCATCGATGCTGTTCGACGATGGAGTCGGCAGTCGAAGGCACGCAGGATGCGCAGCAAAGAAGCGTGATCAACCAGCCGCCCGGCGATACTTGCGGACTGCCAGCGTTCGGAACACCACGAGTATCAGCACGGACCACAGCACCGACGCCCAGACCGGGTGTTGCATGGGCCAGGCATCCGGGGTCTTGAAGCCGGGGGGCAGGTTGCCGAACAGCTCACGGCTGGCCTGGACCGTGGTGCTGAACGGGTTCCACTCGGCGATGTGCCGGAAGAACGTCGGCAGGTTGTTGGAGTCCACGAAGGCGTTCGAGATGAACGTCAGCGGGAAGAGCCAGATCAGCCCGCCGGAGGTCGCGGCCTCCGGGGTCCGCACGGACAGCCCGATCAGGGCCCCGATCCACGAGAAGGCATAGCCGAGCAGGAGCAGCAGGCCGAAGCCCGCGAGCACCTTGCCGAAGTTGTCGTGCGTGCGCCAGCCGATGAGGAGTGCGACGAGGGCGAGCACAACCAGGGTGAGCGCGGTCTGCACCAGGTCGGCCAGGGTGCGGCCGGTGAGGACCGCTCCGCGTGCCATCGGCAGCGAGCGGAACCGGTCGATCAGGCCCTTGTGCATGTCGTCGGCAATCCCCGCGCCCGCGCCAGCCGTCGCGAAGGTGACGGTTTGAGCGAAGATCCCCGCCATCAGGAACTCGCGGTAGTCCTGCTGAGAGAGCGAGCCGCCGACCTGGATCGAACCGCCGAAGACGTAGGTGAAGAGCACCACGAACATGATGGGCTGGATAAGCCCAAAAAGGAGTATCTCAGGAATCCGGCGCATTCGAATCATATTCCGCCGCGCAAGAACCAAGGAGTCCCTGACGGACTGGCCGATACCGCCGGCTCCCACGGGTGCCCCGGCTGCCGGGGTCTCGGTCACGGCGGTCACTTCACGGCCTCCTTGTTGGGGTTCTTCTCGGTCTTCCTGCCGCGGGCGCCGCTTCCCTTGCCTCGGCCGGCGCCCTCGGCCCCGTCCTTCGCGCCCTCCTCGGCCTCCTCGGCGGCGTGTCCCGTCAGGGAGATGAAGACGTCGTCGAGGGTGGGCCTGCGCAGGCCGATGTCGTCGATCTCGATGCCGCGGGTGTCCAGCTCGCGGATGATCTCGGCGAGTAGCTTGGCGCCGCCGGTGACGGGGACGGTGATCTTGCGGGTGTGCTCCTCGACCGTGGTGGCGCCCTTGCCGAAGCTCTCCATCAGCTCGGCGGCGGTCGTGATGTGCTCGCGCTCGTGCACCACGACCTCGACGCGCTCGCCGCCGGTCTGGGCCTTGAGCTGGTCGGAGGTGCCGCGGGCGATGACACGGCCGTGGTCGACCACGGCGATGTCGTGCGCGAGGCGGTCGGCCTCCTCCAGGTACTGGGTGGTGAGCAGCAGGGTGGTGCCGCCGGAGACCAGCTCCTGTATGACCTCCCACAGGCCCTGGCGGTTGCGCGGGTCGAGGCCGGTGGTCGGCTCGTCCATGAACATCACCGGCGGGGAGACCACGAGCGCCGCCGCGAGGTCGAGCCGGCGGCGCATACCGCCGGAGTAGGTCTTGGCGGTGCGGTCCGCGGCGTCCACGAGATTGAACCGCTCCAGCAGCTCGACCGCGCGCGCCTTGGCCGCCTTCGAGCGCATCTGGTACAGCTCGCCCACCATCTGGAGGTTCTCGCGGCCCGTCAGGTACTCGTCGACGGCGGCGAACTGGCCGGACAGGCCGATGGAGCGCCGCACCTCGTTGGGATTCTTCAGGACGTCGATACCGGCCACGATCGCCTTGCCGCTGTCCGGCCGGAGCAGCGTCGTCAGGCAGCGCACCGCCGTGGTCTTGCCCGCACCGTTCGGCCCGAGCAGGCCCAGCACGGTGCCTTCGGGGACATCGAGATCGACGCCGTCCAGAGCCCTTACGTCGCCGAAGGTCTTGACCAGACCTTCTGCGTAGATGGCGCCTGGCATGGGTTTTCTCCAAAGTTCGGGTCGCCCGGCGGGCGACTTCCAACGGAAAGCTCGGCTTCCCGCCGGCGCCGCCACGGACGCGGAGCAGGCAGGAAAAGGGGCCAGGAGGGCCCACGGGGGGCGGGTCCACACACCATAACGCGATACATCGCGTTTCTCAACGGGTTTCGCGACTCCCGGCACCGCCGGCCTCCGCCGGTCGGCCCGCCCTCAGGCCGTGATCACGTAACCCGCGTCCCGCAGCGCGGTGCGGACCTCCGCGCAGTGCGCAGGGCCCTTCGTCTCCAGGTGCAGTTCGACCTCCACCTCCGTGAGCCCGAGCCGTGGATCGGTCCGTACATGGCTCACGTCCAACACGTTCGCATCCACCACTGACAACACCCCGAGAAGCGTCGCCAGGGCCCCGGGCCGGTCCGTCAGCCGCAGCCGCACCGCGAGGTAGCGCCCCGCCGCCGCCATGCCGTGCCGCAGGATCCGCTGCATCAGCAGCGGGTCGACGTTGCCGCCGGACAGCACCGCGACGACCGGCCCCTCGAAGGACTCCGGATCGCTCAGCAGCGCGCCCACAGGGCTCGCGCCGGCCGGCTCGACGACCATCTTGGCCCGCTCCAGGCAGTGCAGCAGGCCCCGGGACAGCTCATCCTCGGTGACGGTGCGCACCTCGTCGACCAGTTTTCTGACCAGCCGGAACGGCACGTCGCCGGGCCGCCCCACCTTGATGCCGTCCGCCATCGTCGCCTGCGGCTCTATCGCCACCGGCCGGCCCGCCGACAGCGAGGGCGGATACGCCGCCGCGCCCGCCGCCTGGACTCCGATCACCCGCACGTCGGGCCGCAGCGACTTCACGGCGACCGCGATGCCCGCCGCGAGCCCGCCGCCGCCCACGCCCACCACGATGGTGCGCACCTCCGGGCACTGCTCCAGGATCTCCAGGCCCACGGTGCCCTGGCCGGCGACGATGTCGGGGTGGTCGAAGGGGTGGATGAACACCGCGCCCGTCTCGGTGGCGTACTCCTGGGCGGCGGCCAGCGTCTCGTCGACGACCTGCCCGTGCAGCCGGACCTCCGCGCCGTACTCGCGCGTCGCGGCCACCTTCGGCAGCGGCGCGCCCACCGGCATGAAGACGGTGGAACGCACGCCGAGCAGGTACGACGCGTGGGCCACCCCCTGGGCGTGGTTGCCCGCGCTCGCCGCCACCACGCCCGCGGCACGCTGCTCCGGCAGCAGGCCGGCGATCCGCACGTAGGCACCGCGGAGCTTGAACGATCCCGTGCGCTGGAGGTTCTCGCACTTGAAGTGGACAGGGGCACCCACCAGGCGGGACAGGTGCCTGCTGCCTTCCATCGGAGTCACCCGTGCCACACCGGTGAGCATCTTCTGGGCGCCACGCACGTCGTCCAGAGTCACCGACGGCACGGAATCGGTTGTGCCATAGCTCATGACCGCCAGTCTTGCAGTTGGCCGCGCACCGGCTCGGGCGGCACGGCCGCGGGGCCGCATGGCGCACCCGGGTGCCGTCCCGACGTGCGGCGTCGCCGGGTTTGCGCGCCACCGGTACGACCCGGGCCACGGCCGCGTACCCTGTCCCCACCCACACGTTCTCCATGAAGTGAGCCCCCGGCCATGCCCACAACACCGGAAATGTCGATGGACATGACGACCGCCGGAGACACCGGCCTTCTCGACGCCCTTCAGCACCAGGTGGCCGTCTTCGCGCGCCGCGCGGAACAGACCCGGCTCGGCGGGGTCGGGCAGGTCCGCAACTCCATGGACCGCGCCGCCTACCTGCTGCTCAACCGGCTCGACAACGAGGGCCCGATGGGCGTCAAGGCGCTCGCGGCGAGCATGGGCATCGACTCCTCGACGGTCACCCGGCAGGTGGCGCCCCTCGTCGACACCGGCCTGGTCAAGCGCACGTCGCATCCGGAGGACGGTCGCGCGGTCGTCCTGGAGCTGTCACCGCGCGGGCACGCGCGCCTCGACGAGGTCCGCTCCTCGCGCCGGGAACTGATGGCGCAGCTCACCGACGGCTGGGACGCTGAGGAGCGCGAGCAGTTCTGCACGCTGCTCACCCGTTTCAACACCGCCCTTTCCGCCCGCCAGGCGGCCGCGCAGGGCACACCGCCGGCCGAGGGCGCCGCGGCTACCTGAGCGTCCCGGCTGGGGGCCGGTGCGGTTTCGCCCTTTCGGTCGGTGCGGTTCCGTCCTGGGGGCCGGTACGGTTCGGTCCTGGCGGGGCCCGTGTGCTTCCACCCTGGCGGGGCCCGGCTGCCCACGCCGCACCACGTGCGGCTCCGTGCCATGTGCCCCCACCGATCCGCGGGCCGCTGCGTGCCGCGTACGGCCTCCGCCGAGCGCACACCCTCGTCCGCATGCCGCCGGACTCTTGACCTGGACGCGCGCGTGGCCTGATATGAGACCCAGAATCCGTTTCCCCTGAGATCGCGGTTTTCCGTGCCGCACGGTCCACCCCGGACCGTGCGTCGGACGGGAGGCAGGGTGCACCAAGGGCACGTGTCGCGAGACACCCGTCGGGCCCGGGAGTTCGAGTCGTTCGTCGCGGGCGCGGCAGGGCGGCTGCTGCATGCCGCCACCCTGCTCACCGCGGAGCCCCCGGACGACAACCCACGCGCGCGTCGCCTGCTCGTCTCCGTCCTCGCGCACACCTACGCCACCTGGGACGGGCTGCGCGGCGAGGACCCCTACGAGCGCGCCAGACAGCAGCTCGCCGTGCGCTTCGCCCGCGGCGTCTGGCACCACCGCAGGACCGCTCCCCGCCCGGACGCCGACTCGCCCAGCGGGTGGTCCGGTCCGCTCCGGACCTGGGCGGCCCAGGCCTGGGCGGGGCCCTGGCGCGGCCGTCCGGAGCGCACCGGGGCCGAGCGGTCCGAGGGAGTACTGCACGGGCTCACTCCCCAGGAGCGTCTCGTGCTCGTCCTGCGGATGTACGAGGGCGTGGCGGAGGAGCAGACCGCGGCGCTGCTCGGGCTCTCCACGGAGCGCGTGTACTCGATCTGCGCGCGGGCCATGTCGAACCTGCTGCATCCGCCGTCCGAACGCCCGGCGTCACTGCCGAAGGTGGTGCCGTCATGACGGCCCGGCCGGCGGACGGGCCGGTCCGGTACGACGTGACCGACCACCTGCCCTGGTCCAACGCCGGCACCGTCCCCGGAGGCGCCCCGTGACCCGTTTCGCCCGCAGGGAGGCGGCCGTCCGGGAGATCCTGGAGAGCACGCCGCCCGTCGTACCGCCCGACCTCTACGCGGACGCCCTGGCGCGCGGCAGCCGGATGCTGCGCCGCAGGGCAGCCGCCCGCCGGGTGCTGTGGGTGCTGCTGGGCGCGGCTGTGGTGGCCTTCACCGTGTGGGCGCTGACGGTACGGCCCTGGGACCAGCCGCCCTCGGACACGACGCCGCCGGTCACCGGGTGGTGAACCCACCGGCTCGACGGGCGCTTCGGACGGCCGCCGCCCCGCGCCGCCGGCGAGGCGTCGCGGACTCCATGCCTGGTCAGAGCCTCGGAAGGGCCGGCCAGGACGGCTCGCAGGAGCCTACCGGAGCCGACCAGGACCCTGGCCCGGGGCCTTGACCGGGCCAGGGTCCTGGCGCAATTCGTACCTGCCGTCCGTGCTTGCCGTTCCTGCCTGCCGTTCCTGCCTGCCGCGGCGCGGGCCGTGGCTGGCCAGGGCCTGCTTAAGGACTAACCCAGGGCCTGCTTCAGGTCGCTGATCAGGTCGTCGGCGGACTCGATGCCCACGGAGAGGCGTACCAGGTCCGCGGGGACCTCCAGGGCCGAGCCGGCGGCGGAGGCGTGCGTCATCCGCCCGGGGTGCTCGATCAGCGACTCGACGCCGCCCAGGGACTCCCCCAGGGTGAACACCTCGGCCCTGTTGCAGACCTCGACGGCCGCCTCCTCGCCGCCGTCCACCTGGAACGACACCATGCCGCCGAAGGCCTTCATCTGCTTGGCCGCGGTCTCGTGCCCGGGGTGGTCCGCGAGCCCCGGATAGAGCACCTTGGTGACGCGCGCGTGCCTGCCGAGCATCTCCGCGATGCGGGTGGCGTTCTCGCTGTGGCGGTCCATCCGCACGGCGAGGGTCTTGATGCCGCGCAGCACCAGCCAGGAGTCGAAGGGCCCGGCGATGGCGCCCATGGAGTTCTGGTGGAAGGCGAGTTCGTCACCGAGCGCGTCGTCGTCCACGACGAGGGCGCCGCCGACGACGTCCGAGTGGCCGCCCATGTACTTGGTCGTGGAGTGCACCACGATGTCCGCCCCGAGCGCGAGCGGCTGCTGGAGGTAGGGGCTGGCGAAGGTGTTGTCGACGACGAGGCGCGCGCCCGCCGAGCGGGCCACGGCGGCGACGGCGGCGATGTCTGTGATGCCGAGCAGGGGGTTCGAGGGCGTCTCCACCCAGACGATCCTGGTCTGGGGAGTGATCGCCGCGCGGACCGCCGCCGGGTCGGAGGTGTCGGCGACGGACCAGGTCACGCCCCACCGGCTGACGACCTTGGAGAACAGCCGGAACGTCCCGCCGTAGGCGTCGGCCGGGATCACGACGTGGTCGCCGGGGCTGAGGAGCGTCCTCAGCAGGCAGTCCTCGGCGGCGAGGCCGGAGGCGAAGGCGAGCCCGCGGCGGCCGCCCTCCAGAGCGGCGAGGTTCTCCTCCAGGGCGGCCCTGGTCGGGTTGCCGCTGCGGCTGTACTCGTAGCCGCCGCGCAGGCCGCCCACGCCGTCCTGCTTGTACGTCGAGACCTGGTGGATCGGGGGCACCACCGCGCCGGTCACGGGGTCGGGGGTGTTGCCGGCGTGGATCGCCACGGTCTCGAAGCCGTGCCCGTGCCGGCGGCCGGTGGGGCTGGGGTGCGTCGTGGAACTGCTGTGCGCGTCGTTCATGGGCCCGAGCGTAATGCCGCCGGAGGCCGCTCGTCGGCGCCGACGAGCGGAGAGGTGTGACGGGTTGGCCGGAGCGGCCGGCCGCAGTGGTTGGCCAATTGTCGGACCCGTCTGGTTCGCTTGGTGCATGGAGATTCTCTGGGTCCTGGTGGCGGCGGTCATCCTCGGGGCTGTCACCAGCTCCTTTCTGCGGCGCAGGGGCGGCGGTATCCGGCTCACCCATCCCGGCGATCCGGATGCGGCCGACCCGGCGAACTACGGCTTCGTCCGCCAGGAGAACCTGGACGTCCGCGTCCCGGGACCCGACGAGGACCTGATGAACGTCCTGGACCTGGTGCAGCGCACCCAGGACTGGCGCCCGGCGGGCCAGCTGCTGGCCGGCACGGCAAAGGCGGACGAGGCCCGCTGGCAGCGGGTGCAGGCGTTCGCGGGTGCCGCGTCGCTGGAGCTCCAGCAGCGCCCGGGCGGGGTGAGCGAGACCCCCGGGGGGCAGTGGCTGCGGGTGTGGCGGGCCGAGGCGCCCAAGGACGCGGGCGGTGCGGCGGTGCACGCGGAGTTCCTGGTCCAGCAGGCCTGGCGCTCGTCGACCGCGGGGACGGACGAGCACCGCATCATCCTGGAGGAGGCCAGAGCGGCGTGCGGGGAGGCGGCGCTGCTCGCGCCGGGCGACCCCGTCCCGTACATCATCGAGCTGTCCATCGCGCGTGGACTCGCGTATCCCCGCGAGGAGTTCGAGCAGCTCTGGCTGAAGATCCTGGACCGCGCGCCCACCCACATGGGGGCGCACCTGGCGGCGCTGCACTACTGGTGCGAGAAGTGGCACGGCTCGCGCGAGCTCGCGCACGCGTTCGCGGAGGCCGCCGCCGCGCGGGCGCCCCAGGGCTCGCTGCTCGCCGCGCTGCCGCTGTTCGCGGTCTACGAGCACCTCCCCGAGGTCAACCTGGTCCGCGAGTTCTACCGGAGCGAGGTGGTCACCAAGGCGGTGGAGGGCGCCCTCTACGCGGTGCACTCCGCCCTGCCGGACGACCCGATGCTCGCCCACGTCCGCCACATGCTCCTGTTCTTCCTGGTCCGCGCCGAGCGCTGGTCGGAGGCCATGCACCAGCTCGTCCTGGTGGACGGCCACGTGGGCGCCCTCCCCTGGACCCTCTCCGGGGACCCCGCGGCGGACTACGCGATCTACCGCGCCCTGGCGGTGGCGGGATACGAGGCGAACGGCGGGAGTCCGGCGACGCTGCGGCAGGGGTGAGGCACCCCGGGGAACCGGCCGTAACGCACAGGAAACGGCACAGGAAGCGGACCGGGAAGCGGACCGGGAAGCGGACCGGGAATCCACGGCGCCGACGGGACGTTCCCTTACATGCCCACCTCTGTAGGAGACAAGATGATCTTCGGTCGAACCCCCGTCCTCCCCGCCCCCGGCGAGGCCCTGCGCGGCCGCCCGGAGCTGTCGTTCCAGGTTCCCGAGCGCCACACCGTCCTCGGCAACCCCCTCCTGGGCCCCTACCCCGAGGGTCTGGAGATCGCCGACTTCGGCCTGGGCTGCTTCTGGGGTGCGGAACGCATCTTCTGGCAGACGGAAGGCGTGTGGACCACCCTGGTCGGCTACCAGGGTGGCGAGACGCAGAACCCCACGTACGAGGAGGTCTGCTCCGGTCTGACGGGCCACACGGAAGCGGTACGCGTGGTCTACGACCCGCGGAAGGTCTCGTACGCCACCCTCCTGAAGGTGTTCTGGGAGGCACACGACCCCACCCAGGGCTTCCGCCAGGGCAACGACGTGGGTACGCAGTACCGCTCGGCGATCTACACCCACACCCCCGAGCAGGCAGCCGCGGCGGAGGCGTCCCGCGATGCCTACCAGAAGGTCCTCACGTCGGCCGGCCACGGCACCATCACCACGGAACTCCTCCCGTCGGAGGGCCGCACCTTCTACCCGGCCGAGGCGTACCACCAGCAGTACCTGGACAAGAACCCGGCGGGCTACTGCGGCATCGGCGGGACGGGCGTCAACCTAAGTGACCCTACGGCGACGAACTGGGGGGCGGCCTGCGCGATCGGGATCGCCCCGGCTCCTACGCCCGAAGCCAACTAACCCGATTCCGTACAGGGAGCGTCCAACCACAGCGTGTCATCGAAAGTGAGCCGTTCAGCACTGGGTTCCAGACACGCTGACCTCTTGGAGCATGAAGCGTCGTTCGCCTCGGGACGTATCCCGGCATGGCGACTTCGAGAACCAAGAGCAAGGCGTTGGGCGGTCTCGGTCAGTGGTGGGGGGTGCTTGTCGGCGCCCTCCTGATCGCTGCGTGGATCAACAGGGCAGCCGGACCGGCGGGGGTGATCGCCCTCTCGGCTGCTCTGCTGATCTGGTGCCTGTTCCAGGCCCCCGTCACATGTGGCGCAGAGGTACGCATCAGAGGCGGACTGGACGGGTGCCGCAACAACGCCCACGGACTCCTCCTCGGCTGCCACATCCGACAGCACCGCTTCCAGAAACTCCGGATGCTGATCCTCCGCCGCCAGGTCCGCGCCTTCTGCTCCGGCCTGTTCTCCGACGGCAAGGCCACCATCGTCACCCTCGCCGGCATAGGCAGCTTCATCTCAGCCCTGGTCGCACTGGTACCAGGTGCAGCGATCAAGTGACAGCAACGAGCGCCGCGGACTCGGCGGGACGGAGGTCAAGCCAAGTCGGCGTTGGACGGTCTCGGTCAGTGGGGCATTCTGGTGCCCTCCTACTTGCTGCCTGGATCAACAGGGCAGCCGGTCCAGCGGTGTTGATTGGCCCGGTGCCGCTTTCAGGCACCCTCCCGTGCGCCGCCAAGGTGTGACACTCCCTGACGCCTCCTAGGGGCTGAAGAGGCCTGAATGATGAAGAGGTCCGGTGGTTGGAGGGCGGTGTCTGTTCCCGCACGAGGTCGTTGTGTCGTCGCATACGGTTGCGTGCAGTCCGTGTGGTGCGAGAAGGGGAGGCAACCGGTGAGCGATCGCAGCAGCATCGAGTGGACCGAAGCCACATGGAACCCCACAACCGGATGTGACCGGGTCTCCCCTGGGTGCGACAACTGCTACGCCCTAGCACTGTCCAAGCGGCTCAAGGCAATGGGCTCGGACAAGTACCAGAAAGACGGAGACCCTCGGACATCTGGCCCGGGGTTCGGCGTCGCTCTACACCCAGACGTCCTCCAAGTCCCCTACCAGTGGCGCAGTCCTCGAACGGTCTTCGTCAACTCCATGTCTGACCTTTTCCACGCCCGTGTACCTCTTGAGTACGTGCGACGCGTGTTCCACGTCATCGCCGACACCCCTCAACACACGTACCAGGTGCTAACCAAGAGGGCCCGGCGCCTGCGCCAGGTTGCGGACAGCCTGGAGTGGCCAACCAACTTGTGGATGGGTGTATCGGTCGAGACGGTCCAAGAGCTGCCGCGAATCGATGACCTACGCCAAGTGCCAGCCGCAGTCCGCTTCTTGTCTTGTGAGCCACTACTCGGCCCGCTAGATGACTTGCGTCTGGACGGGATCCACTGGGTCATCGCTGGCGGCGAGTCCGGGCCCCGCCACCGACCGATGGATGAGGCTTGGGCAACATCAATTCGCGATGCATGCCAGGACAGCGATGTGGCGTTCTTCTTCAAGCAGTGGGGAGGACGTACTCCCAAAGCCAACGGTCGCCTCCTCCAAGGCCGCACATGGGACGAACTGCCCACGCCTGTCACGGCCTGAGGGCTACCCAGCAGCAGGACAAGTCAGCTAAGTAATCGCATCAAGGTGGATGCGCTTGCTCGCGATCCGGCCCAAAATGTCAAATGCAACTGCATCCAAGACAGAGGGGGCGGAATCTTGGTCGAGCCAGAGCACGTAGAGGACGAAGAACTCCTACTCAGTGGCGAAGAAGCCGGCGAGGAAGTCACTGACGCCACACGTCAGTTCTTCGTGAGCAAGAAGGCCGCCGCCCTCTTGAAACACGAAATCCTTCAGCGGTACGTCAAGCCGTTCGTGGCGAAGGTGGGTAGGTGGGCGCCAGGCGGCCGCGTCGTCTACCTGGACGGCTACGCTGGCCCTGGCCGCTACGAAGACGGAACGCCCGGGTCACCGGCTCTGATTCTGGACTCAGCGGCCGACGTGGCCAGCATCCGTCAGCTCGACTGCTACTTCATCGAGCGTCGTCCTGCAGACTTCAAACGCCTCGACCAGCTCGTCGCGGAAGCCCGTGAACGCGGCCTGACTGCAGAAGCGCTCAAGGGCAAGGTCGAGAAGCACTTAGGTTACGTCTTGGAGCAAGCGAAAGGATCACCACTGCTTGCGTTCATCGACCCCTTCGGCCTGGGACTCAGCTTCGATGCGTTAACCACTCAGCTGTTCGGGTCGCGTGAACCAGCCGGAGCCACCGGTCGCGATGCAACCGAGGTGCTGCTGAACTTCAACGCCAACGCAGTGCGCCGAATTGGCGGGCTACTGGTAAGCACCAAGACACCAAAGGGGAAGCAGGCGACGCTGGAGGCGATGGACGCTGCCTGTGGAGGGGACTGGTGGCGTGGCGAGTACCAGAACTCAGAAGACAACCGGGAGGCAGTCGAACGTATAGCAAACGGATTCGCGAAACGAGTCGGTGCCGCCGTGAGGGCACACTCATGGACTATCCCGGTGCGCAATCGTGAGCATCACCAACCGGCCTATCATCTGGTACTTTTCAGTCGCCACACAGATGGACTTTGGCTCTTCGGCGAGGCAATCAGCCACGCTCAAGCGCAGTGGCGCCGTGAAATTCTCCCACCGCCTGCTGACGGGATGCTCTTCAATGAGGAAGACATTTTTGAGCAAGAAGAAAACCAACGAGAACGCGGCTGGGTCGAAGAGATCAAGAAGAACATTCTCGGCTTGCTGCAGGAGCACGCTGCCGTAAGCGTGAATCGCTACCATGCCGAGATCATGGGACTTGCCCTTGGTGAAGCACGGCAGATGCACATACGGGCTGCCATCAAAGGGTTGCATCGAGAGGGCAAGACCTCATGCACCGGTAAGGGGAACATACCAAGCATGCGTATCACTCGCCCGTGAGCCCACAGGCAGGTCACATAGGCTGCAATACCCCGGGTACTGCAACCCGCAGGCGAAAGCGACTATGCTCGATCGCAGGCGCCGGGGCCCCCTCGTATTTCCCATGACATGCAATGCAGCCACCCCTCAGCTTCCACGCTTGAGCCGGCCACGGATCGCCAGAATGCCAAGTCCTAGCAGAACCGGCTCGGAGAATCGTGAGGCCATCTCGATATACGTACCAGTCGTCGTTAGATCTTGATCGCTGGAGTGGAACACCACTGAATTGAGCGTCACGTTAAGCGCTCTCTCGAATCGCTTGCTGGTAAAACGGTCACCGATGGGATTTCTCGGGTCCTCCTTGTCGATCTCGAAAGTTACCTTCCCACCGCCGGGCGGTACAGTCCCTGCAGCTTCCTGTTTCGGGGAATCTTGAGGAAGGCCGAATCCCATCATCAGTAGTATCGTAAGGATCATTGAGATAATGAGCCATCCGAAGGCGCGCGAGGCACGGATGCCATAGCCCGACAACAGCCAATAGAACTGCAGGAGCCACCGCTCGCCCTTTCCCCAGCTTTGATTATGGCGGCGCATTTCCATCTCGCCATAATAGAAATCGTTCGCCCCTGGCTCGTCCTTCGCGTCCTCGCGCCCTTTGCGAAGTTGCCGGTAGGTAGTCATCAGTGCGGCAACTCCAGGAACATCACGCGGATTGTCCGGTGGATCCCCCCATCCGCTTCTCAGCACTAGTGGATGGCTACGAAGTGCGCGCCACTGTCGTTCCTCTTCGATGATCTTACGCTTCGCCCAAGTAAATGGAGTAATACCGACGCGCCCACTTGGTGGAGTTCCGAAATTCCACTCCCCTTCGAGCCGGAGCTGATCAAGATTAAAAGCTCCGGCGAAACGACACGGCGTGAGATCGATGTCTACAAGCGTCAAGTTCCCCGCATTTACACTGCCCATATCCAGCAGTTTCACGTTTGGGTCTTCATGCGGAATCACGAACTCATCCATAGGGTCGCCAAATATATCTACGAAGTTGCGATTGAAGGCAACGAGGCTTGTGGGACCTGCAAGGATTGCACCGGTCATGCGCACCATGGCATAGCGAAGCAGCAGCGTGCCCCCTACCTCGAATCTCGCTCCCCAGAAGTCCACTCGGCGTGCGCAAGCCTGGATTATAACAGCAGATCGAAAAATAGTACGTATAAAATTTACACCCTTATAAAAAAGACATGAGCCCTGCACCAAACCCGACAGGTCTGCCTTGTCGAAAGTCACGTCATCTCGGAAGGATGCACGTTCCCATATCAAGTCGTGGGCGATTCGCAACCCCTCAAACTCCACGAACCCAGAGAACTCGGAGTCCGATACGTTAAAATACCCGGAAGTTTCTGTATAGAAAAACTGAACCCCATCAGAGAATGATGAATTACGAAAAGAAATATCTCCAACGACTTGCATATTAGATAGGTAAGCGGGCCCAGATACCTTGACTTCGTAACACTCCACATTGCCACTTACCTGACATCCCCTAAGCAGGAAAGACCCATCTATATCACATCGCGCGACCCTAACCTGTTCACCAACTTTCGAACCCTCAAGGTTTAGACTTCCCCCTATCTTAGCTCGATAGAAGTCGACCCCCTGGGGCGCCTCAATGAAGTTTGCATCGAGCCCTCCCGATACCTGGACTCCTTCAAAATCCAGATATTTAGAAACTTTCAATCCATAGAGATCTACCTCTTTAGAAAATCGCGAATAACAAAGATCAACACCGCCCTCGATTTCGGCCCTCCTGAGCGATAGATAGCCAAATTGAGGAACGTCGTCCTGTCCCGTGACAGCTCCTTTAATTTGGTCCAGGGTACCCTTGGCGAGTTGAGTGCGAGCTAGATGAATCTCCGCCTCCGGCCCAAGTCGCGACAACCATCCTCCCAACTCCCCCTCAGAAAGATGGGTTACACACTTATCCTCACCATAGCCCGCTTGGTCCGCCTCGCAATTCATCACAGTACAGGCCGGCCATCCCGCAACGATTGGCAATCTCATGGACCTGATTCTGCCTCACCTTTAGCGGATCTGGAGTGGCTTTGCCTCGGCGCGTGGTTGTGTGTCAGGCACCCTCGCCGATGGCAGCGATTGCTGGGTAGCGTCTACGTCGTGTCCGGCGTGCGTCGGGTTTGGTCACCCGTAGACGTGCGCTGGTTGGTCGCGCGACTAGGGGAGCTGGTGCGGGCATGGCGGCTGACGCTGCTCGAGCGCAAGCGGGGTTCACGTCGGCGAGGGCTGCGCGGGTGCTGGCCGCCGCGTGCCGAACTGCGGGACTCGATGCCGGAGAGGCAGAGCTGATCCGTCTGGGGGAGAACGCTCTATTCAGGTTGCGTTCGGCGCAGGTGATCGTGCGCGTCGCTCGGTCGGTCGAGTATCTGTCCTCGGTGCGTCGAGAGGTCGCCGTCTCACGGTGGCTGGCGCGGGAGGGGTTCCCGGCGGCTCGCGTCGTTGACGATCTTGAGCAGCCGTTTGTGATCGATGGTCATCCGGTGACCTTCTGGCACTTGATCGTTGAAGAGGGCCGGGGAGCTACGTACGGGGAGTTGGGTGCAGTCCTTCGTGACCTTCATGCGCTGGCGCTTCCGGAGGGTCTGGAGCTGCCTCGGTACGACGCATTCGGGCGTGCTGATCTGAGGCTTGAGCGTGCTGTGGGGATACCGAGTGACGATCTTCAGTTCTTGCGTAAGCGGAGGCAGGAGCTGAAGGAGAAGCTGGAGGAGTTGCGGTTCGAGTCGCCGCTTGGGCCGGTGCACGGCGACGCCCACACCGACAACCTGATGGTGGGGCGCGATGGAGTCGTGTATCTGATCGACTTCGAGAACTTCTGTGTTGATCACCCTGAGTGGGATCTTGAGGTGGCTGCGCACGAGTACGACCGGCTCGGGTGGGTGACGGACGAGCATTACGCCGACTTCGTGGGGGCCTACGGGCGGGACCTGAGGGACTGGTCAGGGTTCCAAACGCTGTGTGCCATTCAGGAGTTCAAGATGACGACCTGGCTCATGCAGAACGTGGCCGAGGGGGAGGACGTGGCTGCGGAGTTCGGCCGGCGGATGGTGTCGCTGCGTGATGAGCGTGCGCCGCGTCGGTGGCTTCCGTACTGACCGGATTGGTCGTCTACTCCTCCAAGCTGGACAGAGCCTCGGTGACTTGACGATTGAAGTCAGCCACGATCGGCATTCCGGCGTTACCGCCGATTTTCTGCTGGAAGTCGGTCACGTAGCGTACAAAGCGAGTCGATTGTAGTGACTCGCCTTTCTCGACTGCCTGAGTTGCCGCGCCAATCGCACTCTCCAGTTCACCGTTCAAGAGATAGCTTTCGGCGAGTACCATGCGGCAGAAGCCGAGTGTACGTGCATATTGCGGGTCGGTTCTGGCTACGGCTTCTTCGGCGAAGTGAAGTGATTCGGCGGGTCGCCTGAGGTCGCGGAAGCAGTGCGAGAACTCGCCGATGAGTTCTTCCTCATCGAAATAGGAAAGCCACTCCGGGCCATCAGGTGTGGCCTTCTCTAGGTGGCGTTCTGCCTCATTCATGGCGCGTTCCGCGCCGGAGCGATCGCCGACGCTGGACAGAGCGCGGGCTTCGTGGATCGTGTACATGGCCTTGGCACGTGGCGTGGCGCTGTCCTTGGCTCCTTCGACGGCGGACCGGGCTAGTTGCAGGGCGCGTGATGTCTGTCCCAGGTAGTTTGCCTGGTGGCTGAGATTGGCCAGGATGGACGCGCCGAACATACGGTCCCCGGTGACCTGGGTGAGGCGTAGGGCGTGAAGTAGGTAGCGGTTCGCTAGACCGTGATTTCCAATGTCGTACGCCATCCAACCCAGCACTTCGGCGGTCTCCGCGGCTACGGTGAAGAGAGCTTGGCCGACCTTCGCTGTGTAACTGGCGTTGAGTAGAGGTAGCACTTCTTCGCGGAAGTAGTGCCGTAAGGCCTTGTGGCCGTGGCCGCCGCCGTACAGGAAATCCAGTCGCATGAACATCTCGGTGGCGGTGCGAATCGCGCGTACATCGCGCATGCCGACATGCTGAGAGGCTGGGCGGTCTGCCTGAACCTCATTCGTCCGCGTCACCATCCATGACAGGACGGCGGAACTGAGATCCGCGTCCGGGATGACTAGTTTGCTGCTCGTCGTGGCCTCGGTTTGTTCCTCGGTAAGGACGCTCAGCGCGGACAACGCTTCGGGTAAGGAGGCGGCATAGGCCACTGGTTGGGGCGTGCGTGACTCCGGCTCGCCGAACAGGCCTAGATCACCTGGCGTGATACGACGTTTCAGTTTCGAGCTGAAGATCTCCGCCATGATCAAGGCTGCCTGCGGCCGGATGCCGCTCCCGTCGCGCCAGCGCTGTACGGCGACGTGGGTTGTCTTCAAGTCTTCGCCGCGTTGCTGAGCGAGATCACGCATGCGCTTGGCCAGGCCCTTGTTCGAGAACGCGGCCTCGTCCATGAGGGAGATCAACGGTTCGTTCGGCTCTCGGCTCATGCTCCCTGCCCATCCGAGAATGACGGCGAGTGTCCATGGTGTCACAGCTTTTGAACCCGGGGGTTCACTGGTGAACCCCCTTGCCCTCGCTGGTGTTCATGTGAACCCCCTTGTGAACGCTCCCGCCTTGACCTCCTGCGTCGTTCACTGGTCGCCGCAGATCAACGGACTACGGAACCCGTCAGTGCTCTGGAGGGAACGCGGTGGTGGCAAAGGAGAGCAAACATGCAGCGAACGCCTCGACGGTGGGCGCTTCCCCTCGCTCGGTGCATGATCCGGCGACCGGGCATTTCCGTTCGCTGACGGTCTACGCCGAGTCGCCGGACTGTGCGAAAGCGGCGCGGGACATGATCCGTTCCTCGCTCCAGAGCTGGAAGCTGCCGCATGCGGTTGACGCTGCTCAGCTCGTCGTCTCGGAACTGGTCGGCAACGTCGTGCATCACGCCGTGCCTGACAACCACCTGGCAGAGCCCGGTGCAGGGCGGCGCATCGACGTGACTGTGATGACGTGGCCCGAGGTGCTGATCCTCGCGGTCTCGGATGAGGATTCGACTCCCCCTGATCTTCCACCCGGTGACTTCGTCTCGCCGAATCTGGCAGGCGGCCTGCTCGAAGCGATGCTGCCGGACCGGGGGCGCGGGTTGCTGATCACTCAGCGGCTGGCCGAGTCGGTGTGGTGGTCACCAGGAATCAAGGGCGGCAAGAGCGTGTGGTGCCGCTTCGACCTCGACCGATTGAGGGCCTTCTAGGCCTGACAGACCCCGGGGCGCTGCTCTCGTCCATTGCCACCGCACGTGAGCAGCGGCCCGGTCCATGGTCGGAGGCTGACCTCTCCGGCCAGAGGCGCGGTTCCCCGGCTCCCCTGGGGGACCCTTCGTCCTCCGCGCTTGTGGAGCCGCGCCTCACCAACTCATACCGAGACCGGGCCACCCCATCTGCCCTAGGAAAGCGAAGGGTGGCCCGGCTGGGAACGCGACGGTTCCCGGTGCCTGATGGTACCGGGGCCGTCGCGCTGCGTTTTTGCCTCGGGCACATGAAGTTGATGATCCGTTACATAGCTCAGAGGCAGGGGTGAACAAGGTGATGGGCTCGGGTGAGGACTGGCTGCGGGATGGTCTTGATCTTGAGGGTTCGGACGCGGGTCTGTGGGTTGCCGGGGTCGACTACGTAGCCGGGTGGCAGGAAGCCCGGCGGGCGGCTGATCGGCTGAACCGGGCGCTTCTGGGTGCGGGGTTTGAGCTGTCGGAGGTGAGGGCGGCGGCCTCGACGGACATGGACGGGCGCGGCGTCGTGCGGCTGGCCGGTTGGCCGAGTGCGGTGATGCGGCTCGCTGAGGTCTTGGAGGCGGTCGACGGCCAGGGGGGCGGTGCCGCGTGATGCGCGTTCTGCCAGGTGGGGTGCCCTGGGAGCGGGTCAGGTGGGCACGTCGGCGGTCTCCGAGGCTTTGGACGGTAGCTGCCATGGGGCGAGTGAGCAGGGGGCCTTACGCTGGCCCGGCGAATCGGGCAGGCACCTGCCCTGCCCGCTGTAGTGCCCGATTAGCCCCCTGCTCTTCGAGGCTCGCCCCATGGGAGCTGTCTAAAGCCTCGGAGGCCGCCGACCCCCAGCCACTCGGCCCCCGGTTGGGAACCGCCGGTCGGCGCTTCTCGTTCCTCAGTGCGTGGTGCGGGGCGTCGGGCGACCGGACGGGACCGGCGGCCACGCCGCACGCCCGGCCGGGGCGGCCGGGCGCCCCGGCGCGCCGCAGGCGCGCCCTTGAGGAAGTAGAGAAAGTTTCGACAGATCGACCTCGACGCTCAGGCCGAGGTGCGGCCGGTGGTGGGGTCGTCGGGGCTGATGCGGTAGGCGAGTTCGGCACGGTCCGCACCGACGCGCAGCTCTTCGAGGATCAGGGGGCGGTCGTCGGTGCCGTGGGTGACGCGGGCCAGGTGCAGCAGCGGGGTCGCGTCCGGCAGGCGGAGGGCCGCGCGTTCGTCGGGCAGGGGCATGCGGGCTCGTACCGTCTCCGACCACCACAGTTCGTGGCCGGCCTCGGCGAGCAGTACGTAGATCGACGCGGGCGCGCGGTCCGGTGCCTCGGCAAGGCGCGGAACGGACTCGGCGACCTCGAAGGGGATCAGGGTGCGCTGCATGGTGCGGGCGCCGGTGGCCGGGTCGACCAGGAAGCGGTCACAGCCGAAGAGGGCTTCGTCCTCGTTCAGGGCGAGCAGCGGGGCCGTGTCCTTGGTGGTGTGGGTGCGGTAGACGCTGGGCTCTTCGGCCTCGTCCCAGACGGTGCCGTTGGGCATGGCAAACCTGCCCTCCGGGGTCCGGCTCACGCGGCGTTCCAGGGTGACGGTTGGCTGGCCGTCGGAGCGGACGAAGCTGCCTTTGCCGTGGCGGACCTCGATGAGTCCTTCGGCGCGCAGTGCGGCAATCGCGTTGCGGACGGTGGGGCGCGAGACCTTGTACCGGGCCATGAGCTGCGCTTCGGACGGCAACAGCGTCTCGGGGGCGAACTCGCCGGCCAGGATCGCTTCGCGAATGGCTGCGGCCACCTGCTGATACAGGGCGCCGGGGCGCTGGATCTCCGTCATCTCGGCACCTTCGTGTCGTCGTAGTCGTAGCCCGGTTGTAGGGACGTCGCACGCGCGGCGTCACTCGTCAGCATAAGTACTTGCATCCACGTCGTACAGTCCTCCATAGTTGTAACTCGTAAGGACAAGTGACGTCAGCCAGATTGTCTTGGCTGACGCAGATGGCCAAGGAGGCCGAACAGCATGCAGTCCATTCCCGTGGACACCACCCGGCTCGGCGTACTGCGATGCGCCATCCCGCCGGAAGCGAAGATCAGCAACGCCGAGACCGGGGAAGTCAAGAAGGATCGCGACGGTAAGACCGTCTACACCGTGGCGGTGACCGTGCGGCAGGACAGGCGGCGTATCTCCGTCATCGAGATCGCCGTTCCCGGCGAACCCAAGGGGCTCGAAGAGGGACAGGTCGTCAAGGTCACCGGGCTGGTGGCGTTCGCCTGGGCGATGGGCGACCGACACGGAATCAGCTTCCGCGCGGACGCCATCACGCCCGTGCACGGCAGTGCCGCGCCGAAGGGTGGTGCGGCCTGATGACCACGTTCGTGCTCGTCGCCGCGTTAGTGGTCATCGCCTGGTCGCTGTTCCTCGGTGACCTGCTGCGCTGCAAGCGTCCAGCCTGGCACTGGTACCTCAGCGGCTACCTGCCCACCGCGTGGCGGGTGCTGAGCACCTGGCGCAAGGTCGCCATCCTCAACGACCTCGCCATCTCCCGACGCCCGCCCCGCGGCCTGATCGGTGACCTCCTCGTCAAGGGCGAGCCGCTGCGGCCCATCGCGCCGCGCATCTCCTTCCCCTGGCCCAACCGGACCGGCTTGACCGTGACGGTGAGGCTGCACCCGGGCCAGGTTCCGCATACCTTCGCGGCGGCGGCCGATGCGCTCGCGCACGCCTGGAAAGTGCACGCCGTACGGGTGACCTCCCCGAACCGCGGGCTCGTGGTACTGACGGCGACGGGCAGTGACCCGCTCGAACGTCCGGGCCTGATCACCGCCCCCGTGCAACTGCTGTCCGCACTCGTCGGCGTGCTGGAGAACGGCACGGCGTGGGTGATGGATCTGCTGATGGTCCCGCACTGGCTGATAGCCGGTGCCACCCGCTCCGGGAAGTCCACCCTGCTGGCCCGACTGATCACCCAACTCGCACCACAGCCGGTCGCGCTGATCGGCATCGACTGCAAGGGCGGCATGGAACTCGGCCTCTTCGCGGACCGACTCAGCGCCCTGACGACCTGCCGGCGGGAGGCCGTGGCAGTGCTGTCCGCGCTCGTCGTCGACATGCACGACCGCATGCACGAATGCCGCGCAGCAGGCGTCCGCTCCATCTGGGAACTGCCCGAGAAGCTACGGCCCGTACCCGTCGTCGTGATCGTCGATGAACTGGCGGAGCTGTACCTGTCGGACGGCACCCGCGAGGGCAAGGCAGAAGCCGATCAGTGCTCCACGCTCCTGCTGCGCCTGGCCCAGCTCGGTGCCGCACTCGGCATGCACCTGGTCGTGGCCGGCCAACGCGTCGGCTCCGACCTCGGCCCCGGCGTCACCGCGCTACGTGCGCAACTCGGCGGCCGCATCTGCCACCGGGTCAACGACCCCGGCACCGCGGAGATGACCCTCGGCGACCTCAACAAAGACGCCGTGGCCGTCGCGCAGTCCATCACCTCGGAGGAGAAGGGCGTGGCCGTGTGCACGGGCCCGGAAGGCGGCTGGAGCCGCGCCCGCTCTCATCTCACCACCACGAAACACGCGGCGGCCATCGCCCGCCAGTACGCCGACGTCACCCCCGACATGCCCGCCGTCGACCGTGCCCTTTCAGCCCTTGCAGGAGGCGAGAAGTGATCAGCACTGGTGTTGCCGTGTCCCTCGTGGTGCTCTTCGGGATCATCACCGTCCTCCTGGTCCGCTCCCGCGACGTCCGCGTCTGGGAAGCCGTGTGCATCGCCCTCTTCGGCGTCTACCTCGGCCACACACCCGCGGTGGCCACCATCGACGGCTTCGTGACCTGGATCTTCAGCGGCTTCTCCCACTTCTGAGCAGGAAGGAAACCCCCACCACATGCCCATGAGCCGCGTGAGGTGCCCCCACTGCAAGGGAGAGGGCGCCCGCACCACCTGGACCGGACGGCGCCGCCGCTGCCGCATCTGCCGAGGCACCGGCACCATCCGCTGACCCACCCCCACCCGATCCGAGTGAAGGAGATCCCCATGACCCACCGCGCGCCAGCCCCCACTACCCGTGCCGCTTCGGCGGCTCACCCCGAAAGGGCACCTCCATCAGACTCGATGCCAATGCCGGCGACAGGCGCGCTGCCCTCAACTCCGCGGCGCGCCTGCGCCACCTCTCCGAGATCGACCGCGACGCCATACGCCTCGCCCAAGACCCGAAATTCCCCCGCTGGCTCCAACAGGTCACTGCCACAGGCGGATGCGCCCACCCGGTCCACCTCTCCGGCCACACCACGACCCTGGACCCGGACACCGGCGAGGTCCTGCACCACTACGACACCCACGGCGAACCCGGCGAACGCCTCCTCATCCGCTGCCGCAACCGCCGCGCAACCGTCTGCGCACCCTGCTCACGACTCCACGCAGGCGACACCTTCCACCTGGTCCGCGCAGGCCTCCTCGGCGGCAAAGGCGTCCCCGCAGACGTCCGCGACCATCCCCGGCTCTTCGTCACCCTGACCGCACCGTCCTTCGGCCCCGTCCACCGCACCGGAGACATCTGCCGACCCCGCCGTGACGGCGGCACCTGCGAACACGGCCGCCCGCTCGGCTGCGGCTTCACCCACGGCCCTTCTGACACCGCGGTCGGCCAACCCATCTGCCCGGACTGTTACGACTACGTGACCCACGCCCTGTGGCACGCGCACGCCGGCAAGCTCTGGGACCGTTTCACCCTCGGCGTCCGGCGGCAGCTCGCCTCCGCGGCAGGCCTCGCCCAATCCGAATTCGCCGCACACGCACGGCTCTCATTCGCCCGGGTCGCGGAGTACCAGCGGCGCGGCGCCGTACACATTCACGCCGTGGTTCGCCTCGACGGCCCGGACGGCCCCGACGATGGAGCTCCGGCTTGGGCAACAGTGGATCGGCTCACCGAAGCCGTGCGCACTGCCGTTCGCCGAGTCACGGTGCCTACGCCTTACAGTCCCGCGGTCGGCGAACCCGTCCTCTCCTGGGGCGCCCAGATTGATGTCCGCCCGATCCGTACGAGCGACGATGGGCCGGAAGATGACGCCGTAGCAGCGTACGTGGCCAAGTACGTCACCAAGGGAGCCAGCGAAACCGGGGCTGGCCTCGACCACCGGATCTCGTCTTCAGACGAGATAGACGCTGCTGCCGTGAGCCCTCATGTGCGTGCCCTCATGCGCGCCTGCTGGCGCTTGGGCGGCCTGCCCGAATACGCGCCCCTGCGCCTACGGGACTGGGCTCACACCCTCGGCTATCGAGGCCACATCCTCACGAAATCCCGGGCGTACTCGACGACGTATGCCGCGCTCCGCGCCCAGCGTGCGGAGCATGCCGGCCACACGGACACGCTCGGCACGGTCACGGATGCCTATTGGCGTTACGTCGGCTCCGGCCACTCCCCCGCCGGAGCGCTCATCGCCTTCGGCATAGCAACAGATGCGGCGGCGCATCGGGAGGCCATCAGAGAAGCACTCAGGACTTCCGGGGGCGCCATTGGTGCCCAGTGAACTGCGGCAAAGAGTCGCTGCCTCTCGGGCACGTCAAGGGCTGCCCCCGGTCATAGAGGATTTCGCCGTGATCGAGCAGATAGCCCGAGTATTCGAGTTGTTCGAACCAGCGCACTCCTCCCGGATCGGAGCTACGCGACCCAATCGAAGACGAACCGGTCAGGGTCCCACCGCTTCCGCGGATTCGCGGGACGCACCTCAACCGACCGCACGCACGCGGTGACGATTGCCCGCCGCTGCGAGTTGTTCATCTGCTTCCACCGCTCCTGCATGTCCTCGAACGTGCCGACGAACCCGCTGAGGACGGCAGCCCGTGAGACCTTCGACAGCTTGGCGCGGTTCAGATTCAGACGCTCCTCGATGGGCTGGCGGGCGACCATCCATTCTTTGCGGCTGATCCTCCGCTCCCCCATGTCCCGAGCAAGGGCTTCAAGCTCCTCTTCGTCTCCCCGGATCTCCTCATACAGCTCGTTCCCGGCGTCATCCTGCCCGCGCAGACGTTCCATGAAGGCAGGCGACTCCAGGGCAGCCAACACCATGTCGCGCACGTGCTCGTCAGTCCGCTCGGCATTGGTAGCCGTACCTGCGCACGCGTCCGTTCCGGGGACGTTGGGACAGACGTAGCGCGGTACGCCGCTTCGGGGGCGTCCGTTCATGGGCCACCTGCACGGCTCCCCGTTCTCCTTCGGCTTCCCGCACCGCAGAATGCCGGAAAGAAGGTAGCTCCGCTTCGTCGTGCCCTCGACCCTTTGGCGTCGCGCCGGGTCGCTGAGGATTCTCCGTACACGGTCCGAATCCTCGTGGCTGATGATGCCGGGCCACACGCCATCCGCAACGATCTCGCCGAGCAGCGGACGGGTGCTCTCCCACGACCCACGCGGTGTGTGCTCACGGCGACCGCTGATCCGGGCCGATGCCAGCAGACGGCGCAGTCCGCTCGGCTTCCACGGCTTGCCCGCCGGGCTCAGGATGCCTCGCGCCTGCCAGTCCCGGCAGATGCTCGCCAGACTCTCATTCGCCAGTACCCGCCGGACTCCTTCCCGGATCACCTCCGCCTCGGTACTCCGCACGGTCATGCGGTCGTCCTCGTAGCCGAACGGGCGCTTCCCTCCCCCGGCTATCCGGCCAGCCTCCGCCGCCTGGCGGCGCTGCCGCTTCTGACGCTCGGCCTTGTGCTCCGCCTCGTGGCGAGCTGCCGCCCCGAGCATGCGGGCGACCATGCGGCCGGTCGGTGTTGCAAGATCGATCTCACCGCTCACCGTGGCCAGCTCGACGCCGTGCCGGTCGGCAAGGTCAATGACGTCTTCCAGCTCGCGCGGTGAGCGGGTCATCCTGTCCACGTGCCACACCGCTATCGCGTCGATCTCACCCCGGCGCACTGCCGCGAGGAGTTCCGTCCACTCTGGACGCGGCGCCCCCGAATAGGCGCTCACGTCGTTGTCCGTGTGAACGGCTACGACCTCCCACCCCAGGCGGGTGCACAGTGCCCGGCAGTCTTCCTCCTGCCGTGCTACACCGAGTCCCGCGCCGCCCCGGTCCTGGCTGATCCGGCAGTAGATCGCTGCTCGTCGCGTTCCCGTTAAGTTCGCCATGGGTCACATGGATACACCCTCGTAGGGACGGGGCTTTCGTGCCCGATCGGCATCGCTCCCTCACAGGGCTGACGTCACCGCGGGCTAGCGGAACCAATGCCCTGAGTTCCTGTTGCCTGACGGCTCACGTGAAGGTGGGCCGTCAGGCTGCCGTTGCCCGCGGGGCTTAGGCTTCAGGCCGGGACGCCTGTCCGCGGTGCCCCATCCCGGCCCCCAAGCCAGAGATCGGTACGCCGATCCCGCCCAGGCAACACCTTGGAGAATGGGGAGGCGCCGCTCGGGTTACCGAGAGACGACTTTCGCCCAGCCGACGCCAAGGGGTGTTCGTTGGAACTGTTGCTCAGTTCCTATGTGCTCGACGGTGTAAGGCGCCCCACGGTGCTGCCACCACCTGTCACCGGTCGGGCAGGCGTCATCTTGAACGCACTCGATCAGTACGGCAGCTCGCGGAATCGTGATTTCAGCCGTGAGGACAGGACCCTGGCGTCGTGGGGGTATCAGTGCGAAGAGCTCGATCTTCGAGACTACTTTTCAGCCCCCGCCACTCTGAGCACTCGGCTGGCCACCCTCGACATGGTCTGGGCCCTCGGCGGCAACGCATTCGTACTCGCCCGCGCCATGAACGCCTGTGGCTTCGGGCCCGCTCTTCGACAACGCACGAGCACAGCGCAATTCACCTACGGCGGCTACTCGGCAGGAGCTTGTGTGGCCGGGCCCGATCTCCGGGGCATCCATCTGATGGATGACCCTGGAGTCCTCCCCGCAGGCTACCCCCCGGAGTCACAGCCTATCGGCCTCGGTCTTGTGCCTTTCCGCATCGTGCCGCACTGGCGATCCGATCACCAGGAGGCTCCGGCGGCAGAGCGGGCCGCAGCATGGCTCGCACGTACCGGCCTGGAACACCGCTGTCTTCGGGATGGCCAAGTCGTGACTGTCGACGGCACCGTCATGACCATGCTTTGAGGTGACGCGGGTCAGGAACACGTGCCGGGATGCGAATGGGAGCATGCAGTCCCTACAGTGACCGTAACCACCAGCAGTACCTGGACAAGAACCCGGCGGGCTACTGCGGCATCGGCGAAACGGGCGTCAACCCAAGTGGCCCTGCGGCAACGAACTGTCCTTGCCTCTCACCCGAAGCAGTGGAAACCGGCGTTCACTCCAGACGGCACCCGGGCCCACGGCCTGCGCGGTATCGGGTATTGGGTATCGGGTATCGGGTATCGGCGAGGAAATGGGACTCAGATTTCGTCGACGGCCCATCACGAAAGATCGAGGTCCGCAGGACTACTGAACGGCGCGCTACGATCTGCGTGAAAAAACACACTGGACGGGCACCATGGGGCGGGTTGTCACACCAACGTGGGGGAAGCTCGTGACCGAGTGGATATTGGCATTCGACACCGACTGCCGATTCTGTGAAGAAGTAGTGAATCGGGTTCGCGTGTCCGTCGACGGCACGTTGACCACCGCGGGCCTCACGGAACCCCGTATTCGAGGCCTGCGTGCGCGTGCCCTGAGGGAAGGGGCCGAGTGGGCCCCGACCCTGTTGGCGGTCGACGGCGACCAGGTGCGGGCCTGGACCGGGACCGCGCTGTCCCTCCGCCTGGCGCGGCTGTTGGGCCCATCGGACTCACTGCGGGTGGTGCGTGCGCTCGGCGACCTCGATGTGCTGCGGTCCCCGGGCCGCCGCGGAATCCTCAAGGCCGTGCCGGGGCTGGCCCTGGGAACGTTTCTGATCACCGGTGGCCTGGCAGCCTCACCCGCGCAGGCCCTGACCCGCGCCAAGGGCAGTAAGGCGTCGCGATGGGTGAAGGCCAATCTCGACCGGTTGCCCTCCGGCTACTCCGAGTTCGCCTCCTACCCCGCGGACTGTCGGCGCGCCGTTTACGGCGCGCTGTCCGCTTCGGTCCGAAGTGATCTGTGGGTGGCGCACTTCGCGAACTACCGGAAGACGCATCCCGGCCTGTCGGCCGAGCAGTCCGCCGTCCTGGACGACGCGATGCGGCTGGCACCGCAGATCATCGCGGGGCGCCAGCAGCGAACAGCCGTCGAAGGGCTGGAGACAGCGGCCGTGGCGGCGTTCGGCGAGAGCGGGGCGCGCGCGATTCTCATGACGCTGGGCCCTGCCGACACGCAGAGCGCGGCTCGGAGCGATCAGAGCATCCAGGTCCTCGACTGCAATTCCCAGTGCGGAACAGGCGCAAGCTGCGACACCGTGTGCTACGGCGAACCGTATTGCAACTGGACCGCCTACGGCTGCGGCCCACTGTGGCTGGGACCGCGCAGCGGGTATTGCATCTCCTGAAGCCGCCCCTGCTCGGAGCGCGCGCCTTCCCATGAGCGGCTGTGGGACTTGAGGTTGGTGGCGAAGGCGGCTCAGGTGACGCCGGCGATGGCGGTCCAGCGGCGCTGCGCCGGCAGGCCAAGCCCGGCCGGGACGCCTTCTTGACCGGTGGCGTCATCCGGTTGATCGGTGATGTCATCCGGAGTGTCGTGGAGAATGCGTCCATGCGCATCCGAGCCGTGCACCTGGACGAACTGCCCGTTCTCCAGGACATCGAGAGGGCCGCCGGGCAGTGCTTCCGGGACGTCAGCATGACGGAGATCGCCGAAGACGAGCCGCTCCCACTCGGTGAGCTCGCCCGCTACCACCGCGCCGGGCTGGCCTGGATCGTGGCCGACGAGGCTGACGCCCCGGTCGCCTACCTGATCGCCGACCGCGTCGACGGCAACCTCCACATCGAGCAGGTCTCAGTGCACCCGGACAGCGCGCACCGCGGTCTGGGCCGGTCGCTACTGGACCATCTGGCAGCACACGCCACGAGCGAAGGTGTGCCCGCCCTCACTCTCACCACGTTCGCCCAGGTCCCATGGAACGCGCCCTACTACGCACGGTGTGGTTTTCAGCTCATGGACGACAGCAGTCTCGCTCCCGGTCTGAGGAAGATCCGCGAGCGCGAAGCGGTGCATGGCCTGGACCGGTGGCCGCGGGTCTGCATGCGCCGGGCGCTGTGACACATGAGCCGTGGTCGACAGGGCGAACGTTGCCTGATGCGGCACTAGGCCGTGTCCGGCGGATCTTCGTGGGCCCGCGACGCCTGGCACCGCACCTCGCCGCGTTGTCGGAGTCATCCGAGTACGCCCAGTACGAGGACGATCCTCCGCCTTGCGATGCACGGCACCAGACGCCGCAGGCTGATCCACGAAGATCCGCCGGACACGGCCTAGCCGTCCTCATCCAGGCGGTCAAGTGCGGGGTGGCTCGGCCCGCTTCCGGCACGAAGTGCTTCCGATCCTCGATGCGAGTCACGATGCGACGCTGGGTACTGCGTCATACGGCACCGCCACCGAGGTCCCCGCGGCTTCTCTGATCACGTGGACGTCGTGCATGCCGACACGTGAGCATCCGGACCACGCCGATGCCGACTCATATAGCTCCGGGATTCCCCTCAGGGGCCGAGGCGGCACGTTCGCGGCCGGCGAGACCCGCCAGTGAGGCCTCAGCCTGCACTCTCTCAATATTCGCAGGACCGCCAGGACCTGCGAAAACTAGCACAAACACCCCACTATACACAGTGTGTATAGTGGGGTTCCGGAGTCCACCCACCGCGACCCACTGCCACCGATTGCCGCACGCCGCACCGCGCACGCCGCCCGCCCATACGAGGAAAGCCGGGGTTCCCCCCATGACAAGCCGACACGGCCACAGTGCCGTCCCGCGTCCCCACGCACGGTTGCGCGACCTCGCCTTCGGCGTGCGCCTTGCCTGTGCGGGTGGGCGCGAAGGGTGGACACGTACCCTGCTCACAGCCGTCGGGGTCGGGCTCGGCGTTCTCCTGATGCTGTGTGCCGCGTCGGTCCCATCCCTGCTTGACGCCCGGACGGCCCGCGAACAGGCGCGCCAGCCGGCCAACGCGTCGTCCGAAGTCAACGTGAGCCGCAGCGCCCACAGTTTTCTGCGCCTGGACACCTCGACCGTCTTCCGCGGCGACACCGTGACCGGGGAGCTGATCCAGCCCGACGGGGACAGGACACCGCCCCCGCCCGGACTGCGGAAGGCTCCGGCGCCCGGCGAGATGATCGTCTCCCCGGCCCTGCGCGACCTCCTGCACTCCGACGCCGGAGCACTCCTCAGGGACCGCATCGGATACCGGGACGCCGGCACCGTGGCCCAGGCCGGGCTGGTGCAACCCGGCGAGCTGCTCTACTACGCCGGAAGCTCGTCCCTGTCCACGGACCGCGGCGCCATACGGTCGGACGCCTACGGGCACGCCGGAGCCGAGCAGCCGCTCAACCCGATGCTCCTCGTGCTGATCGCTCTCGTGTGCGTGGTCCTGCTGGTGCCGGTGGTCATCTTCATCGCCACCGCCGTCCGCTTCGGCGGCGAACGCCAGGACCGGCGGCTGGCGACCTTGCGGCTGCTCGGCATGGACGCCCGCGCGGTACGGCGCGTCGCGTCCGGGGAGTCGCTGCTCGCCGCCGCCGGCGGGCTCGCGGTGGGCGCCGTCCTCTTCTCGGTGGTGCGGATGTACGCGGGAGGGCTCCAGCTGTGGGGCGTGAGCGCCTTCCCCTCCGACGTGGTCCCCGCGCCGGCACTGGCCGCGGCGATCGTCCTGGCCGTTCCCGCGGCCGCCGTCTTCGCCACCCAGATCGCCCTGCGTTCCGTGACGATGGAACCGCTGAGCGTCGTACGGCTGGCCAAACCCCGCACCCGCCGCCTGGGGTGGCGTCTGGTGCTGCCGGTCCTCGGAGCGGGGCTGCTGCTCGCCATGCAGCACGCCGTCAGCCCCGAGGACGCGTCCGTGAGCCCCATTCCCGTCGCGGTGGGGGCCGCGTGCATCCTGATCGGCCTCACCGGACTCCTCCCCTGGCTGGTCGAAGTCGTCGTCAACCGCCTGCACGCCGGCCCGGTCTCCTGGCAGCTCGCCATCCGCCGGCTGCAACTCGAGAGCGGCTTCGCGACACGCCCGCTCACGGGCGTCACCGTCGCGGTGGCGGGCGCCATCGCGCTTCAGATGACCCTGGGCGGGATGCAGGAGGACTTCCGCCACCTCTCGGGGTCGGCGGGATCGCCGGTCAGGCACGCCGACATGACACTGTTACTGCCCTTCGGCAGCCAGCAGACGGCACAGCGGCTCACCAGCGGCCTGGAGCACACGAAAGGCGTCACGGGCGTCCTGGGCGTCACGGAGACGTACATCGGCAAACCGGGCCCTGCCGACGGCATGCCCGCCCTGACCACCCTGACGGTGGCGGACTGCGCCACGCTGCGCAAGCTCGCGACCCTGCCCTCCTGCCGGAACGGCGATTCCTTCGTCGCCCGGGCGCCGGGCCATCGTCCGGAGGACCAGCAGGTCACCGCCACGGCCGTGCCGGGCGAACAGGTGGATCTGGATCCGGGTCACGCAGGTTCGGAGCACGGCCCGTTGTGGCGCCTTCCGGCCTCCATCCCGCAGGTGACCTCCCACCTCGATCCCATGGGCGAGTACCACCACGGCGTCCTGGCCACGCCGGGAGCCCTGAACCCGACGCGGCTGCCGCAGGCCTCGACGACGGTCTCCGTCACCACGGACAGCCGCGTCGCCGACGCCGTGGAGTACGTCCGCAACACCGCGGCGCAGGCCAGCCCCTCCGTCATGGTCAGCACCCTGATGAAGGCCACGCGGGACAAGCAGTACACCAGCGTCAAAACAGGGATTCTGGTCGGCGGCGCGGCCACTCTCGCCGTCATCGCTGCCAGCATGCTCGTGTCGCAGATCGAACAGCTCCGCGCACGCAGGCGCATGCTGTCGATGCTCGTGGCGTTCGGCACACGGCGGCGGACCCTGGCCCTGTCGGTCCTGTGGCAGACCGCGATTCCCGTCGTCCTCGGCACCGCACTGGCCACCGCCGGCGGCCTGGCCCTCGGGGCACTCATCCTCCGGGTGGTCGCGAAACCCGTACAGCAGTGGTCCGCCTTCGCCCCGTTGGCGGCCACCGGAGCCCTGGCGGTGCTCGGGATCACGCTGTGCACGATGCCGCCGCTCTTCCGGCTGATGCGTCCGGACGGCCTCCAGAGCGAGTGATACGGGCAGGTCGACGCGCTCAACCCGCTCGACGCACTCGACCCGTTCGACGCCGTGCTCCGTGATCCCTGCTCCGGCGCCGACTCCGGCTATGCCCATGGCCAGGCTCCGGAGCCGGCTCCGGCGGCGGGCTGGAGATCGCGTCGGCGCAGGGCCGACCGGTGCCCACTGGTGCCGACTGGTGCCGGCCCAGCGACGCGCGACGCCTCACCCCTTCGCCATCGACCGGACGTCCTCCGTCGTCACCGGATTTCCTGCAATTCCCCAGGCGCCGCTCGGCACCTCCTCGAAGGTGACGACGATGCCGCTCCGGAGATGCTCGCCCGCCACCCCCACAAGGACGTCGGTGAGTTTGGCGATGATTTCCCGCTTCTGGCGGTCGTCGTAAACACCTTCGATGGCCTTGACCTGGATCAGTGACACGGAAGCCTCCGACGGAAGGTGAGCCATGAGACATGAAACGTGGGCCAGGAAACGTGAGGCGATCAGCCTCAGCTTAGGGGAGCCAAATTCGGCCGCAACTGGATCACGTTCACCTGCGCAGGATCAATGCAGCCGTGCACCAGTTCCTCAGTCAGGCACCCGTGAGTGCGTCAGGCGGAGACGGTGGCGAGCCACTCGGTCAGGAGCTGGTTGATCTGGTCGGGGCGTTCCTGCTGGATCCAGTGGCCGCAGCCGTCGAGGAGGTGGGAGGAGACGAGGCCCGGCAGCGTGACCGGGTACGCCTTGATCGCGTAGGCCAGCCAGGTCGTCGAGGCATCCTGGTTCCCGCCCGCGAACAGGGACGGCTGGGTGAGCGGAGCGCCGCTGAGGTCGGCCAGGTCCTCCCAGTCGCGGTCCATGTTCCGGTAGCGGTTGAGCGCTCCGGTCATGCCGGTCCGTTCGAACTCCCCGGCGTAGGCGTCGAGGTCCCCCTCGCTGAGCCATGCGGGCCGCCGGTCCTCGGGGAACCGGTCACGCAGCGTCCCGCCCTTGCCGACGAAGTGCGGGTCGGGGGCGCCGGGCGCGGGCATGGTGTCGGCGGAGAAGGCCGCGTAGAAGCCTGCGAGCCAGCCGCGCACATCGGGTTCGATCTCGGCCTCGGCGCGGCCCGGCTCCTGGAAGTACGAGACGTAGAACTCCTCGTCCCCGCCCATCTGGGCGAAGACGTCGCTGGGTCGGGGCCCGCCGGGCGGGGTGTAGGGGACGCTGAGCAGTCCCACCGCGCTGAAGACGTCCGGCTTGAGCAGGGCGGAGTTCGCGGCGATGGTCGCGCCCCAGTCGTGGCCGATGATCACGGCCGACTCCTCGCCCAGGGCGTGCACCACCGAGACGGTGTCCTCCATCAGGTCGAGCATCCGGTACGCGTCCGCCGCCGCCGGCCTGGAGGAGCGGCCGTAGCCGCGGACGTCCATCGCGACCGCGCGGTATCCCGCCGCCGCGAGTACCGGCAACTGGCGGCGCCAGGAGTACCAGGATTCCGGAAAGCCGTGGACCAGCAGCACCAGCGGTCCGGTGCCCTGCTCCGCGAGATGGGTCCGGCCTGCCGGTGACGAGACCATCCGGTGCGTGATCTCTGATGCGGGCTGAGGCATGCGTTCTCCTCCGGGGTCCTTCGGCATCCGTTGTGGTCCTTCATGGCTCTTCGCGGGCATTCGTGGGCTTTCGTGGGCTTTCGTGCTTCTTGCAGAACCATCGGGATCCTTCATGGCCCTTGGGATCCTTCGGGGTCAACGGTCCGCTGTGCGCCCGACGGCGCCCCGCTGCTGTTCCGCCGGCTCCCTTTGTTCCGCCGGCTCCCTCCGTTGCGATCATGCGGAGGCCGCGCCGCGGGGACAAGCTCATTTGCGGATTCAGCAAGAAACCGCGTTCCGTAACCGTGTTCTGCCCGGTGGGCGTCGAGAGGGCGTGAAGGGGCCTGAAGGGGCGCGCGGAAGGCCCCCGTTGTTCTCAGTCCAGGAGCTCCCGGGCCAGAGCCCGAGCCAGCCATTCCTGGAACGCTTCGTGGGTCCAGCCCCTGGTGCCTACCAGGTGGTGGTAGATGCCGGGGTCGTTGTAGACCGTGATCACGTCCGCGGCGCGGTCGGCGTCGAGGTGCTCCGGCAGGGCGCCCGCGGCGACCAGGAGGGCGACGATCTGCTCGGCTCCGGCTCTCCGCTGCCGCTGGATGTCCTGCCAGAGGGCGGCGACGTCCGGATCGGCGTCCGACGCCATCCGCACGACGTGGTACAGAGCCGACACGCGTGCCACCGCGCCGGCCAGGATGGCGGCGTAGGCGGCGACGATCCCGGCGCCGTCGGTGAGGGACTGCATCGCCCGTGACGCGGGCCGTTCCGCGAGGCTCTCGGGGCGGTCATCGCCCACGATCGCCTCGTCGTAGGCCGTCTTGAGCAGCCACGGCTTACCGCCCGCCGCCGTGAAGACGGTGGAGCGGCTGACCCTCGCGGCCTCGGCGATGGCGTCCACCGAGGTCGCCGCGTAGCCACGCGTGGTGAACAGCTCTGCCGCCGCTTCGAGGACCGCACGGCGCGTGTTGGCCGCCTGCCGAGCTCTGATGTTCGAGCGGTACGGCGCCCTGCTCCCCGGCTTTCCCGGCACGTTGCCTCATCCTCCCGGCCACCCGGCGTGCGGAAGTCTCCGCTGCGGGCTGCTTGTCCGGACCGCCGGATCGGCCTCCGGATGCCCATTGTCCAGCCCGAGCCGGGCCCGGCTCCACGAGGGTGCGGCCCGACAAGGGGCGCCCCGCACGTCCCCGTACGCCCCGCACACCTCACACGTCGGGCTCGCCGGGCATGCCGAGCATGGCGATAGACTTTCATCAGACTGAGAGTATGGTTATTTACAGTTCAACAAGAACGGCAAGAGCGCTTGATCGTTTTCGCTTCGGAGAGGCATCTTCATGTACATCCCAACCATCCCCGTTCCCGGTGAGTTCGCCGGCCGCCGCGCGCTCGTCACCGGCGGCTCGCGAGGCGTCGGGGCTGCCGTTGCACAGCGCCTGATCAGCGGCGGTGCCACCGTGGTCACCAGCGCCAGGACCAGGGCCGACGAGACCCCCAAGGACGCCGAGTTCATCAGCGCGGACATCCGGACGGCCGACGGCGCACGCCAGTTGGTCGACGCCGCGGTCGCGGCGCTCGGCGGGCTGGACATCCTGGTGAACAACGCGGGGGCCGCCCGCGCGCACTTCGGCGAGATCCCGGACGTGGAGTGGGAGGACTCCCTCGCCATCAACTTCCTGTCCGCGGTGCGCGTGACGAACGCGGCTCTGCCTGCGTTGCAGCAGGCCGACCGGGCCGCCATCGTCAACGTCTCGTCGGGCGTGGCCGCCGATCCGCCCGCGCCGATGCTGCACTACGGGTCGGCCAAGGCCGCGCTGGCCAGCTGGTCGAAGGGCCTCGCCACCCAGCTCGCCCCGGCCGGCGTCCGGGTCAACACCGTCACCCTCGGCATGGTCGAGACGCCCGGCGGGACGGAACTGCTGCAGTCCGTGGCCCAAGCCATGGGAGGCAGTGCTCAACAGGCGTACTCGGCCGTTCCGCTGGGCCGCGGCGGCGACCCCCGGGACGCGGCCGAGGCCATAGCGTTCCTCGCCTCCGACCGGGCGCAGTGGATCGCCGGGGCCGACCTCCACACCAACGGAGGCGCCTGACCTCAGGCGCCTCCCCGGCCTCGCGGGCTCATCCCGCGGCCCCTGCCGCGACCCTCCCGCCTCCAGCCCTCGGGCCGTCCAGCGGGAAGTGCGTGCGCCCGGACGCCGCCGGCATCCGGGCGCACGCACGGCAGGGCAGGGCAGGATGGCCACAGCGCCCAGAGGGTCACGCCACCGCGGAAAGCCCGGAAACCCAGAACGCCCAGCAACTCAGGGCACCCGGAAACTCAGAACGCCCGGAAACTCAGAACGCCCAGAAACTCAGGGCGCCCAGAAACTCAGAGCGCTCAGAACGTCACGTCGCTGCAGAAGAAGTAGATCTGGTCGGCGTGCGAGGCCTTCCAGATCGTGTAGACGACGTGGTGCCCGCTGCGGCCGGGCGCGTTGACGCCGACAGCGTAGTGGCTGGCGGGCGCGTATTTGCCGGTCTTCGCCACCTGCTCCAGGTCACCCCAGTCCAGGGCGTCCGTCTCGGCGTTGTAGCCCTGCTTGGTCACGTAGACCAGGAGGTAGTCGGCGCCGTGCAGGGCCTGGTCCAGCACGTCGACCGTGAAGCTGCTGCTCTTCTTGGAGGTCTTCCACGGGCCAGGGGTGTCCATGGAGTTGTACCTGCCGTCCTGGGTGTGGCCGGCGCTGCACAGCTGGTTGTCCGGGATGTACTTCTGGAAGTCGCCGCCGGTGCCCTCGCGGTACAGACCGTTCCAGTTCCACATGCCGTTGGTGTTGTACTGCCACGCCTGCCAGCACATGGGGTCTTCCTGCTGCATGGCCGGGTTCTGGAAGTCGCTCCCCCAGCGCTGCCAGCAGCCGTAGTTGCGGGAGACCGGGTCCGCGGTCGAGCCGTGAGCCGAGGCGGTCGGGCTGAGGAAGGGCGTGGCCAGGAGAGCGGCCGCGGCCAGGACCGCCAGGAGGGCGCGGAGGGGCCATCTGCGTGCGTCAGTGCGTGCGTGATGAAGCGTTAACACTGCGACTCCTCGTCCGGAGGGGGTGGATGGTCCGAGTGGTCCGAGTGGGAGCGCTCCCATTTCCCTGCATTCCCCGGCATCTTGGGATTGAAACGCTCCAATGACCGAGGGGCGGATTGCCGCGTCGTGGGCACGCCGCTCCCCCATCGCCATCGCCATCGCCGGCGATGGCGATGGCGATGGCGATGGCGATGGCGATGGCGATGGCGATGGCGATGGCGATGGCGATGGTCGCCCGCTTCGGCTTGAGGATCCCGTGCCACGCCGGCGGCGCCGGCCGCGCACCCCACGACCGATGATCGTTCCGCCCATGCGATCCGTCACGACCGCGAACGCGGCAAGGCGCCCCGGGAAGAGGACAGGTTGACCACGACGAGCGCGAGTCCCCCGAGGACGACGTTGCGCAGGGCGGAGTCGAGGCCGTTCCAGTCCTTGGACTCCCACATGGCGAACCACTCGCCGCCGATGGCGATGAAACCGGCGCCGAACAGCAGCAGCACCATCACCAGGCCGAGGGTGCTGGCGCGCCGGGCGCGTTCGTCGGACCGGCTCCGGCTCCGGCTCCGGCTCCGAAGCGCGGGAACCCACCAGACCGTGGCGGCGATCAGGACGAGGGCGGTGAGCACCTCCCAGACGATGATGGCGACGTACGCCGTGTCCTGAAGCGTGCGGGACGTGATGGCCCGCCACATCAGGTCCTGGTCCCGGAAGGTGGTGTCCATGGCCAGGACGTGCCGGACGAACTGCTGGTTGTTGTCGAAATCCGTGATGTTGCCGAACGCGACGAGCGCCATGTAGAGCGCCACCGTCGCCGTCATGAGCGCCGCCGCCACCGGCTGGGTGCCCAGCTTCAGCACCCCGTCCAGTGCTCCGCGTTCTCCTGATGCTCCGCGTTCCCCTAACGCTCCGCGTCCCTCTGTCGCCGTCTCCACGTCGGCCATGCCGCCTCCCCAGTCGTGCCGTCGGCGCGGACCGCGCTGTGTCCCGGGTGACGCATGGTGGACCGCCGGCCGCGCACCGCCTGCTCTTCCCAGACTGACGCCCCGCGAACGGCGAACAGTTGCCCGTGTTCGGTCAGTAGCCCGCGTTCCGTCAGTTGCCCGTGCTCGGCCAATTACCCGCGTTCCGTCAGTTGCCCGCGTTCGGTCAGGGGCTCGGACGCTTCAGCAGGCGCATCGGCAGGGCCCGTGGCGCCAGCACGCTGCGCGGCGCGGTCCGCACCCGGCCGGCTACCGGAACGAGGTCCCAGCGCCCGGCGACGGACGCGAGGGCCAGCGTCGCCTCCGTGAGGCCGAAGCCCTCGCCCACGCACCTCGTCGGGCCGGAACCGAACGCCAGGAAGCTGCTGCGGGGCATGCCCGTGCCGCCGTCCGCTCCGCGCCGCCACCGGTCGGGCAGGAAGCGGTCCGGATCGGCGTGCAGGTCGGCTCGGCGGTGCACGACATACGGGCTGTAGACGACCATGCTGCCCGCGGGGATGCGCCGCCCGCCGAGTTCCGTGTCCCGCACCGCCGTGCGGGGCAGCACCCAGGCCGGCGGGAGCAGGCGCAGCGTCTCCCGGACCACCCGTGCCGTGTGCTCCAGCCGCGGCAGGTCCTCGAACGACGCCACCCGGCCGGCCAGCACCTCGTCCACCTCGGCGTCCAGCGCCGCCCGTACCTCCGGGTCCGCCGCCAGCAGGTGCAGGGACCAGGTCAGCACGGCCGAGGTGGTCTCGGCGCCGGCGAGGACGAGGACGGCGACCTGGTCGTGCAGCTCCTGCTCGGTGAGCGCCCCGCCCTGCTCGTCACGGGCGGCGAGCAGCGCGGACAGCAGGTCGTCCCCGTCATGGGTCCCGTCATGGGTCCCGTCATGGGTCCCGTCATGGGTCCCGTCATGGGTCCCGGCGCGGCGGCGCTCGGCGACGATCCGGCTCACCTCGCTCTCCCAGTGCCGCAGCGCCCGGGCGTACCTGCGGTTCGCGGGCAGGGGCAGCTTCTCCACGTACGGAAACAGGGCGCGGGTGTACGAGCCGCGCAGGAAGACGTCCAGGGACTCGCCCAGCGCCGCCGCGGACTCCGCGTCGAGCCCGCGCGAGAAGAGCGTGCGCACGGCGACGGCGGTGGTCAGCGAGAACATCTCGTCCACCACGTCGACGACCTGCCCGTCCGTCCAGCCCTCGAGTGCCCCGGCGATCTCCTGGCACATCAGGGGCGCGTACGCGCGCACCCGTTCCTGCCGGAACGCCGGTTGCAGCATCGGGCGCTGCCGGACGTGGTCGGCGTGCACGCAGGTCGCCAGGCCGTTGCCCATCGCCGCCCGGATCCGCTCGAACACCGGCCCAACGCGGTCGAACGTGCGCTCGTCCGCCAGCATCTGCCGGGCCAGGTCCGGTCGGCAGAGGATGTAGGCGCGGCGCCCGCCGATGCGGACCTCCACCAGATCGCCGTGGGCTGCGAGCCCGCCGAGGAAGGCGAGCGGCCTGGCGTAGAGGTGCGGCAGGTGTCCCAGCAACGGCCATGCGCCCGGCGCGCGTCCGAAACGAACCGCGCCCGCCGGTGCCGTGCCCGCCTGTGCCGCGCCGCATGCCGTCATACGTCCTCCCCTGGCGGTGGCTGACGACCGTCCCGGCGACGGCGGCAGTCCCGGTCCTGGCCTCGGTTTCGGGTCCGCCCAGCAGTATCGGTTCCGCCCGGCGCCCGCGCCCAGACGCCCGGCCGGCGGGAGGACGGCTTCCGGCCAGCATCGGCACGACACCCGGACCGCGGGACGACCGTGCCCCCGGACACCCGGGCACGGCGAAGGCCCAGGTCAGCGACCCGGGCCCGAAATCGGTGGGGCACCGGAGAGACGCCGGAAGGGCATCGACCGGAACGGCATCGACCGGAAGGGCATCGGTAGGGCACCCCACACACAATCGACTCCCGGATGGTCCCGATCCACACTTTCGTGCTTCTCAGAACTCCTCCGGGAGCCTTGCCAGCTCCGCGGCGGGGGCCCCGCGGGAAGTCCCCGTCACGGTCTGACTGATTACGAGGATTATACCGATTTGCTCCGTAGTCAAGTGACCGGTTGCGGCCGGACGGACACGCTCCGGAGCCGTCGATCGAGCACGGCACGCGGAGCCGGTCAGCCCGGCACGAACGGCCCCGGTCCACCGGCGAGTCGCCCGGGCTCACCGGCTATTCGTCCCGCTCACCGCCCCGCCGCGCGAAGCCCGCACCCGGGGTGGCCGGCTCGGTGACGCTCGTTCTTCCCGTCGTTCTTCCCGTCGTTCTGCCCGTCCCCCTTCCCGCCCCCGTCCCGTCGTCCTACTCGTCCTCCTTCCCGTCCTCCTACTCGTCCTCCTTCCCGTCGTCCACCCGCAGAGATACCGTCCGGACGGTATGGGCGGTCCGGCGAAGCCGGCCGGGCAGGCAAGGCCCGCGGGGCCAACCGGACCGCCCGACCTGGCCGACCCGGCCGGACCGGTGGAGCGGTGGAACGGAGGAGGAGACCGTGAGCGATTTCGGTGTGGAGGCGGAGCCCGGTGAGCTGGGCCTCGACGCGGGGCGACTGGCGCGGATGGACGGGTTCTTCCGGCGGTACGTGGACGACGGGCGGCTCCCGGGATGGCTGGTGTCGGTCAGCCGTGCGGGCCGCGTCGTCCACCTGTCCTCGTACGGGCACCGCGACGTGGCCTCGGGGCGGCCGGTCGAGACGGACACCCTGTGGCGCTGGTACTCGATGACCAAGCCCGTCACCTCGGTGGCGGCGATGATGCTGCACGAGGAGGGCGCGTTCCAGCTCACCGATCCGGTCAGCCGCTTCATACCCTCGTTCGCCGACCTCAGGGTCTTCACCGGCGGCAGCGACCTGAAGGCGGTGACGGAGCCGGCGACCGTGCCGGTCTCCCTGTGGCACCTGCTCACCCACACCTCCGGCCTGACGTACGGCTTCCTGCGCGCCCACCCGGTCGACGCGATGCTGCGGGCCCGCGGCTTCGAGTGGGGGCAGCCCCCGGAGTACGACCTCGCCGCGTCCGTGGACACGTGGGCGAAGGTGCCGCTGCTCTTCCAGCCGGGCACCGAGTGGAACTACTCGCTCGCCACGGACGTGCTGGGCCGGGTGATCGAGGTGGTCTCGGGGCAGTCCCTCGACGAGTTCTTCCGCGACCGGATATTCGAGCCGCTGGGGATGGCCGAGACCGGCTTCCACATACCCGAGGGCGCCGGGGACCGGCTGGCGACGCTCTACGTCCCGGGCCAGGACGGCATCGCACCGGCCAGGTCGATGACGACGGACCTCACCCGCGCGCCCCGCTACCTGTCCGGGGGCGGGGGCCTGCTCGGGCCGGCCCGCGACTACCACCGGTTCAGCCAGATGCTGCTGGGGCGCGGCGCCTACGACGGGGTGCGGCTGCTGGGTTCCCGCACGGTCGACTTCATGACCTGCAACCACCTGCCCGGCGGGGCCGACCTGGAGTCGTTCGGGCGGCCGCTGTTCAGCGAGACGCCCTTCGAGGGGACCGGCTTCGGGCTCGGCTTCTCCGTCGTCGAGAACCCGGTGGCCCTGCGCTCGCTCGCGTCCAGGGGCGAGTACGGCTGGGGCGGCGCGGCCAGCACGGTCTTCTGGGTCGACCCGGCCGAACAGCTCACCGTCATGTTCTTCACCCAGCTCCTGCCGTCCAGCACGTATCCGATACGCGCCCAGCTCAGGTCGCTGGTCCAGCAGGCGCTGGTGGACTGAGGTCCCGGCGAGGTCCGCACCGGACGCCCGGCGGAGACCGGTGCGGACCTCGCCAGCGCACCCGGACGCCGTCGGTCCGGGCGCTCCGGCGGGGCACCGCGCGGGCGTCGGCGGCCACCGGCCTCGGCGGGCCACCGCATCTCAGGCGGACCGCTGTATCCCAGGCGGACGGCCGTATCCCCGGCGGGTCGCTGTATCCCAGGCGGACCGCTGTATCCCCGGCGGGTCGCTGTATCGCTTCTCCTCCACTCGTTCGAGCGTTGGGACGGCGCCCGGGGCCGATACGCCGAGGCATGGGATCAGAATCACGCCCATGGGAGTAGCCATGACCACCTCCGCAGCCGGGCAACCGCTCATCCCCCAGCCCCCTGCCACGCTTGCCGCGCTGCGGCAGGCCATCAGCCGGATCGCGCCGGCGGCGCTGCCTGCTTTCACGCGGGAGTTGGACCAGGCCGCTGACCAGTCACGGCAGGGCTCCGATCTGGCGCCGCTCCGGCGGTTCATCGCCCAGTGGGCCGTCTACGTCCACATCCAGCGCCAGCCCCACCTGGCCGCGGACCTCCGCCGCTGGGAAGACACCGCCGAGTCGGGCGAGGGTCCTCAGGCGCGGCGGGCCGCATCCGAGATCGGGCGGATTCTGGACGCGGCCCACGCGGCCCACGCGGCCGTCGGCCTCGCTGCCCGGTGAACACGGACTGGCGCTGGGCACCGTCCCCCCGTTCGGCGGGTTGTAGCCGCCGCTCTTCGTTTCAGGAGCGGCTGGTGCGAGGTCCTCATATGCACCGGGGGCGCCCCCTCGCCATCCGGGCAGGCCCGGCGCCGCGCTACGCGTCCCGCCCCGGGATCGGTGCCCCCGACGGCATGCCCGCCGCCACGTACTCCTCGTAGAGCTTCTCCCACTGAGGGGTCGCGCCGGTGTGCGGAGCGTCGAACGAGCCGTCCTGCGCGCGGGCGTCAAGGGCGAGGAGGCAGACGTCCCAGCCGGCGGCGTTGCGGGCCGCGGTGTCGGCGGACTCCAGGACGTTGGTGAGGGTGAGGCGGGTGCGCCGGTCGCCGAGCGGCTCCAGGTCGAAGCGGAGTTCGTCGCCGCCCCAGGTGAACGAGAGGTGCCGGGGCGCGTCGACGGCGACGACACGGCCCGTGATCTTCATGTCGGGCATGTTCGGGTCGCCGGCGAACGTGATCTCGCCACCCGCGGTGAGGTCCACGGTGATCTCGGGGAACGGGAACCAGTGGGCCAGCTCGGCCGGGTCGCTGACCAGGGGCCAGACATCGGCGATCGGGTGGTCGTAGACGCGCTCGAAGCGGACCGCGGGCCGTCCGTCGTCGAGTTCGACGTAGCTGCCGGGGTTCGTGGTGGTCATGCGTGATCAGCGCCTTTCTTCTTCCCTACGGTGTCCGCTTCCCCACGGTGTCCGCTCTTCTTCGCGGCGGAGTCCGCCTCCGCGACGGAGTCCGCCTCCGCGCCGCCCGCCGCCTTCTTCTCCGCCGCGGCGTCCAGCCGCCGCCCCAACGCGTCGAGGCTTGCGTTCCACAGCCGGCGGTAGGGCGCCAGCCAGGCGTCCAGTTCGGCCATGGGGGCCGGGTCAATGGCGTAGAGCCTGCGCTGGGCGTCCGGATGGACGCGCACGAGACCCGCGTCCCGCAGCACCCGCAGGTGCTTGGACGCGCTGGGCTGGCTGAGCCCGCACACCTCCGCCAGCTCGCCCACGGGGCGCGGCCCCGCCAGCAGCTGGCCGAGGATCGCGCGCCGGTTCGGATCGGCGAGTGCGCTCCACAGCACGGTTTCCATGCTCGCAATATTCCCCGCGGGGAATATAACTGTCAAGGCATACGTGTACCATACGTGCGCCCGCGGGGAGGCCCGGCGGCCCAGCCACGTCTACCCCGGCCGCGCGTACGCCGGCCGCGCCCCCGCACCTCTGCCCACAGCGAATCTGCTCCCGGCCAAGATCCCTGCCCTGCTCGCCCGGCCCCGCCGACAGTGGAGACGACGGCCGCGGCCACCGAGGCCGCGCCGCATCCGAGGAGGCCCCATGCACTCGTTCCGCACACGCTTCGACCCGGTCCCGGCATCACCGTCCCGGGCGGCCCTGACGACCCCGCGCGCGGAGGAGGGCGACACGGCGCCCACCCGCTTCGACGACACCCTCGCCGAGCATCTGCTCGCACAGCGCATCGTCTTCCTGGGCACCCAGGTCGACGAGGTCTCCGCGAACCGCGTCTGCGCCCAGATGCTGCTGCTGTCCGCGGAGGACCCGCGCAACGACATCAGCCTGTTCATCAACAGCCCGGGCGGCTCCGTGCACGCGGGCCTCGCCATCTACGACACCATGCAGCTCATCCCGAACGACGTCGCGACGCTCGCCATGGGATTCGCCGCGAGCATGGGGCAGTTCCTGCTGACGGTGGGGACCCGGGGGAAGCGGTACGCGCTGCCGCACGCGCGGATCATGATGCACCAGCCGTCCGGGGGCATCGGCGGCACCACCGCGGACATCGCCATCCAGGCGGAGAACCTGGAGTTCACCAAGAAGACCATCGAGCGGCTGAGCGCCAAGCACACCGGCCAGAGCGAGGAGACGATCGCCCGCGACGGCGACCGCGACCGCTGGTTCACGGCCGAGCAGGCGAAGGAGTACGGCATGGTCGACCACGTGGTCGACAAGCTCGACGACGTGCGGCCCGGCGGATCCCGCCGGCGTCTCGGACTGGGGGTCTGACATGGGCCAGTACACGATTCCCAACGTGGTCGAGCGCACCCCGCACGGCGAGCGCTCCTACGACGTGTTCAGCCGGCTGCTGTCGGAGCGGATCATCTTCCTCGGCACGGACATCGACGACGGCGTGGCCAACGTGATCATCGCCCAGTTGCTCCACCTGGAGTCCGACAATCCCGAGCGGGAGATCTCGATCTACATCAACTCGCCCGGCGGCTCGTACACCTCGCTCATGGCCATCTACGACACGATGACGTTCGTCCACGCCCCCATCCACACGTACTGCGTGGGACAGGCGGCGTCGACCGCGGCGGTACTGCTGGCCGGTGGGGACCCGGGGCGGCGGTTCGTGCTGGAGCACGCCCGAGTGCTGCTGGGCCAGCCCGCGAGCGGCGGGCGGCAGGGCACGGCGGCCGACCTCAGCCTCCAGGCGAAGGAGATGCTCCGGATCCGTTCGCAGGTGGAGGAGGTGCTGGCACGGCACTCGGGCCACGACGTCGCGACGCTCCGCGCCGACATGGACCGCGACAAGTTCCTCACCGCGCAGGAGGCGGTGGCGTACGGGCTCGCGGACGAGGTGCTGGGCCGGCGCGTGATCGCGGCGGTGTGAGACGGCCTGGCGGTGTGGGGACACGTCACCGTCTGAGGTCACGTCACGGTCCGAGGCCGCGTGACGGTGCGGGGCCGCGTGACGGTGCGGGGCCGCGTAACGGCCATGGCCCGCGCAACGGCGTGAGGCCGCACCCCGGTGGCCCGGTCTCCGGTGCCGGGACGGCCGTGAAGGCGCTCCCCGGCGGGTCACCCGTCGGGGAGCGCCCTCACGAACCTCCAGCCGTCAGGCCGTCAGACCATCGGCCGTCAGACCACCAGGCCGTCAGACCATCAGGCCGCGACGGACATCCGGACCTCGCCCGACCGCGGACCGGGGGCCGGGCGGAGGGGCGCGGTGGTGAGGGAGTGCGCGGGCGGTACCCGCCGCGGGGCGGCGGGCGCCGTGGGGGCGGCGTCGGAGGTGATCCGGCGGGGCCCCGCCGAGCGGGCCAACTCGCCCTGGACCAGCGCGAGCAGGTCGGCCAGGCCGAGGCCGAGCGCGCGGGCGGCGGCGGCGAGGACCTCGGACGAGGCCTCCTTGCGGCCCCGCTCCACCTCGGAGAGGTACGGCATCGAGATCCGCGCCGCCTCGGCCACGTCCTTCAGGGTGCGCCGCTGCGCGAGGCGCCGGCGGCGCAGGACGTCGCCGAGCACGTCCCGCCACAACGGCTCCCTGCCGGGCTCGCCGGGCCGGCCGCCGGGCCGCCCCGGCAGAGCGGTCCCCGGCGCCGTCACCGGCCCGGTGGCCGGACCCGCGGGGCCGTCCGAACGTGCCGGCCGCGCGGGGTGCGCGGAACGGGCCGGGTGCCCGGCCTGGGCGGGGCGCACCGGGCGCAACGGGATGACACGGGCTCGGTTCGGCGCATCGTTGCTCACTCCCTCAGATTAGGAGGGTTGCGCCGGGGCGGAACCCGGCGGCGTTCCGCCACCCGCGAAATCGCCGCTCACCTCCGCCGTCCCCACGGTCCGCGGCCCGCGCCACGGCGAGGGCCCGGCCCGCACCGCCGTCCGTCACGCCGCCGCCTCCCGCAACCGGGCCGCCGTCGCGGACGGGTCGTAGTCCACCGGTACCCCGTCGACGAGGATCACGTCGCCGGGCATGTGGTCCGTGCGCATCGGCAGGATCTCCCGGTAGGCCGGGGAGTCGTACCACTCCCGGGCGGCGGTCAGGTCCGGGAAGGCGATGATGACGATCGCACCCGGCCACTGCCCCTCCTTCACCTCCACGCTCGCCCCGTGGACGAGGAAGCGGCCTCTGTACGGGTCGAGCGTCGACTGGATCAGCTCGATGTAGCGGAAGACGTCCTCATGGGGCCCGCCCGGGCGAAGGTGTCCTACGGCGTATGCGGTCATCGGCGGTTCTCCTTGTCGGCGTGATGGTTGCCGGCCTGACGGCCTGCCTGCGTGACGATGTGACGGTCTGCCGGCCTGACGGTCAGCCGGTGTGGTGCTCGTGGCCGTGCGGGGCGTGCGGGCCGTCCGCGGCGCTCGTCACCGGCCGGCGCAGCTCCCCTGCGACCGTGACCGTGCGACCGTCCTCGGCCATCCGTTCCGGACCCGCGGTCCGATGCCCCGATCCTCCGCCGCGGCGGAGCACACGTCGATTACGTCCGGGGTAATGGCCGAGCACCCCGAACGGTGGGGCGGGCGCCAGAGGTCGCCCTGACCGCGGAGTGAGTGCTCACTCCCCCTTGTCGGAGTGAGCACTCACTCCGTACAGTCCCCGTATGTCTTCCCCCACGGGTGCCGACGCAGGCACCCCCACGCCTCCGGGCCCGCGCCGCCGGGCGCCGGGCATGAGCATCGAGGAGCGGCGGGCGATGATCGTCACCGTCGCGCTGCCGCTGATCGCCGAGCACGGAGCGGCGATCACGACCAGCCGGATCGCCCGCGCCGCGGGCATCGGCGAGGCCACCATCTTCCGGGCCTTCAAGGACAAGGACGAGCTGCTGGACGCCTGCGTGGCGGAGGCGGTCAGCCCCGGGCACGTGCTGCGGGAGCTCGCCTCGGTCCCGCTGGACGACCCGCTGCACGACCGGCTCGTCCAGGCCGCCGAGGCGATGCGCGCCCATCTGGCCCGGATGGGCTCGGTGGTCGGCTCGCTGTACGCCTCGGGCCGCCGGCCCAGCCGCCCCGCCGCCGAGCCGCCCCGCGGACAGGGCCGCGAGTCGTCGCTGCGCTCGCTGCAGGAGGGCCTGGTGGAGTTGATCGAGCCGGACCGCGCGGCGCTGCGGATCACCCCGGAGACGGTGGCGGGCGTGCTGCTCGGCATGGCCTACATGCACCTGCGCGAGGCCTCCGACGAGACGGCTCTGGACGCCGCCGAACTCGTGGACGTGCTGCTGCACGGGGCGGTGCACCCGGGCAACGGCGACGACCCGCAGGCGCCGACCGCGAGGACCACCGGGGCCGCGGACGGGACGGAGTCCGCCAGGGACACCCAGGACACCCAGGACACCCAGGACACCCAGGACACCCAGGACACCCAGGACACCCAGGACACCCAGGACACAGCCAAGGACTCCGCGTCCGGGGCCGGAACCAGGGGCACCCCGTGACCGTCACCCTGAACCACACCATCGTGCCGGCCGCCGACCACCGGGCCGCGGCCGAGTTCTTCGCGTACGTGATGGGGCTTGAGGCGCTGCCCCCGGCGGGCCGGCGCGGGCATTTCGCCCCGGTGCGGGTCAATGGCGGGCTCACGCTGGACTTCATGTCCGTGGACCGGCCCGAGGGCCACCACCTGGCGTTCGACGTGGCACCAGAGGAGTTCGACGCGGTCCTTGCCCGCCTTCAGGCCCGTGGCATCGCCTACGGCAACGACCCGGCCGAGCCGGACAACGGCCGGATCGGTCATCCGCTCTGCCCGCGCGGGCTCTTCTTCGTCGACGACGCGCGCAACCTCTACGAGGTGATGTCCCCGGCGTGACGCCACGGCCCGCGGACCGACCGGGCACGCGGCCTGGGCACGCCGCCTGGGCACGAGAGAAGGGTGCCGCGTCCGGAGGATTCCGGACGCGGCACCCTTTCGCTCATACGACCGGGGGCGTCAGCCCCGGGCCCGGGATCCCGGGGCCTCGCGGCACGAGACCCCGGATTCCGTGTCTCAGACCGCGGAGCCGGCCTTCCACTGCGCCCAGTCGAGGTTCCAGCCGTTCAGGCCGTTGTCCGGCTGGACGGTCTTGTCGCCGGTGTTGGAGACGACGACCACGTCACCGATGAGCGAGTGGGCGTAGAACCAGGCCGCCGGGGTGTTCGGGTCCTTCGCCCCCTTCTTGTCCTGAAGGCCCACGCAGCCGTGGCTGGTGTTGACGCTGCCGAAGACCGACGGCGCACCCCAGTAGTTGCCGTGGATGAAGGTGCCGGAGCTGGACAGCCGCATGGCGTGCGGCACGTCCTTGATGTCGTACTCGCCCTTGCCGTCGTCGTCGGTGAAGCCGACCGTCGCGCCGTTCATCCGGGTCTGGGTGAACTTCTCGGAGATCACCATCTGGCCCTGGTACGTCTTGTGCTCGGGCGCGCCCGCGGAGATCGGGATGGTCTTGATGACCTTGCCGTCCTGGGTGACCTTCATCTCCTTCGACTTGGCGTCGACGAAGGAGACCTGGTTGCGGCCGATGTGGAACTGCACGGTCTTCTGCTGCACGCCGTAGACGCCCGAGGCGCCCTCGACGCCGTCGAGGGCCAGCTTGAACGTGACCGTGGAGCCCTCCTGCCAGTAGTTCTGCGGGCGGAAGTCGAGGCGGTTCGCACCGAACCAGTGCCCGACGACCTCCTGGCCGCTGCTGGAGGTGACGGTGATCCCCTTCTGCACGGCGGCCTTGTTGGTGATCGCCTTGTCGAAGTTGAACGTCACGGGCATGCCGACGCCGACGGTGGAACCGGCGTCCGGGGTGAAGTTGCCGATGAAGCTGTTGGCCGGGGAGACCGTGGTGAAGGAGCCGTTCTCGTGGGCGATGCGGCCCTCGGAGTCCTGGGCGGTGGCGGTGACCTTGTAGAGCGTCGCGCGCTCGAGCTGGCCGCTCGGCTTCCAGCTGGTCTTGTCGGACGATATGTCGCCGGGGACCTCGGTGCCGTTCGCGGACTTCATCGAGACGTCGGTGAGCGTGCCCTTCTGGACCGTCACCTGCGCGGCGTTGTTGATGCTCGCGTTGTTCGAGCCGTCCTTCGGGGAAATAGTGATCTCGGCCTGCGAGGCCTTCTTGGCTGCCGCCTCGTCGACCTGCGCCTGCGACTTTCCGCCGTCGTCACCCGAGGCCTTCCCGTCAGCGCCCTTCGAGTCGTTGCAGGCGGAGAGCACCAGCACCCCTCCGAGCAGCGCGGCCACCGCCGTCAGGCGCCTGCGCCGCTTGCTGTCCGTCATCACACGCATCTCCATCGTCGCCGAATGCCGAAAGAAGCAAGACGTCCCCGTGACCGTCAACAACGCCCCGTCTGCTTCATCCCGTTCCATGTCCGGCAGATTTGTGGCGCGCACCACTCATGTGGCGCGGTCGTCAAGCTCTGTGCCTGGGGAGACGTCGGAAACCGGTCAGGCGGTTGCAGTTCCAGGAAGCGGGAATCGCCCCCCGGTCCGGCCTCCGGCACGCGATCCTCGCGCCGCGTGACGACCGCCGGACACCGCGCCGGTCCCGCGCCGATCCCTCGGCCGTCCGGCACGGCTCCCGGAGTCCGCTAGTCCTCTCCGGTCCCGTTGTCTTCGCCGCCATCATCCACGCCCAAGCGCCAATCAGGCGAATCCGGATCGTAGTCGATCTCCTCACTGCTCCACGAGGCCTGTGCGAGGTCCACTCCCGGAACACCGTGGACCAGGTCGAACGGATCGACGAGATAGGCCAGCGCCTCCGCCTCGTCCTGCTGCACGGCGGTGATCGCGTGGATGCGCTCCTCGGCGGTCATGCCGTGTGCGCCCGCCCCGGACCCGCCGTCGGACCCCGACTCCCCGGCCTCCTCCTCGATGCGCTGGAGGGCGGCGCCGGTGAGGGCGACGGAATCCTCGATCTCGACCACCAGATCAACCCGCAGCCGGACAAAACGTGATGTCTCAGAAGTGCCCATAGGACGGAGGGTACGACTCGATCGACCCGTGGCTTTCCTGCGACCCGCCCCTTTCATTAGCATCGGTCAGCACGGTCAATTCGCCAGCGCCGCAAGGGGATCGATCTTCCGTGTCCGCCGCCCACCGTTCGTTGCCCATCGCCGTCGCGGCGGCGGCCCTGCTGGGTGCCCTGTGGTTCGTCCCGACCGCCCACGCGACGACGGGCACGGCGGCCCCGGCGGACGGCAGCCGCTCCGCGGCCGAGCCCGCGACCCTGACCGCCCTGGAGTCCTCCGCCACCTCCGGCACCGCCTCCGGGGCGGCGGCCGGCGCCGGGGCGGCGGCCGGCGCCGGCCGCCTGGCCGAGACGGGCGCCTTCGACACCACCCCGTACCTCATCGCCGGCACGGCCTTCCTCGGCGTCGGCGCGGCCTTCATCGCCTACTCGGTCCGCCGGGACCACGGCGAGTACGAGGCCGACCCGGAGCTGGCCGGCGCATGAGCCTCTGATCAGCCGTAGGCATGGGCTTCTGATCAGCCGCAGGCATGAGCTTCTGATCAGCCCGTAGACATGAGCTTCTGATCAGCCGCCCCGCGCCTGACACGCCGCCCGGCGGGCGAAGGGCCCCGGGTCCGGCTCCGGACCGGGCTCTCCGCTCCCGGCCGGGCCCCGCCCGGAACGGTCGCTACGCCAGCGGCCCCGTCACCGCCTCCACCGCGTCGACCAGCGCGCCGACCCGTACGAACTCCTCCGCCGCCGCGAGGTCGGGCGCGAGGAACCGGTCGGGCCCGGGGCCCTCGATACCCGCCTCCCGCACCGCGTCGATCACGGCCTGGCTGGCGGGGGCGGGCCGCAGCCCCTTGCGGAGTTCCACCGCACGGGTCGCCGCGTACATCTCGATCGCCAGCACGCGCGCGAGGTTGCCCACCGCCGTGCGCAGCTTCCGCGCGGCGGACCACCCCATGGAGACGTGGTCCTCCTGCAGCGCGGACGACGGGATGGAGTCCACGGACGCCGGCACGGCCAGCCGCTTCATCTCGCTGACCAGCGCCGCCTGCGTGTACTGGGCGATCATCAGCCCGGAGTCCACGCCGGGGTCGTCGGCGAGGAACGCGGGCAGGCCGTGGGAGCGGTTCTTGTCGAGCAGCCGGTCGGTGCGGCGCTCGGCGATGGAGGCGAGGTCGGCGGCGGCGACGGCGAGGAAGTCCAGGACGTAGCCGACCGGGGCGCCGTGGAAGTTCCCGTTGGACTCGACCCGGCCGCCGTCCAGTACCACGGGATTGTCGACGGCCGCGGCCAGCTCGCGGCCCGCCACCAGCCGGGCGTGCGCGAGGGTGTCGCGGCCCGCGCCCGCGACCTGCGGGGCGCACCGCACGGAGTACGCGTCCTGCACCCGCGGCGCGTCCCCCATGTGGTGCCCGGTGAGGCCGGACCCGGCGAGCACGGCGAGCATGTTGGCCGCGGCGGCGCCCTGCCCCGGGTGCGGGCGGATGGCGTGCAGCTCGGGCGCGAGGACCTTCTCGGTGCCGAGCAGCGCCTCCAGGCTGAGGGCGGCGGTGATGTCGGCGGACTTGTAGAGGGTCTCCAGGTCGTCGAGGGCCATGAGCAGCATGCCGAGCATGCCGTCCGTGCCGTTCAGCAGGGCCAGGCCCTCCTTCTCGCGCAGCTCGACGGGGCTGATGCCGTGCTCGGCCAGCAGCTCGGCCGCGGGACGCACCGCGCCGTCGGGTCCCTCCGCGTCGCCCTCCCCCATCAGCGTGAGGGCGCAGTGGCTGAGCGGCGCGAGGTCGCCGGAGCAGCCGAGGGAGCCGTACTCGTGGACCACGGGGGTGATGCCGGCGTTCAGCACGTCGGCCATGGCCTGCGCGACCTCGGGCCGGGCGCCGGTGTGGCCGGAGCAGAGCGTCTTCAGGCGCAGGAACATCAGCGCCCTGACCACCTCGCGCTCCACGCGCGGGCCCATGCCGGCCGCGTGCGAGCGGACGATGTTGCGCTGCAGCGCCGCGCGCAGGCTCGGGCCGATGTGGCGGGTGGCCAGGGCGCCGAAGCCCGTCGACACGCCGTACACCGGATCGGGCTTCGCGGCGAGCGCGTCGATGACCTCGCGGGCGCCGGCCAGCGCGGCGAGCGCCGCGGCCGACAGCTCTACTCCGGCGCCGCCCCGGGCGACGGCCAGGACGTCCTCGGCACGGGTCCCGGCGGGTTCCACCACCACGGTATGCATAGTCATATTCAGGAGACTACGCACTGAATCAATCAGTGTCACGGGCGGGGCCAGGTACGGGTCCTTACATCTCCGCGCCGCGGGGCGGGAGTCCGGTCGACGTCACGCAGCGGCGAGAGTCGTCGGCGGCCCCGGATCGGCGCCCGCACCGGCGCCCGTATCGGCGCGTGCATCGGCGCCTTCAGTCGCCGTCCACCGGAACCGGGCGGTCCGTCAGTCGCCGACCACCGGAACCGGACGCCCCGTCAGGGCGGAGACGAGCCGGTGGTTGGCCTGCTGCGCCGTCATCCCCCAGTCCCACTCGGTCTTGTGCAGGCGCAGGGAGACGATGCCGTGCCAGGCCGACCAGAGCAGGAGCGCCGCGCCGAAGGGCGCCTGCGGGTCGACGCGCCGGGCGAGGTCCACGATGCGCCGCTGGAGGCGCGGGCCGTGCTCGGCCCTGGTGGCCGGGAGCTCGTCACCGCTCTCGAAGAGCAGCTGATAGGCGCCGGGGTGGTCCAGCGCCCAGGCGATGTAGGCGTCGCCGGCGGCCACCAGCGGATCGGCGCCCTCCCCCGCCGCGGCGAGCGCCGCCTCGACGGACTCGATCAGCGAGGTGTACTCGGCGTCGAGCACGGCGGACCGCAGCTCCGCCTCGGACGGGAAGTGCCAGTAGACCGCCGAGGGCGCCACCCCGCAGGCCCGGGCGATCGAGCGCAGCGACGGGACGGCCACCGCCTGCGGCTGCGCCAGCATCGCCACGGCGGCCGAGACGAGCTCGGCGCGCAGGTCCCGGCCGTCCTTGCTGTGGCCGGTGCGTTTGCCGCCCCTGGCGCCGGTGGAGCCGGTGGAGCCGGTGGAGCCGGTGGAGCCGGTCGCAGGATTCGTCACCCGTCCATTGAACACCCGTTCATGGTACGGTCGAGTTGAACAGGTGTTCAGCAAAGGTGTTCAGCAAAGGTGTCCGGCTGGCTGCCCGGCGGAGGACCCGCCAGGTGTCCGGCGGGGAACCGGCAGGGTCTTCGGCAAGGATGGGACGAGATGCACACGGTGATCACAGTGGTCCGCAAGCGGCCCGAGGTCTCCACGGAGGACTTCCGCCGCTTCATGGAGACGGAGTACGGCCCGGTCAACGCCGCCCTCCCCGAGGTGCGGGAGTACGTGCAGTACTACGTGTCCGACCTCGCCCAGGACGGCGCGGAGGAGCCCGTCGACGCCATCGTCCGGATCAGCTTCGACTCCGAGGCGGCGATGCGGGACGCGCTCGACACGGACGTGTACCGCAAGGCGAGCGGGATGCGGAAGGCGTACATGCGGGACACGTCGGTCGGCGTCCACTCGGCCGTGCTGGAGCGGCAGGTGGAGTTCGTCTGATCCGTCCGGCGGTCGCCGGGCCGGCCGGGCTCAGCCCCGCCCCGTTTCCCCCGGTGACCCGCGGCCGCGGATCCTGCGGCGCTCGCCCGGCGGGGGTGCGGGGGCGTCGGCGAGGCGGACCACGGGGTCGTCGGGGCCCTCGCGCCCTGCGACGACGGGGCCCGTGGCACGGGCCGCCTTGGCGCGGTACTGGGCGGCGTCGGCCAGCCGGAACAGCCGGCGCGACGAGCGCAGCGGCCCGATCGGATCGCCCGTGGACGCCACCCCGCACGCCACGCCCTCGCCGAGCCTGAGCTGGGCGGCGCGGCGGCACAGCTCCCCCGCGACGCGCACCACGTCGTCCGAGGACGGCCCCACCGCAAGCAGGCAGAACTCGTCCCCGCCGAGCCGGGCCGCGAGCGTGCCCGGCAGCATCGCGCCGCACAGCGAGAGCACCGAGCCGAAGCGCTCCAGCAGCCGGTCGCCGACCGCGTGGCCCTGGGTGTCGTTGACCTGCTTGAGGCCGTTCAGGTCGCAGACGACGAGGCTGACCACGGCGCCGGCGGTGCGGTGGCTCTCGATGGCCTCGTCGAGGCGTATGTCGACGGCGCGGCGGTTGGCCAGGCCGGTGAGCGCGTCGGTGAAGGCGAGCCTGCGCGCCTCCTCAAGCTGCTCGGTCTGCGCGAGCCCGGCCGCGACCACGCTGGCCAGCACGGTGGCGAAGTCCGCGTCGAAACGGTCGAACGGCGGAGCCCCGGCGGGCCGGGCCACGTACAGCTCGCCCCAGGCCCGCCCGTGCAGCACGATCGGCGCGACGACGCAGCAGCCGCGGCCCCGGCGGCGGAGCGCGGCCACCCGGCCCCAGCTCCCGCCCGGCACCCCGGCGGGCCCACCGGCCCGCACGCGGCCCTCCGCGGGCCCCGGCGCCTCCGTGGAACGCTCACCGGATCCCTCCGGCCCCTTCGCCCCGGTAACGCTCTCCACGGGCCCTGGCGCCCCTACGGCGCTCTCCGCGCCGTTCGCGCCGTTCGCGACCGCCACCCAGGCGCGCGGCTCGCCGTTGCCCGCCCAGCGCTCGTGCAGCAGCTCGGTGATCTCCGGGAACTGGTGGACCGGATACGCCTCGGCCTCGGGGAACTCCTCCTCCCTCGGCGCGCGCTCGCCGGTGTTCACCAGCACCCGGAGACGGCCAAGATCGCGCTCCCAGACGGACAGCGCGGCGAAGCTGCCGCTCAGTGCCCGCCGGGCGCCCTCGGCGGCGGCGCTCCAGGTCTCCCGCGGAGTGTGGACGGCCGCCATGCCCCGGGCCAGCTCCACCACGGCCCGCAGCCGCGCTTCCTCAGCCATCGTCCCAGGCTATGAAGGTTTGCCACGTTTTGAGATATCGATACGGCGATCAGGTTCCACCGCCCGACCTCGAAGGCCGAACCTCAAGGGCCGCTCCCGCCGCCTACTCCCCCGGCCACTGCGGGGTGCGCTTCTCGTTGAAGGCGGCCACGCCCTCCGCGCGGTCCCCGGAGAACGCCACCGACCGCCAGGCCGCGTCCTCGACCTCCAGGCCGGCCCGCAGGTCGAGCCCGTGCCCGAGGCGCAGGGCACGCTTGGCGGCGCGCAGTCCCACGGGGGAGTGGCCGGCGATCCGCGCGGCGAGCTCCAGCGCCTCCTCGCGGTCCGCGCCCTGGGCGGCCAGCCGGTCCACGAGGCCCATCCGGTGGGCCTCCTCGGCCTCCACGCGGCGTGCCGAGAAGATCAGCTCGGCGGCGCGCGCCGCACCGACGCGGCGCGGCAGGAGCTGCGTGCCGCCCCCGCCCGGGATCACGCCGACGGACACCTCCGGAAGGCCCACCACCGCGGTGGGGTCGGCCACGATCAGGTCGCACGAGAGGGCCAGCTCGAAGCCGCCGCCCAGCGCGTAGCCGTGCACCGCGGCGATGGTGGGCACGGGCAGGTCCAGCACGCCGGTGTAGGCGGCGCGGGCCACCGGGCGCTGGCGGACCAGTTCGGCGTCGGTCAGGGAGTTGCGCTCCTTCAGGTCCGCGCCGACGCAGAACGCCCGCTCGTGCGTGGAGGCGAGGACGACGGCCCTGACGTCGCGGTCGGCGGCGAGGTCCGTGCAGGCCGCGGTGATCGCGCGGGCCATGTCCGTGGAGACGGCGTTCATCGCCTTCGGCCGGTCCAGCACCAGCTCGGCGACGTGCTCGTGACGCCGGACACGGACGACGTCGTGGTAACTGCTCGTGGCGCTCATACGCTCTCCTCACCGGCAACCAAGGTCCAACGCCCCCGAACCGTACGCGCACAGCGGTGCCACGGGCACGCCGCTCGGGTGCGCTGACGTTGGCGGCGAGTGCGGGTCCGCCGTCTTTCGCGCAGTTCCCCGCGCCCCTTGTCAGGGCCTGCCCCTTGCGGTGGGCTGCTTGTCTGCGGCGGAGTGGTCATTTTTCTGCGCAGTTCCCCGCGCCCCTTCAGCGCCCTGCCCCCTTGGGCCGTTCTAAGGTCTGCGTCTGCGTCGTGGCTGGTCGCGCAGTTCCCCGCGCCCCTTCGTGGCGCAGCCTCACCGGCACGCACGGCGCCCTGAATAGGGGCGCGGGGAACTGCGCGAGAAGCGACCACCGAGCTGCAGCCGGCGACGAAACCGCAAGGGGCAGGGACTGACAAGGGGCGCGGGGAACTGCGCAGAAAGCGGCCCCGGCCCGCAGCCGGCGACGAAACCGCATGGGGCAGGCTCCTGACGAGGGGCGCGGGGAACTGCGCAAAAAACGGCGAACCCGCACCGGCCGCAGACGTCAGCGAACCCGGAGCGCCGTGCCCGCGGCAGCTACCTGCGGGTGAGCAACCACGGCTCCACCACGCCCAACCCCCGCACCGGCCGCTGCCACATCGGCTGCAGGGCGAACCGATAGGCGGGCGGCTCCTCGCCCTCCTTCTCCGCCGCGGCCAGAGCCTGCGCGGCATCCGCCTCGGACGCCGGCGCCGCCCCCGTCCGGGTGAGTTCCTGCGCGAGCGCGCCGTCCACGAGGACCGAGTCCCGCGGCGCTATCGAGGTGAGCCGGCTGGCCAGGTTCACGGTGGTCCCGAAGACATCGCCCATCCGGGTGGTGACCGTGCCGAAGGCGATGCCGACGCGCAGCTCGGGCATCGTCTCGTCGTTGGCCATGGTTTCTATGAGGCGCAGCGCGATCTCCGCCGCGATCGCGGGGTCGTCCGCCGCGAACAGCACCTCGTCGCCAAGGGTCTTGATCAGCCGGCCGCCGTGGGCGGCCACCAGGTCGGCCGCGGTGGTCTCGAAGGCCTCGACCAGCTCGCCGAGTTCCTCCTCCTCCATCCGGCGGGTGAGCCTGGTGAAGCCGACGAGGTCCGCGAAGCCGACGGCGAGCCGACGGTCGACCATCTCCTCGTCGTCCGCGGCCTGCACGACCCGGCCCGTGGCGGCGGCGAGCTGCCGCCGCCAGACGTACACCAGGAACTCCTCCAGCTCCGGCAGCAACAGCTCGACCAGCGGATACGTGACCTCGGTACGGGTCATGCCCGGCTCCGGGGGCTCCGTCAGGCCCTCCAGGAACGAGTCGATCTGCCACTCGGCGAGGCGGGCGGTGGTCTGGCCGGTGGAGCGGGCCACCTGGACCGCCATGGCCTCGCTCAGCAGCCCCGCCTCGACGAGGCCTGCGAGCCGCCGCAGCGCCAGCACGTCGGCCTCCGTGAGGGCCTTGGCCTGGCCGATGTCGGCGAAGCCCATGGCACGCCAGAACCGGGAGGCCAGCTCCATGGAGACGCCCGCGCTGCGCGCCGCCTGGAAGGGCGTGTAGCGGCGCTCGGCGCCGAGGATCAGCTGCTCCAGGCGGAGGGCGAGCGGGTCGCCGGCCTGCTCCTCGTCGTCGTCCTCGGGACGGTCCACGCGGTCGGCGGCGGGCTCCACCTCCTGGCCGCCCCCCGGCCAGGAGGCGTCGGGCTCCCGGTGAGACCCGCCCGAGGACCCGTCTGAAGATCCGCCCGAGGACCCACCCGAAGACCCACCCGAAGACGCGTCCGACGCGGGCGCCGCCGGCGCCTCGGGCTCCTCAGCCGCCTCGGAGGCCCGCTGGGAGTCCTCAGCCGCCTCGGAGGCCCGCTGGGAGTCCTCAGCCGCCTCGGGGACCCGATGGGAGTCCTCGGGGTCTCGGGCATCGTCCTGCCCGTCCTGCCGGCCGGATTCTCCGCGTTCCCGGTGTTCCTCGGAGTCCTGGCCGGATCCTCCGGGCTCCCGGAGGGGTTCCTCGGGCTCGGGCTCCTGGGCGGGTTCTGCGGGCTCGTGACGGGAGGCGGTGCCCGGCTCCTCGCCGGGGCCGGACTCACCGGGGGTGCGGGGTGTGCCCGTGCCGGAGCCAGGGTCGTCGACGGTCACGCCTGTTGCCCTTCCGATCTGCCGCGGTCAGGTTTCGACCGGCCCCAACTCTACTGAGCCATCGCTCAGCGAGCTGGCCGGACCCATGGTCCGACCTGCTCTTTCCGGCCGGGGTGCCGGGGGCGGTGACACCGGCGGCGTGCGGCGCGGCAGGTGTCGCGGTCCCGGGAACACACAGTACGGCAGGTGTGGGCTGGCTCACTCCCCCGCGACGGGCCTGGTCGCCGGGAGGCGCCGCCCGGGTGGCCGCGCGCCGGTCATGCCCCGCCGTCCGCCCCTTCGCTCCCCCCGTCCTCACCGGCCGGCCGCAGGTGAACGATGTCGCCGGCCCCGACCGGCTGCTGCACACCGTCGGCCGTGGCGAGCACCAGACGCCCGTCGCCGTCCAGGGCCACCGCCTCCCCGGTCACCGAGCGGTCGCCGGGCAGCTCGGCCCTGACCCTGCGGCCCAGCGTCGCGCAGCCGGCCGCGTAGGTCTCCTGGAGGCCGGAGACGGCCGGATCGCCGTCGGCGTCCTGCCAGGCCTCGTACCAGGTCTCCAGGGAGCGCAGGACGGCGCGCAGCAGTGGATCGCGGTCGGTGGCGGTGGCGCCCGCGAGCGCGAGCGAGCCGGCGGTGGGCACCGGGAGCTCAGGGGCGCGCAGCGTCACGTTGAGACCGATGCCGAGCACCACGGCGCCCTGCGCGCCCTCGGTGCGCGCGCGGTCCGCATCGCCGGCGCCCTTCTGCTGGGCCGCGCCGCCGGCGCGCTCCGCGAGGATGCCGCCCGCCTTGCGCTCCGTGCCGCCGACGGTGACGAGGAGGTCGTTGGGCCATTTGAGTGCCGTGTCGACGCCCGCGGTGCGGGAGACGGCGGTGGCGGTCGCGACGCCGGCGAGCAGCGGCAGCCAGCCCCACCGCTGGACGGGCACGTGCGGCTTCAGCAGCACCGAGAAGAACAGTCCGGAACGCGGCGGCGCGCTCCACCGCCGGTCGAGACGGCCCCGGCCCGCCGTCTGCTCCTCCGCGACGAGCACGGCGCCCTCGTCCAGGGCGTCCGCGCGGGCGGCCAGGTCGGTGTTGGTCGACCCGATGGACGCGAGGACGTCCAGGCTGCTCCACAGGGTGCCCGGCCGGACCAGGGCGCGGCGCAGCGAGGCGGGGTTCAGGGGCGGCCGGTCCAGGTCGGACCAGCGGCTGTCACGGGCTTCCGGCGGGGTCATGCCGCCAACCCTAGGCTCCCCGGGACCCGCCGTACGCCCCGCGGCCGGGCTCTCCCGGACCTGCCGTACGCCCCGCGGCCGGGTGCCACCGGTACGGGCCGGCGGGCGGCAGGAGCGTGCAGGCCGGCCACCTCGGCGGGCCGCCGGCGCCGCTCCGGTGTGGTAAACGCCGCACTGCCGAACCGTATCCGCGCCGATACGCTACGAGTCAGTAGCAGCATGATCCACCGTGCCGTGCACGCCGTGTACGGCGGTCGGAGTAATGTCCGAAAAAACCGGAGGGTCCCGTCGCCCTCGTACCGCCAGCAGGCAGGGAGCCGCACCGCCGATGTCCGAGCCGGAAGAGCCCCGTTCGATCTCCCCCGAGCCCGCGCAGGCCGCCGGGGTCGCCGCAGCAGACCCGGCCCCGGAGCCCGGGATCGACGTCCACACCACCGCGGGCAAGCTCGCCGACCTGCAACGCCGCATCGAGGAGGCGGTGCACGCGGGCTCGGCGCGCGCCGTGGAGAAGCAGCACGCCAAGGGCAAGCTGACGGCGCGTGAGCGGGTCGTGATGCTGCTCGACGAGGGCTCGTTCGTGGAGCTGGACGAGTTCGCGCAGCACCGGTCGACCAGCTTCGGCCTGGAGAAGAACCGCCCCTACGGCGACGGCGTGGTGACCGGCTACGGCTCGGTCGACGGCCGCCCGGTCGCGGTGTTCTCGCAGGACTTCACGGTGTTCGGCGGCGCGCTCGGCGAGGTGTTCGGGCAGAAGATCATCAAGGTGATGGACTTCGCGCTGAAGACCGGCTGCCCGGTGATCGGGATCAACGACTCGGGCGGCGCACGCATCCAGGAGGGCGTCAGCGCGCTCGGCATGTACGGCGAGATCTTCCGCCGCAACACCCACGCCTCGGGCGTGATCCCGCAGATCTCCCTGGTCGTCGGCCCGTGCGCGGGCGGCGCGGTCTACTCGCCGGCGATCACCGACTTCACGGTGATGGTGGACCAGACCTCGCACATGTTCATCACGGGCCCCGACGTGATCAAGACGGTGACCGGCGAGGACGTCGGCTTCGAGGAGCTGGGCGGCGCGCGCACCCACAACACCGCCTCCGGCGTCGCGCACCACATGGCGAGCGACGAGAAGGACGCCATCGAGTACGTCAAGTCGCTGCTGTCCTACCTGCCCTCCAACAACCTCAGCGAGCCCCCCGCCTACCCGGAGGAGGCGAGCCTCGCGGTCGGCGACGAGGACCGCGAGCTGGACACGGTCGTGCCGGACAGCGCGGGCCAGCCGTACGACATGCGCACGGTCATCGAGCACGTCGTGGACGACGCGGAGTTCTTCGAGACGCAGGCGATGTTCGCGCCGAACATCATCACCGGCTTCGGCCGGGTCGAGGGGCACCCGGTGGGCGTGGTGGCCAACCAGCCGATGCAGTTCGCGGGCACCCTGGACATCGACGCCAGCGAGAAGGCCGCCCGCTTCGTGCGCACCTGCGACGCGTTCAACGTGCCGGTGCTGACCTTCGTCGACGTGCCGGGCTTCCTGCCGGGCGTGGAGCAGGAGCACAGCGGCATCATCCGTCGCGGCGCCAAGCTGATCTACGCCTACGCCGAGGCGACCGTCCCGCTGATCACGGTGATCACCCGGAAGGCGTTCGGCGGCGCGTACGACGTGATGGGCTCCAAGCACCTGGGCGCGGACCTGAACCTGGCCTGGCCTACCGCGCAGATCGCCGTCATGGGCGCGCAGGGCGCGGTGAACATCCTGCACCGGCGCAGCATCGCCGGCGCCCCCGAGGTGGAGCGGCCCGCGCTGCGCGAGAAACTGGTCCAGGAGTACGAGGACACGCTGCTCAACCCGTACACAGCGGCGGAGCGGGGCTACATCGACGCGGTGATCATGCCGGCCGACACCCGCAGCCACATCGTCCGCGGGCTGCGCCAGCTGCGCACCAAGCGGGAGAACCTGCCGCCCAAGAAGCACGGCAACATCCCGCTGTGAGCGCGGCGGCGCTCCCGGTGCCGGCGACCCGGTGCCGGCGCGCCGCGGGCCCGCCGCGTGAGGCATCGCCCAGTCGTCGTCCCGCTGCGAGGAGGCATTGGTGATCAAGGTGGTGCGGGGCAATCCGACCCCGGAGGAGCTGGCCGCCGCGGTGGCGGTCGTACGGGCCCGCGCGGTGGCGCTCGCCCAGGCCCCGGAGGGGTCCTGGCCGGGCGGCCCGGCGGCCGCGGGCGCGCAGGGCACGCGGCCCGCGTGGGCGGACCCGGCACGCGTGGCGAGGACCCGCCTGCCGGCGCCCGGGCCGCGGGCGTGGGGGCGCACGTTCTGGCCCGTGTGAGGCGGGGCGGGCAGGCCCGCCGGTAACCCGGTCACGTCCTCCGGCACCGGTGACGTCCTCCGGCACCGGTCGGGTGCCGGTCCGGTGTGCCCGCGCCGAGCGGGCGCCGATCAACGTGCGTCCGCGCCCCGGCCGGATCACCAGACCGCGATCATCACCAGCACCGCGGCGAGCGCCAGCACCAGGCCGAGCCGCCTGAGCTTGGCCTGCGCGGCACGCAGTTCCTCCGGGGGCTTGTCGTCCGGCTCTGACCACAGCATGCGACCGATCCTGCGCCGGGGGCCGGGCCGGCCGCCTGAGTACGCGTACTCAAGTAGGCGCGAAGCGACGCGACCTGCCGGTCGCCACCGGCCGAAAGGGGCAGTACGTGTCGCGTCCGGACCACCGGTGGGTGGCTGGTTGCCCGCGCCCACGCGGCGGGGCCGCAAATCGGACACAGCCCCGCGCCCCTGAGTGGGCGCTGCCCGACCTCCAGGGCACGCGGAAGGTTCCGCGCTCCCCGGTCCCTCAGGGGCGCCGGGTAGGGGTACCTCCCACGCCCTCAAGGCAGTGGGGGAGCGACCACCCACGACGACACCGTCAGGTCGTCCCCGACCCAAAGGGGCAGTCCCTGCCGTCTCCGGACCACCCGCCGGCGGATGGTTGCTCGCGCAGTTCCCCGCGCCCCTGGGAGGGAACCGGGGACACCGGAACGTTCCGGGAGCCCCGAGAGGGCAACCGGGCGGCTTCGCCGCGTAAGGGGTCGCCGTCCGCCGAAGGCGTACCCCGCACCGGACCACCCGGCGCCGATACGCTGGCCGGCATGACGAACCCGCACCGCCGCCTGGTCCTCGCCTCCCAGTCCCCGGCCCGGCTCGGCCTGCTCCGCCAGGCGGGCCTGGCCCCCGACGTGATCGTCAGCGGGGTCGACGAGGACGCGGTCTCCGCCCCCACCCCCGCCGACCTGGCCCTCGCCCTGGCCGAGGCCAAGGCGTCCGTGGTCGCCGCGCGCCCCGAGGTGACCAGGAGCGACGCCCTGGTGGTCGGCTGCGACTCGGTGCTGGACCTGGACGGGCAGGCACTCGGCAAGCCCGCGGACGCCGAGGAGGCGACGGCCCGCTGGAAGGCGATGCGCGGCCGCACCGGCACGCTCCAGACCGGCCACTGCGTCTACGACGCCGGCAGCGGCCGGCACGCCTCCGCCGTGGCCTCCACGGTGGTGCACTTCGGCGAGCCGACCGACGCGGAGGTCGCGGCCTACGTGGCCTCCGGCGAGCCGCTGAACGTCGCGGGCGCGTTCACGCTGGACGGCCGCTCGGCGCCGTTCATCGAGGGCATCGAGGGCGACCACGGCAACGTCATCGGGATCAGCCTGCCGCTGCTGCGCCGGCTGCTCGGCGAACTGGGCGTGGGAATCACGGACTTGTGGGCGTAGCCCCGCCGGACCTCTTCAGCCACCCGGGGCGCTTCAGCCAGCCCGGCCGCCACGGCCGGTCCGCGCCGTTCTCGTCGTAGGCGATGAGGGTGAGCACGAGCAGGCCCAGGACCACCATCATCAGGAGGAACGCGAGCCAGCCGACCAGGCCCACCGCGAAGGCGCCCAGCAGGCCGTGCACCACCGCGGCGCTGATCAGCAGGATCCGCCAGAAGCCGGTCGGGCCCCGGTCGCGGGCGAAGGCGCGCAGCAGGACGGCGGCGTTCAGCAGCAGGTAGAGGCCGACGACCACGCCGGCGATCCAGGTGGAGACGGTCATCGCGTGGGGGGCGAGCCCCGCCAGGGACATGTCCTGGCGGTCCACCACCAGGCCGAGGAACCAGTTCAGCAACGCGATGCCGACCGCCTCCAGAACGAGCACGATCGCCGCCACCAGCGCCACCGGTCTGCGTGCCACGGCGCCCACCCACTTTCGCTACCGTCACCACATCAGGGGGGTACCTCCCGAGGACCGAGAGCCGGCAGGGAGAGGCCCAGAACACCGCGCAGGCTACTAACGGGTACACCCACCGGCAAGGCCGGGGTCCCCCCTTTCCCGGTGATCGCAGGGTGATCGCCCGGTGATCACTCGGTGCTCGCCCCGCAGCTCCCCGCGATGCCTCCTCCGGCGCTGCGCCACGCCCGGGCGCGGGTCGCCGCACCGCAGACGGCGCGGACTTCCCTGACAGCTTCCTGCAGAGGGTGCCCCACCCCACCCCCGCACGGGTGGACACTGGGCTGGACGCCGTCGACAGAAAACCCGAGTGCCGTAGTAGGGAATCCACAAAGAAACCCGATCAGCCGCAGCACGCTTTCACAGAGACCCCGCCCCCGTCCGGCGGCTAGAGTTCCCTACTGGGAGCCTCCATACCAGGCGGGACAAGGGATTTCGTGGCTGGGAGGACGGGCGCCGCGCGCTCCGTGTGGGCAACCTCACCTACGGGGGCGGGTCGAAAGCCCGTGTCGGCAGTCCCTAAAATCAGGATGTTCCAGCGACGTCTTCGGCACGATGATCCGCCGGCCACCCGCTCGGGTGCACCGGGCCGGGGGTCTGGGGGAAGTAACCCCAGTGACGGGGGTCCGGGGGTGTACCCCGGAACACAGAGCAAGGAGGGAGCCATCGTGCGCAAGGTGCTGATCGCCAACCGTGGCGAGATCGCGGTCCGCGTGGCCCGGGCATGCCGGGACGCGGGGATCACGAGCGTGGCCGTCTACGCCGATCCGGACCGCGACGCAGTCCACGTCCGCACCGCCGACGAGGCCTTCGCCCTGGGGGGCGACACCCCCGCCACCAGCTACCTGGACATCACCAAAGTCCTCCAGGCCGCCAAGGACTCCGAAGCCGACGCCATCCACCCCGGCTACGGCTTCCTCTCCGAGAACGCCGAATTCGCCCAAGCCGTCCTCGACGCCGGACTCACCTGGATCGGCCCACCCCCCACCGCCATCCGCGACCTCGGCGACAAGGTCGCCGCCCGCCACATCGCCCAACGCGCCGGCGCACCCCTGGTCGCCGGCACCCCCGACCCCGTCACCGGCGCCGACGAAGTCGTCGCCTTCGCCAAGGAACACGGCCTGCCCATCGCCATCAAAGCCGCCTTCGGCGGCGGCGGCCGCGGCCTGAAAGTCGCCCGCACCCTCGACGAAGTCCCCCACCTGTACGAATCAGCCGTCCGCGAAGCCGTCGCCGCCTTCGGCCGCGGCGAATGCTTCGTCGAGCGCTACCTCGACCAACCCCGCCACGTCGAAACCCAATGCCTGGCCGACACCCACGGCAACGTCATCGTCGTCTCCACCCGCGACTGCTCCCTGCAACGCCGCCACCAGAAACTGGTGGAAGAGGCACCGGCACCCTTCCTCACCGAGGAGCAGACCCACCAGCTCTACACCGCCTCCAAAGCCATCCTCAAAGAAGCCGGATACGTCGGCGCCGGCACCGTCGAATTCCTCGTCGGCAACGACGGCACCATCTCCTTCCTGGAAGTCAACACCCGCCTCCAGGTCGAACACCCCGTCACCGAAGAAGTCACCGGCATCGACCTGGTCCGCGAGATGTTCCGCATCGCCGACGGCGAACCCCTCGGCTACACCGACCCGCCCATGCGCGGACACTCCATCGAATTCCGCATCAACGGCGAGGACCCCGGCCGCGGCTTTCTGCCCGCCCCCGGCACCGTCACCACCTTCACCCCGCCCTCCGGCCCCGGCGTCCGCCTGGACGCCGGCGTCGAATCCGGCAGCGTCATCGGCCCCGCCTGGGACTCCCTGCTCGCCAAACTCATCGTCACCGGCGCCACCCGCCAGCAGGCCCTGCAACGCGCCGCACGCGCCCTGGACGAGTTCCGCGTCGAAGGCATGGCCACCGCCCTGCCCTTCCACCGCGCCGTCGTCCGCGACCCCGCCTTCGGCCCCGAACTCACCGGCTCCACCGACCCCTTCACCATCCACACCCGGTGGATCGAGACCGGCTTCGTCAACGAGATCAAACCCTTCACCGCACCCGTGGACACCGCCGAGGCCGCCGACGAGGCGGATACCGGCCGCGAAACCGTCGTCGTCGAGGTCAGCGGCAAGCGCCTGGAAGTCTCGCTACCCGCCAGCCTGGGCATGACACTCGCCCGCACCGGCCTGGCCGCCGGCGCACGCCCCAAACGACGCGCCGTACGCAAATCCGGACCCGCCGCCTCCGGCGACACCCTCGCCTCCCCCATGCAAGGCACCATCGTCAAGGTCGCCGTCGAGGAAGGCCAGGAAGTCAAGGAAGGCGACCTCGTCGTCGTCCTCGAAGCCATGAAGATGGAACAACCCCTCAACGCCCACCGCTCCGGCACCATCAAGGGCCTCACCGCCGAAGTCGGCGCCTCCCTCACCTCCGGCGCCATCATCTGCGAGATCAAGGACTGAACCGGAGGGATCGGGTGTCCGCCCGGTCCGCAGGTGCTGCCGGGGCCCGGCCGAGCCACGCTCGGCCGGGCCCCGCGCCGTTGCGGGGCAGGCCATGGGCGGATCCCGCGTCCGCGCGCCGGGTTCGGCGATGGCCACGTGGCGGAGCCGGCTCGCCCGTTACCGTGGAAGCCCACATGCCCCCTGCGGGCGGGCGCTTCCGGGCCGCCTCGGGTGCCGTCGCGCGTGTCCCCTACCCCGACCACCCATGAGGACCCCAGCGTGAGCAATCAGGTCCGCGAGCAGGACGCCGGTCAAGGCGCCACCGCGCGCATCCCCCCGGCCCCCGGCACCCCCGCGGGGCGGCCGGCGGGATCCGGTAGCGGGTCCGGTCCCCGGCCCGGTTCCGGTCTCGGGCGGCACGGCCCCAAGCGGGCCGACGCCCGCCGCAACTACCAGAGGCTGCTGGCCGCGGCCCGGGTCGCGTTCGCCGAGCACGGCACGGACACGCCGCTGGAGGACGTCGCGCGGCGTGCGGGTGTCGGCATCGGCACGCTGTACCGGCATTTTCCCAACCGGCACGCGCTGATGAGCGCCGTCTTCGAGGACGCGGTCGCCGATCTGCTGGTGCGCTCGCGTGCGCTGCTGGACGCGCCTCAGCCGTGCCGGGCGCTGGTCGCCTGGCTGCGCGACATCATCACGCACGCGAGCGAGTACCGGGGGCTGTCGCACGCGCTGATGTCGGCCTCGCACGACGACAGTTCGGCGCTGCGGCGGTGCAGCAATCCGATGCGGTCGGCCGGTCAGGCGCTGCTGGTGCGGGCGCAGCAGGCTGGTGCGGTGCACCAGGACGTGTCCATAGGTGATCTCCTCCAGCTCACCAATGCGATCGCGCTGGCGGCGGAGGAGACTCCCGATGATCCGGGGCTTGCCGACCGGCTGCTGGGGCTGACGTTGCGGGGGCTGACCACGTCGGCGCCCTGAGCGGTGCCCTGACGGGCACGGCTACCCGGGGCGTGGTCCTCGCCCACCGGTGTGTGGCCCCACGGCCTTCGCCAGCCCCCTCCGGGCAGTGGCGATCTGCCGGTTCGTCGTGGCTGTTCGCGCAGTTCCCCGCGCCCCTGAGGGCGCAGCGATGCACCTTGGCCGTAAGCGGCGCTCTTCACACCGTGCGCGTGCAGCCTGCCCACCGGCCGGTGGCCGCCCGGCCCTCGCCCCCTCCGGGCAGTGGCGATCTGCCGGTTCGTCGTGGCTGTTCGCGCAGTTCCCCGCGCCCCTGAAGGCGCAGCGATGCACCTTGGCCGTAAGCGGCGCTCTTCACACCGTGCGCGTGCAGCCTGCCCACCGGCCGGTGGCCGCCCGGCCCTCGCCCCCTCCGGGCAGTGGCGATCTGCCGGTTCGTCGTGGCTGTTCGCGCAGTTCCCCGCGCCCCTGAGGGCGCAGCGATGCACCTTGGCTCCTGGATCGGGGCCTGTACCTTCTGCCCGTCATGGAGGGCACGTCTCGGGCGGGAGGGTCCGGGCTCGCGGAGGGGGGCCACGGCCCCGGGGCCGGCCGGCGCTCGCGCGGCCGGCCCCGGGCCGTCAGCGGCGCCGTAGATCCGCCACCCGTGCCCGCTCGCCGCCCGGCGGCTCCCCGCCGACGACGGGCGGAGCGCTGCGCAGCGGAGAGCCGGAGCCCGGCACCTGGCGGCGCGGGCCGGGCAGGGAGACGTCGCGCCGGGGCGGACGGGCCGCGGCGGACGGCGGAGGAGCCGGTGAGGGGTCGGACTGGGCGCCGCCCGCGACGGTGATCTGCACGCCCTGGTCGGCCAGCGCCTGGAGTTCCGTCGCGGCACGGTCGTCGTGCGGGGGCGGGTCGTCGGTGACCAGGCGGGTGATCACATCCGTCGGCACGGTCTGGAACATGGTGTCCGTGCCGAGCTTGGTGTGGTCGGCGAGGACCACGACCTCGGCCGCGGCCTGCACCAGCGCACGGTCGACGCTCGCGGAGAGCATGTTCGACGTGGACAGGCCGCGCTCGGCGGTCAGCCCGCTGCCGGACAGGAACGCCCGCGACACCCTGAGGCCCTGGAGGGACTGCTCCGCGCCGCTGCCCACCAGCGCGTAGTTGGAACCGCGAAGGGTGCCTCCGGTCATCACGACCTCGACGCGGTTGGCGTGCGCGAGGGCCTGCGCCACCAGCAGGGAGTTGGTGACGACGGTCAGGCCGGGCACCCGGGCGAGTCTGCGGGCCAGCTCCTGGGTGGTGGTGCCGGCGCCCACCACGATGGCCTCGCCCTCGTCGACCAGGCCCGCGGCGAGATCGGCGATGGCCGTCTTCTCGGCGGTGGCCAGATGCGACTTCTGGGGGAACCCGGACTCGCGGGTGAACCCGCCGGGCAGGACGGCGCCGCCGTGCCGGCGGTCGAGCAGCCCCTCGGCCTCCAGGGCGCGCACATCCCGCCGAACGGTCACTTCGGAGGTCTGGACGACACGGGCGAGCTCCCGGAGCGACACTGCTCCATTGGCCCGGACCATTTCAAGAATCAATTGGCGACGTTCTGCAGCGAACACGAAACTGACAGTAACCCGGCGACCGTCTGCTTTCAGCAGTTTCCGCCGAATAACAGAAGTTGTTCGCAACCTGCACTACGGAGTGGTATAAGCACCCGGCACATTCACATCACCGACACCCGGGCCCCAGCGCCGGCGGCTATAGGCGCCCGATGGCCCACCCGGCGATCCCGACCGGCTCCGTGCTCCGCGTGGTCCGGTCCGGGTCCACGTGGGCCAATCGGCCGAGCCGTGGACGCCTGGCGTCAGCCGCCGTCCCCCGTCTTCCGGGTGTGCAGCTGCCGGGCCACCTCGGCGATCGACCCGGACAGCGACGGGTAGACGGTGAAGGCGTTGGCTATCTGTTCGACCGTCAGATTGTTGTCCACCGCGAGCGAGATCGGGTGGATCAGCTCCGAGGCACGCGGCGCGACGACCACTCCCCCGACCACGATGCCCGTGCCCGGCCGGCAGAAGATCTTGACGAAGCCGTCCCTGATGCCCTGCATCTTCGCGCGGGGGTTGCGCAGCAGCGGGAGCTTGACGGACCGGGCGTCGATCCGGCCGGCGTCGACGTCGGCCTGCGTGTAGCCGACCGTGGCGATCTCGGGGTCGGTGAAGACGTTCGACGAGACGGTCTTCAGGTTGAGCGGCGCGACCGCGTCGCCCAGGAAGTGGTACATGGCGATCCGGCCCTGCATCGCGGCGACCGAGGCGAGCGCGAAGACGCCGGTGACGTCGCCCGCGGCGTAGACGCCGGGCGCGGAGGTGCGGGAGACCTTGTCGGTCCAGACGTGCCCGGACTCCTCCAGGCGGACCCCGGACTCCTCCAGGCCCATCCCCGAGGTGTTGGGCACGGCGCCGACGGCCATCAGGCAGTGCGTGCCGGAGATCACCCGGCCGTCCTGGAGCGTGACCTCGACCCGGTCGCCCACCCGCTTGGCGGACTGCGCGCGGGAGCGGGCCATCACGTTCATGCCGCGGCGCCGGAAGACGTCCTCCAGGACCGCGGCGGCGTCCGGGTCCTCACCGGGCAGCACGCGGTCGCGGCTGGAGACCAGCGTGACCCGGGAGCCCAGCGCCTGGTACGCGCCGGCGAACTCGGCGCCGGTGACGCCGGAGCCGACCACGATCAGCTCCTGGGGAAGCTCCTCCAGGTCGTACACCTGGGTCCAGTTCAGGATGCGCTCGCCGTCCGGACGGGCGTCCGGCAGCTCGCGGGGGTGGCCGCCGGTGGCGATCAGCACGGCGTCCGCGTGCAGGGTCTCCTCCGTGCCGTCGGCCACCCGGACGACCACCCGGCGCGAGCCGTCGGTGGCCTGCTGCCCGTCGAGCCGCGCGTGCCCGCGCTTGACGCGTGCGCCGGCGCGCGTGACCGCCGCCGCGATGTCGTGCGACTGGGCGAGCGCCAGGCGCTTCACCCGGCGGTTGACCTTGCCGAGGTCCACTCCGACGACCCGCGCCGCCTGCTCCATGGGCGGGGTGTCGTCGGCGACGATGATCCCCAGCTCCTCGTAGGAGGAGTCGAAGGTGGTCATCACCTCGGCGGTCGCGATCAGGGTCTTCGAGGGCACGCAGTCCGTGAGCACGGAGGCACCGCCGAGGCCGTCGCAGTCGACCACGGTCACCTCCGCGCCGAGCTGCGCGGCCACCAGGGCCGCCTCGTATCCGCCGGGTCCGCCACCGATGATCACGATCCGAGTCACGCTCCCCATTGTTCCGCACTCCCCCTCGCGTCTCGCCCCGGGGCCCGTTCCCGGGCCCTCCGCCGGCTCGCTCAGGGGCCGCCGGGCGGGCCGGACCACGCCTCGCCCGGCGGCCCACCGTGCCTCACCTGGGACGGCACCACGCCTCACCTCGGACGGCACCGTGACCCACCGCGGAGGCCGCGCCCGGATACCGTCGCACGCCGGCCACGGACAACGTCGGGTGCGGCCCTGGACACCGTCGGGTACCGCCCCGAGAACGGCCGGGTATTGCCTCACATACCGCCGGTACCGTCCCGGATGCACCCTGGTGCCGTCCCTGATGCAACCGGGTGCCGTCCCGCATGCGACCGGGTGCCGCCCGCCTCCGGCGGGGGCCTCGCCGGAACGGCCCATCTCCCGCGCGGCGGTCGCGTCGCCCCGCTGCCGTACTCTCATCGCTATGTCGCTCTACGCCGCGTACGCGGGCAACCTCGATGCGCGGCTGATGTCCCGCCGCGCTCCGCACTCACCGATGCGCGCCACCGGCTGGCTGAACGGCTGGCGGATGACCTTCGGGGGCGAGCACATGGGCTGGGAGGGAGCGCTGGCCACCATCGTGGAGTCCCCGGAGTGCCAGGTCTTCGTGGCGCTCTACGACATCGCGCCGCCGGACGAGGACTCGATGGACCGCTGGGAGGGCGTCGGGCTCGACATATACCGCCGCACCAGGATCCGCGTGCACACGCTGGACGGCGAGGAATCGGCCTGGACGTACGTGCTCAACGGCTACGAGGGCGGCCTGCCCTCGGCCCGCTACCTGGGCGAGATCGCGGAGGCCGCGGAGTCGGCGGGGGCGCCGTACGACTACGTGATGGAGCTGCGGAAGCGGCCCTGCTGAGGCCGCGTCCAGCCGATGTCCGGGGTGCCCCCGCCTGGACGCCCGCCCTCGGAGTGGCGCGGGGAGACTCCGCGTGCACCCCTGATCGGGGCGCAGCCCCCGTCCCCGAGGGGCGCGGGGCTGTATCGATATGCGGCTCCGCCGCGCGGGCGCGAGCAACCGGCCACGGGCCTGTGATCCGGACACGACAGAACCAGCCCCTCCCGGCCGGTGGCGACCTACAGGTCACGTCGTGGCTGGTCGCTCCCCCACTGCCTTGAGGGCGTGGGAGGTACCCCCACCCCGCGCCCCTGAGGTGGGCCGGGGTTACCCGGCGTCAACGGTGCCCCGGAACCGGAAAGCGGCCCCTGCGATGTCTACGCGCGTAGGCCCCGACCGGCTACCCTCAACCACGTGAACGCATCTCTTCTCCCAGACGACATCCAGGGCGACCCCCACGCCGCCGCCGACGCCGCCGCCACGCGCCTGCGTGGTCTGACCGGTGCCGACACCCACGACGTCGCCCTAGTGATGGGCTCTGGATGGGCTCCGGCGGTCGACGGACTCGGCACCGCCGAGCACGAGTTCGCCGTCACCGACCTGCCTGGCTTCCCGCCGCCGGCGGTCGAGGGGCACGTCGGCAAGGTCCGCTCCTACCGCATCGGTGAGAAGCGGGCCCTGGTCTTCCTGGGCAGAACTCACTACTACGAGGGCCGCGGCGTCGCGTCGGTGGCGCACGGCGTGCGGACCGCCGCGGCGTCCGGCTGCAAGACCGTCGTCCTGACGAACGGGTGCGGGGGGCTGCGCGAGGGCATGTACCCGGGCCAGCCGGTCCTGATCAGCGACCACCTCAACCTCACGGCAGCCTCGCCCATCGTCGGCGCCAACTTCGTCGACCTCACCGACCTGTACTCCCCGCGTCTGCGCGCGCTCTGCAAGGAGGTCGACCCCTCGCTGGCGGAAGGCGTGTACGCGCAGTTCCCGGGGCCGCACTACGAGACCCCCGCCGAGGTGCGGATGGCGCGCGCGATCGGCGCCGATCTGGTCGGGATGTCGACCGCACTCGAAGCGATCGCCGCGCGCGAGGCGGGCGTCGAGGTGCTGGGCATCTCGCTGGTCACCAACCTGGCCGCGGGGATGACCGGGGAGCCCCTGAACCACGAGGAGGTCCTGCAGGCCGGACAGGACGCCGCCGCGCGGATGGGGGAACTGCTGGCGCAGGTGCTGCCCCGCATCTGAGGCCCGCCCGGCGATCCGCCGGGCTGGGGCCCGTCGGACAACCCGCCAGGCTGAGGCCCGTCGGACAACCCGCCGGGCTGAGGCCCGTGGGGCGATCCGCCGAGCTGAGCAGTCCGGCAACTCCCGCCGGGCTCGCGGCTCTTCCGATGCGCAGCGGCGTGGGGCAGTGCCCGCGGTACCGCCCCACGCCGGGTCCTCGCCCGGGGCGCCCCAGGCCACCCCCCTGCGCGCTTCCCCCGGGCCCCCGGGCCCGCCCCGGCCGCGACCCGAACCGCCGCGTACGGCACCCTGCGTGTGCCGGACGGACCTCGTCGGAGACGCGAGACGCTCACCGACACGAACGAGAGGCTGAGAACTGGTGCAGGACGAACTCATCGCACGGGCCGAGGCCTGGCTTGCCGAGGACCCGGACCCGGCCACCCGTGACGAGCTGGCCGCGCTGATCCGGGCGGGGGAACGCAAGGAACTTGAGGCCCGGTTCGCGGGCACGCTCCAGTTCGGCACCGCCGGGCTCCGCGGCGAGCTGGGCGCGGGCCCGACGCGGATGAACCGCGCGGTGGTGATCCGCGCGGCGGCCGGCCTGGCCCGCTACCTGATCGCGCGGCAGCCGGACGGCACGAGCGGCCTGGTCGTGGTCGGCTACGACGCCCGGCACATGTCGGCCGAGTTCGCCCGTGACACCGCGGCCGTGCTGACCGGCGCCGGGCTGCGCGCCGCGGTGCTGCCGCGCCCGCTGCCCACGCCGGTCCTCGCGTTCGCCATCCGGCACCTGGGCGCCGTCGCCGGGGTGGAGGTCACCGCCAGCCACAACCCGCCCCGGGACAACGGCTACAAGGTCTACCTGGGCGACGGCGCCCAGATCGCGCCCCCCGTGGACGGCGAGATCGCGGCCGAGATCGCCGCGGTCGGCGCGCTGGCGGACGTGCCGCGCCCGGACGGCGGGTGGCAGGCGCTCGGCGACGACGTCCTCCAGGCGTACCTGGACCGGGCTGCCACCGTGCCGGCCGAGGGCTCCCCGCGAACCGCCCGCGTCGTCTACACGCCGATGCACGGCGTCGGCAGGGACACCCTGCTGGCCGCCTTCGAGCGGGCCGGCTTCCCCGCGCCGGTGCTGGTCGCCGAACAGGCGGACCCCGACCCCGACTTCCCCACCGTCGCGTTCCCCAACCCGGAGGAGCCCGGCGCGATGGACCTCGCCTTCGCCACCGCGCGCTCCCTGGCGTCCGGACCGGACGGTTCCGGCGCCCCCGATCTGATCATCGCCAACGACCCCGACGCGGACCGCTGTGCCGTGGCGGTGCCCGACGCCTCCGCCGCGGCCGGCTGGCGCATGCTCCGCGGCGACGAGGTGGGCGCCCTCCTCGCGGCCCACCTGGTCCGGCGGGGCGGCGGTGCGGCGTCCGGGGCCGGGGGCGCCCGGGACACCTTCGCCGCCTCCATCGTCTCGTCGTCGCTGCTCGGCCGGATCGCCGCGGCTGCCGGCCTGCGCCACGAGGAGACGCTCACCGGCTTCAAGTGGATCTCGCGGGTGTCCGGCCTGCGCTACGGCTACGAGGAGGCGCTCGGTTACTGCGTCGACCCCGGGGGCGTCCGCGACAAGGACGGCATCACCGCGGCGCTGCTGGTCGCCGAGCTGGCCTCGGGGCTGAAGGAGGAGGGCAGGACGCTGGACGACCTGCTGGACGACCTGGCCGTCGAGCACGGCCTGCACGCGACCGACCAGCTCTCGGTGCGCGTCGACGACCTCGCCGTCATCGCCGACGCCATGCGGCGGCTGCGCGAGCGGCCCCCGGCGACTCTCGCCGGGCTGCCCGTCAGCACCGCCGAGGACCTCTCGGAGGGCACGGCGGCCCTGCCGCCCACGGACGGCCTGCGCTACACCCTGGTGGCCCCCGACGGCTCCTGCCGGGCCCGCGTCGTCGTCCGCCCCAGCGGCACGGAGCCCAAGCTCAAGTGCTACCTGGAGGTGATCGTGCCGACGGGTTCCCGCACCAGGCTCGCCGCTGCACGCGCCACGGCGGACGAACGCCTCGCCGCACTCAAGCACGACCTGTCCGCGGCGGCGGGCCTGCCGTCGTCCGCAGGGAACTGACCGGAGGAGGCTGACCCGGGGCCGCCCCCCGGGTCACCGGTCAGGCAGAAAGGGTGGACGCGACCTGAACTTGTCTCCGTACATGCCGACCCGGCGCGTGCATTCCCGAGGGAGCCGGGGCCCCACGACGGTGGATCGGTTCGAAGGGAAACTCACCGAGCCGCGACCGGCAAGCTCGCCCAGCCGTGGCCGCTGGACGCCTGCTCCTCCCAGCCCAGGCCCTTTTGGAACCGGCGCAGCCGCGGTAGATCGCGGGCGCCGAGCGTCACGGCGGACAGGCGGGAGGGCACGGCGGACATGACCACGATCATGCACCCGATACTGGCCAACCACCGGCAAACAGACCGACGTCCGCTTTCGAGACACCCCCTGGTTACTCGCTCAGAACCCGCTCCCACAGCAGCGCGTCCCGCCAGCTCCCGTCGAGGTGGATCGAGGAGTGCGCGACGCCGTACGGGGTGAACGCGTTGCGTCGCAGCACCCGCTGCGACGGCAGATTCTCCAGATTCGTGGACGCCTCGGCGCGGTGCAAGCCTAGTTCGTCCGTCATGACCCGGAGTACCAGCGCGACGGCTTGCCCGGCGTGCCCTTGATTCTGGGCGACGGTGGCGATCCAGTATCCGACGGAGCCGCGGCGCAGGTGCGGCTGCGGCAGGATGCCTCCGACCGTGACCTGCCCGATCAGCTGGTCGTCGGCGAGCACCACGCCCGGCCAGACCGCGCCGGCCCGGTATCCGGCCAGCAGCCTGTCGATCCGCTCCGCCTGGCCCTCCGGGGTGAAGAAGCCGGCCGGCTGGTCCGGTTCCCACGGTCGGAAGGCCTCCACGTCCCGCACCCGATGCGCGGCGATCGGGGCGGCGTCGGCGGGCTCTATCAGACGGATCCTGGTGCTGCTGCGCATGGGCTGATCCTTGTCGCGGCGCGTCGCATGAGACGGCCAGCCTATGCAGGGGCCCCCGCGTCGCCGCACCCGACGCCCGCCGGGACTGCCCAGGCAGGCGCCGCGACGGCCTTCTCCCACACGTACCGCGCGGCGGCGGCGCTCGCATGGTCTGCGATGACCTCGAACCAGCGGACGGTCCCCTGGAATCCGGCCAGGGGACCGCCTCGCTCATCGCCTGACGAGTGGCCGCTCGGCGAGGCTCGGATGCTGCCCTACGGGCAAACCGCCCCGTCCGGGTCCGCGCTGCCGCTCGGCGTGAGCTCGGGCGTCTCGCTGGGCGTCGCGGAGGGGGACGGCGTGTCCGACGGGCAGGACGGGGACGGGGACGGAGACGACGACTCCCCCGTGCTGGGGCTCTCGCTGGGCTCGCTCGGCGTTCCGGTGCTTCCGGAACCGTTGTCTCCGGAACCCGTGTTGCCGGAGCCCGGCGCGTCGCTGGGGGTCGCACTCGGTGAGCTGTGGGTGGGCGACGCCGTCGGGCTCTGCGTCGGCCCGGACGGCGAGGCGGTGTGCGTCGGGCGGGATGACGCGCTGTGCGTCGGGTGCGGCGCGGAACTGGGGTTGGCGGCGGGCCTCGTGCCGCCGTCCTGTGACCCCGAGCCTGGCGCGGTACCGCCGGCGCCGCTCCCGCGGTGACACTTCGCTACAGCGAACGACCGTAGTGGCAAGGGCCTCGAAGGCACCCGCCCTGACCCTCTCCGCGGGGCGAAGGCCCGGTGAACACTCCCGGGAGGGCCTTCACATCCGCATCAGGTAGCTGAACCCGGTGTCCGGCCCCACGCACGACTGGAGGGTGAGGTCGCCCCAGTACAGTCCCGCGGCGGGAACGCCGCGGCCGGGGGCGATGTACGTGGAGTACACGCGGTACCTCCATGTCCCGCGGGTGGTCTCCAGCGTGACGGTGCTGCCGACGGGCATGGCCCCGAACTGCGCGAAGCCGCAGAAGTCGTGGCCGACGATCACGGTCGTGCGCATCCGGTAACCGTTCTCGGTACCGATGTCGGGTCCGGCCCACTGCACCGCGTCCTGGCAGGCGTCCACCTCCTCCTGGCCGCCCCGGATGACCGCGGCGCTCCAGCCGCCGATCCGCAGGACGGCCCGGCCGGGCGCGGGCTTCAGGGCCGGTGGCACGGGCTTGCCGGCGGTCGCCGAGCCCCTGAACGGCGTGGCGCGTACGGGCCCGGGCGGGGCGGTACGGGACAGGTCGGGGCCCCTGGTGCGCCCGGTGCCGGCCGCCCCTGCCGCCGGGCCGCCGGCCTCCGGCTCACCGGCCGCCGGGGACGCGGTGGCGGGAGACGGCGCGCCGGACGGTCCGGGTGCGGGCGATGTGGTGGCCCCCCGGCCGGGCCGGCGTACCGGTGGCGCCCCGCGGGCCGCACCCGCGCGCGGCGGCTCCGGCGCGACGTCCGAGGCGGGCCCGAGGTCCGTGGCCCGCGCCCCTGGCCCGGCCGCCGCGCCGGAGCCGCCGGGCGCGCACGCGGCCACCAGCGCGAGGACCGCGCCCGCCAGTACCGCCCCGAGCGCACGCCGGGAGCGCCTGCCGCCTTCCCTGGGCCCCTTCGCCGGGCCTCCCCCGGCCCCCCTCGTCGCCAGGCCTCCTCCAGGCCGGAAGATCCCGAAACAACCGAACACCCCGCCCGGAGGGGCAGCCCCCGGCACGGGCCCACTCCACGGACACGGGCGACCCCGGATAGGGGCTCACCGGGCGGCGCGACCACCCGTCACCCGATGCCGAGCAGCACCGCCAACAACACAAGCCCCGCGACGGCAGGCGCGATCACCTCGTACGCCCACCTGACCTCGGCCCCGCCCTGCGCAGCAGCCCCCTGCGCAGCAGCACCCCCCGGGGCACCCCCCTCCGCAAGCTCACGCAGATCATCCATGCTCCGGTCACCCCGGGCCCGCGTCGAATCTCCCTCACCGGCCCGAGGCTGCGCCACCTCCGCGGTACCCCCGCCGAACGCACCGCCGAGCCCCCGGGCGCGCCCACCTCCGAAGACGCCCCCACCACCGCGGGGCTCCCCCGCGGTGGCCCGCACCTGCGCACGCCCCGCCTTCTTGCGGGCACGCAGCGACACGGGAATGGCCCACAACTGGTACTTGACGCCGGCCTGGTCCAGCACCTCGTTCGTGTAGCCGGAGCGCAGCGCCGAGACGGCGGCCCAGGGAAGCGTGATGATCCGGAAGGGGTTGCGGACCCGCAGCCGTTCCTCGTTCGCGAACACCGCGGGACGCAGCGTGTACGCCGAGACCAGCGGCACGAGCAGCAGCATCGTGGCCAGCGCCAGCCAGGGCGTGTGGCCCTTCCCGCGGATCAGCGCGTCGACGCCCAGCCACACGACCAGCGCCAGCAGGAGGACGCCGCCGGCCATCCCGCCGCCGGAGCGGAACACGCGGTCCGGCGAGGACGGCCGCTCGGGCTCGGCCGCCGGCCGGGCGGGATCGGGCACCCCGCCCACGGATGCCTCACCCTCCACCGCCTCGCCCTCGACCTCGGGGGCCTCATCCGCCGGACCGCCGGGCTCGCCGCCGGGACCGTCACCGCCGGTCAGGGGTTCGGCCTCGCCGCGGGCCGGGGCTTCGGCCTCCCCGCCGTCCGGGCCACCGGACTCCCCGCCACGGGCCCCCGGCACGGAACCATCCCCGCCACGGGGCCCCGGCACGGAACCGTCCCCGTCGCGAGCCGCCGGCACGGAACCGCCCGCACCCCGCGCACCACCCCCCGGCACGTCACGCGCCCCCGCGCCGTGCGCCCCCGCGTCCTGCTCCTCCACCCCGCGGGCATCCGCGTCGCGCGCGTCATCCGCACGCGACGCACCGTCTTCCTGCTCTGCACGCCGCGGTCCGGGATCGGAGGTCGTCATACCGCGATTCTGCCTGACACCCGCCACCCGCCTGAATCACGCCAGGGTCACGCCCCCATCACGCCTCATGTGCACGATCGGCACCCGAACCGGGCCCGCCCCGTGACCGAGCCGCCCGATATCGCCCCCATAGCCCCGGAATCGGCTCCCCGGCGGCCCCCGAAGCCGCTCCCCTGTACCGCCGCTACGCGTGTAGATATGCTCCCCTCGTGACCATGTCGACCACCGCACACGACGCGCCGGCCGCCGCCCCGCCCGTGCCGGCCTCCGCGCTCCCGCCCGCCCCGTTCACCGACGCCACCGCGTCCAACCGCGCCCTGACCCGCTTCCTGCACGGCCTGCCCGGGGTGGACCCGGTCGGCCTGGAGGCGCGTGCCGCGGCGCTCGGCACCCGGTCGATCAAGACGACGGCCAAGGCGTACGCCATCGACCTGGCCATCTCCATGATCGATCTGACCACTCTGGAGGGTGCGGACACCCCGGGCAAGGTCCGCTCGCTGGGTGCGAAGGGCGCGAACCCGGACCCCACCGACCGCTCGACCCCGCGGGTCGCCGCCCTCTGCGTGTACCCGGACATGGTGGCCACCGCCAAGGAGGCCGTCGCCGGCACCGGCATCAACGTCGCCTCCGTCGCCACCGCCTTCCCCGCGGGCCGCGCCGCACTGGACGTCAAGCTGGCGGACGTGCGCTCCGCGGTCAGCGCGGGCGCCGACGAGGTCGACATGGTCATCGACCGCGGCGCCTTCCTGGCCGGGGACTACCTGAAGGTGTACGACGAGATCCGCGCCGTGAAGGAGGCGAGCGGCGCCGCCCGCCTGAAGGTCATCTTCGAGACCGGCGAGCTGTCCACGTACGACAACATCCGCCGCGCCTCCTGGCTCGGCATGCTCGCGGGCGCCGACTTCATCAAGACCTCCACCGGCAAGGTCGCGGTGAACGCCACCCCGTCGAACACCCTGCTGATGCTCCAGGCCGTGCGTGACTTCCGGGCGCAGACCGGGGTACAGGTCGGCGTGAAGCCGGCCGGCGGGATCCGCACGTCCAAGGACGCGATCAAGTTCCTGGTGCTGGTGAACGAGACCGCCGGCGAGGACTGGCTGCACCCCCACTGGTTCCGTTTCGGCGCGTCCTCGCTGCTGAACGACCTGCTGATGCAGCGCCAGAAGCTGAGGACCGGACGGTACTCCGGCCCCGACTACGTGACGGTGGACTGAGACTCATGACCACGAACCACGCGAAGGGCCCGCAGGACGGGACCCGCCGCCCGGACAAGGCGGGCCGTCCCGACAAGGCCGGCCGTCCAGACGCGACCGGCCGTCCCGACGAGGCGAGCCGTCCCGCTCCCACCGGGACCGAAACCGGAACCGCCACCGCAACCGCGGCGGGGCACGCCACCGAACCGGGCGTGTCCGCACCGAACGCGACCCCGGATGCCCGCGCCTCCCGCGCCGGCGCGACCCCGTCCCCGATGTTCGCCTACGCCCCCGCACCCGAGTCCCGCGGACACGTCGACATCGCGCCCTCCTACGGCCTGTTCATCGACGGCGAGTTCACGGACGCCGCGGACGGCCGGGTCTTCAAGACGGTCAGCCCGGCGACGGAGGAGGTGCTCTCCGAGGTCGCGCAGGCCGGCGCCGCGGACGTGGAGCGCGCGGTGCGGGCCGCCCGGGCGGCGTTCCCGGGCTGGTCCGGGCTGCCGGGCGCCGAGCGGGCCAAGTACCTGTTCCGGATCGCCCGGATCATCCAGGAGCGCGCGCGGGAGCTGGCCGTCCTGGAGACGCTGGACAACGGCAAGCCGATCCGGGAGACCCGCGACGCGGACCTGCCGCTGGTCGCCGCGCACTTCTTCTACTACGCCGGCTGGGCGGACAAGCTGCCGCACGCCGGCTTCGGGCAGAACCCGCGCCCGCTGGGCGTGGCGGGGCAGGTCATCCCGTGGAACTTCCCGCTGCTCATGCTGGCCTGGAAGATCGCCCCGGCGCTGGCCACCGGCAACACGGTGGTCCTGAAGCCGGCCGAGACCACCCCGCTGTCCGCGCTGTTCTTCGCGGGCGTCTGCCGCCAGGCGGGCCTGCCGAAGGGCGTGGTCAACATCCTGCCCGGCTACGGCGACGCGGGCGCGGCGCTCGTCGCGCACCCGGACGTGAACAAGGTCGCGTTCACCGGCTCGACCGCGGTCGGCAAGGAGATCGCCCGGACGGTCGCGGGCACCGGCAAGAAGCTCACGCTGGAGCTGGGCGGCAAGGGCGCCAACATCGTCTTCGACGACGCACCCGTGGACCAGGCGGTGGAGGGCATCGTCGGCGGCATCTTCTTCAACCAGGGCCAGGTCTGCTGCGCGGGCTCCCGGCTGCTGGTGCAGGAGTCGATCGCGGACGAGCTGCTCGACTCCCTCAAGCGCCGGCTGGCGACGCTGCGGCTCGGCGACCCGCTGGACAAGAACACCGACATCGGGGCGATCAACTCCGCCGAGCAGCTGGCCCGGATCACCAGGCTCGCCGAGACCGGCGAGGCCGAGGGCGCCGAGCGGTGGACGGCGCCGTGCGAACTCCCCTCGTCCGGCTACTGGTTCGCGCCCACGCTCTTCACGAACGTCAGCCAAGCGCACACCGTCGCCCGTGACGAGATCTTCGGCCCGGTGCTCTCGGTGCTGACGTTCCGCACCCCCGACGAGGCCGTCGCCAAGGCCAACAACAGCCAGTACGGCCTGTCGGCGGGCATCTGGACGGAGAAGGGTTCCCGGATCCTGGCCGTCGCGAACAAGCTGCGGGCGGGCGTCGTCTGGTCCAACACGTTCAACAAGTTCGATCCGACCTCGCCGTTCGGCGGCTACAAGGAGTCGGGTTTCGGCCGCGAGGGCGGCCGGCACGGTCTGGAGGCCTACCTCGATGTCTGAGCCGTCAGCGACGCCGACGACCCCGGAGACCCCAGCGACTCCAGCGGCCCCAGCGGCCTCAGCCGGGGCGCGCCTGGGCGTCCTCAAGACCTACAAGCTGTACGTCGGGGGGAAGTTCCCCCGCAGTGAGAGCGGCCGGGTGTACGAGGTGACCGACTCCAGGGGCGGCTGGCTGGCGAACGCGCCGCGGGCCTCGCGCAAGGACGCCAGGGACGCGGTGGTGGCGGCCCGCAAGGCGTTCGGCGGCTGGTCGGGCGCGACGGCGTACAACCGCGGCCAGATCCTGTACCGCGTCGCGGAGATGCTGGAGGGCCGCCGCGAGCAGTTCGTGCGCGAGGTGGCCGACGCCGAGGGCCTGCCGGGCGCCGAAGCGGCCGCCCAGGTGGACGCCGCGATCGACCGCTGGGTCTGGTACGCGGGCTGGACCGACAAGATCGCCCAGGTGGTCGGCGGCGGTAACCCGGTCGCGGGCCCGTACTTCAACCTCTCCACGCCGGAGCCCACGGGCGTGGTGGCCGTGCTCGCCCCGCAGCGCTCTGCGCTCCTCGGCCTGGTGTCCGTGCTGGCACCTGTGATCGCCACGGGCAACACCGCCGTGCTGGTCGCCAGCGAGCACGCCCCGCTGCCCGCCCTGTCGCTCGCCGAGGTGCTGGCCACCTCGGACCTGCCCGGCGGTGTCGTGAACGTCCTGTCCGGCCGGACGGCGGAGATCGCCGCGCCGCTCGCCGCGCACCAGGACGTCAACGCCATCGACCTGACGGGCGCGGACGCGGGCCTGGCCAAGGAGTTGGAGACGGCGGCCGCGGACAACCTCAAGCGGGTCCTGCGTCCACAGCCTGTGGACGGCCCCGACGGACACGGCTGGACCGCCGACCCCGGCACCGGCCGCCTGACGGCCTTCCTGGAGACCAAGACGGTCTGGCACCCGACGGGCGCGCTCGGAGTCTCGGGCAGCTCGTACTGACCCCCGACGCCCCGGCGCCCCCGGCCCGCCCGGGGGCGCCCCGGACGAACGCCGCGCCCGCCGTCGCCCCGGTGCACCGCGCGATGACACCACCCGGGCACGGCGCGCGGGTTCGGCCTGGCGGCCTTCATGGCGCACACTGGACTCTCGTGACCCCGAATCCCCCGATACCCGCCCGGGTCGTGCTGCTGTGCGGCCCTTCGGGCTCAGGAAAGTCATCGCTCGCCGCGCGGAGCGGCCTGCCCGTGCTCTGCCTCGACGACTTCTACAAGGAGGGGCACGACCCGACGCTGCCGCAGGTGCCGGGCTCGCCGGACGTCGACTGGGACTCGCCCGCGTCCTGGGACGCCCGGGTGGCCGTCGCCGCGGTCGAGGAGCTGTGCCGCACCGGGCGCACCCGGCTGCCGGTGTACGACATCGCGAGCAGCGCCCGGGTGGGGACGAGGACGCTCGACCTCGCGGGCGCCCCGCTGTTCGTCGCGGAGGGCGTGTTCGCGGCGGAGGTCCTGGACGCGTGCCGTGAACTCGGGGTGCTCGCCGACGCGCTCTGCCTGCGCGGCCGGCCGTCGACCACGTTCCGGCGCCGGCTGCTGCGGGACCTCAGGGAGGGCCGGAAGTCCACGGCGTTCCTGCTGCGCCGCGGCTGGCGGCTGATGCGCGCCGAGCGCTCCATCGTGACCCGCCAGACGGCCCTGGGCGCCCACCCGTGCGGCACCACGGAGGCCGTGGCCCGGCTGACGGCCGCGGCGGCGGACGGTGACGTGCGGACGGCGTCGGCGTAGGCGAGCCGGCAGCCCCCTGACAGCACGCGGGACCGGACGGCCCCCCCGGCCCTCCGGTCCCGCGCTTCCCCCTGGTGTTGCCTTCCCCCGCTGCCCCGTGGTTCCGATGAACCCCGGGGACTTCCCGTGCGGTCCCGCCGCTCCCCCGCGGGCCCTCAGGCGACCAGCTCGCCGAAGGACTCCTCCTGGTCCCGGCCGAAGCTCAGGACCTCGTCCTCGCGGAGGCGGCGCAGCGACCGCCAGATGCTGGACTTCACCGTGCCGACGCTGATGCCGAGGATGTCCGCGATCTCCGGGTCCGTACGGCCCTCGTAGTAGCGCAGGACCAGCATGGTGCGCTGGAGTTCGGGCAGCCGCGCCAGCGCCTGCCAGAGCACCGCGCGCAGTTCCGTGCCGCGCATCGCGTCCGTGTCGCCCGGGGTCTCGGGCAGCTCCTCGGTCGGGTACTCGTTGAGCTTGCGCCGCCGCCAGGCGCTGATGTGCAGGTTGGTCATGGTGCGGCGCAGGTAGCCGCCGACCGCGGCCTTGTCGCTGATCCTGTCCCAGGCCCTGTACGTCGAGAACAGCGCGCTCTGCAACAGGTCCTCGGCCTCGAAGCGGTCACCGGTCAGGTGGTAGGCGGTCGCGTACAGGGAGGCACGGCGCTCCTGGACGTAGGCGGTGAACGCCGCCTCGGCGTCCGAGGCCGTGGAGGTCCCCGCGTCGGGGCTCCGCTCCCCCGCGTCCTGCCCGTACGCGGCCGCTTCCTGGACCTGGGCCGCCATGGGGGCCCTGTTCTCGTACGCGTCAACCACCGTCATGCACCCGGTGTGCTGACGCCCGGCGCCGCGAGCGCACCCCCGCCCGCCCACGGCACCGGACTTCTCGTGCTTTCCGCCGGGCCGCGGCACTGCATCGTGCAAACGCGTCACGACCGCGCTCGTGGCGGTGCTGTGCAGCGTGTTCATCTCGCGCCCCCCGTCGGTGGAGTTCCGGTCTCTTGCGATGTCCAAAAGACTGCCTGTGCCACTTCATGGCGGTGTCCGCCGACTGTCACAGGCCTGTCACAGGCGAGGGTGGATGACACGGACTTCCGAGGACAGCCGATATGCGGGATTAAAGGGTATGAAAGGGAAATAGTTGGATGTATGACTATGTTCGCTAACTAACCTTCATTCAAGCGCCAAAAGACCGCATAACTGACCGATCCGGCTCCTCCGCGCGGATCTTGTGAACGCCCCGGGCGGTCGCGTTCCCGCAGGTGAGAGACGTGTGAGAGACGTTTCATGGGTGGGTCGTGGGTGGGAGTGGGACAACAGTCGAAACGCCGGGGCCCTATACGTCAGAATGACGCCTGTGCCTTCCCTGTTGCTGATCGAGGATGACGACGCCATCCGCACGGCCCTGGAGCTGTCGCTGACGCGCCAGGGACACCGTGTGGCCACCGCTGCCACCGGCGAGGACGGCCTGAACCTGCTGCGCGAGCAGCGGCCGGATCTCATCGTGCTGGACGTGATGCTGCCCGGGATCGACGGCTTCGAGGTGTGCCGGCGCATCCGGCGCACCGACCAGCTCCCGATCATCCTGCTGACGGCCCGCAGCGACGACATCGACGTCGTCGTGGGCCTGGAGTCGGGCGCCGACGACTACGTCGTCAAGCCGGTGCAGGGCCGGGTGCTCGACGCCCGGATCCGGGCGGTGCTGCGGCGCGGCGAGCGGGAGGCGAACGACTCGGCGACGTTCGGGAGCCTCGTCATCGACCGTGCCGCGATGACGGTCACCAAGAACGGCGAGGACCTCCAGCTCACCCCGACCGAGCTGCGCCTGCTGCTGGAGCTGAGCCGCCGGCCCGGCCAGGCGCTCTCCCGCCAGCAGTTGCTGCGGCTTGTCTGGGAGCACGACTACCTGGGCGACTCGCGCCTGGTCGACGCCTGCGTGCAGCGGCTGCGCGCCAAGGTGGAGGACGTACCGTCCTCGCCCACCCTGATCCGCACGGTCCGCGGCGTCGGCTACCGGCTGGACACGCCTCAGTGACCGATCTGCACGACCGGGCCCCGGCCGCCGGCGAGGCCGGGCAGGACTCTCCCAGGGACCGGGACGACACACGGCGGCGGAAGGGGTTCCGTGCCTTCCGTTCCCGCCGCACGCGGCGCCGCAGCACCAGCCTGCGGCTGCGGCTCGTCGTCGTCTTCGGCCTGGTGGCGCTCACCGCCGCGGTCTCGGCGTCCGGCATCGCGTACTGGCTGAACCGCGAGGCGGTGCTCACCCGCACCCAGGACGCCGCGCTCAGCGATTTCCAGCAGGAGATGCAGACCCGCGCCGCCGTCCTGCGGCCCGACGCGACGCAGGACGAGCTCCAGCACACCGCGGGCCTGATGGCCGACACGAACCAGCACTTCAGCGTGCTGCTGGTCGGCGAGGACGACCGCGGCCGGCAGCTCGTGGGCGACTCCGACCTGGACGGCTTCACGCTCCGGGACGTGCCCAAGTCGCTGCGCGACGCCGTGAACCAGCAGCAGGCGCTCGGCTCGCACAACTCGTACCCGTACCACATGTACTGGCAGCGGATCGTGCTGCACGACACCCCGTACCTGGTCGGCGGCGCCAAGGTGATCGGCGGCGGGCCCACCGGGTACGCGTTCAAGTCCCTGGAGCCGGAGGCCAAGGACCTCGACTCGCTGGCCTGGTCGCTGGGGATCGCCACCGCCCTCGCGCTGGTCGTCGCCGCGCTGCTCGCGCAGGCCGCCGCGACGACCGTGCTCAAGCCCGTGCACCGGCTCGGGGTCGCCGCCCGCCACCTCGGCGAGGGCAAGCTCGACACCCGGCTGCGGGTGTCCGGCACCGACGAGCTGGCGGAGCTGTCGCGGACGTTCAACAGCACCGCCGAGGCCCTGGAGAAGCGCGTCGCGGACATGAGCGCGCGGGACGAGGCCTCGCGCCGCTTCGTCGCCGACATGTCCCACGAGCTGCGCACCCCGCTGACCGCGATCACCGCCGTCACGGAGGTGCTGGAGGAGGAGCTGGACGCCGAGAGCGGCGGCATCGACCCGATGATCGAGCCGGCGGTCCGGCTGGTCGTCAGCGAGACCCGGCGGCTGAACAACCTCGTGGAGAACCTGATGGAGGTCACCCGCTTCGACGCGGGCACCGCCCGTCTGGTGCTGGACGACGTCGACATCGCCGACCAGATCACCGCCTGCATCGACGCCCGCGCGTGGCTGGACGCCGTCGAGCTGGACGCGGAGCGCGGCGTCGTCGCCCGGCTCGACCCGCGCCGCCTCGACGTGATCCTCGCCAACCTGATCGGCAACGCCCTCAAGCACGGCGGGTCCCCGGTGCGGGTCTCGGTGCGCACCGAGCGGTGCCCGGCCGGCGAGCGCCCCGGGGACGCCGGGCGGTACGGCGGCGAGCGGCGGGACGCCGCGATCTCCCGCGGCGGCGACGAGGACGGCACGGGGCACGCGCGCAGCGCGGAGGACGTCGTCATCGCGGTGCGCGACCACGGGCCCGGCATCCCGGAGGAGGTCCTGCCGCACGTCTTCGACCGGTTCTACAAGGCCAGCGCCTCCCGGCCGCGCTCGGACGGCAGCGGGCTCGGCCTGTCCATCGCCCTGGAGAACGCGCACATCCACGGCGGCGGGATCACGGCGCGCAACACCCCCGAGGGCGGCGCCGTCTTCACCCTGCGCCTGCCGCGCTACACGATCACGCCGGAGGCTCCGGAGGGCGCGCGGGACAGCGGCGGGGAGCACGGGCCCGGCGAGGGCACAGGCGAACGCGACGGCGGCGGTGGCGCCGGCCCCGCGGAGCAAGGCGGGTCCGGCGCGCCGGACCCGGCACGGGGGGACACCGAAGGGGGCAGCCGATGAGGGCGGGCCGCACCGGCCGGCTGCACGGCCTGACGCGCATCCACAGGCACTGCGGCCGGGTCGCGGTGGGCACGCTGGCGCTGCTCGCGCTGCTGACCGGCTGCGGCATCCGGGCCACCGAGGTGCCCACGGACTTCGGCCCCGCGCCGTCCCGGGCGCCGTGCTCGGTGTCGGGGCAGGGCATGACGGCGGAGAGCGCGCAGGGCATCCCCGTCCAGGTCTTCCTGGTGTGCAGCTCGCAGCTCGTGACGGTGGACCGCAGCGTGCGGATCCCTTCGGCGGTGGCCGACGACCGGGTACGGGTGGCGCAGGCACTCCTCGGCGAGCTGGCGAAGCGGCCGCCGACCCCGGAGCGGCAGGCCGGCTACACGACGGACGTCCGGGGCGGGACGGCCGTCACCGGCGGCCGCAAGGGCGACCCCGGCGCGGCGCTGCGGCTCGGCACGCCGCCCGACGAGCTGACGTCGTACGCGCTGGCCCAGATCGTGTGCACCCTGGCGAACTCCGCGGCGGCGGCGGACGACGGAACCGTCTTCCTCGGCGGGCCCGGCCGCGCCCCCGTCAAGCGGTACACGTGCACGCCGGAGGTCCGCTCACGCCCCGGCGCCACGACGCCGCCCTCGACACCGGCTCCGGGCCGCTGACGCGCCCTACGGGGCGCAGACTTCCGGGTCACCCCGGCCCGGCCAGGGGCGCGGGGGCGCAGCCCCACGCAAGGCCCCACCCCTGAGGTGGGCCGGGCCGCAGCGCGCGAAGCCCCACCCCGGAGGGGGCCAGGGCGCACCCCCACGCGAAGCCCACCCGGAAGGGGGCGCGGCACGCGCAGTGGGGCACCGGGGTGCACGCGGAACCATCGGCGGCCGAGAGCGCGTCTTGCGCTACGTGCAGCGTCAACCGTCCCGCGGCGGCACCATACCGATCCGCTACCGCGCGGCAGGAGCCATCCTCCTCGCCGCGCATCTCCTGTTCGTCTCCTGGATCACGCTGCGGCCGCTGGACGTGCCTTGGGTGAGCCCCGCCAACCTGCACCTGCTCGCCGGGATCAGGGCGGACCTGGCGCTCGGCCCCGGGGAGGCCGTCCGGCGCATAGGCTCCGGCATGCTGCTGCTCGCCCCGCTCGGAGTGCTGCTGCCGCTGACGGGCGGCCGGCTGACCGCCTCCCCGCTCGGCTCCCTGGTCCGCACGGTCACCGCGGCCACCCTGCTCTCCATCGCGATCGAACTGCTCCAGACCGGGGTGCCCGGCCAGGTCGTCGACGTCGACGCGCTGCTGCTCAACCCGCTCGGCGTGGCGCTGCTGCACCTCGCCGTGGTTCCCGCCGCCAGGGCGCGGCTGCGCCGCAGGGCAGGCATCCGGGGACCGCGGTCCTGCCGCCGCGGTCTTTCCGAGGACGGCGCGGACGGCCGTCCGGACGCCTTCCCGGACGGTCTCCCGGAACCCTTCTCCGGCCTCTCGGCAGGCCCCGCCGGCGGCCTCACCGGGGGTTCTCCCGAGGACGCGTCTCAGGGGACGACCCCGACGATTGCCAGGGTGCGGATAGCCCCGTAGACCGACGGTTCGGCAGGGCAAGGACCGTAGCGTGGATGTCAACGGGGGGCGGCCGACGGGGCCGCCCGAACCGCACGACCCACCGCGAAGGAGCCCCTGATGACCGCCCTGGCCCGCCCCACTCACGGACGGATGATCGGCGGGGTGTGCGCGGCGCTGGCACAGCGCTTCGGCACCTCCGCGCGCACCATGCGCATCCTCTTCCTGCTGTCCTGCCTGCTGCCGGGACCGCAGTGCCTGCTCTACCTCGCCCTGTGGATCCTGCTGCCCGACGAGGGCGCCATCCGCCGGGAGAGCCACTACCAGGCGGGCCGCGCCTGGTGAACCGCCGCGGCGGGGTGCCGGGCCGTCCTCGCAGGAGAGGCTCCCGGCACCCCGCCGTTCGCGGTCGGGCGGGTGCGCCACGCGCCCGTCAGCGGCCGAGCGGGAGCGCGCGGGTCGGTAGCGCACCGAGCGCCGCCGCCTTGTTCAGTTGGTCAGCGGGCAGACCGCCGACCAACTGACCCGCCTGACGAACCGGGCCGGTACCCTCCAGCGCGTTCGTCGCGATCTGGGTGGTCGGCCTCAGAGTGTTCCCGAGGGCGTTCTGGGCACGTGGCACCCTCTGGGTCAGCGAGCGGAGCGACAGCGCCGGGTCCGGTGGGGGCACCTCACGTGCCCCCGAGGTCGCGGGCTGAGGGACCTCCCGCGCAGCGGGTGCGGCCGCCTGCGCCGCGCCGGCTCCCGCGGCGGCGAGGAACGCGCCGAGCGCGGCGACGCCGAGAGTCTTGACGGTGGACTGCTTCATGGTCAGGTGCGTCCTTCGACGGGGGCTTGAGCGGTCCCCGAACGTATCCGGACCCACCGAAGTCCGCAATCACCGAAACGACCGGCTATTTCCCTTTTTTGTGCACACCACCGAGCGCCTGCCACCCGCCCCGGCGCCGCCGGATCAGCCGTGGGAGCCCGCGGCGGCGCCGGTGGAGGCCGCGTCGCGGAACAGCCAGTCGGACTTCAGTTCGGCGAAGCCCGGCTTGATGACGTCATTGATCATGGCCAGCCGTTCGTCGAAAGGGATGAAAGCCGACTTCATGGCGTTGACGGTGAACCACTGGATGTCGTCGAGCGTGTATCCGAACGTGCCGACCAGATGCTCGAACTCGCGGCTCACGGTGGTGCCGCTCATCAGCCTGTTGTCGGTGTTGACGGTGACGCGGAAGTGCAGCTTGCGCAGCAGCCCGATCGGATGCTCGGCATAGGAGGGGGCCGCGCCGGTCTGGAGGTTGGACGTCGGGCACATCTCCAGCGGGATCCGCTTGTCGCGGACGTAGGAGGCCAGGCGGCCGAGCCGCACCGAGCCGCCGTCGCCGGTCTCGATGTCGTCGATGATGCGCACCCCGTGCCCCAGCCGGTCGGCGCCGCACCACTGGAGCGCCTGCCAGATGGACGGCAGGCCGAAGGCCTCGCCGGCGTGGATGGTGAAGTGGTTGTTCTCGCGCTTGAGGTACTCGAAGGCGTCGAGGTGCCGGGTGGGCGGGTAGCCCGCCTCGGCGCCCGCGATGTCGAAGCCGACGACGCCGTCGTCCCGGTAGCGGTTGGCCAGTTCGGCGATCTCCAGCGCGCGGGCCGCGTGCCGCATCGCCGTCAGCAGCGCGCCGACCCGGATCCGCCGGCCCCGCTCCCGTGCCCGCCGCTCGCCCTCGCGGAAGCCCGCGTTGACCGCCTCGACGACCTCGGGGAGCGCGAGGCCCGCCTGAAGGTGCTGCTCCGGGGCGTACCGCACCTCCGCGTAGACCACCCCGTCCTCCGCCAGGTCCTCGGCGCACTCGGCGGCCACCCGGTGCAGCGCCTGCGCGGACTGCATCACGCCCACGGTGTGCGAGAACGTTTCCAGGTACCGCTCCAGCGAGCCGGAGTCCGCGGCGGCCCGGAACCACTCGCCGAGCCTTCCGGCATCCGTCTCGGGCAGGTTCCGGTACCCGGCCGCCTCGGCGAGGTCGGCGACGGTGCCCGGCCGCAGGCCGCCGTCGAGGTGGTCGTGGAGCAGTACCTTGGGCGCGCGCCCGATCTCGTCCGGACTCGGAATGGCATGGTTCTGGGTGGACTTGCTGGTCATCTTCCGCATCCTACTCCTACGCGCGTAGACCGATGAGCGGACAACGGGTCGATACGTAACAGTGATCGTGCGGACGGGTCGCGTACACCACTGCTTCTGACACTGTTCTGTCATGGCAGAGCAAGCGACGCCGGGGCCCAGGCTGGGGAGGGCGATCGGATCCGAGCCGAGAACGGTGGGGGGCGTGGTGCTGCTGCTGCCGCGCGGCGCGGAGGTCTCCGGCCGCAGGCCCCCGCCGCTCGCCTCGCTGTCCCTGGGCCTGCTCGGCCGCACGCTCGTCCACGCGGGCCGCATGGAGGGCCTGACCGCGCACGTCGTGCACTACCGCTACCGGGGCTGGAACGGCGCCCAGGCACAGCTCGCGCAGGACGCGTTCCGGGCCGCCGACGAGTGCGTGCGGCGCTACGGTGACGTGCCGATCTGCCTGGTGGGCGCCGGCATGGGCGGCCGGGCGGCGCTGCACGCGGGCGGGCACGACGCCGTCGAGGCCGTGGTGGCGCTGGCCCCCTGGCTGCCCGAGGACGACGTCGCCGCGTCCCCGGAGCCGGTCAAGCAGCTCTCGGGACGGCACGTGCTGATCGTGCACGGCACCAACGACCAGCGCACGGACCCGGAGTTGTCCTTCCGGCTGGCCGCGCGCGCGAAGAAGGCCAACCGCGACGTGTGCCGCTTCGAGGTGCACTCCGACGGGCACGGGCTGCGCCAGTACCGTTCCGAGATCACCGCGCTGACCACGGACTTCGCGCTGGGGACGATGTTCGGGCACCCGTTCTCGCGCCCGGTGCAGGACGCGCTCGCCGCGCCGCCGCCGCTCGGCCTGCGGATGCCGCTGGCCTCCGGGTTCAGCGGGGCGCCGCGGCGGGCGACGAAGGTGCGCTGAGGGGGCGGGGGTTCGGGGGCTCCGAGGGCGGGCCCCGTGCCGTCAGCGGGGCAGCAGGCGGTCCCTGCGGGACAGCAGGAAGCGTTTGAAGGCGGCCACCGGGGGCGTGTCCTCGCGGCCCTCCAGCCAGGCGACGCCGATCTCGCGGGCCGCGCGCGGGGCGCTGACGGTCAGTTCGGCCACGCCCGGGCGGGGCACCGGGGGCGGCGGCAGCAGCGCCACGCCCAGCCCCGCGGCGACCAGCCCGCGCAACGTCTCCGTCTCCTCCCCCTCGAACGCGATCCGGGGCCTGAACCCCGCCGCCCGGCACAGGTCGTCCGCGATGCGCCGCATGCCGTAGCCCGGCTCCAGCGTCACGAAGGCCTCGTCGGCGGCCTCGGCGAGCCTGACCCGCCTGCGTCCGGCGAGCCGGTGGTCGTCGGGCACGACGAGGTGCAGCCGCTGCTCGTCGAGCCGGGTGGCGACCAGGCCGGGCTCGCTCGGCACCGGTGAGGTCAGGCACAGGTCCAGCTCCCCGGCCCGCAGCCGCTCCAGCATGGCCTCGCCGTAGTTCTGCACCAGGCTGAAGCGGATCCCCGGGTGGTCGGCGCGGAACGCCCTGATCAGGCCGGGCACCGTCTCGGAGCCCATGGTGTGCAGGAACCCGAAGGCGACCTTGCCCGTGGCGGGGTCGGCGTCGGCCCGCACGGCCTCCGCGGCGCGCTCCACCTCCCCGAGCGCGCGCTCGACGGAGGCCAGGAAGGTGCGTCCCGCCGGGGTGAGCGAGAGCGCACGGCCGCGGCGGGTGAACAGGTCGACGCCCAGGTCCCGTTCGAGGCGGGCGAGGGCGCGGGAGAGCGTGGACTGCGGGATCCGCATCTCCTGCGCGGCACGGGTCACGTGCTCCCTGCGCGCGACGCCGGCGAACTGCGCGAGCCGGGGCGCCAGCAGCGTCACGATGTCTTCCGGATCACCTGTGGAGTGCACTCGCGGCCCCGACCTGCTGTCATGCGTCATGTGATCGATTGAAGCAGTTTCATGCATTGGACGCATCAAGTGGACGCCCGTACGTTCGAGGTATGCCTGCTGCTGATTCCGGTGCGCCGGTCGCCGGCGCCTCCGTTTCCCGCGTTCCCGAGCGTTCCCTCGCTCACGAACACGCCGTCGCAGCCGAGCCTTCCGCCGCCCACGAACACTCCGTCGCCGCCGAGCGTTCCGCCGCCTCTGAACGTTCCATCGCCCCTGAGCGTTCCGTCTCTCCTGAGCACTCCGCCTCCCCCGGCGACGGCGCGGCGGGCGGTGACGAGCGGCTCGCGCCGGGCACGCCCGGGTACCGCAGGGTGAGCGTGGCGCTGTTCCTGGCGGGCGTCGCGACGTTCGCGATGCTCTACTCCACGCAGGCGCTCCTGCCGCTGCTCTCGCAGGAGTTCGGGGCGGGCGAGAGCACGGCGGCCTGGACCGTCTCGGCGGCGACCGGCGCCCTGGCGCTGGCCGTGCTGCCGCTGAGCATGCTGTCCGAGCGCTGGCGGCACCGTCCCTCGGGCCGCGGAGGCGGGCGGCGGACGGTGATGACCGCGTCCCTGGCCGTCGCGGTGGTGGTGGGACTGCTGGTGCCGTTCGCGCCGTCGATCGGGGTGCTGGTGGCGCTGCGGGCCGCGCAGGGTGCGGCGCTGGCGGGGCTGCCGGCGTCCGCCATGGCCTACCTCGCGGAGGAGGTCAGGCCGAAGGCGCTGGTCGCCGCGGTGGGGCTGTTCGTCGCGGGCAACAGCATCGGCGGCATGAGCGGCCGCATCATCTCGGGCTGGATCGCCCAGGAGTGGGGCTGGCGGTGGGCGGTCGGCGCGATCGGGCTGATCGCGCTGGTGTGCGCGGCGCTGTTCCGGGTGCTGCTGCCCGCGCCGCGGCGGGGGCGCGCCGCGGGGGCCGGGCGCTCCGGGGGCGCGCCGGCGCGCGGTACCTCCCCGGCCGGGGCCGAGGCCGCCGTCGACGCCCGGGCGCTGGTGCGTGCCGTCCGCGACCACCTGGCGAACCCCCTGCTGCGGCGGCTGTACGCCATCGGTGCGCTCTTCATGATGGTCTTCGGCGGCTCGTACACCGTCATCGCCTACCGCCTGAGCGACGCGCCGTTCTCCCTCCCGCAGGGCCTCATCGGATCCGTCTTCGTGATCTACCTGGTCGGCACGGGCTCCTCCGCGGCGGCCGGACGGCTCGTGAACCGGCTGGGCCGGCGTGGCGCGCTCTACCTGGCCGCGGGCACCACGGCGGCCGGGCTGCTGGTGTCGCTGGCGGACTCGCTGCCGGCGGTGCTGCTGGGCCTGGTCCTCATCACGGCCGGCTTCTTCGCGGGCCACGCGGTCGCGTCCTCCGCGGTCAGCCGGACGGCGCAGCACGGCCGCGCGCAGGCCTCCGCGCTGTACCAGTCGGGCTACTACATCGGCTCCAGCGCGGGCAGCGCGCTCGGCGCGATCGCCTTCCGCGCGGCGGGCTGGAGCGGCATGGTGGCCCTCGGGCTGCTGGCCGTCGCGGGCGTCGCCGTGATCACCCTCCTCGGCACGCGGGCGGCACGCCGCCACCAGGTGGGCGGCCCGGCTCCCTCGGCGCACTGAGGACGCGCCCCCTGCACCTCTCCGCAGGGGGATGTGTCGCGTCCGCACCGGGATGTCCCACGTCGGGGGCCGTTGTCAGTGGGCTGCTGTAGCTTCCGCGGTACGGATTCGAAGGCACCGCGGACCGCCCGCGGCGCGGCAGGGCTCGCACACGGGAGAGGCCACAGGGGTGGGCGATGAGCGACATGACGGCTACGACGACAGACGAGGCTGACCTCGACAGGCGCCTGGAGCAGTACCGCACGGAGCTGACGGGCTACTGCTACCGCATGCTCGGCTCGTCCTTCGAGGCGGAGGACGCGGTGCAGGACACCATGGTGCGCGCCTGGCGCGGGTACGACCGCTTCGAGGGCCGCTCCTCGCTGCGCTCCTGGCTCTACCGCATCGCGAACAACGTCTGCCTCGACCACCTCAGCGCAGGGAACCGAAGGGCCCGCCCCATGGACCTCACCGAGCCGGGGGCCGCCGCGACCGCGGTGCTCAAGGAGCGCCCGGAGCCGACCTGGCTCGAACCCGTGGCCGACGGCCGCGTGCTGCCCTCCTCGGCGGACCCCGCGCAGGAGGCGGTGGCCCGCGAGTCGGTGCGGCTGGCGTTCGTCGCGGCGCTCCAGCACCTGCCGCCGAAGCAGCGCTCCGTGCTGATCCTGCGGGAGGTGCTGGCCTGGCGGGCCGGCGAGGTCGCGGAGCTGCTGGAGACCTCGGTCGCCTCGGTGAACAGCGCCCTCCAGCGCGCCCGCGCCACCCTCGCCGCGGCCCGCGTCAAGGACAGCGAGCCCCTCAAGCCGATGGACGAGGAGCAGCAGAAGCTCCTGGAGCGCTATGTCCGCGCCTTCGAGGGCTACGACATGAAGGAGCTGACCGCGCTCCTCCACGAGGACGCCGTGCTGTCCATGCCGCCGTACGACCTGTGGCTGCGCGGCCCGGGCGAGATCGAGGCGTGGATGCTCGGCAAGGGTGCGGGCTGCCGCGGCTCGCGCCTGCTGCCCACCGTGGCGAACGGCACGCCGGCCTTCGGCCAGTACCGCCGCAGCACGAGCGGGCCGGGGCACGACGCATGGGCGTTGCAGGTCCTCGAAATGTCAGAGGGGCGGATCACCGGCCTCACCTCGTTCCTGGACACCGCCCGGCTCTTCCCCGCCTTCGGTCTCCCGCTCCATCTCGAAGCGGAGGCCGACCAGGGCTAACAGCGCGCGCAGCCCGGGCGCGGCGCCCCGGATCCGGATCCGGCCCCCGGCACGCCGCGCGGCAAGCTCAAGGCGGGCCAGCATCTCGACGGCCTCCAGCCCCGCGCCCCGGACCGCCCGTGCATCGCACACGACCACCCCTCCCCGCGCCACCTCCAGCCGGGCACGCACGACGGCACAGAGCCGGGCCAGTTCGTCGGGCCCGGCACGCTCGGGCAGGACCAGCGGGGCTGGGGTGAGGGCATCCACACCGGGTAGACCGGGCGGGGGCGGGTATGTCATCGGCCTGGTGGTGGTGGTCGATCCCAAGGTGAGGTCACGGGCCACGGTCACCCGAACGAGTCCCCAAGGTCCGCGGCAGCACTGCATTGCACGGATTGTGTGCACCATGGTGAGGTATCCCCCCAAGAAGGAGCCGCCCCGTCATGAGTGACCAGCCTGCCGACGTGCCGCACGGTCCGGAGGAGATCACCGCGAAGGTCACCGTCACCGGGAGCGAGGCGGCACTCTTGCGTGACCTGGCGGCGGTACTGGGGAGGACGCCGGAGAGTCTCGCCATCGAGTGGGCAGCCGGTGCCCTGCGACTGCCCTCCGGAACCATCGGGGACGATCCCCGAACACCCGACTGGGACCTCTTCGACGGCCCGGCCGACCTGGCCACCCGTACCGATGAACACCTGAACGAGGCCTTCAACCGGTGACGACGAGCACCTCACCCATCAGCCGCTCGTGGGGAAGATGCTGGTGTCGAGATCCAGGCCGAAGGGTTCGGGGAGCTTGATCGTGTCTCCGAACTTGCCGGCGGTGAGCACCCGGTAGACGTCCGCCTTGGGCTCTCCGTAGAGGGTGACGGTGGGGCCGCCCGGGGCCCAGGCGTCGATGAGGAGGTACAGGGGGATTCCTGCGGAGGCGTAGGCGGCGGCCTTGGTGATGCGGTCCGTGGAGGCGTTGGACTTCGAGGTGATCTCGACGACGAGTTCGGCGGTGGTGGCGGGGATGTAGTTGCCGCCTTCTGCTCGCAGCACGGCTCGTGGCACCGCGACCAGATCCGGCACGTAGAGCCCGTCCTTCAACGGGAACGCGGTGCCCTGCGTCGCATACACGCCCCAATCCTCGGGAACGACCTGATACAAGCGACGCTGTACGCAGTCAGCAATGTCGTTGTGCGCGTTGGACAGCGGTGGCGTCACGGTGACGATTCCCTCGATGATCTCCACCGTGCAGCCCTCGGGTGCGTCCGTCTCCTCCCAGATACGGACCAGGTCGTCCCACTCGTGACCGTGGGCCGTCGAGTGGTCGACGGTGAGTGCGCTCAGTCGGGTAGCCGGAGGGCGTCGCCGCCCCCCGGCCCCCTCAGAACCGGACGTGCGGCTGTTCACCGCATCCGGCTCAAGCGGGCCCCTGGAGTCACGCGGGTCGGTCATCTTGCTTGGCCCTTCTGTGGTCGCCAGCGTGGTGCTGGCGGTGACATTCGGCGTGTACGAGGCGAAGATTTGTCCGCCCGTCCGATCCACCGTCGCGCCTGTAGATGAAGTGGTGCTTGTGCAGCGGCTTCATCGATGCCGAGAACCAGGCGGCCCACTCTCGGGGGTTGTCTGGTGTGTACTCGGCGTCGGGGATCAGTGGCTGTTCGCACAGCGGGCAGATCCCCTTCTGGCGGGATGCGAGGGTGATGGTCCACCTGTCGGCGGTCCCGGGCATCCTTTTGCGTCGGCGGTTCGCCCAATAATCGGTCAGCGATGGATCGTCGGGGGATTTGCCTTCCTTGACGATCACGTGCCGGACAATTCTGGTCCAGTTGAACTTGTAGAGGTAGGTGCCGGAATTCCGGTCACCGAACACCCACTGGTCCTCCCGGGTCGAGTTGAAAGCACCGTAGTACCTGGCCAAGCGCCAGCTCTTCGGTTTGTTCGAGTGGGAGTGCTTGACCCATTTCTGCGTGAGCTTCCACACATAGAAGTCCAGGGATTTGAAGGTCTCCTTGGACACCACTGTCCGGTAATAAGTTGCCCAACCTTTGATGATCGGGTTGAGCTTTCTCACCACAGCACCAGCGTTCGCCCCTCGCAGGCCGATCACTTCACTGCGGAGCCGTTCCCGGACCCTCTTACAGCCGCCTTGCTCGGCTTGATCAACAGGGTGCCGTTGTATCTCCTGATGTTGAACCCGAGGAAGTCGAATCCTTCTTCAAGGTGGACAACGGACGTCTTCTCCTCGTTGAAGGCGACCCCGCGCGGGATCATCCACTCAGACAACCGCTCCTTGGTCCGGCGCGCTTCCTCTTCACTGTGACAGAACACAGCGAAGTCGTCCGCGTACCGGACCAGTACAGGCGCCTCTCTTCGGGACTTGTTGGAGCGTCCCCCTGTGAGATGCCCGGCCGCCGTCTCCATTCCGTGCAAGGCCACGTTGAGCAGCAACGGGCTGATTACACCGCCCTGAGGAGTTCCCTCCTCGGTGGACGAGAACCGTCCGCGATCCATCACTCCCGCTTTAAGCCATCCTCGGATCGCGTCCCGTGCCGGGAAATCCCCGAGGGGGTTCATCAGGTGGTCGTGTGAAATGCGGTCGAATGCCGCTGTCAGGTCCGCATCGAGCACCCATAATCGCCTGGCCCGTTTCCGTCCTGCGATGATGAATATGGCGCCGATCGCGTCATGGCAGCCCCGGCCGGGGCGGAAGCCGTAGCTTCGTTGCTCGAACCGAGCTTCCCATTCGGGTTCCAGCGCATTCTTGACGCGGGCCTGGCGTACCCGGTCGCGGATGACCGGAATACCCAAGGGGCGCTGCTTTCCGTTGGCTTTTGGAATGTACACGCGCCGAACCGGCAAGGGGCTTCCCGGACTCTGCTCCGTGGCGAGCTCGGCAGCCAGCCGCCCCCGCTCACCAGGAGTGAGGGCTCGTTCCCGGTCGATCCCAGCCGTCCGACGGCCTGTGCTCTGCTGCGTCACCCGCTTCACGCTCACGAGCGTGTTCGAGTGGGACCGCAGCATCAGCTTCTGCAAGTTCCGGACCTTCTTCAGGTCCCCTTCCTGCGCGGCTGCGAAGATGCGCTGCCTCAGTCGCCGTACTGACGCTTCCGCCTTGGCCGAGTGAGGTTTTCTCAGAGAAATGATCTTCGCGAAGCGTTGTGAACCGCTCGCCTCGGGGTGGATCGGACGAACTCATCCTGGTCGTGAGCAGACGTAAAGCCCCTGGTAGGACAGGTCTCACCACAAGAACTCGTCCGACCCACCAGAGGCTTCACGTTGGTCACCTATGTTGCCACGCTCGATGTTCCGCGCCATGTCGTGGATCACCTTTCACGACTGCTGGCCGCCCACCGGCGACGGTTGGGCACTCCGCGGGGGTCGCGGGCGCTGGGTCCGTTCCGTCAGGCCGTGCTGGTGCTGCGCTGGTTCCGCGAGCAGGCGTGCGTGCACTGTCTGGCCCGCGACGCCGGGGTCTCCCAGGCCACCGGCTACCGCTACCTCCACGAAGGCATCGACGCGCTGGCCGCCCAAGCCCCCGACTTGCACGACGTCCTGAACCGCTGCCGGCGGGAAGGAATGACGCACGTGATTTTGGACGGCACACTCATCGAGTCCGACCGTCTCGCCGGCGTCCGCGACAACGGCAACGACCTGTGGTTCAGCCAGAAGCACAAGGCGTTCGGCGGCAACGTGCAGTTCCTGTCCTCCCCGAACGGCACCCCGCTGTGGGTCTCCGATGTCGAGCCCGGCTCCACCCCCGACATCACAGCGGCCCGTATCCACGTCCTGCCCGTTCTGTACAAGGCCGCCGCCGACGGTTTGCCGACTCTTGCCGACAAGGGTTACATCGGCGCCGGAATCGGCATCCACATCCCGGTGCGCCGCCCCCAGGGTAGATCTGAGCAAGCCCTCCACACCGATACCCGAACCACGAACACCCTGATCAGAGATCTGCGCGCCCTCGGCGAACGCGCAGCCGCCGAACTCAAGGAACGCTGGCGCGCGCTCAAGAAGGTCTCGCTCAGTCCCAGCCGGATCGGCGACATCGCCCGTGCCGCACTCGTCCTCAACGGAATCTTGAAATGATCTTCGTTGAGAAAACCTCATTCGATGCTGTGCCAAGCCTGGGCGTAGTCCTCCGGTCCGTTCGCCGTCGCAGGAGGCATCGCCGCCACAGGCGTCGCTGCTTCACCTGCCTGCGGCATCCAACTTGCCCTTCGGTTCGGGGTTCTTCGCAGTTCTTCTTCACGGGCCTACCTGATCCGCGTGGGCTCCCTTTCGGGCCGGGTATCGCCCCGTATCCGACGAGTTATGTGACGCGGGTGGGGGACCCGCGGCCCTTTCCTCTGGGCTTTCGCCCCATCGGCGTTCGCTTCTCGGATCATCCTGTCCCGCTGGAGGCTTGGGCCTTCGTTACCTCCGGCTTACCGAGAATGATCACACTCTCGGACTCCAACGGGGTTTCCACGTTCCGCTCCCACAAGATGCGGCCGGGGTGGGCTCCCTCTTAATCCCGGGCCCGACGGTGCCCTCCCCCTTCGCGGCCAATCTTCAGGGGTCGTCGTGCGCTCTTCCGCGCAAGGGCCTATTGCCGCCGACTGCTCACCATCGACGCGGCACTGGAGTTACGGGACTTCTTCAAGGGTTCATTCTCATTAGCCCGTCCGGTCTTCCCCTCGCTTGTTGCGGCCCGATGGCCGGGCTGCTCTTGAGCTTCACGCTTCCGGCTTCACGCCCCGCCGTTGCCAGCGACGCATGCGGAAGTGGGGACGGACCCTGGACACTGGTCCGGGATGACCTGCTCATGACCTTCTTCCCTCCTGCGGGTCATCCACTTGGGTGGAGCGACTTCGTGTCGCACTGGCGGTTCTCCAATCAGTGCGTCACCGACTACAGCATGCCGAACGGCAGCACAGCCGGACCATTGCACGCCGTTCACCGGAAAGGGATATAGAAGGATCAGGCAATACGTTCCCGCACAATCGGTGCCACCGGCACCTCCGTGCCCAGGGGGGCGATGTCGTAGGACGTGGTGAGGGCCTCGGTGGCGTAGTCGAAGCGGTCCGGGGTGTCGGTGTGCAGGGTCATGAGGGGGGCGCCCTTGGTGACCTCGTCGCCCGGCTTCGCGTGGAGTTCGACGCCCGCCGCGGCCTGGACGGGGTCCTCCTTGCGGGCGCGGCCCGCGCCGAGGCGCCAGGCGGCCACGCCGACGTCGTAGGCGTCGAGCCGGGTCACCACGCCGGTGGCGGGGGCGGTGACGATGTGCTGGTGGCGGGAGGTGGGCAGCGGGGCGTCCGGGTCGCCGCCCTGGGCGCTGATCATCCGGCGCCAGGCGTCCATCGCGGAGCCGTCGGCGAGGGCCTTCGCCGGGTCGGCGTCCGCCAGGCCGGCCGCGTCCAGCATCTCGCGGGCCAGCGCCAGGGTGAGTTCGACGACGTCCGCGGGGCCGCCGCCGGCCAGCACCTCCAAGGACTCGCGGACCTCCAGTGCGTTGCCCGCGGTGAGCCCGAGGGGCGTGGACATCCCGGTGAGCAGGGCGACCGTCCGCACGCCGTGGTCGGTGCCGAGCCCGACCATCGTGGTGGCCAGCTCGCGGGCGTCCTCGACCGTCTTCATGAACGCTCCCGTGCCGACCTTCACGTCGAGCACCAGGGAGCCCGTGCCCTCGGCGATCTTCTTCGACATGATCGAGGAGGCGATCAGCGGGATCGACTCGACCGTGCCGGTGACGTCCCGCAGCGCGTACAGCTTGCGGTCGGCCGGGGCGAGGCCGTCGCCGGCGGCGCAGACGACGCAGCCGGCGGAGCGGAGCACGTCGAGCATCTCCGCGTTGCTGAGGCGGGCCCGCCAGCCCGGGATGGACTCCAGCTTGTCGAGGGTGCCGCCGGTGTGGCCGAGGCCGCGGCCGGAGAGTTGCGGGACGGTGGCTCCGCAGGCGGCCACGAGGGGGGCGAGGGGGAGGGTGATCTTGTCGCCCACGCCGCCGGTCGAGTGCTTGTCGGTGGTGGGGCCGGGGGTGGCGCCCCGGGCACCCGGTGTCCCCGGCGCCCCCGGTGTCGCTGTGGCGTGCGGGGTCTGCGCCGTGCCGGCCGCCAGGGCGCCCGTGATGTCCAGGCGTTCACCTGAGGCGATCATGGCTGCCGTCCAGCGGGAGATCTCCCTTCGGGTCATGCCGTTCAGGAGGATGGCCATGGCCAGGGCGGACATCTGTTCGTCCGCGACGGTGCCGTGGGTGTAGGCGTCGATGATCCAGTCGATCTGGGGGTCGGTGAGGGGTTGCGCGTCGCGCTTTGCCCGGATGATCGAGATGGCGTCCATGCGGTGTCCTTCTGTCCCTCGTGCTGTCCGTCGTGGTTTTCGCGCGGTTCCCCGCGCCCCTGATGATCACTGCCGCACCCGCCGTTGCTGCCTGACCGTGCGCCGTGGTTTTTCGCGCAGTTCCCCGCGCCCCTGATGATCGCTGCCACATCCGCCGTCGTTCCCTGACCGTGCGCCGTGGCTTCTTGCGCAGTTCCCCGCGCCCCTGGTCGATGCCCCCACCCGCCCTCGTTGCCTGACCGTGCGCCGTGGTTCTTTGCGCAGTTCCCCGCGCCCCTGATCGGTGCCCCACCCGCCCTCGTTGCCTGGCCGTGTGCCCCCGATCGCGGCCGCCCCCCGCGTGGGCCCCAGGCCCGCGGCAGATCCCCGTTATCTCAGGTGGTCCGGGCCGAAGGCCTGAGGGAGGAGTTCGCCCAGGGTGCTGAAGCCCTTGGGGGTTTCCAGGATCAGGGAAGGGCCGCCGAACTCGTAGAGGAGCTGGCGGCAGCGGCCGCAGGGCATCAGGATCTCGCCGTCGCCGTCCACGCAGGTGAAGTGCGTGAGGGTGCCGCCGCCGGTGCGCAGGAGTTCGGAGACGAGGCCGCATTCGGCGCACAGGCCGAGGCCGTACGAGGCGTTCTCGACGTTGCAGCCGGAGACCGTGCGGCCGTCGTCGACGCGGGCCGCGGCGCCGACCGGGAAGCCCGAGTAGGGCGCGTACGCCCGGGTCATCGCGTCCCGGGCCACCGCGCGCAGGGCGGGCCAGTCGGCCTCGACGTCGCAGGGGCCGTCCGGCGGCGGGCCGGCGGCGCCGGGCACGTGCGGGGCGCCGCCTGTCGCGGCCGTGCCGCCCGTCCCCCGGTCGCCGCCGTGCGTCACGTGCCCTGCCCCTTCCGGTAGCGCATCCCGTCGGCCCTGGGCATCCGCAGGCGCTGCGCGGACAGCGACAGCACCAGCAGGGTGACGACGTACGGGGTGGCCCCGACGAAGTCGCCGGGCACCGTGTCCGTCAGCAGGTACCAGACCAGCACGACGGCCGCGACCACCGCGCTGACCACGCCCTGCCACAGGGCCCTGCGATACAGCTTCCAGCCCGCGAGCAGCGCCAGCAACACGACGAGCAGGAGCAGCAGGGAGTGCACGGTCTCGCCGCCGTTGCGGAGCTGGAGGGCGTCGGCGAAGCCGAAGAGGCCCGCGCCCATGGCGAGACCACCGGGCCGCCAGTTGCCGAAGATCATCGCGGCGAGGCCGATGTAGCCGCGGCCCCCGGTCTGTCCCTCCAGGTAGATGTGCGAGGTGACCAGCGCGAGGAAGGCGCCGCCGAGCCCGGCGAGGCCGCCGGAGATCGCGACGGCCGCGTACTTGTACGAGTAGACGTGCACGCCCAGGGACTCCGCGGCGATCGGGTTCTCGCCGCAGGACCGCAGCCGCAGCCCGAAGGCGGTGCGCCACAGCAGCAGCCAGCTCCCGACGAACAGCAGCACGGCGATGACGGTGACCACGGAGAGGTCGGTGACCAGGCCGCCGAGGATGCCGGCGAGGTCGGAGACGAGGAACCAGTGGTGGTTCTGGACCGAGATCAGCCCGTCGGACAGGCCGGGCACGGTGATGTCCCCGAGCGAGCCCGCCGGGGGCGACTGCTTGGGGTTGCCGCCCTTCGCGGCGGCGTCGCCCGTCGCGAAGGAGAGCTTGGCGAGGTACTGGGTGGCGCCGAGCGCGAGGAGGTTGATCGCCACGCCGGAGACGATGTGGTCGACGCCGAACGTGATCGTGGCGACCGCGTGCACCAGGCCGCCGAGCACGCCGAAGCCGATGCCGCAGAGCAGGCCGAGCCACGGGTTGGTCTGCCAGCCGAGCCAGCCGGCGCCGAACGAGCCGAGGATCATCATGCCTTCGAGGCCGATGTTGACCACGCCGGCCCGCTCGGACCAGAGGCCGGCCAGGCCGGCGAGCCCGATCGGCACGGCGAGCCCGAGTGCGGCGCCTATCTGGCCCTCGGAGGTGAGCTGGTCGGAGCCGGTGACGATGCGCACCAGCGAGACCAGGACGAGCGCGGCACCGGCGACGAGCAGGATCCGGGTGAGCGTCCAGCGGGTGCCCCGCGTGGCGCCCGAGACCGCGGGGGCCGCGGCCGGCGCTGTCCCCGGCGTCGTGGTCTGGGTGGTCATCGCGCGACCTCCTGCTTCTCGGTGGGGCCGGCGGTGGCGGCCGAAGCGGCCCCCCGGGCCGCCGCGGCCAGCTCGGCGCCGACGCGCTGTTGCTGGCGGCGGAGCCCGTAGCGCCTGACGACTTCGTAGGCGATGACCACGCAGAGCACGATGACGCCCTGGATGACGCCCAGGATCTCCTTGTCGTAGCCCTGGAACTCCAGGTGGTTCGTGGTGCGTTCCAAAAAGCCCCAGAGCAGCGCGCCGAGCGCGATGCCGACCGGGTGGTTGCGGCCCAGCAGGGCGATGGCGATGCCCGTGAAGCCGACGCCGGCGGGGAAGTCGTTGCTGTACTGGTGGCTGTCGTTCAGCAGTGTCGGCATGCCGATCAGGCCGGCCACCGCACCCGAGATGATCATGCTGGTGGCGACCATCTTCTTCACGCTGACGCCGCTCGCGTCCGCGGCCGACTCGGAGCGTCCGACGGTGCGCAGGTCGAAGCCGAACCGGGTGCGGCCGAGCACGAACCAGTACACGACGCCCACCAGCACCGCGATCACGATGAAGCCCCACAGCTCGCCCGCGGGTCCGGCGTTGAAGCTGAAGAAGTACGACGGCTTCGGCAGCGGCTTGGTGGAGACGAGGGTGCCGGCCTGGTCGAGCTGGCCGAGCTGCCCGGGCTGGAGGAGGTAGGCGATGACGGCGGTGGCGATGGAGTTGAGCATGATCGTGGAGATCACCTCGCTGACGCCCCTGGTCACCTTGAGGATGCCCGCGATGGCGGCCCACAGCGCGCCGGTCGCCATCGCGCAGAGGATGATCAGCGGCACGGCGACGATGCCCGGCAGGGTGAGCGCGCCGCCGAGCACCGCGGCGAAGAACGCCGCGAGCCGGTACTGCCCGTCCACGCCGATGTTGAAGAGGTTCATCCGGAAGCCGACGGCCACCGCGACGCCCGCGAGGTAGTAGGTCGTCGCCTTGTTGAGGATGTAGACCTGGCTGTCGCTGGCGGTGCCGTAGCTCAGCATGTCGCTGAACGCGGCGGACGGGTCCTTGCCGGTGGCGAGGATCACCAGGGTGGTGACGAGCAGGGCGGCGACGATCGCCAGCGCGGGCGCCGCCACGGCGAGGAACAGCCGCTCCCTGTCGATGCGTGCGGTCAGGTTCTTCATCGGCGCTCGTCCTCGCTGGCGGCGGTGTCCGACGGGGTGCCGGCGGTGCCCTGCTGCGGCGGGATGGCAGCGGCCCCGGCCTCGCCCCCGGCCCCGGTGGGTGAGCCGGGCTCGGCCGCCGGTCCGCCGCGCCCGTCCGCCGGATCCTGTGCGCCGTCCGGTGGCGCCTCGGCGGGGTGTTCCAGGTGCCCGGAGGCCGCGCCCGTCATCGCGGAGCCCAGCTCCTCGGGGGTGATGGTGGCCGGGTCGGCGTCCGCGACGAGCCTGCCCCGGTACATCACGCGCAGCGTGTCGGAGAGGCCGATCAGCTCGTCGAGGTCGGCGGAGATCAGCAGCACCGCAAGGCCCTCGCGGCGCGCCCTGCGGATCTGGTCCCAGATCTGCGCCTGGGCGCCGACGTCCACCCCGCGGGTGGGGTGCGCGGCGATCAGCAGCTTGGGGCGGTGGCTCATCTCCCGGCCGACGATCAGCTTCTGCTGGTTGCCGCCGGAGAGCGAGGCCGCGGTCACCTCGATGCCGGGGGTGCGCACGTCGTAGTCGGCGACGATCCGCTCGGTGTCCGCGCGGGATGCCTTGACGTCGATCAGGCCGCCGCGGGAGTTGGGCCGCTCGGTGACGTGGCCGAGGATCCGGTTCTCCCACAGCGGCGCCTCCAGCAGCAGGCCGTGCCGGTGCCGGTCCTCGGGGATGTAGCCGACGCCGCCCTCGCGGCGCCGCCGGGTCGGGGCGTGCGAGATGTCCCGGCCGTCCAGGGTGATCGTGCCGCTGTCGGGATCACGGATGCCCATCACGGCCTCGACGAGCTCGGACTGCCCGTTGCCCTCGACGCCCGCGATGCCGAGCACTTCACCGTGGTGGATGGTGAACGAGATGTCGTCCAGGACGATCCGCTCCACGCCGTCGAGGCCGCTCTGCGTCAGCCGCAGCGAATCCAGCTGGAGCATCGGGGTGTCCGTGACCGTGGACTCCTCCGTCTGCGGCGAGGGCAGTTCGCTGCCCACCATCAGCTCGGCGAGCTGCTTGGACGTGGTGCTCCGCGGGTCGGCGGTGCCGACGGTGGTGCCGCGCCTGATGACGGTGATCTCGTCGGCGACGGAGAGCACCTCGCCCAGCTTGTGGGAGATGAAGATGACGGTCAGGCCCTCGGACTTCAGCTCGCGGAGGTTGTCGAAGAGGGCCTCCACCTCCTGTGGGACGAGCACGGCGGTCGGCTCGTCGAGGATCAGGGTGCGCGCGCCGCGGTAGAGGACCTTGAGGATCTCCACCCGCTGGCGGTCGGCGACGCCCAGCTCCTCCACCAGCGCCCCGGGTCGCACCCCGAGCCCGTAGGCGTCGGATATCTCGGTGATCCGGGCGCGCGCCCGGGTTCCGATGCCGTGCAGCTTCTCGGCGCCGAGGACGACGTTCTCCAGGACGGTGAGGTTCTCGGCGAGCATGAAGTGCTGGTGCACCATGCCGATGCCGCGCGCGATGGCGTCCGCCGGGGTCTGGAACGAGGCCTGCTCGCCGTCGACCGCGATGGTGCCCTCGTCGGGCTTCTGCATCCCGTAGAGGATCTTCATCAGGGTGGACTTGCCGGCGCCGTTCTCCCCGCAGAGGGCGTGCACGGTGCCGCGGTGGACGGTGATGTCGATGTCCCGGTTGGCGACGACGCCGGGGAAGCGCTTGGTGATCCCGCGGAGTTCCACGGCGGGAGGGCTTGAGGCGTTGATGGCGCACTCTCCATCACGAGGGGGCGGCGGGAGGGGCGGTCCGTCCGGGCGGGGGCGGAGGGCTCCCGGCGGGCGGAGGGACGGTCGCGTCCGACGCTGCCGGGACGCTAGGGCCTCTCGTTTGGGTCAGGCTGGGCTCGCGGGGCCCGGCGGCTCGCGGGGCGTTGGCACATTGTTGCGGCCGCCGCCGGGCACTGTCAGCGGCCGTGCACCCGGCGGCGAGGTGGCCGCGCGGGGCACTGCCGTGATCCGGCGCACGGGCGGTGCCGGGCGCTGTCACGGCCCGGCACGGGGGCGCCGAGCGTCTCCCCGCGCCGGGCCGGGTATGCGGCGCTCCCGGGGTCCGGGCGGGCCCGGTGCCGGCGCGGGCGCCGGGGCCGGGCCGCCACGGGCGGCCGGGAGCGTTCGTCACGGGGTGGTCTTGACCTTGATGTCGCCGTCGACGATCTTCTTCTTGGCCGCGTCCAGCTTGGGCTGGATGTCCTCGATGAAGCCGCCGCTGGTGGCGAGCGAGACGCCGTTCTTGGCGAGCGAGTAGGTGCTGGTGCCGGTCTGCGGCTTGCCGTCGTGCACCGACTTGATCAGGTCGTAGACGCCGATGTCGACGTTCTTGACGACCGAGGTGAGGATCGAGCTCTTGTACTGCGCGAGGCCCGGGATGTTGTACTGGTCGGAGTCCACGCCGATCGCCCAGGCGCCCTTGACGCCGTGCACGGCCTCGATCGCGCCGTTGCCGGAGCTGCCCGCCGCGCTGTAGACGACGTCCGCACCCTTGTCGAGCATGCCCTGCGCGGCCTCCTTGCCCTTGTCGGGGCTGCTGAAGCCGGAGGTGTCGGAGCCATGGCTGAGGTACTGCCGCTCGATCTTGATCTTCGGGTTGGTGTCCTTGACACCCTGCACGTAACCCGCCTCGAACTTCTTGATCAGCGGGACGTCCACACCGCCGATGAAGCCGACGTGGTCTTTCTTGGTCTTCAGCGCCGCGGCGACACCGGCCAGGTAGGAGCCCTGCTCCTCGGTGAAGACGATGCTGTTGACGTTCGGCGCGTTCACCACGGAGTCCACGATGCCGAAGGTGGTCTTCGGGTACTCCTTGGCGACCTTGGCCATGGACGCGGCGTAGGCGTAGCCGACGCCGACGATCGGGTTGTACCCTGCGTCCGCCATGTCCGTGAGGCGCTGCTCGCGGTCGGCCTCGGTGTCGGTGTCCTTGGCGGTCAGCTCCTTGAGCTGCACGCCGAACTCGCCCTTCGCCTTCTCGCCGCCACGGGCCGCGGAGTCGTTGAAGGAGCGGTCACCACGGCCACCGACGTCGAAGGCGATACCGACCTTCAAACCGCCCTTGCCGCCGGAGCCCTTGTCCGAACCGGACTCCTTCTCGGAGGACGTGCTGCCACACGCGGTGGCGGAAACTGCGAGGGCTGCGGATACGAGACACGCAGCGGCGATCTTGGCTACCCGGCGCAAGAAAGGCTCCTTCAACCTGACCTGAAGCGCCACTTCACGGCGCTGGTTTCCCGCCGCATCGTAACGCGCGTAGATAACGGATAAGGCGGTCTTGCGAAGCCGTTACCGGATCGACGCGAACCCTGCGGGGAACGTCCGGGAAGTGGCCGGAGACGATCGGATGAACTACCGCCGAGGAACAGCGAATTCCGGCCACCGGGGTGACGGGGACCGGAATTGAGGAGTGCCGAGGCGTGGCCGGCGGGTGGCGGCTGCCTCGCGGTGGCGGCGTCCGGGCGGCTGTCGTCCTGCCCGGCGCGTGCCGTTCGGAAGCGTTCGGAAGCGTTCGGAAGCGGAGGGCGCTCAGAAGCGCTCAGCGTCCAGTAGCGCTCGGCGTTCAGAAGCGCTCGGCGTCCAGGAGGGCGGCGGCGGTGAAGAGTTCCACGCCGGCGTCGATCGCGGACTCGTCGGCGTCGAAGTCGCCCTGGTGGAGGTCGCGCGAGACGCGCTCGCCGGGGGTGCGCACGCCGAGTCTGGCCATGGCGCCGGGCACCTGCTCCAGGTACCAGGAGAAGTCCTCGCCGCCGAGGCTCTGGAGGGTGTCCTCCACAGAGCCTGTGCCGCGCCTGGCCGCCATGGCGTCGTGCAGGAGCTCGGTGACGAGCGGGTCGTTGACGACGGGCGGCACCCCGCGGATGTAGTTGATCTCCGACTTGGCGCGGTAGAGGCCGGCGATCTCGTCGATCGCGGCGTGCACCAGGTCGGGCGCCTGCCGCCAGGCGTCGAGGTCGAGGCAGCGGACGGTGCCGGAGAGCTCCGCGTGCTGCGGCACCACGTTGCAGGCGTGGCCCGACTCGATACGGCCCCAGGTCACGGCGAGCCCCGAGCGGGCGTCGACCCGGCGGGCGACCAGCATGGGGACGTCGGTGGCGACGCGGGCGGCAGCGGTGACCAGGTCGGTGGTCAGGTGCGGGCGCGCGGTGTGGCCCCCGGGGCCGTCGAGCGCGATCTCCAGCCGGTCGCACGCGGAGGTGATCGGACCGTGCCGCAGCCCGATCCGCCCGGCGTCGACCTTGGGGTCGCAGTGCACCGCGATGATCCGCCCGACGCCCTCCAGCACACCGGCGTCCATCGCGTCGGGCGCGCCGCCGGGCAGCACCTCCTCGGCGGGCTGGAAGATCAGCCGGACGGGCCGGGGCAGAGCGCCCTGCCGGTGCAGCTCGGCGAGGACGAGGCCGGCGCCGAGCACGACGGTGGTGTGCACGTCGTGGCCGCAGGCGTGCGCGCGGTCCGGCACGGTGGAGCGGTAGACACAGCCGATCTTGGTGTCCGGGATGGGCAGCGCGTCGATGTCGGCGCGCAGGGCCAGCATGGGAAGGGCGGGGCTCAGGCCGGGCGCGACACCGATGTCGCAGATGAGGCCGGTGCCGGTGGCCAGCACCCGCGGCTCCAGTCCGGCGAGCTCCAGCCGGGCCTTGAGCGCCGCTGTGGTGCGGAACTCCTGGTTGCCGAGCTCGGGGTGCATGTGCAGATCGCGCCGAAACGCGACGAGCTCTGCGCGGAGTTCCCCGGACAGCGTCCCGGGGAGTGCGGCGCCGGGCGGCACGCCCGGCCGGTCGGCTTCCCCAGGCAGATCGGCCGGAGACGCGGAGGACGTTAGCTGGTTCACCCTTTGAAGGGTAGGCCCCTTTGGGTGTCCGCCACCTCTCGATCACCATAATTTCGGCCAGGTAGCCGGGAAGAATCGTCTCTTCCTTGCATGATCTGTCAGCGGAACGGGTATAAATCTGATTTTTGCCGGGGCCTTCACCGAGGGTATCCAGGGAGCCCCCGGGAGGAGCACCCGGGGCACCCGGGGTCCGGCCGTGCCGTGGCTTGAAGCGGCGTCACGCCGTCGCCGCGCCCGACCCGCGCGGCACCGGGCTCGCGGGTTTTCGTAACAGCCCGTGGGGGGCGTGGGCCCGCGGCTCCGAGTACGGGATGATCCTAGGACGCGCACGGGCGTCCGCGCCGGGCGGGCATGACGGGTCGGGCACCGCACTGCGCCCGGACGGTGCCCGAACGGTGCCGTGCTCCGGGTGCGTACGGGGTCATCGAGATACGTGGGGATGGAGAAGTCCGCATGGGCCAGGAAACGCAGGGGGAGCGCGACGGGTCGCAGACGCCCGGAGAGGGCTCCGGTGACTCCGGCTCCGGTGGGCCCGGCTCAGGTGGCTTCGGCTCCGGTGGCTCCGGCTCCGGTGGCTCCGGCTCCGGTGCGAAGGCGATGGACCCGTGGTCGACGCTGCCGCTGACAACGCTGCCGCCGGCTCGGGCGGGGGCGGGGCGGGGGCCTGGTGCGGGGGCGTCCGACGGCTCGGGGGAGGCGTCCGGCGGGTCGGTGGACCCGTCCGACGGGTCGGCGGCCGAGGCTGCCGGACCGGTGGTCAAGGCTGCCGCGCAGGCGCCTGGGGTCTCGCTGGGAAAGCCTGCCGCGCAGGCGCCCGCCGCTCCTGTCGCCGTCGAGGACGGCCTCCAAGGCGGGGATGTCCCGGTTGGCGACGGGGATGGGGATGTCCTCGGCGGTGGGGACGGGGGCTCGCAGGTGTACGGGGCGCCGGAGGACGCGGTGCCTCCGGTGGTGCGGCCGGAGGATGCTCCCTCGCCGGCCCGGGAGGCCGAGGCGCACCTGCCATCGGAGCGTGTGCGGTCGGCGCTGGAATCGCTGGACGGGGTGGCGCCGGTGTCCCCTGCGCCCCCTGTGGCCCCTGTGGCCCCTGTGGCCCCTGTGGCAGCAGGCGACGACGGCGTAGAGGCGCCCACCGGGACGCCGGTGGAGGCGAGCCCTGCCGCGGAGGCGCCGGCGGAATCCGGGACCGCGGCCGAGACGCCGCTGGAATCGGCCTCCGTCACCGAAGCACCCCTGGAATCCGCGCCCCTCGCCGAAGCGCCCGAGGAGCCGGCCCTCGTCGCGGATGCGCCGGTCGCACCGGCGTCCGCAGAACCGGCGGCCGCCGTGGCCGCCCCCGGATCCGCGGACGTCGAGCCCGTCCAACCGGCCCTCGAACCGGACGACATGGCCTCCGCGGAGCCCGAAGACAGCGTTCCCGCGGCCCGAACGGACGACGCTGCCGCACCGGGACTGGTGGACGCCGCGGCGGCGGCTCCCGCCCCGGCGCCGCTCCCGCCGGCCCAGCCGCTGCCTGCCGAGCAAGGGCGGCCCGTCGGGGAGGAGTTGACGGCCGCGGATCCCGAACCCCCCGTGGATGCCCACCCGCTGCCGACCGCCCAGCCCGAGCCCGCGCCGCCGACCCCGGCACCGGCGGCACCCGCCGCCCCGGCACCGGTGACGCCCGCCGCAACCGCACCACCCGCCCCCGCGCCGGCACCCCAGACCGCCCCCACGGGCGCGCACCCCATCGCCGCGCCGGCACCAGCACCAGCACCAGCACCAGCACCAGCACCAGCACCTTCGCAGGCCCCCGCCAGCCCCGCGGCCGTGTCTCCCCCGACCGCCCTCTCCGCCTCCGCCCCGGTCCACCCTGCCGCGCCCGCCGCGCCGTACCAGGCGCCACCCACCCCCACCGGCCCCTACCAGGCCGCACCCGCACCGGCACCCGGCCAAGCGTCGGCAACCGCGCCCGCACCCGCAGCGGTACCGGCACCCGCACCCGCGCCCACCACCGGTGCCGTGCAGACGCAACGTGGTGCCACGCACATCTCGTTGCCGACGCCGCACTCCGTGCCGACCGTCGACCCGCGGCTCGCCATCGCGCTGGGGCGGCCGCAGCACGGTGAGTCGGTGGCGCGGCGCACGGGGCGTTCGCTGCGCAGGCTCGCCCACACCGACGTGGGGAAGACCGAGCAGGCCATGCTGGCCGTGCAGATCCAGTCGCCGGTGAACAGCGGCCGTGTGATCGCGGTGACGTCGATCAGGGGCGGGGTCGGCAAGACCACCGTGACCGCGCTGCTGGGCCAGGCCTTCAACCGGCACCGGCAGGATCCGGTGCTGACCCTGGAGGCGGACGCGGCGCTCGGCACGCTTCCGGTGCGGATGGGTGCGGAGTCGGTGCGCTGGTCCGCCATGGAACTGGTGCAGTTGATCTATCCGGGCATGCAGCTCACCGACCTCACCGGCTACCTGGTGCCGGTCGCGGACGGCGGCTGGCTGCTGCCGGCGAGCCAGGGCCGGGTGGGCGCGCCGCTCGACGTGAAGACCTACTTCCGGGTCACGCAGGCGCTGAAGCGCTACTTCGCGGTGACGGTGGTGGACTGCGAGACGCTGCCGGGCGAGGTGGCGCGCACGGCCATGGACACCGCGCACGCCCGGATCGTGGTCGCGCCGATGACGGCGGAGGGTGTGAACAGCACGCGGATCGTGCTGGACTGGCTGGCCGCGCTGCCGCGTTCGGCCCTCAGCAGCACGGTGGTGGCGCTGACCGCGCACTCCCCCGACGCGACGCTCGACGGCAGGGCCGCGGCGGCGCACCTGCGGGAGAGCGGGGTGCCCGTGGTGTCGGTGCCGTATGACCGGCATCTGGCGCAGGGCGGTCCCATTCGCTCGCCCATGCTGGCCGAGACCACGCGGGAGGCCGCGGTGCGGCTCGGTGCGGAGGTCATGTTGCGGGCCGCGGCGGCCCGCTGAGCCCCGCCCCTCCCGGGCGTCCCGGTGTCCGGCCACCGGCCGCCGGGGTCCGTCCCGGCCCACCCAGGGGCGCGGGGAACTGCCGGGGGCACCTCCCACGCCCTTCAGGCAGTGGGGGAGTCGCGGGCCCACGAAGATCCGCCGGACACGGCCTAGTGGGGCGCCCCTCAAACCCGCGGCGGCGTAAGCCGATCCCTCCGCTTCTGGGGCGACTCCTGCCCGGGAATGACCTCCCGCTCGGGCCGCCCCTCCCGACCGGGGCCACCCTCCGAGGCGGCGGGCACGGGAGCACCCTTCCGACTCTCCTGCCCCGGCACCGACGCCCGCTGCCCGAGGCGCTGGACGCCGCGGGCCGTGCCGGTGACGCCGGCGAGGAAGCCCTCGGCGCGGGGGGAGGCGTGGGCGGTGAGCCAGGCGGGGTCGATGTCGCAGACGGCGACCTTGACGCCGGTGCCGGTCAGCGCCAGCGGGAGGGTGTGCACGACCGTGGACGGGAAGCTGACGATCGTCGATCCGATGGGGCCCCGCCGGGCGATGAGTTCGAGCGGCAGGTCGGGGCGGAGGATCTGGAGGCCGGTCTCGGTGGACAGCCGGTGCAGCTTGTCCGTGTCCTCGCGGCGGTGCGCGAAGTACCGGACGGCGCCGTGCTCGCGTGCCAGGGCGCTCACGGCCGCCAGGTAGCGTTCGAGGTCGACGACGCCCGTCTCGACGAGGGAGGTGCCGACGAGGTCGGCGCCGTCGGCGACCCGGGGCGGCCCGAAGCGGGCGCGGGTCCAGCCGAAGTCGTTGGACGTGAGGTGGACGCCGTCCGGCACGTCCTCGATGGGCATGGAGGAGAAGACCTCGACGGTGCGCCCGTGCCCGGGAGTGAGCCGGCGGCGTGCCGAGGCGGAGACCGGCGCGAAGACCATGTCGCGCGGCCCGCGGCGCCCGCCCCGGCGGTGCCAGCGCACCAGGCGTTCCCCGCGGGCGAGCTGGGTGACGAACTCCATCGTGGCCGTGCCGTCGTCGACGACGACCAGGTCACGGGCCCGGGTGATGGTCAGCAGGAGCTGCACGTACCGGGAGAAGGGGTCGCCGATGACGATCCGGCGTGCGGCCCGCAGCAGCGGCGCGAGACCCCGGACGGTGGCGAGCGGCGCCGTGCTGGCGCCGCGCGCCTCCTCCCACCGGATGTGATGGCCCTCGTCGCGGGCCAGCTCCGTCATCCGCCGGAGCTGCCCGCGGGTCATCGGGTCGGTGGGTGAGAGCACGACGACGGTGATTCCGGATCCGAGCCCCCGCGCGCGGTGCAGTGCACCGCCCACCGGCGCACCCGCCGGTGCGCGCTCGGGCCCCGCGCCCTCCCCGTCATCCCGGGCGCCGTCCCCGGCGCCGTCGTCGTGCGCACCGTCCGGAGCGTGCTGGTGGGCCCACTCCAGGACGTTGAGCAGCTGGACGGGGCTCTCGACGAAGGCGAGGGTCGGGGTCGGCAGGGGAGCGGTCGGGGTGTCGGTACGGGCCTGGGCGGGTTCGGGACCCGCCTGCCCGGTGCGGGGGCTCATGTCCGGTTACCGTCGGCGGCCGTGATCAGCCGGCCGAGGACTGGCTGTCGGCGGCCTCCTGCTCGGCGACGACACCCGAGACCCGGCGGAGCTTCTTCATCGGGCCGAGCTCCGACTCGTACACCTTCTTGACGCCGTCGCCGAGCGAGGCCTCGATGGTGCGGATGTCGCGGACCAGGCGCTGAAGGCCCTGGGGCTCCACGGAGGCGGCCTGGTCGGAGCCCCACATGGCGCGGTCCAGGGTGATGTGGCGCTCGACGAAGGTGGCACCGAGAGCGACCGCGGCCAGCGTGGTCTGCAGGCCGGTCTCGTGGCCGGAGTAGCCGATCGGGACGTTCGGGTACTCGGACTGGAGGGTGTTGATCACGCGCAGGTTCAGCTCCTCGGCCTTGGCCGGGTAGGTGGACGTGGCGTGGCAGAGCAGGATGTTGTCGGAGCCGAGCACCTCGACCGCGTGGCGGATCTGACGCGGAGTCGACATGCCGGTGGACAGGATGATCGTCCGGCCGGTGGCGCGCAGGGTGCGCAGCAGCTCGTCGTCGGTCAGGGAGGCGGACGCCACCTTGTGGGCGGGCACGTCGAACTTCTCAAGGAAGGCGACGGCCTCGGTGTCCCACGGGGAGGCGAACCAGACGATGCCCTTCTCCTTGCAGTGCTCGTCGATGGCGCGGTACTCGTCCTCGCCGAACTCGACGCGGTGCCGGTAGTCGATGTACGTCATCCGGCCCCAGGGGGTGTCGCGCTCGATGTCCCACTGGTCGCGGGGGGTGCAGATCTCCGGGGTGCGCTTCTGGAACTTGACGGCGTCGCAGCCGGCCTCGGCGGCCACGTCGATCAGCTTGAACGCGTTCTCAAGGTCGCCGTTGTGGTTGATGCCGATCTCGCCGGTGATGAACACGGGGTGGCCGGGGCCGGCGGTCCTGGAACCAAGGGGGCGCAGACGGGAGTTGCTCATGACAGGTGGGGTCCTTACTTGTCGAGGGAGTCGAGAGAAGGGCCGAGGATCCAGCTGGCGATCTCTCGGATCGCGCCGTCGCCACCGGCGTTGGTGGTGACCGCGCGTGCAGCGCCGCGCACGACGTCATGAGCGCTCGCGACCGCCACGGGCCAGCCGACGAGGCCGAAGCACGGGAGGTCGTTGACGTCGTTGCCCGCGTAGAGCACGCGCTCCGGCGCGATGCCCTGCTCCTCGCACCACTGCTTGAGTGCGAGGTCCTTTCGGTCGATGCCGTGCAGCACGGGGATCTTGAGCTTCCGTGCGCGCGCGGCGACGACCGGGTTCTCTTCCGTGGACAGGATCAGCATGTGCAGCCCGGACCTGCGCAGGGCTGCGATACCGAGTCCGTCGCCGCGGTGCACGGAGACGAACTCCCGTCCCTCGGAGTCGATCAGCACCCTGTCGTCGGTCTGGGTGCCGTCGAAATCGAGGACGACCGCGTCGATGTCGTCGCGGGTCGGAAGGTGCCGGACCGGCGTGTCCGCCGTGCCGGGGGCGGCGTCCGCACGGGAGGCCAGGGGTGCGGCATCCGGGCGGGCGGCGTCCGCGGCGGCGGGGCGGCCGGTGTCGAAGAGGGAGGCGAGGGCGCGGGCGCGGGCCAGGTCGTGCGGGTCGTCGACCTCCAGGACGCGCGCCGGGTCGGTCCTGACAAGCTCGGTGTGCCCGAAGAAGCGGTGCTTGTGCTCGCGGAACGCGGCGGCGGCCATGCCGTAGACGGCCCCGGTCTCCAGCAGGTCCTGGGGGCGGTCCTGGCGGCGCGGCCGGAACGACTTGTCGTGGTTGACGCCGTAGCCGCCGTGCACGGTGGTGGAGTCGGTGACCGCGGTGCCCTGGAACTGTGCCTTGCCGGTCACCGAGCCGCCGCGCTGGGAGCCGATGACGGGGTCGTCGTCGGCGTCGCGCCAGACGAAGCCGTGGAAGGGGGCGACGGTGAGCGCGGTGTCCGCACCGTGCTCCGCGACCGCCGCGACCACCTGGTCGATGTCCTCGTGGACGATGAAGGGGCTGGTGCACTGCACCAGCAGCACGACGTCGACCCGGGCGCCGTGCAGCGCCTCGTGGGCGTCCATGGCGTGCAGGACGGCGGCCTCGCTGGTGGCCGTGTCGCCCGCGATGGCGGCGGGGCGCAGCACGACCTCGGCGCCGGCCTCGCGGGCCGCGTCGGCGATCGCGTCGGCGTCGGTGGACACGACGACGTCGGTGACCAGCCGGGCGGCGAGGCACTCACGCACGGCGCGCACCACCAGCGGTGCACCGCCGACCGGGGCGAGGTTCTTGGCGGGGACGCCCTTGGAACCGCCGCGCGCCGGGATCACAGCAAGCACGCGCCGAACCGGCGTCGCGTTACCCGCTTCCGGGTGGGGCATGGGGAACTCCTAGAGGGAACAGTGAGGGTGGTGGCAGCGGTGGGGAATGGGCGGCGGACCGTCGTGGGCGGCTCTGCGGCGGCCGGCCCGGCGACCGCTCAGAACGAGGCGCCGGCCGGCGCGGACGGCTCCGCGAGGCTCACGGACGGGGTGCCGGGAGAGGCTTCCCCCCGGCGGACCCACAGGCGCGGACAATACCGTGCACGGCGGGAGCAAGATGCCGGAATGACCCATTCCGCACCCCTCGCCCGGGACCCGGCGGCCCTCGGAGTGATCGAGGACGGGTCCGCGCGAGGTGAGGCGCCCGGGGCCGGCCGGACCCGTCATAGCTCACCCATCCGCCGGATCACCGGCGCCACCCGCTGCACTCCGTGGCGGTACGCGCCGCGCGCGGCGCGCCGCACCACCTGGCGCACGGGGCCGGGCGCCTTGTCGGCCCCGGGGGCACCCGGCAGCGGGCTGCCGCCGGGGTCCAGGTGGTGCCGGGCGAGGATGCCGGGCAGGTATCCGGGTGCGGTGACGCTCGTGTAGTACGGCCGCAGCGGCGGGAGCCCGTCGCCGGCCAGCAGCGCGGCGATGCGCTCGCGCGCGGCGTCGAACGCCTTCTCGTAGCCGCCGTCCGCCGCGACTCCCTGGCGCCCCAGCCAGGCCGGGTCGGGGGCGGGGAGTTCCCCGGCGTCGAGCCGGTCCCAGGAGGTGAGGCAGCCGGAGCCGAGGAAGTGGTGGTTGCCGAGCTTCTCGCGCACCCCGACGTCGGTCAGGATCGCCGTGGGGATGCGGCGGTGCAGGGACTCCAGGGCGGCCGTGGAGGAGACGGTGACCAGCAGGTCGGTGCGGTCGAGCACCTCGCCCATGTGGCCGTAGACGGTCTTGAAGTTCCCGGGCAGGGTGCCGGCGCGCTGGGCGAGCCGCTGGTAGGGCAGCTCCTCGATGTGGGTGGTGTGCTCTCCGGGCTTGCTGCGCAGCTTGAGCAGCACCTCGCGGTCGGGGTGCATGCGGGCGTGCTGGACGAGGCGGTTCAGCAGGTGGGTGCGCTCGGCGCGGGTCTCGGGCACCGAGGGCTGCGCGGCGAACACGACCGTGTACGGGGTGTGGGGCGCCGTGTACGGGGCGCCGCCGAGGAAGGGCAGCGCGGTCTCGACGACCGAGGTGTCGTCGGCGCCGACGCCCGTGTAGACGCCGCGGAAGCGCTCGGCGTCCTGCCGCGAGTTGGCGAGCACCATGTCGGCGCCGTGCCGCAGCAGCAAGCCGTCGGCCAGCTTCTCGTAGACCACGCCGACGTAGCCGGTGACGACCACGGGGCGGTGGGTGCGGCCCTCCCAGGCACGCGCGAGGCCGTGCAGGAGCGCCTGTACGCCGCCGCCGACCAGCGCGAGGATGATCACATCGGGCAGCCGTGCCTCTCTTCCGCCACCGGCGGGCACGCCCTCGGAGGGCGCGCCGTCCGCGGGCGCGCCGTCGGCGGCCGCGTCCTGCGGGGCCTTGCCGCTCATCTCGCGGAGGAACTCGACCGCGGTGACCTCGCGCAGCGAGTCCGCGGCGATTCCCACCTCCGAGAGCTGGCGGGGCGTCGGCGTGGCGCGGCCACGCAGGAGGTAGCCGTCGAGGCGGGCATCCGACACGATGCGGGAAGCGGTGAGCGCCCCCCACTTCCACCGGGTGTCGGAGTCCGCGAGAACGGCCACCCGCAGGGGCTTCGAGGTACTTGCTGGCACGTCTGCGACGCTAGGAAGGCATTCGTAGCCGCGGCCCAACCCAAGGCCAACAAACGGTTAACAGAGGGTCGACGAATGGATACGCAACGCCTCGACCATAGGGAAAAAGGCTGAGTTCACCAGATCGTCACGTGTCGTTCACCTTCCATCTCACCAAGAGCCACGCCGAATGATGAGGGGGTCCCCTAACGTCACGGACGTGGTTAAGCTCTCCGTCATTGTGCCGTTCTACAACGTGCAGCAATATGCGCCCGACACATTGAGAAGCCTGCGCGCGAACGCGGGCGACGGCTACGAATTCATCTTCGTCGACGATTGTTCGAAGGACGGCACTCCGGACATCCTTGAGCAGGCAGTACGCGACCTGCCGGGCTCCAAGCTCATCAGACATGAGCAGAACGGCGGCCTCGCGACGGCGCGGAACACCGGCATCGACGCGGCCCAGGGCGAGTACCTGACGTTCCTGGACGGCGACGACTGGCTGGCACCCGGGTACTACCCCCAGCTCGTCGGCGCCATCGAGGCCCTGGGCTGCGACTTCGTGCGCACGGACCACGTGCAGTGCACCGCGCGGGCGCGCAGCGTGCACCGGGTCCCGCACGGCAGGCGAGGTGAGGTGATGCGCCCGCGGGACGCGATCCTGCCGGCACACCGCTCCACCTCCGTCGACTACGCCTACGCCTGGGCCGGGATCTACCACCGGCGGCTGATCGACAAGGGCGTGCTGCACTTCAGGGACGGGCTGCGCACGGCCGAGGACCGGCCGTGGATCTGGAAGCTGCACCGCGAGGCGGAGTCCTTCGCCGCGGTGAGCCTGCTCGGTGTCTTCTACCGCCGCGGCGTGGCATCCTCTCTCACGCAGATCGGCGACGTCCGCCAGCTCGACTTCATCCGGGCCTTCGACCAGGTGATCCAGGAGACCGCTCAGGACCCCGAGGCGGACAGCCTGCTGCCGAAGGCGGTGCGCACCTACTGCGCGATCATCTCCCACCATCTGGGCTCCATCGAAAGGTTCGAACCCCCCGTGGCGCGGAAACTGAAGGCGATGAGCACGGCGGCGCTGAAGAGGATGCCGCAGGCGATCCTGGACGACGCCCTCGACTCCATGGACATCCAGCGCGCCAGCCGGCTGCGCAGGCTGCGCCGCCGCCCGGTGTCGGCCGGGGAGGCCGCCGCGTGAGCACCACGGCCCTCCCGGGCGCGGCGCCGCTGGCCGCCCGCCGCAGGACCACCCGTATCTACTGCGCCTCCACGCTGTACGGCGCCGCCACCCTGGCCGCGGCCATCGACGCGGACTGCTTCACCGCCACGGACCGCTCGATCCTGCTCGTCCTGAACAACTCGGCGACGCCCGAGACCACGCCCCCGCTCGACGAGATGGCGGGCTTCGACCGGCTCCGGCACCGTTTCGACGACGTCCTGTCGTGGAACGAGACGATCTTCCCCTTCCACCCGGGCGGCTGGTCCCCGCGCGCGGACGACATCCCCCTGTGGGAACGGTATCTGCGGCTCGCCTGGGACCTCGGCGACGACGCGGTGGAGCTGGCCCTGGAGTCCATCCAGGTCAACCCGTCGCTGGCTATCAGCCAGATCTTCACCGGCGCCCCCATCGACGTCTACGCCGACGGGCTGATGAGCTACGGCCCCACCCGCAACAAGCTGGACCCGCTGGTGGGCACCCGCGTGCGGCGGCTGCTCCACCTGGACCTGGTACCCGGGCTCACGCCGCTGCTGCTGACCGAGTTCGACGTGCAGCCGGAGGTCGTGCCCACCGAGGTCTTCGTGAAGGTGCTCGGCGAGCTCGGCGACGCCGCCACCACGAAGCTGCCCGAGCTGCGCGGGCCCGCGCTGCTGCTCGGCCAGTACCTCTCCGCACTGGAGATCCTCACCGGCGAGGAAGAGGAGGACCTGCACGCCCGGATGGTGCGCGGCGCGGTCGCCCTCGGCCACAAGAAGATCGTGTTCAAGCCCCACCCGATGGCGCCGGCACGCTGGTCGAGGCAGGCGGAGGACGAGGCCGAGAAGCTCGGCGCCGACCTGACGGTCCTCGACACGCCCGTGCTCGCCGAGGTGCTCTACCAGCGGATGCAGCCCGCGCTGGTCGTCGGCTGCTTCTCCACGGCCCTGTTCACCGCCGCCACCTTCTACGGCCTGCCGGTCGCCCGGCTCGGCACCGAGCTGCTGCTGGAACGCCTCACCCCGTACCAGAACAGCAACCGCGTGCCCGTCACGATCGTGGACACGATGCTGCCCGAGCTGACCGACCGGGCCATGGTGGAGGCCCAGCTCATCGACCCCGAGAAGCAGGAGCTGACCGGGCTCGTCACGGCGGTCGGGTTCGCCATGCAGCCGAAGATCTACCCGGACCGGCGGCCGGACGCGGAGGCCTACCTCTCCCGGCATCTCAACGCGCACACCAGGCGGTACTTCAAGCGGCGCCGGCTCACCGCGCTCGGCCTGCCGGGCGCCGTTCCCGCGCAGCTCGCCTTCATCCCGCGCAATGCCCGGCTGCGCCGTGTGGTGCGCCAGGCGCGGGCGCTGCGGCGCTCCGTGAAGCGCTAGGACGCCGGGCCGGACACGGCCCGGCTTTCCGTACCGGGGCGGGGCCGCCCCGGCTTTCCGTACCGGGGCTCCCCCGCCCCGGAGTTCCGCTCGCTTTCCCGGGCGCCCAGGTTCACCCTCGGCGCCTGGAACGTTCAGGGCGCCCAGGCGGACCTGGGCGCCCTGAACGTTCCAGGCGCCGGGCGTGTCCTGGGCGCTCTGCCGTTCCCGGGACCTGCCGGCTCCACACCCCCGTGCCGCAGGAACCCCGGACGTTTCGCGGGTTTCCATCCGGCAACGGATCGGGAAACAGAGACGGACATCAGGTGAACTCGTGGCGTCGACCGGGCGAACCGACTATTTTCGTACCGGTTTTCGGGTTGCGCGGGTTTTAGGCTGACCGCTCCGGGCGCGCGCCTGTGCGCCCCCTGTAGTCGAGCGCATGCCGCGAAGGGACACCTGTGACGATCACCCCAGAGGGCTCGCGTGGTCCGCTGGTCCAGGACACGCAAGACGGGCCCGGAACGTCCCAGGCACCACCGGATCCGGCTCAGGCCCAGCGGACGGGCCCCCTCCCGGCCCAGGCGCCGAGCCATCTCGCACCCCCGCCGGCGCCCCGTACGACCATTCCCACGCCCCGGCGCCCCGCGCAGCGCGGCGGCGGGCGGCTGCGCGCGCTGGACGGTCTGCGGCTGGTCGCGGCGCTGATGGTGGCGGTGTACCACTACGGCGGCCGCGACGGTGTGATCGCGAGCGCCTGGGGCGACACGCCGCGGCACCAGTTCCCCACGATGCACCAGTGGTTCGCCTACGGCTGCCTTGGTGTGCAGATCTTCTTTGTGATCAGCGGTTTCGTCATCTGTATGAGCGGCTGGGGGCGGCCCCTGCGGTCCTTCTTCGCCTCCCGGGTCTCCCGGCTGATGCCCGCGTACTGGGTCGCCGTGGTGCTGATCACGCTGGTCTTCGCGCTGCCGCCGGTGGTGTACCGCACGGTGTCCCCGAGTGACGCCCTGGTGAACCTGACGCTGCTCCAGGAGCCGCTGGGCGCGGACCGGGTGCTGGGCGTGGACTGGACGCTCTGGGTGGAGATCCGCTTCTACGCGCTCTTCGCGCTCTTCCTGGTGCTGCCGGGCGTCACCCGCCGCAGGGTGGTGCTGTTCTGCGCGATGTGGACGATGGGCGCCGCCATCGCCCAGGCGGCGAACCAGCCCCTGCTCAACCTGGTGCTGATGCCCCAGTACGCCTCGTACTTCATCGGCGGCATGGGCCTGTACCTGCTGCACCGCAACCGCCGGGACGCCGTGGCCTGGGGCATCGTGGTCGTCAACTGGCTCATAGGGCAGCACTACGCCGTGGCGAGCCTGTGGCACGCGCCCAACCCTGACTTCTTCTCGTACCGGCACGCGTCGGTGATCATGCTGATCGTCACGCTCGGCTACGTGCTCGTCGGCGCCATCGCGCTGGGCGCCCTCAAGTGGGCCGACTGGCGCTGGCTGACCGTCGCCGGGGCGCTCACGTACCCCTTCTACCTGGTGCACGAGCACCTGGGCTGGGTCGCCGTCAGGATGCTCCACCGCGGCCTGGGCGTGCCCTCCTGGGCGACGTTCACGCTCTCCATCGCCGGGATGCTGCTGCTGGCCTGGCTCCTCAACCGGTACGTCGAGAAGTGGGCGACGCCGAAGCTCCGCAAGGCCCTCGCGGCCCCCACGCCCCGCTAGCTGCACCGCGGAACGCCCCTGCCACGCCCGTCCCGGAAATCGAACGGCGGCGGCCAGGGGCGTGGTTTCCCCTGCCCTGGATCTCGACCCCCTGATGCAGAAAAGGGGCTGATCCGGGGCGGTAAAGTTAATTCCACATGACGCGACAATGAAACATTTCTTCATTCGCCCGTCCTCGGGCCGCCATCGGTCAACCGGCATAGTCGAGGGCATCGCGGGCAGCCGCTGCGGGAGCGCAGCAGGACCCGGTGGAGGCCGGACCCCGGACTCGGCCGGCCGGTGGAACCCACCGCGGTCACCGCGGGCCCTTCTCCACTCGAACAGCCCATGTGGCGCCGCGCGTGTCTGATATGCCCGCTCCATACTGAAAATGTCCCCCTTGCCAAGGCCCGTCCCCCAGCGGTCCGATCGCAGGCCCCACCGTCCGCATCGTGAAGGTTCGCCCATGACGACAACGCACGAGACCGCTCCGCTGCCCCGAGAACTCAGCGACGTTCGAGGCTGGTTCCCCGCCCTCGACCAAGTCCTGTTCGAGTGGCTGCTGACCCGGCAGGAGACCCAAGGCCAGCGCGGTGACCTGTTGGAGCTCGGCGTGTTCATGGGGAAGAGCGCGATCTTCCTGGGCCGGCACCTGAGGGACGACGAGCACTTCACCGTCTGCGACCTGTTCGAGTCCGACGCGCCCGACACGGCCAACGTCGACGAGATGAAGAAGTCGTACTCGATGCTGACCCGCGAGGCCTTCGAGCGGAACTACCTCTCGTTCCACGACGAGCTGCCGAAGGTCCTCCAGGGCCCCAGCTCCCTGGCCGCCGAGCACGTCGAGGCGGGCACGTGCCGGTTCGTGCACGTCGACGCGTCGCACCTGTACGAGCACGTGTACGGCGACATCGCCACGGCGCAGAAGGTGCTGGCGCCCGGCGGCGTCGTCGTCCTCGACGACTTCCGCTCGGAGCACACGCCCGGTGTGGCCGTCGCCACCTGGGAGGCGGTCCTCAACCGCGGGCTGCGTCCGATCTGCCTGAGCACCCAGAAGCTCTACGGCACCTGGGACGACCCGGAGCCGATCCAGGACGAGCTGATCGCGATGGCCGAAGGGCGCGAGGACTGCGGGCTGAGCCTCCAGGAGGCCGCCGGGCACCGCCTCGTCCGGCTCCGCTCCCGCGGCATGAACGCCCCGGACTTCCCGTTCTCGCGGCACGGCGCGCCCGCCCCCGCCGCCGCGCCGAAGAAGGCGCCCGCGGCCGGCGCACCCGCGGCCTCGGCGCCCGCCGCGAGCCCGGCCAAGAAGACCGGCCGCTCCCCCGCCGCGCGCCTCGCCGTGGACGTCCTGCCGCCGGTCATCACCCGCGCGGTACGCCGCAGCAGGGCGCGCCGGCAGGGCCGCGCCTGACGGATCGCTCAGCAGGGTGCGGCACCGGGCATGACGTCCGGTGCCGCGCCCTTATGAGTTTCCGGGGGCGCACCCGATGAGTTTCCGCGGGTCGCACCCGAGCCTCCGGACGCACGGCAGGGGCAGCCCCCGGACAGCGGCCCCTCACCGGGGCCCGCCGGGACCAGCCCTCGGCCCGCCCGCCCGGGCCCCGCCCGGGGGTTCCCCGGGAGCCGCCGTGAGCAGCGTGGCCGCCACGCCCGCGATCACGGCCCGAAGGCCCTCCTCGAAGCCGCGGTCGTAGTCGCGGAAGTACTCGTAGCCGGCCCGGGCCGCGAGCGGGTGCCCCTCCAGGCTCTCCGCACGGGCCTCCAGGTCGGGCGAGGAAGCGCCGTCCTCCACGGCGCTCATGGCCTGCTCCTCGATCACGAAGCCGATGGTGAAGCTGTAGGCCGTGTGCCACGCGCGCGCCGCCGCGGCCGGCGTGAAGCCGGCGTTCGTGAGCGCCGCCAGGTTCGCCTCCATGGGCCCCGCGAACGACGTGTCCGTGAACCGCGTACCGCTGAACACCCGGGCGCCGTCGCGGTACCGCAGCAGGTTCTCGCGCATGCTCCCCATGGAGCGGGCCACCGCCTCCCGCCAGTCCTCGGGCGCCTGCTGGAGGCCGTCGCCCATCCGCCGGAGCATCTCGGTCGCCATCTCGTCGAGCAGCGCCTGCTTGTCCTTGAAGTGCCAGTACAGGGCGGGCGCCTTCACCTGGAGTTCCGCGGCGATGCCGCGCAGGGTCAGCCCCTCCAGGCCCACTTCGTTGAGAAGCCGCAGAGCGGTGTCCGCCACCTTGCGCCGGTCCAGCCGGCCCGTACGTGTCGCTGCCACGGTTGACAGCTTAACGCCGTTAAGGGCATGCTCCGGAAAAGGCGAACTTAACAACGTTAAGGACGGAACGGGGATGGCCATGAGCGGAACAGCGGGCGGAGAACGGCAGCCGGAGGGGACCCGGACGGTGGACGGTGCCCGGGGAACCGGGCCCATCGACGGCGCACCGAACCGCGCACCGGACGACGTACCGGACGACGTACTCATCGTCGGCGCGGGTCCGACCGGCCTCGCGCTGGCCTGCGATCTGGCGCGCCGGGGCGTGCGTGCCCGGGTGATCGAGCGGGCCGGGGCGCTCTTTCCCGGTTCGCGGGGCAAGGGGGTGCAGCCGCGCACCATGGAGGTCCTTGAGGACCTCGGGGTGATCGATGCGGTGCTGGCCGCGGGCGGCCCCGCCCCGACCGTGCTGAACTGGCGGGACGGCGCGCCCGACGGCGAGTCCCGGATGTTCGGCGAGCCGGAGGAGTCGGAGTCGGTCCCGTACCCCATGCCGTGGCTGCTGCCGCAGTGGCGCACGCAGGAGATCCTCTTCGCCCGGCTCGGGGAGCTGGGCGGGGACGTCGAGTTCGGCGCCGCGCTCGACGGTCTTGAGCAGGACGGGGACGGGGTCCGGGCCCTGCTCGCGGACGGCAGGACGCTGCGGGCGCGCTACGCGGTCGCCGCGGACGGCGGCCGGTCCACCGTCCGCCGGGCGCTCGGGGTCGCGATGACCGGCGAGACGGTCGACCCCAACCCGATCATGGTCGCGGACGTCCGGCTGCGGCCCGGGGCTCTCGACCGCGACCACTGGCACGCGTTCCCGCCGGCCGGACCCGGCGCGGGCTTCCTCAGCCTCTGCCCGCTGCCGCACCTGGCGGACTTCCAGCTCGTCGCGCAGTTCACGGACGGCGCGGAGCCGGAGGTGTCGGCAGAAGGCGTCCGGAAGGTGGTCGCCGCCCGCTCGCACCTGGACGCAGGCGACGTGACCGAGGTGCGCTGGGTCTCCGACTTCCGGCCGCGCGCGGCGATGGCCGCCCGGTTCAGGTCCGGCCGGGTCTTCCTCGCCGGGGACGCCGCCCACGTGCACTCGCCGGCCGGCGGGCAGGGCCTCAACACCAGCATCCAGGACGCCTACAACCTGGGCTGGAAGCTCGGTGCGGTGCTCCGCCTGGGTGCCCCGGCGGAGCTGCTCGACAGTTACGAGGAGGAGCGGATGCCGGTGGCCGCGGCGATGCTGGGGCTGTCCACGCGGATCCACCGGGGCGAGGCCCGGCGGGGCGCGGCCACCCGCCAGCTCGACCTCGGCTACCGCGGCGGCTCGTCGTGCACGGAGACGCGGGCGGGGCTCGCGGAGGACGCCCTGCACGCCGGCGACCGCGCACCGGACGGCAGCCCCGGCGGGGTGCGGCTCTTCGACGTCTTCCGCGGCCCGCACTGGACGCTCCTCGCGGTCGGCACGGACGCGGCGCTGCCGGATCCGGTTCCCGGGGTACTCCGGGTACACCGCGTGCCCGCGTACGCGCCGTACGGCACGGGGGTCTTCCTCGTCCGACCGGACGGGTACGTCTCCTCGGCGGCCACGACCTCGCCGCCCCTCCCGTCCTGGTTCCCCACCGGGGGGTGACCTGACGGCCGGGTCAGCCCCGGCCCACTCAGGGGCGCGGGGAACTGCGCGAGCAACCACCACCTGCCGGTGGCCGGGAGACGACAGAACCAGCCTCTTCAGGCCGCTGACGACCTGACGGCTCGTCGTGGCTGGTTGCGCAGTTCCCCGCGCCCCTAGGCGGGCCGGGGCACAGCCCCACACCCGCGCGCCACGCGGCGAAGCCGCAAATCCACACAGCCCCGCGCCCTGGGCGGGCCGGGGCGCAGCCCCGCCCTTTAGGGGCGCGGGGAACTGCGCGAGCAACCACCACCTGCCGGTGGTCCGGACACGACCGACACAACCCCACCGGGGCGGACCCGGCCGTCAGGCCGGCCCTCAGAAGACGTCGTGGGGCACATAGGCCCCCCACACCTCCCGGAGGGCGTTGCACACCTCACCCACGGTCGCCCTCGCGCGCAGCGCCTCCTTCATCGGATACAGGACGTTGTCCGCGTCCCCCTCCGCCGCCTTCCGCAACGCACCCAACGCCGCCTCCACAGCGCCGGCGTCCCGCTCGGCACGCAGCCGCGAGAGCCGCTCGGCCTGCTGCTTCTCGATCGCGGGGTCGACGCGGAGCGGCTCGTACGGCTCCTCCTCGTCGATCGTGAAGCGGTTGACGCCGACGACGACCCGCTCGCCCGCGTCCGTCTCCTGGGCGATGCGGTACGCGCTGCGCTCGATCTCGGCCTTCTGGAAGCCCTGCTCGATCGCGTTCACGGCGCCGCCGAACTCCTCGACGCGTTCCATCAGGTCGATCGTCCCGGCTTCGAGGTCGTCCGTCATCCGCTCTATGACGTAGGAGCCCGCGAACGGGTCGACGGTCGCGGTCACGTCCGTCTCGTGGGCCAGCACCTGCTGCGTGCGCAGGGCGAGCCGCGCGCTCTTGTCGGTGGGCAGCGCGATGGCCTCGTCGAACGAGTTGGTGTGCAGCGACTGCGTGCCGCCGAGCACCGCCGCCAGGCCCTGCACGGCGACCCGGACGAGGTTGACCTCGGGCTGCTGCGCTGTCAGCTGGACGCCCGCGGTCTGCGTGTGGAACCGCAGCATCAGCGACTTCGGGTTCTTCGCGCCGAACTCCTCCCGCATCACCCGCGCCCAGATCCGCCGCGCCGCCCGGAACTTGGCGACCTCCTCCAGGATCGTGGTGCGGGCCACGAAGAAGAACGACAGCCGGGGCGCGAAGTCGTCCACGTCCATCCCGGCCGCGACGGCCGTGCGGACGTACTCGATGCCGTCCGCGAGGGTGAACGCGATCTCCTGCGCGGGCGTCGCGCCCGCCTCCGCCATGTGGTAGCCGGAGATCGAGATCGTGTTCCAGCGGGGGATCTCCGCCCTGCAGTACTTGAAGATGTCCGCGACCAGCCGCAGCGACGGCTTGGGCGGGAAGATGTACGTGCCGCGGGCGATGTACTCCTTGAGGATGTCGTTCTGGATGGTGCCGGTGAGCTTGTCGGCCGGCACCCCCTGCTCCTCGGCGACGAGCTGGTACAGCAGCAGGAGCAGCGCCGCGGGGGCGTTGATCGTCATCGACGTGGAGACCTTGTCCAGCGGGATCCCGTCGAACAGCACCCGCATGTCGTCGATGGAGTCGATGGCCACGCCGACCTTGCCGACCTCGCCGTGTGCCAGGGGCGCGTCGGAGTCGTGGCCCATCTGCGTGGGCAGGTCGAACGCCACGGACAGCCCGGCGGTGCCGTGCTCGATGAGCCGGCGGTAGCGGGCGTTGGACTCCACGGCCGTGCCGAAGCCCGCGTACTGCCGCATGGTCCAGGGCCGGCCGGTGTACATGCTGGGGTACACGCCCCGGGTGAACGGGTACGCGCCCGGCTCGCCGAGCTTTTCGGCCGCGTCCCAGCCCTCCAGCGAGCCCGGTCCGTACACCGGCTCGATGGGCAGTCCGGACTCCGACTCGCGCGCCATGGTGGGGCCTCCCGCTGGAGCCGTCAGCCGGGGAACCGGTCGGGCTCCTCTAGTGATTGGGCGTTGGATGGGATGGGTTCGGGCGGTTCCGGCGTCCGGCGACGCCGCACCGCGAGGACGGTCAGCGGACACGGGCAGCCGTGACGGCCCGTGAGGGCGACGAGGCGGAACTGACCGATCTCGCGACGGACTGTATCTGCCGCTGAGCGGCCGGTGGAGGGCCACACGCTAGGAAGTTCCTCACAGCATGCGTCCGGATGGACGGGAACGCACGGATTCGCGACGGAACGGCGACGGGTTCCGGCCCGGCTCGCAGCGGGGGTCCGCGCCGGTCTGCGGGCGCTCACGGCGAGGCGGGCGCCGGGGATCGCCGAGCGGGCGTGACAGCCGTCACGCCGGGGCGGGCGTGGGTTCACGGCGCCCCGGGACCGGGAAGCATCTCTCACGGCAGTCGAGCAAGAGCCGGGGGGACTCATGCGCACACCCGTCCTGTCCATGGCACGCCTCGCCGTGGCGGTCGCCGTGGTCACCGCGCTCGCGGTGCTGAGCGGCTGCCGGCCCGTCCAGGTGACGGGCACCGCCGGCAGCCCCGCGGTCCGCCCGCCGACGGCCGCGAGCGCCCAGGGCGGCAGCGGCGGCGCCCCGGCACCGCAGCACACCACCCGGGCCCCGGCCACGCACGCTCCGGCGCCGCCGAAACCGGTGCTGGTGATGGCGAAGGGCACCACGAGCGGCCAGGTGCGCGAGCTCCAGGCCCGGCTGCACATGCTGTCCTACTTCGACCGCTCCCCGACCGGCTTCTACGGCGACGTCACGACCGCCGCCGTCAGCGCCTTCCAGGGCGCCCACGGCCTGCCCCGCACCGGCGGCACGGACCGGGCCACCTGGCAGCGGCTGCTCGCCCTGACCCACACGCCGTCCCATGACGAGCTGTTCCCGCCAACGGCCCTGCCCTGGGGGCACCTCCCACGCCCTTCAGGCAGTGGGGGAAGGCCGGACCCGCGCTGCCTGACGGGCCGGGCGCTGTGCATCAGCAAGAAGAGCCGCAGCCTGTCCTGGATCATCGACGGCAGGACGGTCTCGCAGATGGACGTCCGGTTCGGCTCGGAGTACACGCCCACCCGCGAGGGCGCGTTCAAGGTGTTCTTCAGGTCCCGCCACCACGTCTCGACGATCTACCACACGCCCATGCCGTACGCGATGTTCTTCAGCGGCGGGCAGGCGGTCCACTACTCCTCCGACTTCGCCGCCCGCGGCTACGCCGGTGCCAGCCACGGCTGCGTCAACGTCCGCGACAAGCAGAAGATCGCCGCGCTCTTCGACCAGGTCAGGACGGGCGACAAGGTCATCGTGTACTGACACCGCGCCCGGCGGTGCGAGGTCCCGGCCGCGCGCGGTTCTCCCGGTGGGATGCGGTGGGGGCACGGCGGGTAGCGTGCCCGCCATGACCGAAGCCGGCCCGCGTTCCGCGGGCGATTGGGAGTACGCCTTGTCCGCCGGCGACGAACTCGTGCTCGCGCACCTGGGTTCCGTGTCACCGGGCGGCCCGGTGCGCGCCCGGCAGCCGCACGTCGTGGTGGTCCTCGCCGCCGCCGTCTGGGCCGAGGCGCAGCAGGCCGGGCTGCACGGCCCGAGCACGTCGGAGGTCCGCCTCGACGCGGTGGCCAGGGGGCTGGCTGACGGTCCCGGGGAGCTGCTGGCCGCGGCGCCGGCGCCGGCCGGGCTCGGTGCGGAGCAGCGGGACGAGTTGCTCGGCGATCCGGCGGGGCTGGGTGAGGCGGCGAGCCTCGCCGGCGACGTGCTCGCCGGCCACCTGGCCTCCGGTGCGGGCACCATCGCGGACCACCTCACCCGGGACAGCCGCGCGGAGCTCTTGCGGCGGCTCGGCGAGTAGGGCTGCGCCCCGGCTGCGGCCCTCAAAAGACGGGGCTGCGCCCCGATCACCGTCCAGGACGGGCCGTCTCCGTCGTTCCCGGACCACCCGCCCGTGGGTGCTTGCTCGCGCAGTTCCCCGCGCCCCTACGGGGCGCAGTCCCCCACAAGAGCCACCCACAAAAAATCCCCCCACGAACCCCAGCCATCAATTGAGGAACCCCAACGGCGCTCAACCAGCTACGCGAGAGCGGCGGCGGATTAGCCGCAAAGAAGGGGCGCGGGCGGGACCGGGGGAACGTGTCCCGCCCGCGCCGATCGCACTGAGCCGCGGGTACGGGGGGAACCCCGGCTCGTGCACCGCCGATGACCAGTCGGCTCATTTTCTACTGCGTCGGGGGGTCTGAAAATGTCACACCCGCGGGCGTCTCGGAGCTCGTGGAGGGTGTGGGAGCGCTGTCGGTGGCGCTCGGAGTGACGCCGGCACCGTCGCCCGGAGCGTCGTTCTTCGGGCCGCCGCCGGAGTCGGGGGTGTCCGGGCCGCCGTCGTCGCCTTCGTTGCCGGCGGTGTCGTTTCCGCTGGTGTCGTGGTTGCCGGGGCCCTGGGCCGGAGGGGCGCCGTTCTCCTTGCCCGGGCCGCCCTGGTCCGCGAGGAGGCCCTCGCAGAAGTGGGCGACGCGTTCCGAGCCGTTGGCGGCCTTCTCCAGGTCGTGCTGGCTCTTGCCGTCGAGGGGCTTGCCGCCGCGGTAGTCCTGGCAGGCACTGACCATCTTCGCCCACCAGTTTTCGGACGTTCCGTGGGCGCCGTCCTTCTTGTCCTTGCCGTGGCCCTGCTCGCCGCCTCTGCCGTCCGATCCGCCGGAGGGCGCACCGGATCCGCCGGGTCCCGCGGGGTCGCCGGGTGACCGGGGCGCGCCGCTGCCGGAGCCGCCGGCGGAGGGGTCCGAACCGTCGGGGGTCTCGGCGCCGGAGACGGAGACGGCGGGGCCGGGCCTGCCGAGGCCGCCCACCGGGGACGGCAGCAGTCCGGCGACGACGGCGGCGCCGCCGAGCATGCATCCGGCGAGCGTCGCGGCGAGCCCGAAGCGCAGGGGCCGCCAGCGGAAATGATCACCGCGCGTAGCATGATCGCCCGTGCCGCCGGCGAGGTGCACGGAGCCGATCTCCACGGGCGAGGGCTCGCCCTCGGCGCGCCGGCCGTGCACCGGTTGCGGAATCCGCGGAGGGATCGCGTCCGCCGCCACGCCCCGTGACGCTGTGTCGCGGGCATGCCGGAACGCGGCCAGCGCCGCGGCCTCACCGGGCAGCTCGCCCGCGGCGCCGGCCGCCGGCACCGAACGGCTCGCGGCGGCGTCCCCTGCCTGTTCCCGCAGAGCGTTCAGCACCTTGACGAGGCCGACCAGTTCGGCCGCGCCTCGGGGATCGAGACCTGCGCCTCCAGCCAGGGCGTCAGGGGACACGCCAGAGAGAAGGCCCTCCGCGGTGGCCTCGTCCAGCCACATTCCCGGGGCCCGGAGCGGGTCTCCTGTGTCCTCCGGAAAGACACGGCTCTCGTCGGCCATCACATGTCCTTCTGCGTCCGCAGGCGTGATTGCGTCACACCCGCGGACGTCACCGTACGCGTTCGGGGCCGCTGGTGCGGAACCGAGTCGAGCTCACCCGGAATGTCCGGGCGGATACCCTCCGTCGCGCGCGGGCCGTCCTCCAAGAACTCCTCCTGCGGGCCGAGCAACTCGGCGAGCCGTTTCAGACCGCGGTGCGCGGCGGTGCGGACGGCCCCCGGGCGCTTGCCGAGCGTCTGTGCGGCCGTCTTGGCGTCGAGGCCGACGACGACGCGGAGCACCACGGCCTCTGCCTGGTCCTGGGGAAGCTGGGCGATCAGGGCCAGCGTACGGTTCGTGGCGAGGGACTCCATCGCCTCGCCCGCGGTGTCCGAGGGGGACGGCTTTCCCGTCAGCTCCGACTCGTCACCGCCGACCGCGGGGCGCCTGCCCCGCATCCGTATGTGGTCGAGGGCGCGGTTGCGCGCGATCCGCGCGGTCCAGCCGCGGAACCGGTCGGCGTCCCCGCTGAACCTGTCGAGGTCCCGGGCTATCTGGAGCCACGCCTCCGAGGTGACGTCCTCGGCCTCGAACTCGCCGACCAGCGTCCGCACGTACCCGAGCAGCCGCGGGTGCACGGCGCGGTACACGGTACGGAACGCGTTCTCGTCCCCGTGCTGTGCCGCACTCACCGCGGCAGTCAACTCCGCGTCGTCCCCCAGCACTACAGGCTGCCCTTCTCTGCACCTCGACCGGCGCCGCTCTCGCGCACCCGGCCGCCGGCCGTCGTGGTTGCTGCATTGATGGTCGCGGTCGTGGTTGTGGGTGGCTTCGCGCCGGTCGTCGGGATCGTCCGGCCGGTCTGGAGGGACGCTACGGGCTCCGCGTCCTCCCGTCCATGTTTGTACAACGTGCAACTAGTGCCGCTCGGGGTGGGGTGTGACACAAACCGTCCTCCCGGCGCTGAACAAGATACGGGCCGCCGTGCGGCCCGTGCCGTGCGGCGGCCGGGGCCTCTCCTGTGGGGGGTGGCGGTCCCGGCCGTTGCCACCGGCGGGCCCCCACGCGATCAGGGGTCGGCGTGCGGGCCCGCCGCCAGAATCGGCCCGCGTGACCAACCGGCCTGACTCCTCACTTGACCCTATTCCAGCCGGCGCGCCAAGCCGCCCCAAGCGCAGGCTTACGGGCACCTTCGCCGCGGCGCTCCTTCGAACCGTCATTACACGGTGGGCGGGCCGACTCCCTCTACGAGCGCTGCCACCAGGTGGCCCGGCTCTCCAAGCACTCGGGCGGCACCGGAATCCCCTAGGGCAAGGACCCTTTACAGTCGCATCCGCTCCCGCGGCTCGCTGATCCGCGGCACCAACGGCCGCTCCAACGGCATCGTGCCCTTCGTGCGCACCCTGGACTCCTCGGTCGCCGCCGTCAACCAGGGCGGCCGACGCAACACCGGCCGGCGCGGGAGGCTTCGCTCCATCCAGCCGTACGGTCCGGCCGGGAACTCCGTCAGCCGGCCGGGCACACGGAACGGGCTCGGATGCGGGACGGCGCGGTCAACGACGGATACGGATATGGAACGGGGAGCGTCAGCGATCAGCGAAACTTCTCGGCGGCGCTATGCCGACTTCTGGGCCGCCCGAACCTCGGCCACGAACGGGAAGCTAGCGGCGACGCGTACCGGCGGGAGCGACGGTCAACCGTGATCTCGGTACGTCTCGGCACTCCGCGCGCCCCCGCGGAGAGCTCAGGCCCCCACGCCGGCGCGCAGGGCCTGCTTGTCGACCTTGCCCACCGGCGTCAGGGGGAGGGCGTCCACCGCGACGACCTCGTCCGGCGCCTTGTGGGCGGCCAGGCCGCGTCCACGCAGGAAGTCGGCCAGGGCACGAGGGGTGGGGGGCGGCTGGGTGCAGACCAGGTAGGCCACCGAACGCTCGCCCCAGCGCTCGTCCGGGGCGGCGACGAGCGCGGCCGCCTTGATGTCCGGGTGGGCGAGCAGGTGCTCCTCGACCTCCCCGGCCGCGATCTTCTCGCCGCCGCGGTTGATCTGGTCCTTGGAACGGCCCGTCACCACCAGATGGCCGGAGGGGAGGCGGCGGACGATGTCGCCGGTGACGTAGAAGCCGTCCGGGGTGAAGGACCGGGCGTTGTGCTCGGGCGCGCGGTAGTAGCCGCGGAGGGTGTAGGGGCCGCGGGTGAGGAGTTCGCCCGGCTCGCCATCCGGGACGTCACGGCCCAGGTCATCGACGATGCGGATCTCGTCGGCCGGCGAGAGGGGGCGGCCCTGGGTGGTGCAGATCAGTTGCTGCGGGTCGTCGAGGCGGGTGACGCAGATCAGGCCCTCCGCCATGCCGAAGACCTGCTGCACCGTGACCCGCAGCTCGCGGCCCAGCCGCCGGGCGGACGCGTCGGGCAACCGGGCGCCGCCCACCTGGAGGACCTGGAGGCCGCTCAGGGCATCGGGGGCGTGCGCGTGCTCGTCCAGCCAGTACGGCACGAGGGCCGGGCTGATCGCGGTGATCGTGACGCCGCGCCGCTCGATGAGCGCGAATGCGGTCTGAGGGCTCGGATCCGGTGCGACCACCACCGTGCCGCCGGTCATGAGGGTGCCCAGCACGCCGGGGCAGGCGAGTGCGAAGTTGAAGCCCATCGGGAGTACGGCGAGATAGACGCTGCGCTCGGTGAGGCCGGATGCCGCCGCCGCGGCGCGGGCGTTGTAGGCGTAGTCGTCGTGGGTGCGCGGGATCAGCTTCGGACGGCCCGTGGTACCGCCGGAGAGCAGCAGCGCCGCCAGGCCGGACGGGTCACTCGCGCCGCGCCGCGGCAGTGATGTGCCGTGGCTCGCGAGGTCGCCGGCGGCGGTGAAGCCGGGGTGGCCGCCGGTGTCGCCGTGCACCACGACCTGCCGCAGGCAGGGCTCGGAGCGGAGGAGCTCGGCCGCCATGGGGCGGTAGTCGAAGCGCTGGTGGCGGTCCGGGATCAGATAGGCGCTCGCGCCGGACGAGCCGAGCAGATCGCGCACCTCGGCGCTGCGGTGCGCGGGCATGGCGTGCACCGGAACGGCGCCGAGGAGCTGGAGCGCGAACCATTGGAGCGCGAACTCCGCGCTGTTGGGCAGGTGCAGCACGACGCGGTCCCCCTCGGCGACACCCAGGGCATGCAGGCCGCAGGCGCGTTCGATGGCTGCCGTGTGCAGTTCCGCGTAGGTCCAGGTCTGCTCGCCGTCGACAAGGGCCGGGCGGTCGGGGCGCGCGCGGGCCCAGGACTCCAGATAGGCGCCGAAGGTCCGGCCCGCCCAGTATCCGGCACTCCGGTAGCGCTCTGCCGCCTCCTCCGGCCAGCCCGGCCAGTCGGGCTGGCCACCGTCCAGTGCACTTCCGTCTGCCGGGTCATCGGCCATGGCGCTTCCTCCTGGTGCGCTCCGGGATCTTCTCGCCTGGGGCTGGTGCTTCTCCCGAGGCGAGGTCTACGCTACATTGCAATGAAAATCATTTCTATTAATGAAAGGCGGCCTGGGTGAGTGACGAGAGATCCACCCTGACGCTCCACCAGGTGCGCGAGTCCGTCGCCCGCGCCCTGCGGATTCCGGCGGACGAACTCGACCCGGACGGCGACCTCTTCGAGCAGGGGCTGGACTCACTCGCACTGATGTCCCTGGCCGGGGAGTGGCGCGGGAGGGGGCATGGCATCGGTTTCGCGGAGCTGGTCGAGGAGCCGGTGCTCAGCCGATGGGTGGCGCTCCTCGCGGCCGCGGAACGGACCGAGCGGTCGGTGGCGGCCGTTCCGGCTCCCGCCGAGCGGCCGGCTACCAGCCTCTCGTCTCGACCGCGGGACGACGACGAAACGTTCCCTCTGGCCACCATGCAGCACGCCTACTGGATCGGCCGCCAGGACGGCCAGCCGCTGGGCGGCGTCGCCCCGCACTTCTACACCGAACTCGACGGCGAGGGAGTCGATCCCGAACGCCTCCGGCGCGCGCTGCGCGCGCTCGTCGACCGCCACGCCATGCTGCGGGCGAGCTTCGACGACGGCAGGCAGCGCATCTCCCCCGCCGGCGCGGACGTGCCGAGCGCCAGGCTCGTCCTCCACGATCTGCGCGACGCCGGTGAGGGCGCGGTGGCCGCCGAGCTGGACCGGCGCCGTCAGGAGTACACCCACGCCCGCCGGGACGTGACCGCGGGCGACATGCTCCAGGTCGCGCTCACCCTGCTGCCGGCCGGTGGAACCCGGCTGCACATCGACCTCGACATGATGGCCGGGGACGCCCTCAGCCTCCGCGTCCTGCTGCGCGACCTGTGCCACCTCTACCACGACCCGGCGGCTCCGCTGCCCGAACTGGGCCTGGAGTTCCCCGAGTACGTCGCCGCCCACGCCGAGAGCCAGGCCGCCGAGCGGTCGCGGGCCGGGCGCTGGTGGGCCGAGCGGCTGCCGGATCTTCCCCCGCCGCCCCTGCTCCCCCTCACCGTCGATCCCCTGCACCCGGTCGCCGCCTCCGACACCGCGCTCACCCGCTCCCGCCGTCTGCACCACTGGCTGGACCCCGAGGCCAAAGATGCCCTGATCACAGGCGCCCGCAGCCACGGCCTCACCCCGGCGGCGGTGCTGGCCACCGCCTTCGCCGAGGCGGTGGCGGCCTGGAGCGGCAGCAGGCGTTTCCTGCTCAACCTGCCGGTCTTCGACCGCGAACCGATCACCCCGGATGTCGCCGGCATGATCGGGGACTTCAGCAGCTCGCTACTGCTGGACGCCGACCTGCGCCAGGACCTGCCGTTCACCGAGCAGGCCCGCCGCATCCAGGACGGCATCCGGCAAGGTATCGCCCACGCGGCACACTCGGGGGTCGACGTGCTCCGCGAGCTGGCCAGGCAGCAGGGCGCCCCGGTGATCGCTCCCGTCGTCTACACCAGCGCCATCGGACTGGGTGAGATCTTCGAGCAGGAGGTACAGGGCGCCTTCGGCAAGCCGGTCCACATCATCTCGCAGGGACCGCAGGTGGCGCTGGACGCCCAGGTCACCGAGCTGGACGGCGGGCTGCTGCTCAACTGGGACGTCAGAGAGGGAATCTTCGAGGACGGCGTGCCCGAGGCCGCGTTCACGGCGTACCTGGACGTCGTCGACGGCCTGGTCACCGCATCCGCAGGGCCCAAGGCGGGTTCCAAGGACCCCTGGCGGGCGCCGGTCGCGCCGCTGCCGGCCGAGGCCGACCTCGAAGCGCGCTCCCGCTCCCCGCAGCCGGACAGCGCGCCACCCGCGTACGCCCTGCACGACCGGTTCTTCGCGCTCGCGGAGGAGCATCCGCAGCGCACGGCCGTCGTCACGGAGGACGGCTCGACGCTCTGCTACGCGCAACTGGCCCTGGCGGCACGGCGGGTGGCGGGCGCGCTGGGCGCGCTCGGTGTGCGGCGCGGGGACACCGTGGCCGTCACCCTGCCCAAGGGGGCCGCGCAGATCACAGCGGTGCTCGGAGTGCTGGCGGCCGGCGCTGCCTACGTGCCCGTCGGCGTGGACCAGCCCGCGGCGCGCCGGGAGCTGATCCACCGGCTCTCCAACGCAGCCGTGGCCGTCACCGACGACGAGCACGCACCGCTGGTCGAGCGTGCCGGCGGTGTGGCGGTGCTGCGGCTGAGCGAGGCGGCGCGGGCGGAGCCCGCTCCGGTGTCCGGGGCTCGCCCGGAGGACCCGGCCTACCTGCTGTTCACCTCTGGATCGACCGGAGAGCCCAAGGGCGTCGAGGTGCCCCACCAGGCGGCGGTGAACACCCTCGACGCGCTGGCCTACCTCTTCGACACCGGACCTGACGACGCGGTGCTCGCGCTCTCCGCGCTCGACTTCGACCTGTCGGTGTTCGACGTCTTCGCGCCGCTGTCGGTCGGCGGGCGGGTGGTGGCGGTCGGTGAGGCGGAACGGCGGGACCCGGCGCGCTGGGCCGACGCGGTGCGAGAGCACGGGGTGACCATCGTCAACTGCGTTCCCGCGCTGCTTGACCTCCTGCTCGCCGCCGCCACGGCGCCAGGGCAACTGGACTCGCTGCGCCTGGCCCTGCTCGGCGGTGACTGGGTGGGCATGGACCAGCCCGCTCAGCTGCACGCGGCTGCCCCCGGGTGCCGGTTCGTGGCGCTGGGCGGGATGACCGAGGCGGCCATCCACTCCACCGTCTTCGAGGTCACCGGCGGCCACGTCGACCCCGCATGGCGATCCATCCCCTGGGGTGTGCCGCTGCGCAACGTCCGGACCCGGGTCGTCGACGAGCGCGGGCATGACCGGCCCACCCTCGTCCCCGGCGAGCTGTGGATCGGCGGCCGGAGCCTGGCCACCGGCTACCGGGGCGACCCCGAGCGCACCGCCGCCCGCTTCGTCACCGACCGCGGCGAGCGCTGGTACCGCAGCGGCGACCGGGCCCGCTACCGGCCCGACGGCACCCTCGAATTCCTCGGACGGACCGACCACCAGGTGAAGATCCGCGGCCACCGCGTCGAACTCGGTGAGATCGAGGCCGTGCTGCAGACCTGCCCCGGTGTCCAGCAGGCCGTTGCCGTGGTGATCCACGGCACGGGCGGCGACCGGTTGGGGGCCGCGGTCTCGCCGGACTCCCCCACCGCCGAGGAGCTGACGGCCTGGGCGGCCGACCGGCTGCCGCCCTACCTGCGGCCGGACGCCGTGCTGGTCCTGCCGTCCCTGCCGCTGACCGCCAACGCGAAGCTGGACCGCGCGGCCGTACGCGGGCTCCTGGAGGCCCACGATCTCCGGGACGGCCGCGAGGTCGCGGGTGAGCAACCCGTGGGGGCCTTCGAAGAAGCGGTCGCCGAGCTGTGGGCTGAACTGCTCGGGCGGCCCGGCGTGGTCAGGGAGGACTCCTTCTTCGCCCTGGGCGGCGACTCCCTGGTCGCCACCCGTGTCGTCTCCCGGCTGCGGGCCCAGGGGTTCGCCGGTGCGGCGGTCGCCGACCTGTTCGCCGCGCCGGTGCTCCACGACTTCGCGGCCCGGCTCAACCGTCCCTCCTCCCCTGCACCGATCGTTCCCGAGGTGGCCTGCGACCCGGCACTCGCCCACCGGCCCTTCCCGCTCACCGAGGTGCAGACCGCCTACGTCACCGGACGGGACTCCGGTTTCACCCTCGGGGGCGTGGGGACCTGGCACTACAGCGAGTTCGACGGTGAGGACGCCGACCTGGAGCGCCTGGAGCGCGCCTGGCAGGCCCTGGTACGCCGGCACGACATGCTGCGCGCCGTCATCGAGGACGGCACCCAGCGTGTGCTGCCCGAGGCCGAGGTGGCCCCGTTCCACATCCCGGTGCGGGACGTGACCGGCACACCGCACGAGGCCGGGCAGGACGCGGTGGCGGAGCTGCGCGGGGCGATGTCGCACGAGATCCGCGACCCCGCCCGCTGGCCGCTCTTCGACCTCCGCGCGGTGCGCTACCGGGACCGGTCGGGGGCGGTGCGCACCCGCCTCGGCGTGGGCCTCGACTACGTGGTGCTGGACGCCCTCTCCATCGTCACCCTCTACACCGAGTGGGGCACGCTCTACGCCGACCCCTCGGCCGTGCTTCCGGCGCTCGACCTCACCTACCGCGACTACCAGTCGGCTCTGGCCGCCCGAGCCGCCGCCGACCCGGCGGCGGCCGAAGCGACCCGCGCCCACTGGCGCTCCCGCCTGGAGGCGCTGCCTCCCGCGCCCCGGCTCCCCTACCGCACCGAGCCCGCCGCGGTGGAACGGCCGCGATTCGCCCGGCGCCGCACCGCGCTCGACGCCGCATCCTGGCAGGCCGTCAAGGCGGGTGCCGTGCGGCACGGCCTCACCCCCTCCGCCGTACTGCTCGCCGCCTACGGTGAGACGCTCGCGGCGTGGAGCGGCACGGACGCGGTGGCCATCACGCTCACCCTCTTCAACCGCCACGAGATCCACCCCCACGTGCACCGGGTGGTGGGCGACTTCACCTCGCTCTCCCTCGCCGGATACCACCGAACGCCGGGACCGTGGCTGCCCGCACTGCGCGGGCTGCAACGCCGCCTGGCCGAGGACCTCGACCATCAGGACGTGCCCGCCACCTGGCTGCTGCGTGAACTCGCCCGCCGCACCGGCACCGTGGACCCCGCGGCGCCGGTGGTCTTCACCAGCGCGCTCGGGGTGGGCGACGCCGCGCTCGCCGACCCCGGCAAGGGCTTCCCGGAACGGGTGTGGGGCGTCACCCAGACACCGCAGGTGAGCCTGGACCACCAGGTCACCGAGGAGAACGGCGCGCTGGTCGTCACCTGGGACGCGGTGGAGGAGCTGTTCTCCCCCGGCGTCCTGGACGAGATGGCGGCCGCGCACGCCCGACTGCTGCACCACCTCGCCCGCGGCGACTGGGACGCGCCGGTGCCCGACCTGCTGCCGCCGGGGCAGCGGGCCCGGCGCGCCGAGCTCAACGCCACCCCGCCCACCGCGCCCCGCCCGCTGCACGAGGCGTTCTTCGCCCGCGCCGCCGCGGAACCGGATCGGGCCGCGCTCATCGCCGCGGACGGTCGCACCCTCAGCTACGGCGAGACGGCGCAGGCCGCGCTGCGCACCGCTCGGGCCCTGCGCAGCAGCGGGGTGGCGGAGGGGGACCCGGTCGCGGTCACCCTGCCGAAGGGGCCCGAGCAGGTCATCGCCGTGCTCGGCGTGCTGGCCGCCGGAGCCGTCTACGTTCCGATCGGCGTGGAGCAGCCGGCGACCCGCCGCGAGTGCGTCCGACGCGCGGCCGGGATCCGGGTCGCCATCGCGGAGGACGAGCAGGCAGCGGGCTCTGTCCGGGTGCTGACGCCACGCGAGGCGATGGCCTGCGACGCGGCCGAGGCGCCGCTGCCGACGGCACCGGACGCGCTGGCGTACATCATCTTCACCTCCGGCTCCACCGGAGAACCGAAAGGGGTGCCGATCAGCCACGCTGCCGCCTGGAACACCGTGGCCGGCATCAACGCCCGGCACGGCATCGGGGGCCACGACCGGGTCATGGCGCTCTCCGCGCTGGACTTCGACCTCTCGGTGTACGACATCTTCGGGCTGCTCGCGGCCGGAGGCGCGCTGGTCCTGCCCACCGAGGAGCAGCGGCGCGAGCCGCGGAGCTGGCGGGCGCTGCTGCGCGAGCACGGCGTGACGGTCTGGAACACCGTGCCCGCCCTGCTCGACCTGCTGCTCTCGGCGGACGAGCGCGCAGGGGACCGCGCCCTCACCGGCCTGCGCACCGCCCTGCTCTCCGGCGACTGGATAGGCCTCGACCTGCCTGGGCGGCTGATGGAGCGCGCCGGCGGCGGGTGTCACTTCATCGCCATGGGCGGCGCGACCGAGGCATCCATCTGGTCCAACACCCACGAGGTCGAAGGCGGGGCGGTCGACCCCGGCTGGCCGTCCGTGCCCTACGGCCACCCGCTCACCGGGCAGCGCTACCGCGTCTGCGATCCGCAGGGCCGAGACTGCCCGGACTGGGTGCCCGGTGAGCTCTGGATCGGCGGCGCCGGACTCGCCGAGGGCTACCTCGGCGACGCCGAGCGGACCGCGGCCAAGTTCGTCACCCGCGGCGGGGAGCGCTGGTACCGCACCGGGGACCTGGGCCGCTACCGGCCCGGCGGGACGATCGAGTTCCTCGGCCGCACCGACCAGCAGATGAAGATCGCGGGACACCGGATCGAAGCCGGCGAGGTCGAGGCCGCCCTCGCGGCCCACCCGGGCGTCGCCCGCGCCGCGGTGGTGGCGGTGGGCCCGCGGGAAGCCCGCCGGCTTGCCGCCTTCACCGTCCCCACCGGCTCCGCGCCCGACGGCGGGCCGCCCGCCGCCTGGCTGCGCCCGTGGCTGGCCGAGCGGCTCGCCCCGTACGCGCTTCCCACCTCCGTCGAGACCCTGGCGGAGCTGCCGCTGACCGCCAACGGCAAGGTGGACCGCCACGCGCTGATCGCCCTCGCCGAAGGTTCCGCCGGTACGGACGGCACCACGGCCACGGACGCGGAGCCGCCCCGGAAGGGGATCGAAGCCGAACTCGCCGAGCTGTGGCAGGCCGTCCTGCCGGGCCCGGTCCACGGCCGTGACGCCAACTTCTTCACCCTCGGCGGCGACAGCCTCACCGCGATCCGCGTGGTCGCCGCCGTCGAACGCCGCCTCGGCGCACGCATCCCCGTCCGGGCACTACTGGCTGCCCCCACGCTCGCCGCCCTCGCCGCCGAGGTCACTGCGGCCCTCGCCGCCCCGGGGCACGACACCGAAACAGGAGAGCTGTGAACGCGCAGGACACCGAAGAAGCATCCGGCACCGAAGGAACGTCCGCCGCCGAGCTGATCGCCCGCTACGGGCGTGACGGAGTGGAACTGTGGGCCGAGGGCGACCGCCTCCGCTACCGCGCCCCCAAGGGCTACCTCACCGAACAGCGCCTCGCCGAACTACGTGACCGCAAGGAGGCCCTCCTCGCCGAACTGGCCAGGGCGGCCCGGCAGCCAGTGCTCCGGCACGATGCGGCAGAGCACCACGAGCCGTTCCCCCTCACCGACCTGCAGACCGCCTACCTGCTCGGCCGCACCGACGCCTACGCCTACGGCGGCATCGCCTGCCACACCTACGTCGAACTCGGCGATCCCGACCTCGACCCCGCCCGGGTGGCGGACGCCTGGAACACGCTCACCGCGCGGCACGACATGCTGCGCGCCGTCGTACACCCCGACGGCTACCAGCAGGTGCTCCCCGAGGTCCCCGCCATCGAGGTACCGGTCAGCGAGGTCACGAGCCGGCCCGATCTCGACGCCGAGGTCGCGCGGGTCCGCGACCGGCTCTCGCACCGCACCGGGCCCACCGACGCATGGCCCCTCTACCGGCTGCACCTGACTCGATGTCCCGGGCACGCGGTGCTGCACCTCTCCTTCGACATGCTGATCGTCGACCACGCCGGCCTGCGGCTGCTGCTCGCCGAGTTCCAGCGCCTGCTGTCCGACCCGGCCGCCGAGCTGACCCCGCTCACCGCCACCTTCCGCGACTACGTCCTGGCCCGGCGGTCGCTCACCGAGAGCCCGCAGTACGCCGCCGACCGCACGTACTGGACGGACCGGCTAACCGACCTGCCCGCCGCGCCGGAGCTTCCCCTGGCGGAGGGCTGGGCCGCACCCGCCGCGCCCGCCGGCGGGGGCCCGGTGCGCTTCGCCCGCCACGAACGGCTGCTGGACGGGGACACCGCGCGCGCCCTCGGCGAGTACGCCGCCGCGCACGGCGTGCCCGTCTCCACGGTGCTGCTCACCGCCTACGCGGAGGTGGTCGGAAGGTGGTCGCGCACCCCCCGCTTCACACTCAACGTGCCCACGGTGCAGCGCCTGGCGCTGCACGACGAGATCGACCGGATCGTCGGGGACTTCACCGCCCTGGAACTGCTGGCCGTAGATCTCACCGGCCTCGCCACGAGCTTCGCCGACCGGGCCCGCGCCCTTGGCGGTCAGCTGCTCGACGACCTGGCGCACCCCCTCTTCACCGGCTCCGAGGTGCTGGCCGAGCTCTCCCGCCGGGCCGGGGAGCCGGTGCTGATGCCGGTGGTCTTCACCAGCGCACTCGGACAGGACCCCGGCGCGGCGGTGCCGCGTGAGGTCGGCTACGCGGCCACCCAGACCCCGCAGGTCTGGCTCGACTGCCAGGCGATGACCCGCGGGGACGTGCTCGCCCTCTCCTGGGACGTGCGGGACGGCGTCCTCCCCGAGGGCATGCCCGAGGCCATGTTCAACGCCTGGGTCACCCTGGTCGAGCACCTCGCCGCGGACGCCGGGGCCTGGCACCGTCCGGCCCGCGTGGAGCTGCCCGCCGAGCAGACGGAGCGCAGAGCACTGGTCAACGGCACCCAGGGGCCACTTCCCGACGGCCTGCTGCACGAGCCGTTCTTCGCGCAGGCCCTGCGCACGCCGGACGCCCTCGCCGTGCGCACACCGGAGCGCGACCTGACGTACGCCCAGCTCGCGGATCGCGCCCGGCAGGTGGCGCGGCAGCTTGGCGGTCTGCGTCCTGCCGAGACGGTCGCGGTGTGGATGGACAAGGGCTGGGAGCAGGTCGCCGCCGTGCTCGGTGTACTGCTGGCCGGCGGCGCGTACGTGCCCGTCGACAGTGCACAGCCCGCGGCCCGCCGGGACACCATGCTCGCGGACGCGGGCGCCCGGACGGTGCTGACGCAGTCCTGGCTGGCAGAGGCGGACGACCTGCCACAAGGCCTGCGCGCGGTCTCCGTGGACGAGCTTCCGGCAGAAGGGGATCACGAGCTCCCATCCGGCACAGGTCCCGGCGCCGCGGGGCCACTCACCGGTTCCGGAGACCCGGCGCCTGACACCGGCCCCGACGATCTGGCGTACGTCATCTACACCTCCGGTTCGACCGGCACCCCGAAGGGCGTGATGATCAGCCATCGGGCGGCGGCCAACACCGTCCAGGACGTCAACACCCGTTTCGACGTGGGCCCGAAGGACCGCGTGCTCGGCCTGGCCGGGCTCGGTTTCGACCTGTCGGTGTACGACGTCTTCGGGCCGCTGTCGGTGGGCGGCGCCCTCGTGCTGCCGGCCGCCGAGCGGCGCGGGGACCCCTCGCACTGGGCCGAGCTGATCGCCGACGAGGGCGTCACGGTGTGGAACTCCGTACCCGGTCAGTTGGGGATGCTCTGCGACTGGCTGCGCGGCGACACCGACGCGTGGACGGCGGCCGGGCCCCGGCTCGCCCTGCTCTCGGGCGACTGGATACCCGTGGCCCTGCCCGACGAGGCACGCGCCCTGCTGCCGGGACTCGACGTGGTCTCGCTGGGGGGCGCGACGGAGGGCGCCATCTGGTCCATCGCCCACCCCATCGGCGAGGTGGACCCGACCCGGCCCAGCATCCCCTACGGCCGCCCGCTGACCAACCAGACCTTCCACGTCCTCGACCAGGCTCTGCTGCCGCGGCCGGACTGGGTGCCCGGTGAGCTCTGCATCGGCGGCGCGGGCGTCGCCCTCGGCTACCTCGGGGACCCGGAGCGCACCGCCGAGCGGTTCATCACCCACCCGGAGACCGGCGAACGGCTCTACCGCACCGGCGACTTCGGCCGCCACCTGCCCGGCGGCGACATCGAGTTCCTCGGCCGCCGGGACGCCCAGGTGAAGATCCGCGGCTACCGGATCGAACTGGCCGAGGTGGAGACCGCCGTACAGGCCCACCCGTCCGTGGCCGCCGGGGCGGTGGTGGTGGACGACTCGGCCTCCGGCGGACGCCGCCTGGCCGCTTTCGTGGAACCGGCCCGGGTGACCCCCGCTGCCGACGGCGCGCGCATCGCGGAGGCCGTGTACGGGGCCGCCGCCGAGGCCGTGCGCACCGCCTCGGAGCATGTGGACGCCGAGCGGCTGGCCACGTTCCTGCGGGTCCTGGACGAAGCCGCGCTGAACGCGATGGCGAGCGCGCTGGAGCCCGCCTTCGCGGACGCGGGCCCGCGGACCGCCGAGCAGGTCTGTGCCGCGCTGCGCGCCACCCCCCGCCACCGGCACATGGTCCGCCGCTGGTTGCGCGCCCTGGTCGCCGAGGGCCGGCTGGACCACGACCCGGCGGCGGACGCGTACCGGGGGCTGCGCCTGCCGGACACCGGGGACGGGGCGGCGGCCTGGGAGCGGGCCGCCGAGCTGGAGCGCGAGGTCGGCTGGTCCTCGCGGCTGCTTGAGGTGATGCGCACCTGCGCCGACCGGCTGCCGGAACTCGTCTCGGGCGAGGCCGACATCCGGGCGCTGCTCTTCCCCGGCGCCGCGCTGGACGCCGCCGACGCCGCCTACCGCGACAACCTCGCCATCCGTCACCTCAACCAGGCGCTCGCCGCCGCCCTCCGGGAGATCGCCGGCGCCCACCTCGGCGAGGAGCGGCTGCGGGTGCTGGAGGTCGGCGGCGGAGTCGGCGGCACCACCGACGAGCTCGTGGCTGGTCTGGCGGAGTTCGGCGTGGAGTACACCTTCACGGATGCCTCGCCCTTCTTCCTCCAAGAGGCCGGCGAGCGCTACGCCGACCAGCCGTGGATCCGCTGCCGCCGCCTGGACATCGACTCCGAGCCGCGGGAGCAGGGCTTCCTGCCCAACTCCTACGACGTGGTGGTGTGCGCCAACACGCTGCACGCCACCGCCGACACGGACGCGGCGGTGCGCAGGTTGCGCGAACTCCTGGTACCCGGGGGCCATCTGCTCTTCGTCGAGAACACCCGGGACGACCACTACCCGCTCCAGGTGTCGATGGAGTTCCTGGAGGTCGCCGGGCGCGAGTGGACGGACCTGCGGACGGCCGCGGGGCAGTCGTTCCTCACCCGCGCCCAGTGGACCGAGCTGCTCGACCGGCACGGCGCCACCGGGGTGGCCGTGCTGCCCGAGCCCGGCGACCCACTGGCGGCCACCGGTCAGGAGCTGGTGCTGGCCCGGGTGAAGACCGACCGGGCTCCGCTGACCGTGGGCGAGCTCGCCCGGGCGGCGGCGAACAGGCTGCCCGAGTACATGGTGCCCTCGGTGTGGCAGATCGTGGACGCCCTGCCGCGCACCGCCAACGGCAAGACCGACCGGGGCCGGCTGGCCTCCTGGCTGCCCGGCGAGGCCGACCGGGCCGCCGAGCAACCCGGCTCCGGGGCGGAGCAGCCCCTGGACGATCTCGAACGGGAGCTCGCCGACCTGTGGTCGCGCCTGCTGGGCGTGGTGCGCGTGGGCCGCCAGGACGACTTCTTCGCGCTCGGCGGCGACTCGCTGCTGGTCGCACGCATGGTGGGGCAGCTACGCGAGCACGTGCCGCAGGCCGCCGGTCTGGAGTGGGAGGTCGTGCTGCGGCACCTGCTGCGGCAGCCCACGGTCGCGGGTCTTGCGGCGTTCCTCCGCGAGGTCGCCGGGGAGCCCGTGGCACCCACGGCGGCGCCGGGCAATCCGGTGGTGCACCTGCATGGCAGCGGCTCTCCCGAGGAGCCCACCACCGTCCTCGTGCACGCCGGGACCGGCACGATCATGCCCTACCGGGGCCTGGTCACCGAGCTCCGGCGGCGCTCGCGCGGCACCGCCACCGTCGTGGGCCTGGAACTGCCGGACCCGGCGGGCTTCCTGGCCGACTCGCCGGACGGCCAGATCGAGCAACTGGCCGCCGGCTACGCCAAGGAGCTCCTCGCTGGAGGCTGCCGCACCTTCCACGTGGTCGGCTACTGCCTGGGCGGCCTGATCGCCACCGAGGTCGCACGCAACCTCGCCGAGTCCGGCGCCGAGGTGGCAGACCTCACCGTGATCAGCAGCCACAGCCCGCGGTTCCGCCTGGAGGACGAGCTGATCACGGAGTACTCCTTCGCGGTCATGATGGGCATCGCCCCCGCCGACCTGGGCTTCCCCGCCGACGAACTGCGGGTGGCCGCCGCCGCGGAGGCCGCGCTGGAGAAGACGCCCGATCTGCTCCCCGACGGCTCGATCGCCGCGCTGGACGGCTCACTCGCCGACGTGGCCGACTCCTTCTCGGCACTGGCCGCGGTGCCGCGCGCCACCCGCATCCTGCGCATGTGCGAGGCGGTCCCCGGCCCGGCCGGCACCTACACCCCCGAGCACATGACCCGGCTCTTCCGTGCCTTCCGGCAGAGCGTCTTCGCCATCACCCGCTACGACGCGGAGCCGTACGCCGGCGACATCACCTTCCTGCGCCACGGCGGTGCGTACCCCTTCCCGGGCAGCAAGGAGGCGGTCACCCGCTACTGGGAGGACCTGGTCCTCGGCGAGCTGCGCATCCTCGACATCCCGGGCGACCATTTCAGCTGCATGTCCGTCGAGCACGCTCCGGGGCTGCTGGCGCTGCTGGACCGCCTGACCGGCGGGGCGGTGACCCGATGACCGGCCGGGCGGGCATCGGTGTCCTCGGCGCCTCGGGCGCCGTCGGCCGCGAGGCCGTGCGCGCACTGCGGCAACTGGGTCACCGCGGGCTGCTGCTGGGCGCCCGCCGGCCGGAGGCACTACGCGAGCTGGCGCCGGGCTCCGGGCTCGCGGTCCGCGTCGATGTACGCGACCCGGCCAGTCTGGCGATGTTCGCCTCCTCCTGCGATCTCGTCCTCAACTGCGTCGGCCCCGCCTACGAACTGCGGGCCACCGTGCCCGCCGCCGCGCTCACCGCCGGCGCGCACTGCGTGGACGTCGGCGGATACGAGCCGGCCTGGGAGGACCTGGCCCGACAGGACGCGCCGGACGCCGGGAAGCACAGCGTCGTGCTCTCCGCGGGCACGCTGCCCGGCCTCTCCGGCATCCTGCCGCGCTGGCTGGCCGCTCAGGGCCCCGGCAGCCCGCGGGCCCTGACCGCCTACAGCGGGGGCCTGGAGCCCTGCACGCCCACCGTGGCCGAGGACGTCATGCTCTCCGTCATCACCGGCGGCGGGGGCGGCGACGCGTACGGCGAGTCGCTGGCCGCCTGGCGGAACGGCCGCAGGCAGTCCCGCGCCCTGCGCATCGTGGAGGACACCGAGGCCCCCGGCTTCCCGGACCGCGCCGCCCTTCAGCCCTACCTCAGCAGCGAGGCGGAGCGGCTCGCCGCACACCTCGGCCTGGACCGGGCCGACTGGTTCAACACCCACCCGGGCCCGCGGGTGCGGACGCTGTTCGGCGAGCTGCCCGGCCGCCTGGCGCAGCACGTGCACGAGGCGGATCGGACGGCCCTCGTCGAGGAGATGATGCTGGCCGCGCGTCTCGACCTGGCCGGCCGCACTCCCTACTACGTCATGGACTTCACCCTCACCGCGGACGGCTCGTCCGGTGTCCGGCGGCTCTCGCTGCGGGCGTCCAGCAGCTACCGGCTCACGGCCCTGGTCGGGGCGCTGGCCGCGGACGCGGTGGTGCGCCGGACCGTGCCGCCGGGCGTCCACTTCGCGTGCGACGTGCTCGACCCGGCCGAGGTGGCGGCCCGGCTGCGGGCGGACGAGACGGTGGAGCGCTTCGAGGTGAGCGGGGACGCGGAGCCCGCACTGGTCGAGGAGGGCGCCCTGTGAGCGGTCCCCCGCTGCGGGTGCTGGTCTGCGGCACCAACTTCGGCCGGTTCTACGCCGAGGCCGTGCGCGAGCGCGAGGGGTACGAACTGGTCGGCCTGCTGGCCCGCGGCTCCGACGCCTCCCGCGCCTACGCGGACAAGCTCGGCGTGCCCCTGCACACCAGCCCGCCCGAGGACGGCGTCGACCTGGCGTGCGTCGCCGTCGGCTCGGCGATCTCCGGCGGCACCGGCGCCGAGCTCGCCCTCGACCTGCTGGCCCGCGGTGTCCACGTCCTCCAGGAGCACCCGCTGCACCTGGACGAGCTGACCGCCTGCGTCCGCGAGGCACGCAGGCAGAAACTGCACTACCGGATCAACACCCATTACCCGCACCTCGCCCCGGTACGGCGGTTCGTCACAGCGGCCAGGAGGCTGGCGGAGCGTCAGCAACCGCTCTTCGTCGACGCGGCCACCCCCGTGCACCTGATGATGCCGCTGGTGGACATCCTCGGCCGGGCGCTGGGCACGCTGCGGCCCTGGCGGTTCGCCGACCCGGCGCCGCTCGTCGACGGATCCGGCCCGGCCCCCTTCCGGACCCTCCACGGCGTGATCGGCGGCGTGCCGCTGACCCTGCGGGTGCACCACCAGCTCGACCCCGCCGACCGGGACAACCACGCGCTGCACTGGCACCGGATCGCGCTCGGCACCGAGGGCGGGGTACTCACCCTCGCCGACACCCACGGCCCCGTGCTGTGGAGCCCGCGCCTGCACGCCGAGCGGGACGCGGACCACCGCCTCGTGCTGGACGGTCCGGGCACGGCTTCCTTCGGCCTGCCCACCACGTCCGTGATCGGCGAACCCGGCACCTTCCGCCAGGTCTTCGACGAGATGTGGCCGGATGCCATCGGCCGTGCAGTGGACGGGATGCGGGACGCCGTCCTCGGCGGCGGACCCGGCACCGCGGGACCGCAGTACGACCTCGCGGTGTGCCGCATCTGGTCGGAGCTGGCCACCCGTCTGGGCCCGCCCACGGTGGTACGGCCGCCCCGGCCGCGCCCGCTGCCCGCGGAGGAGCTCTTCGACGCACCGAGCGAGCAGCCCGCACCGGTGGCTTACACGCCCTCGGCCGAGTTCTTCGACCTGGTGGCCGCCGAGCACGTCGCCACCTCCAGCGCGCCGGCCGTGGCCGCCGCTCTGGGCGGGCTCGACACCGGCACCGGCACCGTCGTGGACATCGGTGCGGGCACCGGCCTCGTCACCGAGGCGGTCGCCCGCGCCCTGCCCGGGGCCGCGATCCTGGCGGCCGAACCGGCGGTCGGCATGCGCGCGGTGCTCACCAGCCGCGTCTTCGGCGATCCGGACCTGCGCCCGCGCGTCACCGTCACCGACAGTGCCGCACCGGACCTCGAACTGCCCGACCGGATCAGCGCGGCCGTCCTCTGCGGAGTGCTCGGCCACCTCGATGCCGGGCAGCGCCGCCGCCTGTGGTCCCGGCTGCTGGCCCGGCTCGCTCCGGGCGGCCGGATCGTGGTCGAGCTGATGCAGCTCGACGCCCCCGCCGAACTCCCGCCCAGCCGGCTGGCCACGGCCACCGCGGGCCGCCACCGCTACGAGTGGTGGTTCTCCGGTGTGCCGGAAGGCGCCGGCGCGATGCGGCTGCGCAGCACCTGGCGCATCTACGAGGAGGCGTCACCCGCGCCGCTGCGCGAGGTGCACGACGCCTACCTCTGGGAGCCGTTCGGCCTCGACACCCTCGCCGAGGAGTCCGGCCTCCTTGTCCGGCCGATGCCGGTGCGGCCGGGCGCCCCGCCTCTCGCGGTGCTCAGCCGCGAACCCCTGTCCCTCCCCCGTCCCACCGAGGATCTTCGATGACCGCACCGGAACCCGCCGCACCGCCCGCCTTCCCCATGCGCCGCGGCTGCCCCTTCGCACCGCCCGAGGAGTACGCACGGCTGCGCCGCGAGCAGCCACTCGCCCGCGTCACCATGCCGACCGGCCGCGGCGCCTGGCTCGCCACCCGCTACGAGGACGTGCGGGCACTGCTCGCCGACCCCCGGGTGAGCGCCGAGGCCCGGCACGCCGAATTCCCGGCGTTCAGCGAGGCCGAGCGCCAAGTGGCCGCCCAGCTCCGGCCGTTCCTGCGCACCGACGCACCCGACCACACCCGCTACCGGAAGATGCTCCAGCCGGAGTTCACCCTGCGCAAGGCGCGCGCCCTGCGCCCCGCCGTGCAGGCCATCGCGGACGAGCTGATCGACGACATGCTGGCACTGCCAGGACCGGTCTGCTTCATCACCCACTACGCCAACGCCTTCTCCACCTCGGTGATCTGCGCCCTGCTCGGCATACCGGGGGAGAACGTCGAGTTCTTCCGCGACGTCACCCGGATCTCCGGCTCCCGCACCAGCACCGAGGACGAGGTGCGGGCGGCGCTCGGCGGCCTTTTCGAGCTGCTTTCGAAGATCATCGAGCTGCGCCGCGAGCAGCCCGCGGACGACCTCATCTCCCAGCTCGTCACCGAGCAGCTCGTCCCCGGGCACATGACCCACCAGGAACTGCTCTCCGTCCTCGGGATCACCATCAACGGCGGGAGGGTGAGCACCACCGCCATGATCGCCCTGTCCACCCTCCATCTCCTCCAGCGGCCCGAACTGGCCGAGGAACTGCGTGCACAACCGGCGCTCCTCCCGCAGGCGATCGAGGAGTTCCTGCGGGTGACCTCGGTGTCCGACGCGCTGCCCGCCCGGGTGGCCACCGCCGACATCGAACTGCCGAGCGGCACTCTCCCCTCCGGGCACGGCGCCATCGGACTGCTGGCCGCCGCCAACCACGACCCGGAGGTCTTCCCCGAGCCGGAGCACATCGACATCCACCGCACCCCCAACCGGCACCTCGCCTTCGGGCACGGCCCCCACCAGTGCATCGGCCAGAACGTGGCCCGCCTCGAACTGGAAGTGGCCCTTGAGACCCTGCTGCGCCGGGTGCCCACACTGCGCCTGGCCACCGGGGTCGAGGAGATCGAGTTCATGCCGGACGCCCACACCTACGGCGTCGAGCGGATGCCGGTGATCTGGTGAGCGTTGCCGGCCGGAGTACCTGGCTGCGCTGCTGGCAGCCGCGGCCCGCCGCCCGGCTGCGGCTGGTCTGCCTGCCGCACGCCGGAGGCGGCGCGGGCTTCTACCGCACCTGGGACGCGCTCCTGCCACCCGACGTGGAACTGCTGGCCGTGCAGTACCCGGGGCGCGAGGACCGCTGGGCCGACCCGATGGCCGACCGCATGGACGACCTGGTCCACGCGGTGACGGAGGATCTGCTCCCGCTGCTGGACCGGCCGTACGCATTCTTCGGGCACAGCATGGGCTCCGCCGTCGCGTGGGAGCTGGCCCACGCGCTGCGCGGACACGGCGCGCCGCCGCGCCGGCTCTTCGTCTCCGGCCGCGAAGCGCCGGGCACGGCCCGGCCCGGCTCGGTGCACCGGCAGAGCGACGAGGCACTCGGCGCCGAGCTGGCCCGGCTGGGCGGCACCCCGCCCGAGGTGCTGGCCGATCCCGACCTGCGGGCCGCCGTGCTGGGCTACGTCCGCAGCGACTACCGGCTGATCGAGACGTACCGGCCGGGCCCCCTTTCCCGGCCCCCGCTGGACTGCCCGATCACCGTCCTCACCGGCGACTGCGACCCGGACTGCGACCTGCGGGCCGGCCGGGAGCACGGCGGCGACGGCACCGGCGGCTGGGCCGCGCTCACCACCGGGCGCACCCACGTGCACACCTTCTCCGGCGGCCACTTCTACCTCGGTCCCCAGCGCGCCCGGGTGATCGCCACCCTCCTGCGCCGCCTGGACCCCTCGCTGGCCGTCGCCGTGCCCTGGCCCAGTACGCCATGACGCCCCCTCTGCTGTGTGCGAACGAGAAGAGACAGCAATGATCGACTACTACACGCCGTCGGCCGAGTTCTACGACCTGGTCGCCGTGCGCCACACCGCGAGCAGCGGCCCCCCGCTGGCCCGCGTCCTGGCCGGGGCGGACACCCGGCACGGGCCTGTCCTGGAGATCGGCGCGGGCACCGGCCGGGTCACCGAGGTGATCGCCGGGACCCTGCCGGACGCGGAGATCGTCGCCGCCGAGCCGTCCGCGGTGATGCGCGCCCAGCTCACGGCCCGGGTCGCCCGCGATCCCGGGCTGCGGCGACGGGTCACCGTCACCGACGGCGCGGCCCAGGACATGCCGCTGCCGGAGCGGATCTCCGCAGTCGTGCTCTTCGGCGTGGCCGGGCACCTCGGCCAGGCCGAACGCACCGCCCTGTGGCGCCGGCTGGCCGATCGGCTGCCGCCCGGGGGCCGGATCATCGTGGAGCTGATGGGCGTCAGCGCCCCGCGCACCATCCCGCCCGCGATGTCGCTGCGGGAGACCATCGGCGAGCAGACCTACGAGTGGTGGATCGGCGGCGAGCCGGCCGGCGGCGACGCCATGCGCTTCGCCACCACCTGGAAGGTGCTGCGCGCCGGACGCACCGTGCGCGAGGTCGGCGACAGCTACGTCTGGCACACCTTCGACGTGGACCGTCTCGCCCGTGAATCCGGCCTGACCGCCCGCAGGGTGGCGCAGGGCGGCAGTGGCGCCATTCCGGAGATCGGAGTGCTGACCACGTGACCGAACCGAGTGCAGACCACGAGACCGATCGGAGTGCTGACCACGTGCGTGCACCAGCCGTCCGCACCGAGCCGCCGCTGCGGCGCATTCTGCGCCGAGCGAGCCGGCCCCTGGGCACCGCCGTCGCTCTCCAGGCCGCCGCCGCGGCCTGCGGAGTCATCCCCTTCATCGCCATCGCCCTGCTCGCGGGGCGCCTCACGGACGGCTCGCCGGTGACCGGCGACCGGCTGTGGCCGCTCGTCGGGCTGGCCGGCGGCAGCGGCCTGATCGCACTCGTCCTCGGCTATACCGCCGGCGTGCTGAGCCACCTCGCGGACAACACCCTGCAACTGAGCCTGCGCCGGGATCTCGCCCGCCACATCGGGAGGCTCCCGCTGGGCTGGGTCACCGACCGCGCCTCGGGCGAGATCAAGAACGCCGTGCAGGACGACGTCCAGGCCCTGCACGGCCTGGTGGCCCACACCCTGCTCGATGCCACCGCCCTGCTCACCGCCCCCCTGCTCGCCCTGGCCTACCTGTTCTCTGTCGACTGGCGGCTCGCCCTTGTGAGCCTGGTGCCGCTGGTCCTGGGAGCGCTGCTGTTCAGCCGTGCCATGGCGGGCGCCAGGGAGCAGATGGCGGAGTACGGCGGGGCGCTGGCCCGGATCGCCACCGCCGCGGTGGAGTTCGCCGGCGGCATCGCCGTCCTCAAGACCTTCGGCCGCGGCGCCAGCGGGCACCGGAGGTTCACCGCGGCCACCGACGCCTTCTCCGACTTCTTCACCCGCTGGGTGCGCCGCACCCTGCTGCCCTCGACGGCCGCGCTGCTGGTCGTGGCGCCCGCGGTGGTGCTGCTCCTGCTGGTGGGCGTGGGCACCGCCCTGGTCGTCTCCGGGACGACGTCCGCCGCGCACCTGGTGGCGTTCGCGCTGCTGGGGCCGCTGGTCAGCGCGCCGATGGGTGTCGTCGGCACCCGGATGCAGCAGATCCGCGCCGGGCAGGCGGCAGCCGTCCGTATCACCGCCCTGCTGGACACCCCGGTGCTGCCGGAGCCGGAGCGCCCGGCCGTCCCGAGCGGCTCGCAGGTCAGCCTGCGCGGCGTCTCGTTCTCCTACGACGGCCGCGGTGAGGTGCTCAGCGGCATCGACCTGGACCTGGCGCCCGGCACGGTGACCGCCCTTGTGGGGCCCTCCGGTGCGGGCAAGTCGACGCTCGCCGCGCTGCTGGCCCGGTTCCACGACATCACGGAAGGGAGCATCACCCTCGGTGGGGCGGACATCCGCGAGATCCCGCTCACCGAGCTCCACCGGCACATCGGCTTCGTTCTCCAGGACGTACGCCTGCTGCGGGCCAGCGTCACCGAGAACATCCGCCTCGGCCGCCCCGGCGCCACCGACGAGCAGGTCCGCGAGGCAGCGCGCGCGGCCCAGATCCACGACCGGATCACGACGCTGCCGGACGGCTACGACACCGTGCTGGGCGCATCGGTCCAGCTCTCCGGCGGCGAGGCCCAGCGCCTGTCCATCGCCCGCGCCCTGCTGGGCGACCCACCGGTGGTCGTCCTCGACGAGGCCACCGCGCACGCCGACGCCGGCTCGGAGGCACTCATCCAGAACGCCCTCGCCACGCTGGCCGCGGACCGCACCCTGCTGGTGATCGCTCACCGCCTGGCGACGATCGCGGGAGCGGACCGCATCGCCGTCCTGGACGGCGGCCGGCTGGTGGAGCAGGGCAGCCATGCGGAACTGCTCGGCCGGGGCGGCAGGTACGCGCGCATGTGGAAGGCGCAGCAAGCAGAGCAGGCGCCGCCCGACGGCCCCGCGGAGCCAGCCGGAACCACGACCCGAGAGGCCATGCCCCGATGATCCGCCAACTCCTGAGCGTCCTGGGGCCCGAGGGCTCCCGCCCGTTCCGCCGCCTGCTGGTGCTGCTCGCCGTCGCCGGGATCCTCCAGGGTGTGTGCTTCGCCCTGCTGGTGCCGCTGCTGCGAGCCCTGCTCGGCACGCACCCCTTTGACGCCTGGCCGTATCTCGCGCTCTTCGGCGCCGGCTGCGCCGCCTATGCGCTCGTCCAGGCGGCCTGCCTCAGCGGTGGGTTCACGGTCGGGTCGAGCCTCGCCCGGGCGCTGCACCACCGTCTCGCCGACCGTGCGCTGACGCTGCCGGTGGGCTGGTTCACCCCGGCCCGGGCAGCCGAACTCAGCCGGCTGGCCGGCGGCAGCGTCGTCCAGGTGATGAACATGCCGGCGCACCTGCTGCGCCCGCTGGTCTCCGCCGTCCTCACCCCGGCCGTCATCGTCGTCGCGGTGTTCTTCTTCGACTGGCGGATCGCACTGGTGCTGCTGGTCTGCGCGCCCGTGCTGGCCCTGGTGCAGCGGTCGAGCACCGCGGTCGTCCGGCGCCTGGACGAGCAGCGCGACGCGGCGAGCGCGGAAGCCGCCGAGCGGGTGCTGGAGTTCGCCCGCAACCAGCCCGTACTGCGCGCTTTCGGCAGGGCCGCCGACGGATACCAGGCGCTGGACGACGCGCTCCTCGCGCAGGCACGCGCCGACCGGGCGCTGATCCTGCGCGGCATCCCCGGCCTGGTCGGCTTCGCCTTCGCCGCCCGCATGGTTCTCGCACTGGTGCTGGCCCTCACCGTCTCCTGGCTGCTGGACGGCTCCCTGACCGCGGCCACGCTGATCGCGCTCGCGGTGCTCACGGCACGGCTGGTCGACAGCGCGGCGGGGGCCGCCGACCTGGGTGCCGGCCTGCGGATCGCCCAGCGGGGCCTGGCGGGCCTGGGGTCCGTGCTCGACGAACGGCCCTTCCCTCAGCCGGAGCACGGCCGCATCCCCAACGGTGCGGCCGTCGAACTCACCGACGTCCGCTTCGCCTACCCCGGCCGCGATGCCCAGCGGCCCGTCCTGGACGGGATCAGCCTGCGGCTCCCCCACCCCGGCCTCACCGCACTGGTCGGGCCCTCCGGCGCGGGCAAGACCACCCTCGCCCGGTTGCTCGGCCGCTTCTGGGACCCGACCGGCGGCACCGTCCGCATCGGCGGCGTGGACGCCCGGGAGATCGCGCCCGAGGAACTGGCGGGACTGGTCTCCTTCGTCTTCCAGGACGTCTTCCTCTTCGGCGGCACCATCGAGGAGAACGTCCGGATCGGCGACCCCGGCGCCGACGACGAGCGGCTAGGCCGCGCCGCCCGGCTCTCGGGCCTGGACCAGGTGGTGGCCGAACTCCCGGACGGCTGGGCCACCCGGGTCGGCGAGGGCGGCACCGCGCTCTCGGGCGGTCAGCGGCAGCGCGTCTCCATCGCACGCGCCCTGCTCAAGGACGCCCCGATCCTGGTACTTGACGAGGCCACCGCCGCCCTGGACGCGGAGAACGAACGCATCCTGGACGCGACCGTCACCGCCCTGGCAGGCAACAAGACCCTCCTGGTGATCGCCCACCGCTTGCGCACCGTCCAGACCGCGGACCAGATCGCGGTCCTGGAGGACGGCCGGATCACCGAGCACGGCACCCATCCCGAACTGCTGGCCGCGGGCGGCACCTACGCCGCCTTCTGGCAGCAGCGCAGCAAGGCGGAGGGCTGGCGCCTGGCCGCCGCCTCCCACTGAGACGAAGGCAAGCCCCATGACCACCAGCACCAGCACCAGCACGACGCACACCACCGGATCCCACAGCGCGGCCCTGGCCGCCTGGGCTGCACGGGTGCCCGACGCGCCGCACACCACGTCGCTGACGTTTCGAGGCGACGCCTTGGCGGCGGCGGTCGGCCTCGTCACCTCAGGTCTCGGCAGCCCTTACGTCCTCTACGAGCGGGACAGCCTGCTGCACGTGGCGGCCGGAGCCGCCGGGCTGCTGCGGATGACGGCCCGTCACCTGACAGCAGAGGCCCAAGGCGGCTCGTGGACCCTGCCCGTGACGGGGCCCGCACTCGCGCCGGTCACGGAAGCTTTCGAGGCGCTGTCCACAGTGCAGGCCGGTGTCAGAGGCGCCTACGGCTGGGCAGCGTTCGAACTCGCCCACCTGCTGCACGGGGCAGGCGGCTCGGAACCGAGCCTCTCCGTGCCGGCAGGCGGCTCGGGCGGTGCTACCCCGCTCGCGGGCGACCCGAGCGGACTCGGCGATCTGCTGTGCCTGTTCATCCCGGCGGTGGAGGTCGTCCTCAGCCCCGGGGAGGCCACCGTCAGTGCGGTGAGTCCGCATCTGCTGGACACGGCGGCACGGCTTCTCACCGCCCCGTCCGCCCGACGGGCGCCGGGCCCCGCGACACCCGTGGAAGCAGGGGACGGGGACCCGGAGGCCTACCGGACGGCCGTGGCCAAAGTGATCGGAGACATCAGGGCGGGCCGCCTCGACAAGGCCGTGCTCTCCCGGACGGTTCCCCTGGACGGAGCGGCCCCCGTCGACCTCCCCGCCACCTACCTGGCGGGCCTGGCCGCCAACACCCCCGCACGCTCCTTCCTGCTGGACCTCGGCGGGTGGCAGGCGGCCGGTTTCAGTCCCGAGACCGTGGTGGAGGCCGTACCGGGCGGCCGGGTCACCACCCAGCCGCTCGCCGGAACCCGGGCCCTCTCCCAGGACCCGGCGGAGAACCACCGCCTGCGCGCCGAGTTGCTCGCCGACCCCAAGGAGGTGCACGAGCACGCGGTGTCGGTACGGCTCGCGTGCCAGGAACTGGGCGGTGTCTGCGCGACCGGGTCAGTGCTGGTGGAGGAGTTCATGGCGGTGCGGGAGCGCGGCTCCGTCCAGCACCTGGCCTCCCGGGTCGCGGGACGGCTGAGGGAGGACCGCGGCCCCTGGGACGCGTTCGCCGCACTCTTTCCGGCCGTGACGGCGACCGGCGCCCCCAAGACCGAGGCCCTGGCGGCCCTCCAGCGCTACGAGGACGGTCCCCGCGGACTGTACGGCGGGGCGGTGATCACCGCGGACACGGCCGGCGCGCTGGACGCCGCCCTTGTGCTGCGCACGGTCTTCCGCCGGGGCGAGCGGACCTGGCTGCGGGCTGGTGCCGGGATCATGCGGGACTCGACGCCGGACCGGGAGTTCGAGGAGACCTGCGAGAAGCTGCGCAGCGTCGCGCCGCACATCCGCCGCCGTCCGAGGTCCTGAAGGCCGGAGGTCCGCTCTTACGAGCAGGTCCACCAGGACGGGCCGTTCGGCCGTACGGCCTCGGTCGGCTCCGGCCGACCCCGATCGACGCGGCCGACCGGCCTGGGTAGCACATGAAACGGGCCCGGGCTGGAGTAGCCCCGACATAACATGCAAGAGTTGCCATATGTTAATATCGCAATATGCGGTTTCGGAGGACCGGACCGCGGACGATCGACGAGCAGCCAGGAGCGCACATGACCACCGCCGCCGAGCACCGCACGCACGACACGCACCCGCACACCCATGGCGAGGGATGCGGACACGTCGCCCTCCCCCACAGCGACCACACCGACTACGCGCACGACGGCCACATCCACCGGCCCCACGGGGACCACGTCGACGAGTGCGCGAGCAGCGCCCACACCCCTCACGAGGGCCACGACCACCAGCACGGCGAGAACTGCGGGCATGTGGCCGTGCCGCACGAGGACCACGTCGACTACGTGCACGACGGCCACCGCCATGCGGCCCACCAGGGCCACTGGGACGACCACTGACCTCCGGTTTCACGCTCACGATCTTGAACGTGAAACCGGGAATCATCGTCACTTGCTAATGTCCGCATATGACGACACCCCCCACCGCGGCCACCTCGGCAGGCGAGCCGATACCCAACCTGCAGGCAGCCAGCGACCTCCTGAAGGCGCTCGCTTCCCCGGTCCGGCTCGGCATCGTGCGTGAGCTGTCCGAGGGCGAGAAGTACGTCCACGAGCTGGTCGACGCCCTCGGGGTGAGCCAGCCGCTGGTCTCCCAGCACCTCCGCGTGCTGCGCAACTCCCGGATCGTGACCGCCCGACGCGAGGCCCGCGAGATCCAGTACGGGCTCACCGACGAGCACATAGCCCACATCGTGCTGGACGCCATCCGGCACGCTCGGGAATAGCCCGGCGCCACCGCACACAACGGCGCCGGGCCTCTTCGGTATGAGACCGGCGCACACGGGACACCGGCCGAACGGATCAGGCAAGTCCAGTCCGGTGAGGGCACCCTGGGCGGGCAGCCGCCGTCGGCCGGAACGTGACCGCCCTCGACCGGCCCCCGCACCGGGCGAGCCGGCACACCGGGAGCGAGGACGGCTGCCGTGCCATCTGGCGCCCGACCGCCACGGAGGCCGGGACCGACTCGGCGGCCGGGCGAGCCGAAGGAGACCGCGCTCGCCCTCGTAGCGAGACCGCCGCCATGGTCGCGGCCCACCCACCGGCCCCGTGCCGTACCCGAGATTATTGGTAATGGAACCCGTTTTCATATAGCGTGGTGCTTCGTTCACCCACTTCGGAGGTCCCCATGGCCGTGCCCAAGCGCAAGATGTCCCGCAGCAACACCCGCCACCGACGCGCGCAGTGGAAGGCGACGGCCCCGCAGCTCGTGCCGGTCACCGTGGACGGCGTCTCCTACCTGGTGCCCCAGCGGCTGGTGAAGGCGTACGAGCGCGGCCTGCTGCACCCCGAAGGCTGATCACCGATGCCGTACGACGGACTCGAACTGCTACCCGTCACGGTCCTGTCCGGCTTTCTCGGCGCAGGCAAGACCACACTGCTCAACCACGTCCTCGGCAACCGCGACGGCCTGCGCGTCGCCGTCATCGTCAACGACATGAGCGAGGTCAACATCGACGCGGCGCTCGTCCGCGGCGGCGAGGCCGCCCTGTCGCGCACCGAGGAGCGCCTGGTCGAGATGACCAACGGCTGCATCTGCTGCACCCTGCGGGACGACCTGCTGGAGGAGGTCGACGCTCTGGCCCGCGAGGGCCGGTTCGACTACCTCCTCATCGAGTCCTCCGGCATCTCGGAACCCATGCCGGTGGCCGCCACCTTCGCCTTCGCCCGCGACGACGGCGCCACCCTCGGCGACGTCGCCCGGCTCGACACCATGGTCACGGTCGTGGACGCCGCGAACTTCCTGCCCGAGCTGGCCGGCGGCGACGAACTCGCCGAGCGCGGCCTGGACCAGTACGAGGATGACGAACGCACCGTCAGCGACCTGCTCATGGACCAGATCGAGTTCGCCGACGTCATCGTCCTCAACAAACTCGACCTCGTCGACACCGAGTCCGCCGACCGGCTCGGGGCGACCCTCTCCCGCCTCAACCCGGCAGCGAGGATCGTCCCCGCGGTGCAGGGCCGCGTCCGTGCCGGTGACGTCCTCGGCACCCGGCTCTTCGACCTGGAGCGGGCCTCCCAGGCACCGGGCTGGGTCATGGAGCTCAACGGCGACCACGTGCCCGAGACGGAGGAGTACGGCATCTCCTCCACCGTCTTCCGCGCCGACGTGCCCTTCCATCCCGGGCGGCTGTGGACGTTCGTGACCGAGGAACTCGACAGCGGCGCCTACGGCCAGATCCTGCGCTCCAAGGGCTTCTTCACCCTGGCCAACCGCCCGCACGTGACGGGCCTGTGGTCGCAGGCCGGCTCCGTGGCCCGCTTCGAGCCCTCCGCCGCAACGGACTCGGGGAGTCCGACCGGCCAGGAGCTGGTCTTCATCGGCACGCACCTGCACGCCGACGCGCTGCGCGCGTCCCTCACCGACTGCCTCATGGCGGACGGCGAGGACCTGCCGTCCAAAGACCCGTTCCCCGCCTGGGACACCCACGGCATCGACGACGCCTGCGAGCACGAACACCCGGCACTGGTGGCCGGGCTCTGAAGGCTCCGGGCCGGGCGGCGGGCGCGGCCACGCACCGCCCGGCCCGGTCGGACACCAGGCGGCGGGTCCGGCGCGGATACCGATCAAGGGAGGCCGCCGCGCCACAGCACCGCGTACGCATGGGCACGGTCCAGGAAACCCTGCTGATCCCCCTGTACGGGCGCGCGATGGAGAACCGCAAGGAACACCCCGCGTTGGGCGACGCGCGGGCCGACGCCGCCGCCGCGCTCGACCGCGACCTCGCCCGCTTCGACAGCATGCCGAGCGTGACCAGCGCGGTGCCGCGATCCTGCCGCTGCGAGAGGTGGGAAACAGAGTTCCCCACGGCCCACCTGGCCGGCACCGTCGTGGCGCTCGACACCCTCCCTCCCCCCGGGCGCGCGGTCGCCGCGTCACCCGCGTCACGGCCCAGCAGCAGCGCCAGATTGCCACGGCCATCAAGGACGCGCGCGAGATGGCCCTGCTGCCCTACTCCGGCAAGCGGGACTGACGTGAGGCGCGCCGAGTCTGCCGGCGGCCCGTCTGGCAGGCTGCTCGCCATGGCAACGCACGAGACAGTGAAGGCGCCGGAGCTCACGCAGTTCTCCCAGGCCGCTGAGGTCGGCCCTGCCCTCCGGCAGGAGCTTGTGGACTGCTGGGTGGCGGTGGTCAACACCGGCGGGGCGGTCATCCCGCACGGTGTCCCGGTACCACCGCTCGGCACGCGGGAAGTCCGGCCGGTGCTGGACGAGATCGCCGAGGGACTCGATCCGGGGCGGAGCAGGATGCTCGTGGCCACCGGCGAAGGCGCCGTCGCCGGCTGGTTGCTCCTCCGCCGCGACCCGCACCCGCTCGTCGCGCACTGCGGCACCGTCAACCACCTCCAGACACACCCGCGCTTTCGCGGAAAGGGCCTCGGCTCCGCGCTGATGCACCGAGTGCGCGGTATCGCCCGCGACGAGATGGGCCTCGAACGGCTGAGGCTCACGGCGAGGTCCGGTCTGGGCCTTGAGGACTTCTACCGGGGGCTGGGCTGGGTGGAAGTCGGCCGATGGCCGGGGGCGCTGCGCGTGGCCCCCGGCGACGACCGCGACGAGATCCTGATGAGCCTCGCCCTCTGACGCCCACCAGCAGTACGGCCCCGCCCGGAGCTCGAACCGTGCGCAGGAACGGTGCCCAGCACCGCATCAGTCCTTGAGCGCGACCAGGACCTGGCTGTCGCCGACCTGCCAGACCGGCGCGACGTGGCGAAAGCCGGCCTGCCGCAGCAGTTCGGCATGGCCGGCCGCGCTGAGGGGGCCGGCTGCGCCGTCACCGCCGCCTCGGGTGCGCTGCCGCCGCTCCCGCTCGGCGAACAGATCGGCAAGCTCGGGGTCGCGGGCCGCGGCGGCCCACCAGGACTGCCAGTCCTCGCAGCCGTGGTCGCCCGCCCGTTCGGCCCGGCGGCGGCCCACGTGCGCGGTGAGCGCCGAGCAGGCGGGGCCGTCCTGCGGAAAGTGGTCGCCGTTGACAAGGACGCCTCCGGGACGCAGGAGCGCCGCGAGGTGCCGGTAGGTGCCGAGCAGGGTGGGCTCGGGGAGGTAGTGGAGGGCCGTCGTCGAGACGGCCGCGTCCAGCGGCCGGTCGAGTTCCAGCGCGTCGCACCAGCCGTCGTCGCCGATCACGGCCTCCACGTAGCGGGCGGCGTCCGCGTGGTGGGTACGGCCGAGTTCCAGCAGGAGCGGGTCCATGTCGACGGCGACGATCTCCGCGCCCGGCAGACGGCCGGCGAGCCGCACCGCCAGGGACCCGGGCCCGCTGCCCATGTCCAGCAGAAGCGGGCCGTCACGGCCGGCCGTGACGTGCTCGACGATGTCGGCGATCACGGTGAACCGTTCCTCGCGGTCGACGGCGTAACGCCGCTGCTGTCGTTCCCAGCGTTCCACCCACACCTTGGCCGTCGCCATGCTCACGCCCATCTGACCGGGTCCCTTCATCCGTCTCTCACCTGTCGGCCCGACCACTCAATCTACAGGTGGAAACGGTTTTCATTCGCATTGTGGGCTCAGGGACGCGAGCAGCGCCAGCAGACGGTCCACCTCCTCCACCGTGTTGTACACGTGCAGGCTGACCCGCACCGAGCCCGCCTTCCTCTCGTCGGCGCCGGCCTGGCAGAGGCTGTCGGCCTGCACCATGAAGCCCTCGCTGAACAGGATGAAGCCGAGGTCGTCGGAGGGGACGTCGCGGTGCCGGAAGGTGACGATCCCGTGGCGCCGCTGTGCGGCGGGGAGAGGGGAGTCGGCGGCCAGGCTGGACTGGCAGCCCAGGATCTCGTACCCCTCCAACCGTCGCAGTCCGTCCGTCAGCCGGGTCGTCAGGGCGGCGGTCCACCGCGTGATCCGGTCCGTACCGACCGTGTCCAGCCAGCCGAGCGCCGCCTCCAGCGAGGCGATGCCCACGGTGTTCGGGGTGCCCTGCCAGCCGCCGGGCCTGAACGCCGGGCCGCGGGCGTTGCGCGCCCAGAGGGCCCCGGTACCGGGCAGGGCGAAGGCCTTGTGCCCCGAGAAGGCCACGAAGTCCACGTCGAGCGCGGACGGTTCGACGTTCACGGGAAGGTGGCCGACGCTCTGGGCGGCGTCCAGGCAGATCGGTACGTCCGGGCCGACGGCCGCGCGGATGCGGTGCACGTTCATGTCGCCGCCGTAGACATGGTGGACGTAGGTGGCGGCGACGAAGCGGGTGCGCGGACCTACGGCCTCGGCCAACGCGCGTTGGTCGTAGTCGCCCGACTGCTCCTGGTACGGCAGTGCCCGCACCCGCACGCCGACGCCCCGCTCCGCCAGCAGCTCCCGGACCTCCAGCCAGGGATCCAGGTTCGCCCGGTGATCGGCGAAGGGAACGAGGATCTCGTCGCCGTCGGTGAGGTAGGAGGCGAGCCAGTCGCGAGCCACGCTGCGCAGTCCCTCGGTGGCACCGCTGGTGAAGTGCACCGTGGACCGATCCGGATCCGGGTCGCCGAGGAACTCCCTGACCCGCTGCCGGGTCCGCTCGACCAGCTCCGTCGTCGCGTTGGCCCAGGGGTAGGTGCCGCGTCCGGCGTTGGCGTTCGCCGTCACGAGGTAGGTCTGCACGGCGTCCAGGACGGTCTGGGGCTTCTGGGAGGTGGCCGCGCTGTCGAGGTAGGCCAGCTCGGGGTGGGCCGTGAGGATGGGGAACTGCGCCCGCACCCCCCGCTGCCACTTCGCCACCTCCGGCCCCACCCCGAGCAGGGGATACTGCGCGCTCATTCCCGCACCAGCGGCGCACCCGCGTCCCGCCACGCCACGACGCCGCCGGTCAGGCTGCGGACGTCCGGGTGGCCCATCCGGGTCAGCAGTGCCGCGTACCGGGCGGACTTCTCACCGACCGGACAGGCCAGCAGCACGGGCCTGCTCTTGCTGAAGGGGAGTCCGCCGCGGACGAGTTCGTCGAAGACCTCGTCGACGATGTTGACCGATCCCTCGATGTGCAGTGCCGCGTAGGCGTGCGGGCCGCGCAGATCCACGACGAGCGGGGCGGGCTGTCCGTCTGCGATCCACCGGCGCGCGTCGCCGGTGCCGATGGTCTTCGCCCCGGCTGCCACGTCGGCGTCGGTGAGGTCGGAGACATGGTGTCCACGGCGAGGCGCCCCGAGGAGTTCCGGGCGGCGCTGCCGCACATAGCTGAGGTAGCTCTCGGCCCGGTCGCAGACGATGAAGACCGCGGTCCGCCGGTCCGAGTCCGTCAGCTCGGCGTCGACCAGGCGCAGACGGCGTACCGCCCCCTGGTAGGCGGCACCACCCGTCGGCCCGGACAGCAGGCCGCAGCGGCGGATGAGCGTCAGCATCCCGTCGATGGCCTCCTGCGAGGTCACCGGCTCGATCGTGTCGTACGTCGCCGGGTCGAAGAGGCCGACCTGATGCACCTCGTCGATGGTGCGGATGCCGGGGATGAAGTCCGACTTGTCGGCGACCAGGCCCAGGACCCGCACCCGAGGGTCATTCTCGCGCAGTACGCTCGCCACCCCGGTGGACGAACCGGCCGTGCCCACGCAGGCGATGAACCAGTCGGGCGCCCGCCCGTCCAGGTCCTTGACTATCTCGGGTCCGGTGCCTGTGGCGTGCGCCTCTGTGTTGCGCGGGTTGAAGTACTGGTCGGTGTGCAGGTACGTGCTCCCCGGCTCCGAGAGGGCCTGGTGGAAGCGGGTCAGCGGGTCGTCCGTGTCGGTCGGGTCGAGGCACTCGCTCTGCCCTGGAAGTTCCTCGATCTCCGCGCCGAGCAGCAGGAGCAGTTCCTTGATCTCCGGGACCCGCATCCGGTTCGTCACGCTCTTGAACGTGAGCCCGTGCATGCCGGCCAGGAGGGCGAGGGCCTTGGCCGTGTTCCCGCTGGAGAGCTCCACGACCGTCTCATCGCGCTCGGCAGCAGCAGCGAGGTGCGGGCGTGCCATGTTCCAGGCGGGCCGGTCCTTGACCGAGCCGAAGGGGTTGAGCATCTCCAGCTTCGCGTACAGGTCGATGTGGCGCAGACCGTGCACCGCAGGGTCGATGCGCACCAACGGTGTGTTTCCTATGACGTCTGTGATGCTGTCGTACCTCATGACAGGACTCCGCCCCCGTGAGAGATCGGCCAGTACTCCTCGTCCGGACACCAGCTCCACGAGCCGCCCTCCCCCGTGACCGCGACCGCCCGGGCGACCGGTTGCCGCTGTGCCTGGTGTGCGTGGAAGTCCATCGCGTAGCCGGCGGTGTTGGCGAAGGCCAGCAAGTCCCCAACACGCGGCAGGCGGGGAAGGAACACCATGCGACGCGTGATGAGGTCCGCCTCCAGACAGAGGTTGCCGACGAGGAACACCCCCACCGGCCCAGCGTCGCTCTCCCCTCCTCCCCCTCCGGGCCGGGGGAGCAGGACGGGGTCCACGAGCACGCCGTGCTCCTCCAGGCTCATGTCCCCCGCGTTCATCGCGAGCCGCACCACATAGTCGCCCGTCCCCTCCCCCATGCGCCGTACCTCCAGGACCCTCGCCAACGACGCCCCGCACTGATCGATGAGGGCCCGACCCGGTTCCACGCTCAGGTCGAAGAGGTGCTCCAGCAGCAGGGTCGCAGGAGGCCGACCCAGCAAGGGAGAGGCCAGCGAGAGCAACTCATCGAGGTAGCCGGCACCGGCGTCGGGCCGGTGCGCCGGGTACAGCGCCGCCGCCCCGCGCAGCGTGCCGGCCTCGTTGCGCAGGCCATAGCCGTACCCGCGCCAGGTGAGGGCCGGACGGGTGCCGAGCACCGCCTCGGTCAGTGCCGTGGTGTAGCGGTTCCACTGCCCCGCGTCCGCGACGTAGCCGACCCCGAAGCCGCCGCCGATGTCCACCACGCGTGGCGCCAGACCCCGGGCACGGCACTCGTCCATGACCATCAAGCACTGCTCGAGGGCCCGAACCTTCTCCGCGAGCCCCGTGGTGTCCAGGTGGTAGGCGATACCCGTCAACTCCACGGCATCGCGATGCCGTTCGACCGCGGCCAGCAGCTCGGCCGCCTCCTCGATCGGGGAGCCGAAGCGGCTGCGCCGCGACAGCAGGCGCACGCCGGACGCGCCCGACGCCGCCGCGCCCAACTCGAATCCGGACAGGCGCAGCAGGACATCGGTCCGGGGAAGCCCGTACTTCCGTACGATCTCGGCCAGTTGGTCCAGTTCACCGGGAGAGTCGAGGTTCACCGTCACCCCCGAACGGGCCGCGAGCCACAGGAAATCGGGATCCTTGGGACCGGTCGCCATGATCCGATCCGGCGTGAAACCACATGCCAGGACATGTTGCAGCTCGCCCAGCGAGGCGACATCAGCACCCACCGAAGCCGAATCCTCCACCGCCAGCCGCCGCACCAGCGCACTCGACCGGTTCGCCTTGTGCGCGAAATACACCCGCCCCGACAGGTGATGGTCGCGGTAGACGGCGCGGAATCGTCGGACGTTCTCCGCGATCCGCTCCGGCAACAGGACGTTGAGAGGGGAACCGAGTGCATCGACGAGTGGGTGAAGGAACTCTCCTGCGTCCAGGAGCGAGGAGAGCGGAGGTTCCAACCGTGGTAGCAGATACAAGGGCTCACTCATGACAACCCCTCCCTCCCCCATACCGGCCGACCATGACTTCGACAGCCCGTTCGAGCGTAATAATTTTCCTCCCACAAGGGTGTCCAAGCTCCGTCCCAGGACGTCATGCAGTGACCCTCGGGAGAGGCCGAGGGTCTGCACGGGCCCGATCGCGATGAGGTGACCTGAAGAACGAGGCGGACGGGCCCGGCCGTTGGCCCTGACAGAACAGGGCAGCAGGCGGACCCATGGCCGCTGTCGCCTGCGACCGCGGAACTCAGCCAGGCGGCGCCCCGGATCGGAATGAAGGAGCGGACAACGGCGTGGACGCTCTCACCGCCCCCTCCAGACGCGCGCGGCAGCGCACCGAGATCATGAACACGATTGTCATTACCCAGGGGATGGCTCCGTACACCCCGCAGGTACCGAGAACTCCATCCAGTGCCGGCGAGGGGCAGCCCGACCGTCCACTTCTGGCGCGGTGGCCCGCAGCGGTTGGTCGCATGACCAACCCGTGACCGACAGCGGTCAGGAACAGTTGGAGACACCCAGGTGAGGGCCGACCTGGGCGGAAAGCGAGAACCCGAGCCTCGGCGACAAAATGACTGGTCAGAGGCCCCTTATACCCTGGGTCAGGCCAGGGGTGGCGGTCGCGGCCGTTGCCACCGGCGGGCCCCCACGCGATCAGGGGTCGACGTGCGGGCCCGCCGCCAGAATCGGCCCGCGTGACCAACCGGCAGGCATTCTCATGGGGGCCTCCCCAGCTTGATGCGCGGCGCCGCCCCGGAAGCCAGTCCCAGAAGCCGGCTTGCGGGCCCCCTGGGCGCGGCGCTTGCCGTACTGGGCCATGGTGTGGCCCGGCAAGTAGTGCCTGACGTCCGCAGAGACCTCCACCGGGCTTTCCCCCGCAGCCGATCCAGGTCACCGCGATCTCCGTGATGCGGTCCAGCGAGACCTGACCGACGTGCTCGCCGACCCGGCTCAGCATCGGATCCGCGCGACGGACGTGCGGTGCGTCCGCCGTGATGCCGAGGATCATCGCCGCATCCGGACAAGCCCCGGCGGCCGTGGGCGCCGGCGGCGCCTTGATCGCCGCCGGGTCCCGGCTGCGCTGTCCGCCCGCACGGCACCCGGCGAGTCACGTGCCGTATACGCGCTGGAAGAGGTACTCCGCCGTCATGATGGCCGTCAGGTTCGTGGCGGTGGCCGGAACCTCCGGGAAGATCGAGGCGTCCACGACCCGCACGTTGGCGACTGAGTGGACGGCGCCCACGCTGTCCACGACTGCCCACTCGTCGTCGTCGCCTCCCATGGGCACGGTCGACGTCGTGTGCTCGTACGAGCCGAGGTTGTCGAGGATGTGCCGTTCGAGCTCCGCGTCGTCCCGCACGGTGTCGCCGGGCAGCAGCTCGAACTCCGCGACCTCCGAGAACCGCTCGCCGGCGCCGATGCGCCGGCAGAGCTTGACGGCCTCCACCATTCGGCGCCGGTCCCGCGGCTCCGCGAGGAAGTTGTAGTCGATGACCGGTGCGTCCCTCGGATCACGACTGCTGAGCCGGACGGAACCGATCGAGTCCGGCCGGATGATCGACACGGCGAGAACGATGGCGCCGCCGGTGGGGCTGGACTCCGGCTCGATGAGATGGGTCGCCGAGATGTGGATGTCGAGCTCGTCATCGGCGGCCTCGCTGGATCGGGTCCAGATCAGCGCCCCGCCGGGCGGGGTCATCGCGAGCTTGCCGGGGCGCAGCGCGTACACGTTGTAGAAGAAGGGCTGGTTCTGCAGGTGCAGGCCGACCGGGAGGTCGGCTACGACGGGGATGCCCAGCGAGCGCAGGTGGTCGGCCGGCCCGATCCCGGAGCGCATCAGGATGGCGGCACTGCCGTAGGCTCCGGCGGACAGGATCACCTCGTCGGCCGTGAACTCGGTGCCGTCGGTGGCCACCACTCCTCTGGCGACATCCCCGTCGAGGATCAGCCGGTCGATCTCCGTGCCCCCTCGGAGGGTCAGATTGGGGCGGCGGCGGACCCCGTCGGACAGGTAGGCCATCCCCGTGTTCTGGCGTACTCCCTCCAGCACGTTGAGCTGGTAGGCCGTCACGCCGTTCTGCCCCGTTCCGTTGACGTCCGCCAGGCGCTCCAGCCCCTCACTCACCGAGGCGTCGATGAAGGCCCTGACCGACGGGGTCAATTCTTCACGGCGCATCTGGTGGATGGGGAGTGGCCCTGAGCGGCCACGCAGGCTGTCGTCCCCCGCGGAGGTGTTCTCCAGCCGCTTGTACGCCTCCAGCATCTCGGAGTCCGTCCAGCCCGAGAGGTCGCGGGCACGCCAGCGCGCGAAGTCCACCGGGCGGGCTCGGAGCGCGACCCCGGCGTTGACCCCCGGAACTGCCGCCGAGTGCGCCACAGGTTCAGTGGAGTGTCCTCGGGGCCGGCGACGGAGTGTTCCACGTGGAAAAGCGGCTGCCTCGTGCCGGCCTTGACGTCACGGCCGAGCGGTGTGCGAAAGGTGTGCGCGCCGAGGAAATACGCCCGACGGCCGGCGTGGTCCAGTTGCACGTGCTCGATCACCGTGCCGAACTGCTCACTGTCCAACCACAGTTGTTGCTCCGACACGCGAGTGAAGTTCTCAAGGCGACCGTGGTACTCGCTCTGAAACCGTTCGACGCTGCCAGGGCGGACCAGCCCGGGCAGATAGATATCAGGTGCCGAAGCCTTCTTGACCTCCATGTCCCACAACGACGCCCCGGTCAGGTGAGCAGCCGGCTCCACAGCGTAGTGCCGGTGCAGCACATCGTTCACATCCACGGCAGGGAGATCGATGGCGGTGTTGCCCTCCTCCTCCCACGCCTGGTCGAACAGTGCCGCATAGTCGTGTGATTGAACCAGTCCCATGGGTGACCACCGCCCTTGACAGTGCGGTTTCTCGTCTCCTCTTCATGAAGGCAGGTCTTACGACGTTTTGACAGCAAACACCCGGACGGTACGCCCCGCCGGCACAAGCGGTCACCGCTCGCGCCCGCTGTGCAGTCGGCTTTGCAGGAATGCGGGCGAGTGTTGCAATGAAAGTGCGTGATCGGATCTCGGAGCTTCATCGCACGGATTCGGGCAAGCCCGCGGACATGAATCTGCGGATATGAATCCGCGGACATGTGCCGGGTCGTCCAGTGAGCTGGAAGAACCGCATGGACACACCGTCGTTCCCCTCGTCCTCGGCGTCGTTCGGCCTGGTCGGTCGCGCCTTGCGGGACTACATACGGCAGCACGGACCGGACGCTGCCGAGGGGTCCGCCGGGTCCGAAAGCGACCGGAGCGAGATCACGATCCCCCGCCCCGAACGCACCGGTGACGCCGAGGAGCAGATCCTCGGCGCGGTCAATCTGGACCGGGATCTGCGCATCACCCGCTGCAACCTGGACGCTCCGGCCTTCGAGGGGCTGACCGTGGAGCCCGGGAACGACTTCGTCGACCTGTTGCCTCCCGGGGACGTGCCCACGGTGACGCGCCGGCTGCGGCAGGTCATCGAGACGGGGGAGGCGCACGTCGCCCGCGTCCAGCGCCTGCGCCGCGACGACGGCTCGGAGTTCGTCGTCTCCTTGAGCATCCTGCCGGCCGCGACGCCGCAGGAGGGCCTCACCGTCTCCCTGATCGCGATGGCCAAGAGGCTGCACCTGTACGCGTCCGAGACCGCGATCGGGACGTCGCTGGACATCGGCGAGACCGCCCAGTCCCTCGCGCAGTCCCTGCTGGCCTGGGGGGACGTGGTCGCCGTCGACCTCGACTACGCGGTGTGGTCCGGCGAGGCCGTCATCGAGCAGGCCCGGGAGCGCATCCGGCTCAGGCGCGCCGCCCTGGTACCTGACCGGGTGTGGCCCGCGGGCTACCGGATACCGGGCGACGACCTTCCCCGCGAGGCCGTCCGCCTGCTGTCCCTCGCGGTCAGGCGCGACGACGTCGCGCAGGCCGTCGTCATTCCGGACCGCGAGACGATCGAGCGCGCGCTCGGCAGTCGACGGCTGGTGAGCGCCCTGGTCCCCACCGACCGGCCGGTGAGCTTGGCGTGCCTGCCGCTGGTCCTGGACGGCTCCGGAGGGGGGCCGCCCGTCGTGCTGGGCGTGGCGGAGGTGTGGCGGCGGCCGGACCGCCCCTTCCACGACAGCGAGCTGCTCGACCTGCAGGAACTGGTGGCCAGGACGGCCCACCACGTCGATCTGGCCCGCCAGCACCATCGCGAGCACGCCCAGGTGCTGGCCCTGCAGCGCCGGCTGCTGCCGCGGGGCCGGGACGACACCATCGAGGTCGCCACCGTCTACCAGCCCACCACGCCCGACAGCGCGGGTGTCGGCGGGGACTGGGTGAACAGCTTTCCGCTGCCCGGCGGGCGCACCGCACTCGTGGTCGGCGACGTCGTCGGGCACGGCCTGGGCGCGGCAGCGGCGATGGGCCAGGTCAGCATGGAGGCGCGCGCACTGCTCTCGGCGGGGTTGGCGCCCGACGAGGTGCTGGGGCATCTGGACGAGACCGTCACGATGCTGGACGACGCGGACGCCGGCCTGGCGAGCGGGTACAGCGCGCTCGGCTCGACGTGCTGCATCGCGGTGTACGACCCGGTCAGCCGCCAGGTGGTGGTGTCCAGCGCGGGCCACCTCCCGCCGGTCCTCGTCCTGCCCGACGCGACCGCCGAGACGCTGACGGTGCGCCCCCACCCAGGTCTGGGTGCCGAATTCGCCCTACGGGAACCGTTCGACGTGCACACCTTCGACGCGCCCCGGGGCTCGCTGCTCGCGCTCTACACCGACGGCCTGGTGGAGGATCCCGCGGTCGCCATCGACGAGGGCGTCGGCATGCTGCGGCAGGCCGTGAGCCGGGTGCATCCGTGGGACGATCTGCAAGGGGCCGCGCGGCGGGTGGTCGCCGAGCTGGCTCCGCAGGGCCGGCAGCGCGACGACGTGACGCTGCTGCTCGCCCGTATGGCGGGCCGCCACGAGCGGGACACCGCGGCCTGGCGCCTGCCCGCCCGCGACGACGCGCCCGCCCGTGCCCGCTCGCTGGCCTCGGCGCTCCTGCGGAGGTGGAGCGTCCGGGAGGACACCCGTGACAGCGCCCTGCTGCTGATCAGCGAGCTGGTCACCAATGCCGTGCGGTTCGCCACCGGGCCCGTCAGCGTGCGGCTGATCAGGACCGGGCACGGCCTGCTGTGCGAAGTGGGCGACACCGGCAACGGCCGGCCGCGCATGCGGCGCGGTGGGCCGTTCGACGACAGGGGGCGCGGCCTGCGCGTCGTCCACAAGCTCACCAGGCGCTGGGGGGTGCGGTGGACCGACACCGGCAAGGTCGTCTGGGCGGAGCTGGCCTGCTAGCGGAGCCGGCCTGCCAGCGGGACGGGCGTTGCCGTGTCGGCCGGCCCGGCGCGGTGACCGGCGCGCCCGGCCGAGGCACGAGCCCCCCGTGTGCGCGCCGTGGCGTTGCGTGACCCGGCAGCGGCTTCCCGCGCGCTACAGCCACTCCCCCTCCACGGCCGTGGCCGTGAGCCCCGGCGCCGCCGCGTACAGCACCGTGCGGCTCCCGGCCTTCTGGCCGGCGTCGTGCGCGCGCCGCAGGATGTCGAAGACGGCGGCACCGCCGCGGTTTCCGCTGGTGTAGCTGTCCCGGCTGTGAGCGAGGAGCCCGGGCGGCCAGGTGTCGGGCATGGTCTGCTCCATGTACTCCAGCACCCGGGTCCCGCCGGGGTGCGCGAGCAGCAGATCGGGGTGCCAGGGGCGGTCGTCGTCCTGGTGGCGCAGGCGCAGCCACTCCCACATCGCGGTGACCGTGTCCTGCACGGCGCGCGGCCCGCGCCGGTCCATCACGAAGTGCGTGCCGTCGGCGCGCGTCTCCAGCCGGTGCAGGTCCCGGGTGCCGGGCAGGGTGTGGTGCCAGGCCGCGTCCAGTCGCAGCACGGACTCCGGGCGGGGGCGGCCGGTGACCACGGCCGCGACGGCGGTGTCGGCGAACAGCAGGCGGACGATCAGGGACTCCAGGCTGTCGTCCGCAGGCTGGTAGGTGGTGCTCAGCGCCTCGGATATGACGACCAGGACCACCCGGTCCGGATCGGCGGCCACCAGATCGGCCGCCAGCGCCAGGCTCCGCGTCCCGGCGATGCAGGCCCACTGCGTGGCCGGGAGGAGCAGCGTGTCACCGTGCAGCGGGAGCCGGTTGGCCAGTGCCACGTCCAGGCCCGGCAGTGCCGGGGTGGTGGAGTTGCTGGTGATCAGGCAGTCGACGTCGGCGGGGTCCAGTCCGGCGATCTGCAGGGCTCCGCGTGCGGCTCGCTCGCCGTACGCCTGCACGGCCGCCCAGGCGGGCGCGGTGCGCTCTTCGACGGTCTGAGGTGCGGGTATCGCTTCCAGGGCGGCGATCGCGCGGTCCACGTCCTGCTCGGCGAACCCGTCGCGGGCCAGGGCCTGTCGGGCCTGTACGGGGCCGGGGGTGCGCAGGCCGCTTCCGCCCGCGGGCGCGACGGCGGCCTCCAGCGGCAGCATCCACCTGCGGGAGGCGATGCCCGTGCCCGCGGCGATACCGTCGATCCGCGGCAGCCACGGCACATCGGGGTGCCGGTCACGCACCTCCGCCAGGATCTGGCCGGTCTCGACGGCGTGCTCGCCGTGTATCACCGCGGGAGGGCACAGGTAAGCGGTCAAGACTCACACCTCTCTACACAGAGCTACGGAACGCCATCAGCGCCAGGGCACGGGTCACCTCGACGGTTCGCCCTCGGATCGGCGCCTTCGCCAACCCCCTGAGGGCGTCACCATCCGCTTCGAGAATGCCCCCTAAACGGACAATTCTTATGTGACCCATGCAACTCAAGTGGGTTCCGATGCGTGTGAGACGAGGCACATCGCATCCGTGCGAGATCACGTGAGTTCCGTGCAGCTCGCTCCGTTTGGCTCGCTCCGTTCGGCTCGTTCCGTTCGGCTCGTTCCGTTCGGCTCGTTCCGTTCGGCTCGTGGCCTCGGCGTCGGCGAGGGGGGTCGTCCGGACGACCCGCCCCTGAGCGTCGAGCCGCTGCTGGAAGCACGACTGGCTGACCAAGCTCCACCTGGTCGCGGCCGGCGCCGGCATCACCACGGCCACACCGACCCTGCTGCCCGCCGTCCCACCCGGCGTGCGCCTCGTGCCCGTCGAAGGCGCCGCGGAGGAGATACGACGCGCTCACGGCACGGGGTCGATTGACGTCACCCTGTTGGGGCTGCGGCGTGACCTGCGGGGATTCCGCCAGAGCTGCCGTAGAGGGTGGGCAGATCGACCAAGAGGAGATCGTCACGGCGGTTGGCCAGCTCGACGAGGCCGGGGTAGAAGCCGTGCAGTGAGTACAGGGCCAGAGTGGTGGCAGCGGTGTCGTACCCCTGATCCGCGAGCAGGCCACGGATACGTTCCAGACGCTCCAGGTCACCGGTCCCGCGGCGGGCGGCGGTCGCCTTGGCCTCGCCCAGCAGCGCGATCCGCGCACGGGGGGCCTGCGGGCGCTCGCCTGCGGCCAGGGCGATGACATCGACCTCGTGCTTCGTCCGGGCGGCCTGGTCGGCGACCTCGGTGGTACCGACCGGGCCGGGCAGCCCACCGGGCAACAGGGTGTGGGCGTAACGGCGTGTGAAGTCGCGGGCCAGGTCCTCGAAATGCGGCCCGAGGATCTTGGAGTTGAAGGTCGGAGCTGCCTGCTGCCACACCTGCTCGGCGAAACCCTGCTCCACTGCGGCAGCCTGCGGGAGAGTGATGAGCTGGTTGAAGCGGATAACGGGGTCAGCGAGCGTGATGACGGGATGCCTGGAGCGAAGGATGTCCTGCTCTCGCCGGATGTAGCCGGTGGATTCCAGCACTCCGAGCGGGTGAGCGACGGCGTTGCGCGGGCGCTCCAGGGCGGCACCGATCTTGCTGGGCGTGGTGGCGCCCTGCGCGATCGCGGTGAGGATGTCGTAGTACAGCGTGTGCTGGGTGATCCTCGGCTCCTCGCGCAGCAGGTACTCCGTCTCGGTACGCGAGTACACCGCCCGCCCCGGGTCCAGGAGCGTCCGGGTGAGCCAGGTGTCGAAGCCGTCGTCCGGATGTGGCCGGGCGGCCACCGACCGGTAGCCGGGGGCTCCGCCCAGGACCGCGTGCACCTTCAGCGCGGTCGGCAGGTCGTCGATTCCCCAGAAGGCCCGGCTGTCGCGGTAGTCGAAGGGACCCAGCCGGAGATCGACCACGGCACGTCCGCGCAGCGGCTTGGTTCCCGAGAGCAGTTCGTGCATGACGCTCATCGCGGAGCCGCACAGGATCAGCCGCGGGCCCGGCCTCGCATCGGGCCGGGCACCCCGCTGGCGTTCGTCGTAGAGCTGTTGCAGCAGCCCCGGGATCTCAGGCGAGTGCTGGAGCAGGTACGGCAACTCGTCGATCACCAGCAGCGGGTGCGGCGAACGGGCGGTCACCTCCAGGGCGTTGGACAGGACGTCACGCCAGTCGGCCAGGCGCAGGTTCCCCGGCCGCAGGCCGGCATGGGCGGCGACCGCGTCGCTGAACCGCTGGATCGCGGGCAGCCGCCCCTCCTCCCGTACCGCTGTGACGTACAGGCCCCCGACCTGCTCGGACAGAGCCTGCAGAAGGTACGACTTCCCATGGCGCCGCCGCCCCGACACGATGCCCAGCCGCATGGCCGGATCCGGATCGGTGAGGAACTCCGCGAGCAGATCCCACTCCCGGTCCCGATCGACCACGTCGTCCGGCTTTGCCGGCAGGCTCTCCAAGACTCGCCCTCCTCCACACGACTGCGACGAAGTACGTCTAAGTCTACTTTGACAGAAACCGTCGTACTGGAATTGGTCACCGAATCACGTCAGCGGGCTTCGACTGTCGAACCCGCGTGCGGGCCCGCCGCCAGGCAGGTCAGCCGCCCGTGAGATGCCTGCGCCAGCCGTCGTCGACGGAGACGGACGGGGTGGCCCCGGGGAAGCCCTTCGACAGTCCGCCGCAGGGCTCGATCTCGCCGAGGACCAGGCCCGCGAGGTAGCCGGTGAGGTCCCGCTCGACCTCGACCCAGACGTCGTCGGCACCGCACACCACCACCGTCCACGCCTCGGGCCCGTCCGGATGGGTGCGCCAGTAGAAGGTGTCGCCGTCGATCGAACCGCCCCACGGGATCAGGCCGCGCGGCCGGGGGTAGGGCACGTGCCCGCCGGAGTCCCTGGTCAACCAGCAGTCCTCCAGTTCCTGGAGGCACTCGCGGGTCGCGTCGATGTACCAGCGCTCCCAGCCGGGCCAGGGCATCCGGATGCCGAGCCGGTTGTCTATGACGAGTCCCTGGTAGCGGCGGACCAGTTCCACGTAGTCCACGGGCAGCTCGGTGCCCAGCTCGTCCGCGATCAGCTTCCAGTCGACCGCGCAGCCGGTGCCCGGACTCCGGCTGCGCAGGCCGTGCCCGGGCGCCCCGACGCCAGGCCGTGGTGCGATCAGTTCCGTTAACGCGGGCAGCGCTCTCTCCAGCATCTCCAAGGACATCGTGACCCGCCCTTCCCCACCCATGTGTCCGCCGGTGGCCGTGGCCACCGCACGGACCGGGCACCGGGCCCCCCGCGGGCCCGGTCGTGCGCCCGGTCCGGCGGCGCCACGCGGCCGCCGTCGCGGCCGCCCGGTTCTTGCGATGACTAGCGGATGCGCCTGCGGAAACGTCACGCGCGCCGCGCATACGCCTGCGGTACGCGCGACCCGGCCGTCACAGCCGCCTCATGGCGGCTCACCAGGGGCTGTCCGCCCCGGAGCCACCACGGTCGGCCCACCCGATGGTGGGCGTCAGCGTACTCGCGCCCCGGGCGGCGTCTCACCGGGCCCGTACTCCGGCGTCACGGCCTGACGGCGCCGGAACGGTTCCGGGCGGGGTCGGCTGGGCCCTGTCGTCGAACTCCCGCCGTTCGCCCGGAGGGCGGGCCGCGCGGCTCCCCCACCGCCATAAGGGCGTGGGCGGTGCCCCCAGTGCGTGCTCTGGGGGTCCCCCCGGCCGAAGGCTGGGGGAGTGCCGGGTGCAAGTCCTCGTACTGGATGTACGTGGGCTTACGCCCGGTGCGGCGAGTGGGGGCACCTCCCACGCCTTTCAGGCAGTGGGGGAGTGCATGGCGTCGCGCGGCAGACGGGAGTTCGACGACAGGGCATAGCGTTGCCGGATGATCAGCATGGAGTGGGACGGCCTCACGGACCGGGAACGCTTCGGCACGTGGTACCGGGAGGGGCGGGACCGGTTCTCGGACAGGGCCCGGGACGCCGACTGGGAGGGTGTCTTCGAGGAGTTGGGGGAGCATCCGGGCTGGGTGAACCTCCCCCGGCCCGGGAACCGCAGCGGCTTCGCACCGCTGCACCAGGCGGCCTGGCACGGCGCGGACTTCGCCGTCGTCTCCCGGCTGATCGCGCACGGCGCCTGGCGCACGCAGCGCGCCCGGGACGGACGGCGCGCCGTGGACGTCGCGCGGGAGCAGGGGCGCACGCATCTGCTGGAGCTGCTGGAACCGGTCGAGGTGCGGCGGCTCCCCGCGCCCGCGGAGATGCTGGAGCACCACTTCCACAGGCTGCTGAGGGAGCGGACCGGCGGCGCCTTCGAGGAGATCGAGCACCTGCTGCCGCCGCTGGCCCCGCTGACGGAGGGGCCGGCCGTGGAGATCCGCTTCCCGGTGGTCGGCATGATGGGCGGCTTCACCTACCGCCTGGAGCTGGACTACCTGCACGTGCACGGCCACTCGCGGATGGACGCCGACGACGGGGACCACTACCGGGTGACCCCGGAGGGCTGGTCCAGGATGGAGCGCCCGCGCGTGCCGCCGCCCCCTCCGCGCGCCCCGAAGCCGCCCGCGCCCTGATCGGGGCTCGGCCCCGGCCCACCTCAGGGGCGCGGGGCTGTATCGATGTGCGGCTCCGCCGCGTGGGCGCGATCAGCCACGACTGGGGGCACCTCCCACGCCCTTCAGGCAGTGGGGGACGTCAGGTCGCCACCGTCCCGAGGGGGGCTGGTTCTGTCGCAGCCGGACCGCCAGCGGGTGGTGGGTTGCTCGCAGTTCCCCGCGTCGCGCCGGGCGCCGGGGCGCCCAGGCCTCAGCGCACCCGCGCCCTGCGGCTCACCGCCGCGCGCAGGATGCGGCGGCCCTCCGTCGTGACCTCCAGCGCGTGCCGGAGCGCTCCGGCGCCGTGCTCGGCCATCATGGTCAGGACGTCGGTCTGGCTGCGCAGTTCGGACGCGGCCAGCGGGGTGATGCCGTCCGTGCGGCCCTCCCGGTACGCGGCGACGGCCGCGGGACCGTCCTGCGTGCCGTCCATCAGTGCGTGGACGCGCAGGGCGGCGAGCGAGCAGGCGTCGGCCCAGGCGTTCAGCGGGGCGTGCCCGGAGGAGGCGGCGCCCGTGGCCGTGACGGTGGCGGCGGCCGTGACCGGGGCGGCCGACTCGCCCGGGAGCGCCTCGGGCGCGGTGCCGAGCATCCTGAGCACCAGCGCCCGGGCCTCCTCTCGCGCCGTCCGCACGCCCGTCGCCACGCCGCCCGCCGGCGGATGCGGGCCTCCTGCCGCGCCGACCGGCTCGGCCACCGCGCCGAGGGCGACACGGGCCTCGGCGAGCCTTTCCGGCCAGCCCTCGCCCTCGGCGATGCTGGTCCACAGGGGCCGCAGCACTCCGTCTTCACCGCCCAGCAGCGGCGTACACCGGTCAAGGCAGGCAAGACCGGCTGTCGCCAATCCCTGATCGTTCGCCTGAGCGATCAGTGCCACCAGGCTCATGACGTCTTTCCTCTCCGAAATGGGCACGTCCAGGACTGCGTGCACCACTACAGGAACGTCACTTTCATAGCGGTTCGGCGGCTGAAAACCCACCCCGGGTCGTTCTGGGCGGCCTGTTCCTGACCCCGCGGATCCCGACTCGTCCCCCTATATCAGCCCTGACCCGGCCTCATCGTTCATCTCCTCTTCCACCGGCCCACGCACGGGCAACCGCCCGGCCGCCCAGCCGGCCGTCCGCCCAACCACCCGTCCGTTCAGCCGCGCGTCCACTCAGCCGCGTGTCCGCTCAGTCGCCCAGACGCTGCCCGAGGGCCATGAACTCGTTCCAGGACAGCGGTGGTTTCCCGGGATCCCAGAGCCTCTGGACGAGGGCCCGCAGCGGCATCCGGATGCCAGCGGCCACCTGGTCCTCGGTCTGCGCGTTCGCGTCGTCGCACCAGACGGCGAAGGTCGCGCCGAGCACCTGGCGGTCGTACTTCGCCGGCACCGGCTCGGTGCCGCGCACGACCAGCGGGGACCAGTCCTGGTAGATGCGCCGGCCGGTGGGATAGGGGAAGTGGTGGAGCTGGCCGAGGATGTAGTAGAGGAACTCGTCGTTGTAGTTGATCACCCGCCGGCCCTCCTTCAGGAAGTCCACCGGGTCACGCTCGTCAGGCTCGCGGCCGGTCCAGTACGCGACCTGGATCGCCTTGTCGAGGTGCACCACGCCGTCCGCGGGGAAGCCGTCGTCCCAGGCGCGCACGGCGGTGCGGTGGGCGCGGTGCAGGGTGGCGTACCGGTCGTTCAGCCACCCGGCCGTGAGGTCCTGGACCCGCGCCTTGCCGCCGTACCTGCGCTTGGCCGCGGCGGCGAGGGCGGGGTAGGCGGTCCCCGGGTCGCTCGACATCAGGGGGACGTACTCGTCGCCGCCGAGGTGCCACTTGCTGCCGGGGAAGAGGCGGGCGTACTCCTTGAGCAGGTCGTCCACGATCCGGCCGGCGGCCGGGTTCGCGATGTCCACCGTGCCGGCCGGCGCCCTGCCGCCCGCGCCGTGCAGCTGGAGTTCGGGGTGGGCGCCGATCACCGCCCCGAGGTGCCCCGGGGAGTCGATCTCCGGAACGATGCTGATGTGCCGCGCCGAGGCCAGCGCCACGAGCCGCTGGACCTGGGCCTTGCTGAGGTGGTCGCGGGAGACCACCTCGGGGTGCGTGGCGGACTCGATCCGGAAGCCCTGGTCGTCGGAGAGGTGCAGGCCCAGCTCGTTGTACTTGAGGTCGCCCAGCTCCCGGACCAGGTTCTCCAGCCAGCCAGCCGTGAAGGGCTTGCGGGCGATGTCGAGCATGAAGCCGCGCACCGGCTTCGCCGGGCCGTCGCGCACCTCGCCCTCCGGCGCGGTGCCGCCCGCGTGCACCTCCTGTTTGAGGGTGCGGGTGCCGTAGAAGACGCCGGCCTGGGCCGGCCCCTCGATCCGCACCCGGCCGTCCCGCACGCGGAGCGTGTACGACTCGGGGCCGTCCCCGGCGCCGGATGCGAGGTCCAGCTCGACGTCACCGGCGCGGGCGTCGGTGTGCCCCGCGTAGTGCAGCTTCAACTCGCCGGCGAGCAGCCGGCCCTCGTCGGCCAGCCCGTCGTCCCCGACGACCACGCGGCCGTCCGGTCCGGGCCGCCAGCCGGGGCCGTGCGCGGGCGTGGCGGAGCGTACCGAGGGGATCGTGCGGGGCGGCTTCGAGAGGGGGAACGAACGGGTGGCGGTCGGGGCGGACGAGGAGGCGCCCGACTGCCCGCCGCTCGACGACCACAGGGCGAGTGCGAGGGCGGCCGCCCCCGCGACCAGGACACCCCCGGCCAGGGTGACGGTCCTGCCGTTCATCGGAACTCGCCCTGTCCTTCCGTCGCGTGCGCCCGGCGGCACCGGACGCCCGGCGTCCGGCACCGACCCTAGGGGCGGGTACGGGGAGGTTGTCCACCCCACACCCCGAAAGGTCCCGTACGGGTGAAATTCGTGCACCGGTCGGGCGGTCCACGCGCGGCGTCGCTAGCGTGACGCCACTTCTGTTTGCACCCGCCGGGACCCGACCGCCCTTCTCCGCCATCTCCGTACCGGCCCCCTGAGCCAGGCTCTCGCGGTGGCCTCTGTACCGTTTCTTCAGGCCCGTCCACACCGTCCCGGCCCCGAGTCGCCACACCTTCCCCACCACCGATCCGCGCACCGACCGTCCCACGCACCGCGCACCGCCCTGACCAGCGCCGCGCCGTCCCGCATCAGCCGCGCCGTCCGTCCCCCCGCGCCGCGACGTTCCACCCCGTGCCCGCCGAGGAGTCACGCTGGCCACCGACTCTCCCCTCCGCCACCCCGGTTCCCGGGCGATACCCGCGACGCCGCGGCCCGCCCCCTGGGCCCCGGGGATAGAGGGGTTCAACACCGCGCCCACCGACGCGGTCACCCTTGCGCTGCTCGGCTGCTGCGCCAGCCCCGGCTGGGCGCGGCGGATCGTCGCCCACCGGCCCTACCCGAACGTGGGCGCGCTGATGGCCGCCTCCGACGAGGCGGCGTACGACCTCAGCCCCGACGAGCTGACCGAGGCCCTGTCCCGCGAGTCCCTCGCGCTGCCGCCCGGCGCGGGCTACTCCGCCGCGCACACCGCGCTGAGCGCGGCCCACGTGGCGTACGAGAACAAGTTCGGGCACGTCTTCGTGATCTGCCTGGACGACTTCCCGCAGGGCGAGGCGCTCGACCAGGTGCTCGCCGGGATCCGGGCACGCCTCTCCAACGAACCCGAGGAGGAACGGGTGCTTGCGGCGGAGGAGTTGCGGCGGCTCGCGCGCGGGAGGATCGCGCGGTTGGTGCGCGAGGGCCCGCGCACGGGCCGCGGAACGGCTTCCGCGGCGCCGGTCTCTTAACGTCGGCGGTCCGCCCCTCTCCCCTCCTCCACCACACCGGCCGGTGGCCCGGCCACGACAGGAGCTGCCGCTTCGGGACGGTGGCGACCTGACGTCCCCCACTGCCTGAAGGGCGTGGGAGGTGCCCCCAGTCGTGGCTGATCGCGCCCACGCGGCGGAGCCGCACATCGACACAGCCCCACGCCCCTGAGCAGGCCGGGGCGCAACCCCACGTAAGGGCCCGCCCCGCAAGGGGCGCGGGGAACTGCGCGAGCAACCACCCACCCACAGGTGGTCCGGACGCGACAGAACCAGCCCCCTCGGGACGGTGACGACCCGACGGCTTCGTCGCGGCTGTCCCCCGGCTCCCCGCGCCCCCATGGGGCGCCCCTCACCCATACGTGCCGCTTTGCCGCGCGGATGGACCAGCGCCGCCGTGTGGCGCCGGCCCCGGCCGCGGCCGTTCCTACGATGGCGGGGGCCGGTGACCGTACCCGGCCGGGCCCGAGTCGGCGGTGCGTCACAAGCGCGGCGGCGGGCTCCCGTTCCCCTACCCGGAGGGTGCTACGTGCCGGCTGGAACGCTGTACCGCGGCCGGGAGGGCATGTGGTCCTGGGTCGCCCACCGGATCACCGGGGTGCTCATCTTCTTCTACCTCTTCGTGCACGTCCTCGACACCGCGCTCGTGCGGGTGTCGCCGGACGACTACGACCGGGTCATCGCCACGTACAAGACCCCCGCGGTGGCGATCCTGGAGTACGGCCTGGTCGCCGGCGTGCTCTTCCACGCGCTGAACGGCGTGCGGGTGATCGCCGTCGACTTCTGGTCGAAGGGCGCGCGCTACCAGCGGCAGATGCTGTGGGCCGCCGTCGGCCTGTGGGCCCTGCTGATGGCGGCCGCCATCTATCCGGTGCTCGGGCACGCCGCCCGCGAAGTGTTCGGGAGCTGAGTGCGATGCCGACCAACGTCAGCAGCGGCGCGCGCCGGCCCTCCGGCATCGGCCCCGTGGAGGGCGGCGGAGCCTACGACGCCGAGCACCCCGCACCCGTCATCGAACCGCCGCGGCAGCGCACCGCGACCACGCCGAGCTCCACGCGCGGCAACTGGGAGATGTACGGCTGGCTGTTCATGCGGGTCTCCGGCGTGATCCTGGTGCTGCTCGTCCTCGGCCACCTCCTCATCCAGCTCATGCTGGACGGCGGGGTGTCCCGGATCGGCTTCGCGTTCGTCGCCGGGCGCTGGGCCTCGCCGTGGTGGCAGGTGTGGGACCTGCTGATGCTGTGGCTCGCGATGCTGCACGGCTCCAACGGCCTGCGCACGATCATCAACGACTACGCCGAGCACACCGCCACCCGCCTCTGGCTGAAGGCGCTGCTCTACACCGCGACGGCGTTCACCGTCCTGCTCGGCACCCTGGTGATCTTCACCTTCGACCCGGACATCACCTGACCCGCGCCCCGCGGCCCGACCGACCCGAGGTGCCCATGGAGAACCCGCAGACCCGTCAGGTGCGGCGCGTGCACACCTACGACACCGTGATCGTCGGTGCGGGCGGTGCGGGCATGCGGGCCGCGATCGAGGCCGCGCCGCGCTGCCGCACCGCCGTGCTGACCAAGCTCTACCCCACCCGCTCGCACACCGGCGCCGCGCAGGGCGGCATGGCGGCGGCGCTCGCGAACGTGGAGGAGGACAACTGGGAGTGGCACACCTTCGACACCGTCAAGGGCGGTGACTACCTCGTCGACCAGGACGCCGCGGAGATCCTGGCGAAGGAGGCCATCGACTCCGTGCTCGACCTGGAGAAGATGGGCCTGCCGTTCAACCGCACCCCGGACGGCACCATCGACCAGCGCCGCTTCGGCGGGCACAGCCGGGGCCACGGCGAGGCGCCGGTGCGCCGCTCCTGCTACGCCGCCGACCGCACCGGCCACATGATCCTCCAGACGCTCTACCAGAACTGCGTCCGCCTCGGCGTGGAGTTCTACAACGAGTTCTACGTGCTGGACCAGCTCCTCACGGAGATCGAGGGCGTCCGGCACTCGTCCGGCGTGGTCGCCTACGAGCTGGCCACCGGGGACATCCACGTCTTCCGCGCCAAGGCGGTGATCTACGCCTCCGGTGGCTGCGGCAAGTTCTTCAAGGTGACGTCGAACGCCCACACCCTCACCGGCGACGGCCAGGCCGCCGTCTACCGGCGGGGGCTGCCGCTGGAGGACATGGAGTTCTTCCAGTTCCACCCGACCGGCATCTGGCGGATGGGCATCCTGCTGACGGAGGGCGCGCGCGGGGAGGGCGGCATCCTGCGGAACAGGCACGGCGAGCGGTTCATGGAGAAGTACGCCCCCGTGATGAAGGACCTGGCCTCCCGCGACGTCGTCTCGCGCGCCATCTACACGGAGATCCGCGAGGGGCGCGGCTGCGGCCCGGACGGCGACCACGTCTACCTGGACCTGACACACCTGCCGCCGGACCAGCTCGACGCGAAGCTGCCCGACATCACCGAGTTCGCCCGCACCTACCTGGGCATCGAGCCGTACACCGACCCGATCCCGATCCAGCCGACGGCGCACTACGCGATGGGCGGCATCCCCACCACCGTGCAGGGCGAGGTGCTGGCCGACACCACCGCGGTGGTGCCGGGCCTGTACGCGGCCGGGGAGGTCGCCTGCGTGTCGGTGCACGGTGCCAACCGCCTCGGCACCAACTCGCTGCTGGACATCAACGTCTTCGGCCGCCGTGCGGGCCTCGCCGCGGCGGCCTTCTCGGCCCGCGCCGAGCTGCCCGAGCTGCCGGAGGACCCGGCGGAGCGGGTCGCGCGGCAGGTGGACCGCCTGCGGGAGGGCACCGGGCCCGAGCGCGTCGCGGCGCTGCGCGCCGAGCTCCAGGACACGCTGGACGCCAACGTCATGGTGTTCCGCACCGCGTCCACCATCGACGCGGCCCTGACGAAGATCGCGGAGCTGCGGGACCGGTACGAGCGGCTGACCGTGCAGGACAAGGGCAGGCGGTTCAACACCGACCTGCTGGAGGCGATCGAGCTGGGCAACCTGCTGGTGCTGGCCGAGGTGATGGCGGCCTGCGCCCTGGCCCGCCGCGAGTCGCGCGGCGGCCACTACCGCGAGGACTTCCCGAACCGCGACGACACCAACTTCATGCGGCACTCGATGGCGTACCGCCACGTCGCGGACGACGGCACCGAGTCGGTCCGTATCGACTACAAGCCGGTGGTGCAGACCCGCTACCTGCCGATGGAGAGGACGTACTGATGGCCACCGCCGCGCCCGCCGCCGAGTCCTCGCCCGAGCCCCCGGCCGGGCACCCGCTGACGGTCACGTTCCGGATCCGCCGCTTCAACCCCGAGGTGGCGGCGGATCCGTACTGGCAGGACTTCCCGGTCCCGATGGACTCGAAGGAACGGGTGCTGGACGGCCTGCACCGCATCAAGGGCGAGCAGGACGGCACGCTCACCTTCCGGCGGTCCTGCGCGCACGGCATCTGCGGTTCGGACGCCATGCGGATCAACGGGCGCAACCGGCTCGCGTGCAAGGCCCTGATCAAGGACCTCGCCCCGGAGCGTCCGGTCACCGTGGAGGCCATCAAGGGGATGACGGTCCTCAAGGACCTGGTGGTCGACATGGAGCCGTTCTTCCAGGCGTACCGGGACATGGCCCCGTTCCTGGTCGCCGGCGGCAACGAGCCCACCCGCGAGCGCCTCCAGTCCCCCGAGCAGCGGGCCCGCTACGACGACACCACCAAGTGCATCCTGTGCGCGGCCTGCACCTCGGCCTGCCCGGTCTTCTGGAACGACGGGCAGTACTTCGGCCCGCAGGCCATCGTCGGCGCGCACCGCTTCATCTTCGACTCCCGCGACGAGGCGGGCGAGCAGCGCCTGGACATCCTCAATGACAACCACGGCGTCTGGCGCTGCCGCACCGTCTTCAACTGCACGGAGGCGTGCCCGCGGGGGATCGAGGTGACGAAGGCGATCCAGGAGGTGAAGCGGGCGCTGATCGGGCGGCGGCTCTAGGTCGTGTCCGGCGGATCTTCGTGGATCAGCCTGCGGCGTCTGGTGCCGTGCATCGCAAGGCGGAGGATCATACTCGTACTGGGCGTACCCGGATGACTCCGACAACGCGGCGAGGTGCGGTACTGGGGGCACTCCCCCACTGCCCTGAACGGGCGTGGGAGGTACCCCCACCCACGCCCTTCAGGCAGTGGGGGAGTCGCGGGCCCACGAAGATCCGCCGGACACGACCTGGCGCTCACGACGGACGGCTCAAGCCGGACCGCTCAGGCCAGGCCGGTCAGGCAAGACCGCCCACGCCGGGCCGCTCAGGCCAGACCGCCCACGCCGGACCACTCGGGCCGGACCGTTCACGCCGGACCGCTCAGGCCGGCACCGGCTGCCGCGTGCTGGGCGGCCAGGCGTACGGGGGCGTTGCCGGCGCCGTAGCCGCGGTGGCCCGGGTCGCGTTGCACCAGTTCGAAGAAGAAGTGGCCCACGGCCTGGGTGTAGCAGTGCCGGAAGGCGTGGCCATCCTCGTCCTGGTCGTAGAGGATGCCCAGCTCGCGGTACGTGCCGAGGACGGGTTCCGGCAGGTCGAAGCGGGCGGCGAGGTCGTCGTGGTAGTTGGCGGGGATCGCGAGGAGCCGCCCGCCCGCCGCGCGGAAGGCACGGGCCGTGGCGACGATGTCGTCGGTGGCCAGGGCCACGTGCTGGGCGCGGGACCCCTGTTCGGCGGGGCCGGCCGGGCCGGGGCCGATGCTGAGCGCGATCCGGACGCCGCCGGACGCCGTGCTGACGGCCCGGCTGCGGAGCAGGCCGTGGGGGTCGGCCACGTCGACGCTCTCCTGCGGGCTGAGCCCGAGCACGCAGCGGTGGAAGAGGGCGGCCTCGTCGAACTGGTGCCAGGGCTGGGTCAGGGCGAGGTGGTCGATGCCCCGGACGCCCCGGACGGCGCCCTGGGTGGGACCCGCCCCGCCGTCCGTTGTGCCGGGCGCCGTCCCGTCCACCGCGCCATGCGCCGCACCGTCGCCGTCCGTGGCGTCACCCGCCGCGACGTCCGCAGGGGCGAAGTCGGCCCACCAGTCGGGCAGGCCGGGGCGGGCGGTGGCGCAGAAGAAGAGTTCGGTGCCGTCGGGGGCGGCGACCGCGTCGAGGGGGGTGTCGGCCGGGTCCCGGCGCCGGGGCAGCAGGGGCGCCAGCAGCGCTTCCGCGCGCCGCGCCGCGGAGACCGGGTCGGGCGATTCCAGGCCGACGGCGGCGAGCCGGGTCCCGCCGCGCCGCGTGGCCGGGCCGGTGTTCAGCAGGATCCGGGCGCCGCCGCGCTCCCACAGGGAGACCGGTTTGGTGCGGTGCACGCCCGTGCGGGCGAAGCCGAGGGCGGTGAGCTGGGCGGCGGGGAGCGTGGCGTCGGGGGTGGTGAGTTCGGCGAACGCCACGCCGGTGGGCGGCACGGGGGCCGGCAGGGCGACGGCGCCCACCGCCTCCTGGAGCGCCAGCAGGGAGCGGCGCGCGTCGATCGCCGTGGGGCCGGGGTCGGCCTGCCGGAACACGTCGTTGAAGACCTCCAGCGACAGCGGCCCCCGGTAGCCGGCGGCGAGGACGTGGCCGAGCAGCGCGGGCAGGTCGAAACCGCCCTGGCCGGGGAAGCAGCGGTAGTGGCGGCTCCACTGGAGGACGTCCATGGCCATCAGGGGCGCGTCGGCGAGCTGGAGGAAGAAGATCTTCTCGCCGGGAATCGCCTCGATGGCCCCGATGGGCTCGGGCGCCTTGGTGCCGTTGGTGGCCACGGTGTCGTTGGTGGTCTTGGTGGCCGCGGTGCCGTTGGTGGCCTTCGTGGCCTCGATCCCGCCCCCGCGGGCGAGGATGTGGAAGCTGTCGAGGCAGACCCCGAGCGCGGGGTGGTCCGCGCTCTCGACGATGCGCCAGGCGTGGTCCCACGTGTTGACGTGCCGGCCCCAGGCCAGCGCCTCGTAGGCGACCCTGATGCCGTGGTCGGCGGCGAGGCCCGCCAGCCGGTGCAGGTGCTCGGCGGCGAGCGCGTCGTCGTCCACGGCCCGGCGCGCCACGCTGGAGCAGACGAGCACGGTGTCCGCGCCGAGCCGCCGCATGGTCCGGAACTTGTGCCGGGCGCGGCGCAGGTTGCGCGCGAAGTCCTCGGCGGGAACCGCCTCGACGTCGCGCATCGGCTGGTAGAGGTCGACGCTCAGGCCGAGGTCGGCGCAGCGGGCACGGATCTCCTCGGGGGTGAGCGGGCTCGCCAGCAGGTCGTTCTCGAAGATCTCGACGCCGTCGAACCCGGCCCGGGACGCGGCGGTGAGCTTCTCGGTCAGGGAGCCGCTCAGGCTGACGGTGGCGATGGCGGTGCGCACTCGGACGCACTCCTTCCGGTGTCCCGGGTGTCGGACGTGGGGGTCGGGGGGCGGTGCGCGGGGGCGCCGGCCAGGTCGGCGAAGTCGGCGAGCATCCGCGGGGTGTCGGGTTCCCGGCCGGTGAACAGCCGGAAGGAGTCCGCGGCCTGGTGCACGGCCATGCCGCCGCCGTCCAGGACGCGGCAGCCCCGGGCGCGGGCTGCCGCCAGCAGCTCGGTGTCGAGCGGGCGGTAGACGATGTCGGCGACCCAGAGGCCGGGGTGCAGCAGGCCGGCGGGCAGCGGCAGGCCGGGGTGGGCGGCCATGCCGGTGGGCGTGGCGTGCACCAGCCCGTCGGCGCCGGCCAGCGCCGCACCGAGGTCGTCCTGCGGGCGGCTGTCGGCAAAGTCGAGTCCGGCGTGCGCGTTCAGCGCCGCGGCGAGGTCGCGGGCCCGGTCGGGGAGCGCGTCGACGACGGTGAGGTGCCGGGCGCCGAGCCCGAGCAGGGCGTGGCCGACGGCCGCCCCGGCACCGCCCGCACCGAGCTGGACGACACGGTCGAGCGGGGCGCCCAGGCCCTCGGCGAAGGCGGCCGCGAAGCCGGTGACGTCGGTGTTGTGCCCCACGGCGCGACCGTCGGGCGTGAAGACGATGGCGTTGACGGCGCCCAGGACCGCCGCCTGCGGGGAGAGCTCGTCCAGGTCGTCGAGGACGTGCTGCTTGCACGGGTGGGTGACGTTCAGGCCGTCGTACCCCGCGTCCCGGGCGGCCCGGACCAGCCGCCCCGCGCCGGCCGGCGGAACGCCGAGCCGGCCGATGTCGAGCAGCCGGTACAGGTACCGCAGACCGTGCCGGTCCGCCTCGCGCTCGTGCAGCGCGGGACTGAGGGAGGGGCCGATGGCGGCCCCGACGAGGCCGACCAGGTAGGAGTGCTGGGACCGCGCCACCACGCCTCCTTAATGTACGAACTGGTTCGTTATTCATATCAACCGAGGCGGTGGAGAGGGAAGCCCTCGGTTCGGGCCGCGCAACGGCGTGCCCCCGAAGAGGCGCGGGGAACTGCGCGACGAGCCACCACGAAACGATCAGACCGCCACCGTCCCGAGGGGGCAGACGCGTTCGCATCCGGACCACCGGCAGGTGGATGGTTGCTCGCACAGTTCCCCGCGCCCCCACAGGGGCGCTTCGCGCCCGACCCCACGCCAGGCCCCGCCTAGAATCCGACAGGACCCAGGCACACCGGCCAACGCGGCGCAAGCCGCACCCCCCGAGGAACCCCATGCCCCCTCACGCCAAGCCGGCCGCAGGCCCCCCGCAGGCCGCAGGCCACCCGCAGCCCGCCGCCCGCACGCGGGACGCGGCCCGCACCCAGGCCGAGATCCTGGACGTGGCCACCGCCGAGTTCGCGCGGGCCGGCTTCACAGGCGCCAGGGTGGACGAGATCGCCGCCCGCACCCGCACCACGAAACGGATGATCTACTACTACTTCGGCAGCAAGGAGCAGCTGTTCACGGCCGTCCTGGAGCGCGCGTACGCGGTGATCCGCGGCGCCGAGCAGGACCTGGACGTCGCCCACCTCGACCCGGTGTCCGCGATACGCCGTCTCGCGGAGCTGACGTTCGACCACCACGAGGCGCACCCGGACTTCATCCGGCTGGTCAGCATCGAGAACATCCACGACGCCGAGCACATCGCCGCCTCCGAGAAGCTCAGCCGCCTCAACTGGCCCGCCATCGACGTCATCGGGCGGATCCTGGAGAGCGGTCGGGCCAGCGGCGCCTTCACGGCGGACGTGGACGCGGTGAACCTGCACGCGATGATCAGCTCGTTCTGCTTCTTCCGGGTGGCCAACCGGCCCACGTTCGCCGCGCTGTTCGGCCGAGACCTGCTGGCCGCAGGGGAGCGCGAGCGGTACCGCACCATGCTGGGCGACATGGTCGTGGGCTACCTGACCGGCGGAGCGGGGCGCCGGTAGCGGCGCGAGGCGCACCGGACACTCGGGCACCGGGCACCGGGCACCGGGCACCGGGCACCGGGCACCGGGCACCGGCCGAGCCCTCCCCGCGGACCAAGCCCGCGCACACCCTTGACACCCGCTCGCGGCGGAAGCAGCATCCCTCCCACTCCGTTATTAACTATCTAGTGGGTTATTCACGCGAGTCCGGCGTGTAGCCGATGCCGATGCCGAGCCGCCCCGTCCCCGGAGCTCCGCCCGAGCTCCCCGGAGCCGAAGGAGTCCCCCGTGCCCTCCTCCGCCACGCCACCCGACGCCCCCGAAGGCCCCGAGCCCCCCGGAGCCCCCGATCCCGGCGGCACCCCGCAGGGGCAGCCGCGCAGAGCCGCGCTCGCCGCCTGGATCGGCAGCGCCCTGGAGTACTACGACTTCTTCATCTACGGCAGCGCCGCCGCGCTGGTCTTCCCGAAGGTGTTCTTCGACGACTCCGACCCGGCGAACGCGACGCTGCTGTCGATGGCCACCTTCGGTGTCGCGTACGCGGCCCGGCCCGTCGGGGCGCTGTTCCTCGGGCACTTCGGGGACCGCATCGGGCGCAAGAAGGTGATGGTCTTCACGCTGCTCCTGATGGGCCTCTCGACGTTCCTCATCGGCTGCCTGCCCACCCGCGCGCAGGCCGGCGACGCCGCCCCGGTCCTGCTGGTGATCTGCCGCGTCCTCGGCGGCATATCGGCGGCGGGCGAGCAGGCCAGCGCGACGTCCATGACGCTCGAACACGCCCCGGAGCACCGCCGCGCCTACTTCACCAGCTTCACGCTGAGCGGCACCCAGGCCGGGCAGCTCCTGGCCACCCTGGTCTTCCTGCCGGTCGCCGCGCTCGGCGACGACGCCCTGCTGTCCTGGGGGTGGCGGGTGCCGTTCCTGTGCAGCGTCGTCGTCGCGGTCGTCGGCTACGTGATCCGGCGCACCCTCCAGGAGCCGCCGGCCTTCACCCGGCAGGCGTCGGCCGAGGGCGTCGACCGCCTGCCGCTGGTCTCGCTGCTGCGCGGGCACTGGCCTGACGTGCTGCGGGTCGTCGCGGGCGCGCTCGTCGCGTCGGTCAGCACCATCTTCACCGTCTGGTCGCTCGCGTTCGCGACCGGCGACTCGGTCGGCATGGACCGCACGTTCATGCTGTGGGTCGGCGCGCTCGCCAACCTCGTCGCACTCGCCGCGATCCCGCTGTGGGCGACGCTGTCCGACCGCGTCGGGCGCCGCCCCGTCTTCCTCGCGGGCGCGGCCGGCAGCGCGGTCCTCATGTTCCTGTTCCTCTGGGCGATCGCCTCCGGCTCCTACCCGCTGACGGCGCTGCTGGGCATCCTGGCGTTCGGTGTGGTCTACAGCGCCGCGAACGGCCTGTGGCCCGCGTTCTACGGGGAGATGTTCCCGACCCGGGTACGGCTGTCCGGGGTGGCCCTCGGCACCCAGATCGGCTTCGCGCTCTCCGGTTTCGCCGTGACCTTCGCGGCCCGGATCGCGGGGCCCGAGGAGGACTGGGCGGCGGTCGGCCTGTTCACGGCGGCCCTGTGCGTACCCCCGGTCCTCGCCGCGCTGACGGCACGGGAGACCCACCGGGTGCCCACCGACGAACTCGGGCTGCGGGTCCGCGGCGCCACCGGGAAGGTCGCGGCCGGGTCGGGATCACCGGTGCGGTGAGCGGTGGGGTGGGGTGCGCGGTGGGGTCCGCGGTGGGGTGCGTCCCGGGCCGCCCGCGGCGCAGCGTCGGCGCCGCAATCACCCGGCGGCCGTTCGAGACCGCGGTTCACGCCTGGCGCGACGCCAGCTCCACCACCGTGATGTCCGAGGGTGCCCCGACCCGCACCGGAGGCCCCCACGCGCCCGCGCCCCGGGTGACGTAGAGCTGCGTGTCGCCGTACCGCTCAAGGCCCGCGACCGTGGGGTTGGCGAGGGCGGCGAGGTAGTTGCCGGGCCAGAGCTGGCCGCCGTGGGTGTGGCCGGAGAGCTGGAGGTCGACGCCGTACCGGACGGCGTCGTGGATCACGATGGGCTGGTGGGCCAGCAGGACGGAGGCGCGCGAGGTGTCCCGGTCGCCGAGCGCCCTGCCGAAGTCGGGGCCCTGCCCCTGGCTCTCGCCCTGCACGTCGTTGACCCCGGCGAGGTCGAAGCCGGGGAGTTCGGTGCGGGCGTTCTCCAACGGGTGCATGCCGAGTGTCCGGACGTGCTCGACCCACTGCGCGGCGCCCGAGAAGTACTCGTGGTTGCCCGTCACGAAGTACGCGCCGTGCCGGGCCCGCAGCCCGGCCATCGGCGCCGCGGCCGGGCCCAGGTCGTGCACGCTGCCGTCCACGAGGTCGCCGACGACGGCGATCAGGTCGGGCTGGGTGGCGTTGATCGTGTCGACGACGCGCTGCGTGAAGTCGCGCCCCAGGATCGGCCCGAGGTGGATGTCGCTGACGACGGCGATACGGAACCCGTGCGCGGCCCGCGGCAGTTTCGCGAGCGGCACGGTGAGCCGTTTGACGCGCGGCCCGCGCAGCACGCCGTAGGTGCCCTCGCCGACGATGCCGACGGCGGCGGCCGCCGCCGCGCCTGAGACCAGCCGGGCGACGAGGAGGCGGCGCGACGGGCCGGGGGTCGCGGTACCGGCCGTACCGGGGGCGGGCGGACCGGCGGGCGGTGCTTCCGCCGCTGCCGGTGCTTCGGGTGCGGAGGGTGCCGAGGGTGCCGAGGGTGCGGAGGGTGCCGTGGGTGCGGAGGGTGCCGTGGGTGCGGAGGGTGCGGAGGGTGCCGTGGGCGCATCGGGTGCCGAGGGCACGGTGGCCCCCGTGGCCCCCGTGGCCCCCGTGGCCCCCTCCTCCCCCGCCGGCGCCCCCACCGGCACGCTCGCCGAGGCCGCGACCGCCCCGGCGCGCCGTTCCAGCAGGCGCCGCAGCAGCGGCCGTACGACCTCCCCGGCGACCACCGTGAGCAGCATGTACAGCGAGAGCGCCATCCACAGGAACCCGGGCCAGCCCAGTACCCGCTGCAGCCAGAAGGGCGCGCCGGCCTGCTCGCTGACGAGGGCCCCGACCATCAGCAGCGGCCCCACGACGAACACGGCGGAACCGGCCCGGCGCACCACCGAACCCTTCGCCGTGGCGTCCCGCACCAGCCGCCGCCAGACGTACCAGTAGAGCGCGACGACGACGGCGAGAGCGACAAGCCCGGCCAGAATCCCGACGATGACCACCGCGCTTTTACCGTCCCTCACACCCGCCGTCTGACCTGTCTGTTCGCACGCCTGTCGCACATCTGTCGCACGCCCAGGCTGCCTGCGCATCCTACGGCGCACGGACAGCGCGGGCTGGACGGCTCCCCCGCGCCCCTACCAGCACGGGGCTTCGCCCCGATCCCCCCGACTGCCCCTCCAGGCCAGTGACGGACCGCCGGTCACGTCGTGGTTGCTCGCGCAGTTCCCCGCGCCCCTTTGGGCGGGGCTTCGCCCCGGGTCGGGCCTCTGTGGCGGCGCCTTGGCGCCGGGGCTTCGCCCCGTTAGGGGCGCGGGGAACTGCGCGACCAGCCACGACGAAACCCGCAGACCGCCACCGCCCCAAGGGGGCAGCCCCTGCTCGCTCCCCGAGGCCGGGCGTCCGTTCGGGCCGGGATGCCCGCCAACTCCCGTGACAAAATCAGCGGGTGCAGATCCAGTTGCTGGGCCCCTTGGAGATTCGCACCGACGGCAGTGGCCCGGCCGACGTGCAGGGCGCCCGGCTGCGCGGGCTCCTGGCCGCCCTCGCGCTCCATCCTGGGCACGTCGTCCCGAAGGCGTCGCTCGTCGACTGGATCTGGGGAGAACACCCGCCCGCCGACGCGGCGAACGCGCTCCAGCGCCTCGTCTCCCGGCTGCGGAAGGCGCTGCCGGACGGGGTGATCGAGGGGCGGACGGACGGCTACCTGCTGGCGGTGGAGCCCGAGGCCGTAGACGCCGTGCGGTTCGAACGCCTCGTGGCCGCGGGCCGGGCGCCCGCGCAGGAGGCTTCCCGGCGGGTGCGGCTGCTGCGCGATGCCCTCGGGCTGTGGCGGGGTGCGGCCATGCAGGACGTCGGGCTCCAGGACAGCGGTGCGTTCGACGCCGCGGTCGTCCGGCTGGAGGGGTTGCGCCTGGATGCCGCCGAGGAGCGGTTCGACGCTGAAGTCGCGCTCGGGCGCGGCGCGGAGATGGTCGCCGAGCTGACCGACCTCGTGGCCGCGCACCCGGTGCGGGAACGGCTCGTCGCCGCGCTGATGCGCGCGCTGGCCGCGGCCGGCCGCGACAGCGAGGCGCTGCTGGTGTACCAGCGCGCTAGGGAGGCCCTGGCCGACGCGTTCGGTGCCGACCCCTCGCCGGAGCTGGCCGCGGTGCACGTCGCGCTGCTGCGGGGCGAGCTGGGGCGGGACCCGCGGCCGGGAGAAGCGAGCCGCAAGACCAACCTGCGCGCCGAGCTGACCACGTTCGTCGGCAGGGGCGCCGATGTCGCCGCGGTCCGCGCGCTCATATCCGAGCACCGGCTCACCACCGTGATCGGGCCGGGCGGCTCGGGCAAGACGAGGCTGGCCGCGGAGACCGCGCGTGCGCTGCTCGGCGACCTGCCGGACGGGGCCTGGCTGGTGGAGCTGGCCGCGATCGGCACCGACGGCGGCGTGGCGCAGGTGGCGCAGGCGGCCCTCGTCGGTCTCGGCCTGCGGGACGCGCTGCTCGGCGGGGCGCCGGACGCGGAGCTGACGGGCCGTCTCGTCGCCGCGATCCGCGAGCGTGAGGCGCTGCTGGTCCTGGACAACTGCGAGCACATCATCGAGTCGGCGGCCGTGTTCGCCCACCGGCTGCTCGGCGAGTGCCGGCGGCTGCGGATCCTGGCGACGAGCCGGGAACCGCTCGGCATCACCGGCGAGGCGCTGTGGCCGGTCGAGCCGCTGGCCCTGCCGGAGGGGGACGCGGGCCGGGACGAGATCGAGTCCTCGCCGGCCGTCCGGCTGCTGCGTGACCGGGCCGGGGCAGTGCGCCGGGACCTCGCGGACGACGCCCAGGCGCTGGCGACGATCGTCCGCGTCTGCCGCGCGCTGGACGGGATGCCGCTGGCGATCGAGCTGGCCGCGGCACGGCTGCGCACCATGTCCGTCGACCAGCTCGCGCACCGGCTCGACGACCGGTTCCGCCTGCTGACCGGCGGCAGCCGCACCGCGCTGCCGCGGCACCAGACGCTGCGCGCGGTGGTCGACTGGAGCTGGGAGCTGCTCACCGGCGCCGAGCGGACGGTCCTGCGCAGGCTCTCGGTCTTCGCGGGCGGGGCGAGCCTGGAAGCGGCGGAACGGGTCTGCGCGGATGACGGTGACGAACGGGTCTGCGCGGGCCCCGCGGACGACACCGCCGGGCAGGAGGCCGCCGGGCAGGAGGCCGTCGAGCAGGAGGCCGTCGAGCAGGACCAGGTGCTCGACCTCCTCACCGCACTGGCCGAGAAGTCGCTGCTGCTCGCCGAGGGCGAGGGCGAGGACGCCCCGCGCTACCGCATGCTCGGCACGATCAGGGAGTACGCCGGGCACCGGCTCGCGGAGGCGGGCGAGGCGGACCGGGCCCGCCGCGCGCACCTGGCCTACTTCACCGGGTTCGCCGAGGCCGCTGAGCCGCACCTGCGCCGCGCCGAGCAGCTGCGGTGGCTCGCCCGGCTCGCGGCCGAACACGACAACATCGGCGCCGCTATGCGCGGCGCGCTCGCGGCCGGCGATGCGCGCGGGGCGATGCGGCTGGCGGCGGGCGCGGCCTGGTACTGGTGGCTCGGCGGGCGCAGGACCGAGGGCGTCGAGCTGCTGATCGCGGCCACCAGGACACCCGGCGAGGCGAGCGACGAGGTACGGGCCACGGTGTACGCCCTCATCTCGATGTTCGTGGACACCGGCCCGGGCGACGGGCGGCAGGCCGCGGAGTGGATCGGCAAGGCGTACCGGCTCGACTGGCGGACCAGGCCCCGCTACCACCCGGCGCTGGCCTTCGTCCCCGCGCTGGAACGCATATTTCAGGAGCCGGACGCGGTCCTGTCGGCGTTCGAGACGCTGCTGGACGACGAGGACCCCTGGGTGCGCGCGCTGGCCCGGCTGCACCTGGGCAAGATGCGGATCATGGCCGGTCAGGGCGGGCGGGACGCGGACGCGTACCTGGAGGGGGCGCTCGCGGAGTTCCGGGCGCTCGGGGAGCGGTTCGGGATCTCGTTCGCGCTGACCGAGCTGGCCGACCGGATCGCCGTGCGCGGCGAGTTCGCCCGTGCCTGCGAGCACTACGAGGAGGCGATCGCGGTCGTCACCGAGGTCGGCGCCGTCGAGGACGTCATCCGCATGCGGTCGCGGCAGGCGCAGCTGTACTGGCTGCTGGGCGACAAGGACGCCGGGGCCGCTGCCATGGCCGAGGCCCAGCGCCACGCGGACCGGGTCCCCTGGCCCGGCGCGCTGGCCTGGCTTGCCCTCGCCAGGGCGGGACTGGCCCGGGGGAACGGCGACGCCGGGGAGGCCCGCAGGCAACTCGCCCTCGTGACCGCCGTGATGGGCGACGGGGCGGACGGGGCGACCATGCGCGCGGGCACGCACGACCTGCTCGGCTACCTCACCGACGACCTCGGCGAGGCCCGGGCGCACCGCGCAGCGGCCTGCGAGGCGGCGTCCGGGTCAGGACACGCACCGTTGATCGCGCAGGTGCTCGTCGGCGTCGCGGACCTGGCTCTGCGCCGCGGCGAGCACGAGCAGGCCGCGCGGCTGCTCGCGGCGAGCGCGCGGGTACGCGGCCTTCAGGACCGCTCCCACCCGGACGTGGCCCGGATAGAGCAGGCCGCGCGCCACCGCCTCGGCGACGCGCGGTTCGCGGAGGCGGCCCGGGAGGGGGCGGGGACCGACTGGCCCCGGCTGGTCGAGGTCGCGCTCGCGTCGGCTCCGTGAGCGGGGGCAGTACGCATTTCCTGAACGGGGCCGCGCACGCCTTCTGAGGGGCTGCCCTCACTTCCTGAAGCGGACGGCGTCCGCTCCCTGAACCCACTCCGCCCTGCTCCACGTTGACGTCCGCCATAGATAACCGCTATCTATGGGCAAGCCCGCGGACGAGCCCATGGAAGGGGTGGCCGTGCAGGACGTGGTGCTCGCGATGCTCGGCAAGGAGCCGGCGCACGGCTATGACCTGCGCGCGCGGCTGCGTGCCGAACTCGGCCCGCTCGGGGAGGGGATGAACCCGGGGCAGGTCTACGTGACCCTGGCCCGTCTGGAGAAGGCGGGCCTGGTGACGTGCGAGCGCACCGACGGCCTGCCGGACCGGCCCGATCGCAAGGTGTACGCGCTGACGTCCGCCGGGCAGCAGCGGGTGGCCGAGTGGCTGGCCGACGTGCGCTGGCCGAAGCCGGACCTCGCGGAGTTCCACCTCAAGCTGTCGGCCGCCGCGGCGTCCGGGTCGGCCGATCCGGTGGAGCTGGTGGCCGCGCAGCGGCGCGAGCTGATGCGCAGGCTGCGGGATGCGCGGCGGGCGGCGATGGCCGAGCCGGACGGTTCGAACGCCGGTCTGCTGCTGGAGGGCATCACGCTCCGGCTCCAGGCAGACCTGCGCTGGCTGGAGGCGTGCGAGCGGAAGTGGTCCGCGCGTACGGGGGATGCGAAGGGGGCGGACGGCTCATGAACGCGTTCGGCGACACCGGCGTGATACGGGCAGTGATACGGGCCCGGGGCCTGTCCAGGGAGCACGGCGAGGAACCGGCGCTGGTGCGCGCGGTCGACGGCGTCGACCTGGACGTGCCGGCGGGCCAGATGCTGGCAGTGATGGGGCCGAGCGGCTGCGGGAAGTCCACCCTGCTGCACCTGCTCGGCGGCCTTGAGCGGCCCACCGCCGGGGAGCTGTGGCTCGCCGGGCGGCGCACCGACACGATGAGCGAACGGGCGCTGGCCCGGCTGCGCCGCGACGCCGTGGGATTCGTCTTCCAGGCGTTCCACCTGATGGAGGAGCTGACCGCGGCGGAGAACGTCGAACTCCCGGCGCTGCTGGCCGGATGCACGCCGTGCACGGCCAGGCGGCGCGCACGCGCGCTGCTGGAGCGGGTCGGGCTCGACGACCGGACGGGGTACCTGCCGTCGGAGCTGTCCGGCGGGCAGCGCCAGCGGGTCGCCGTCGCACGGGCTTTGGCGAACGAACCGCAGGTGGTACTGGCCGACGAGCCGACGGGGAACCTGGACAGCGCCGCCACGCTGGACGTGCTCAGGCTCTTCGAGGACCTGCGCCGCGCCGGGCAGACGCTGGTGATCGTCACGCATGACGAGACGGTGGCCGCGACGGCGGACCGGCTGATCTCGATGCGCGACGGGATGTTCGTCGACGACGTGCGCATGGACGACGACGCCAGGATGGCCGACGAGCCGACCGGGCACCCCGGCCGCGGCGGGACCGGGCACCTGGGGCTCGGCGGCTTCGGCGGGCTCGGCGGCCTGATCGGGCTGGAGGGCTGAGACCGTGGGCCGCATCCTCCTCGTCTCCCGCCTGGTCCTGAAGGACCTGCGCCGCCGTCCCGGCCAGGCCGGGATGTTCCTGCTCGCCATCACGGCGGCCGCGACCGCGCTGGCGATGGGCGTGACCCTGCTCGGGGCGACCGGCACGCTCTACCAGAAGACCAGGCAGGCGACGGCCGGACCGGACGTGGTGGCCGTGTCGGGGTCGCCCGACGGCCTGGCACAGGTGGCCCGGAGCACCCGCGTGCTGAGCCACGACAGTCCGCACCCCGTCCTGCGGACGAAGCTGACGGCGGGCGGCTCCACGGTGGACATGACGGTCGAGGGCCGCGGCACGGACCCGGGCCCGCTGGACCGCCCCCGGGTGACCTCGGGCAGTTGGCTGCACCCGGGCACCGTCGTCGTCGAACGGGGCCTGGCCACCGCGCTCGGCATCCGCGCCGGCGACCGCGTCACCCTCGCCGGCCGGACCTACCCGGTCGCCGGTGTCGCCGTCACCGCGGCCTCCCCGGTCTACCCCTGGACCAGCAGGCTGTCCGATCTGGGCGGCGGCCCGAGCGACGCGATGGGCCTGGCCTGGCTCACCGAGAAGGACACCAGGGCCCTCGCCACGCCCGAGGCGCCGCTGACCTACGCGCTCAACCTGAGGCTGAAGGACCCGGCCGCCACCAAGGCGTTCAGCGACTCCTTCAGGAGGCCGGGCGACTCCTTCGGGGGAAGCGGCTTGCAGGCCATGTTCAGCGGTTGGCAGTTCATCGCCTCCCAGGACGACGTGCTGCTCAGCAATGCCCAGCCGATTCTGGTCATAGGCGGCTGGCTGCTCGGCATCCTGGCCATGGCGGGACTGGCGGGCCTGGCCGCGACACGCGCGGCGCAGCAGACGCGCCGGGTGGGGCTGCTCAAGGCCGTCGGCGCCACGCCCGGCGTGGTCGCCACCGTCCTGCTCGTCCCCTACCTGGCCCTCGCCCTGCTCGCCGGCGCGCTCGGACTGACCGCCGCGGCCCTGCTCGTCCCCACCGTGGCCAACCCCAGCGCCTCCCTGCTGGGCGGCCCCACGCCGCCGACCACCGGCACCGTCACGTCCGTGGCCGTGCTCGCCCTCGGCGTGACCGCCCTCACCGTGCTGGCCCCGACCCTCCGCGCCGCCCGCACCGCCACCGTTCCCGCCCTGGCGGACACCCCCCGCCCACCCCAGCTCCGCACGGGCCTGACCGCGCTGCCCGTCCGCATCCCGACCTCACTCCTGCTCGGACTGCGGCTGACGGCCCGCCGCCCGGGCCACGCGGTCCTGCACGCCGCCGGCATCGCGGTCACCACCATCATGATCACCGCGCTGCTGTCCTTCTCCGTCCAGCCCAGACGGGGCTACGACCTGGGCGGTACGACCCTGCGCAACCTGCGCGACGACCAGGACTGGCACCTGTACCTCGCGGTCGCCTGCGCGTTCGCCGTCCTCGCCACCGTCAACATCATCGTCATCACGTGGACCACGGCATCGGAGGCGCGGTACTCCCTGGCCATCGCGCGCACCCTGGGCGCCACGCCGGGCCAGGTCACCACGGGCCTGTCCCTCGCCCAGCTCCTGCCCGCGCTGCCGGGCGCCTTCGCCGGCATCCCCCTCGGCCTCGGGCTGCTCTGGCTCTTCACCCCCGGCGAGATGACCGTGCCCTCGGCCTCATGGCTGTGCGCCGGCGCCCTGGGTGCGGTGCTCGCGGTCGCGGTACTCACGGCGGTCCCGGCACGCACGGCGGCGCGCCTGCCGGTGGCACGGATCCTCAACTCCGAGGGGGCGTAGGCCCCGTACGGGGCGCGTCCTCCGGTACGGGGCGGGCACCGCCGCGCAGGCGGACCTGGTGGGCCCGGATCTCGTCGGCCAGCACCTCGGTACGGCGCGCCAGCTCGTCGAGGGTGAGGGGCGCGGCCGGTACGCAGTCCGCGCTCAGCAGCACGGCGATGAGCTTCCTGGCGGTGGCGAGGTTGCACCGCCCCAGCTCGATGAGGGGGCGTGGTTCGTGGCCGGGGGCGAGCGAGAGGGGGTCGACGCCGAGGGAGGGGAGGGTGATGCCTGCGGCTTTGAGGGCAGCGAGCAGTTCGTCGCAGACGGCGTCCGCGTCCTCGATCGGGTTCCTCACTACCTGCTGCTGCGTCATCGCAGTACCGCCTTCCGTCTTCCGTCACTTCTGACCGGTTATCACCGTCCGTGCTGCGATGCTCACGCTCCGGGCCGTAGCCTGTGAAGCACCGTCGGCTCTCCATGGGAGCTGTCAAGAGGGGGAAGGCAATTGGCTGGTCAGCAGGCAAAGAAGTCGCCGCGGCAGCGGTACGGGGAAGAACTCCGCCTCCGGCGGGAGGCAGCGGGCCTGACGCAGGTCGCACTCGGGGAACTGGTCGTCCTCTCGCCGTCGATGATCGCCCACATCGAGGCGGGCCGCCGAAAACCGCAGCTGGAGGACGCACGGCGGCTGGACAGGGTGCTGAACACCGGGGGGTTCTTCGAGCGTTACCTGGACTCGCTTGACGTGGTGGAAGTGGCTGACCACTTCGTGGCGGCGCTGGAGGCGGAGCAGACGGCGATTGCGATCAGCGAGTACGCGGTGTCACTGGTGCCGGGCATTCTGCAAACTCCCGCGTATGCACGTGAGGTCTATCGGACGTCCCAGCCGAATCCGATTCCGAGCGAGATTGACAAGCTCGTTGTCAACCGAGTGCGCCGTGCCGAAATCCTCAAGGACCCTTTGTCTCCCACGATGTGGTTCGTACTGAACGAGAACGTGATCCGAACCGAGGTCGGCGGTCCAAAAGCCATGGCTGAGCAGTTGCAACACATCTTGGCTCTGGCCCACGGAGGGAGAATCCTGGTTCAGGTGGTCCCCCGTTCCTCGGGTGCACACGCCTGCATGAACAGCATGCTCAGTCTGATGCGCTTCGACGACAGCCCTGACCTCGCTTACGTGGAGGGCCTGTACACAGGGAACCTGATCGACGATCCGGCGATGGTCCAGAAGTGCAAGGACGCTTACGATCTTGCCCGTGCGTCGGCGCTATCTCCCGACGCATCCCAAGACCTGCTCGGCAAAGTGGCGGAGGAGTACAGCCATGGACGGCCTGCACATCCCTGACGCATCGGTTCTCACAGGTTGGCGCAAGTCCAGCTACAGCGGACCGGACAACGGGGACTGCCTCGAAATCACCGACGCGTCCACCCTCACCGCGTGGCGCAAGTCGTCGTACAGCGGCGGAGACAACGGAAGCTGCGTCGAGGTCCACGACCTCATACCCGACCTCGTCCCCGTCCGCGACAGCAAGAACCCCACAGGCCCCGCCGTGGTCTTCCCGGCCACCGGCTGGACCACCTTCGTCGCGGCTGTCAAGAACGGGCAGTGCGGCGAACGGTCGGCGGGATAATTGCCGCATGGCTCCACAGAACCAGCCCGAACCGACGATGACAGCCGCCGAGGTGCGGCGCGCCTGCTACGCCCGTCGCCTGCCCGCCAGCCTCGACGAACTGATCGGCCCGGTGAGCGGACCGGTACCGTTGCCGCTACATGTGGCCTGGTCAGGCCTGCGCACCTACGACCTCGATCGGCCGAAGCTGCGGATGAGCATGTACCGGACCGTCCTCGCCGAAGGTCAGCGCGACGACCTCACCACTCTGCTGAACAAGCATCTGCTGCTGGCTCAGTGGCCCGTGCTGCGCACCTTGATCAGCAGGCACATCGTCGCCGTCTGGGAGCCGGCTTTCCCGGAGCTGGCCGACCGGGCGGCAGCCCCGACGTGGCCCGCCCCGAAGTAGGCGCCCAACCCTGGTCGGTAAGGATCCGGAATCGAATCCAACAGGCTCTCCGAGGTCTACCGCACATATCGGGGCACATGGGTGGTGCAGGGGTGGGTGATCGACGACGCGGACGCGCTGGCCGAAATGGACATCCCTGAAGGCGAGACAGCAATGGAGATCCCGGAACGGATGCTCCAATTTTTCTAGCAGGGATGGCAATGCGATCGATCAGCGAAGACGGTTCAGCGGTCTGCTCACCGGCTTCGGACGTGAGGCCATCCACCTGGAGCAGCGTGATTCATATGGCACCGCCGTAGAACTACCCCACATGGCCAAGTGGCAGAGAGGTGAGCCCGACGACCTCGCCTGGCTTCAGGACTGGTGTGACACTCTGCATGGCCACGTGGCGGCCGGACGATCCGTCCGCCGCGCCCGCGTGATCTCCGAGCCGCTGAGTGAGTATCAGCGCTGGTCACACAGCATTGCCGACCCGGTGGTGGAAGCCGGAGAAAACATCCGCTGGGTTCCTCGGCGCCTGGTGTGCTCACGGTGTAAGGACACTCCTGCACCTGGAGCCGGAGGCGGCCGAGGCGGGCCCGTCACGGATTTGTCCACCGCCCCGGAGATCGGTTCGGCGGCTGACGCCTACTTCTCGTACGCCCACGCGCGGCCGGTCTGGCGATACTCCTCGACCGGAATGGGCTCGACACCTGCCCGCATACGGGCGGTGTAGAGGAGCCCGTCGAGGTGGTCGATCTCGTGGTGGATGAGCCGGGCGAGCCCGCGTTCGTACACGGCGGTGACCGTGCTGCCGTCGAGCGCAGTGGTCTCCACCGTGATCCGCAGTGGGCGGGGGACCAAGCCGCGGACGTCGAAGAAGGACAGGCAGCCCTCGTACTGCTCGTCCATCTGCTCGGAGGCCGCGGTGATCCGCGGGTTGAGAAGGATGATCGGCTCAGCGTCGGGTGCGGCGGGGCGTACGGCGGCAGCGGCGCGGGTGATGCCGATCTGCGGGGCCGCCAGGCCCATGCCCTTGCCGCTGAAGTCGTGGGCACGGGCGATGCGGTCCATGGCGTCGGCCAACTGCACGACGACGCGTTCGGCGGCGTCCTCGTCGGCGGGCAGTTGGAAGGCACCCGCGGGCTCCGCGAGAATGCCGGCGCCGCGCTGGACCACTCCGAGATCACGCATGCGCTGGCTGGGCCGCACCTCGATCACCGCAACGCTCCCTGATTCATTTCGGGCTCGGGCCTCGCCCGAAAACGCCATTCCAGACGGTACCGGGCGTGGAGGGCCGGAGTGGAAGTGGACCAAACGAAGACACGGGTGGCCCCGTCGTCGTGACGGTGCGGAGCGGTCCGCAACGGGACTTGCTCGGCGGTCATGGAGGGCTCGGTGCCCCACACCATCGGATCCAGAGCAACCGGGAAGGCGAGGGTGACCTCCAGGTGCTCGGTGGGCAGCCGCACCGCACGCTGGAACCACCGCCCCCACTTGCAGTCGCTCACGGAATAGGCGTACTCGATCCACACCGACTCCCCGGGGTACAGGGGAAAGCGGCCGTGCGCGTTCTCGAACAGGAGCCAGATCTCTTTGAAGGCGTTCCGGTCGTGTTTGGTCTGCCACGTCAGCGCCTCGCCCCGGCAGCTCGCGGTCAGGGCCAACTCGTCCCACGTCAAGGGGTGCTCGCGGTAGTGCTCGTTGGACCGCTCCGGCTCGCCGGGGTAACGGTCGACGGAGATTCGGATCAGGTAGCGGGTCACCGGCTCCGCGCCGGTGTTGCGCAGCAGACGGCGCATGGCGAGCCGGTACATCGCCCCGTCGTAGTCCAGGCGGGCAGCGTCGTGCTCGACGACGAGCGCGGAGCCGGTCGCGTACGGCTGTTCGACCCGGCGCGGGGGCGGCGAAGCGGCGGGACGACGCGTGCGCGTCTTGGCGGCCTCGTAGTCCAGCCAGCGCTTGAAGATCGCATTGCCCGCGTTCAACTGCTCGTCGGCGAGCCGCGCGAAGTCCTCGGAGGGCTTGGCGCGCCCGGCCTCCATGTGGCTGACGTAAGAGGGGGTGTAGCCCATGGCAGCGGCCAGAGCGTTCTTGGCCAGGCCGCGAACCTCCCGCCAGTAGGCGACCTCCGCCGCGAAGTTCTCGATGGCCTGCTCGACGGTGATGACGTCGTGGTGCGTGTCCATCAAAGTTCCTGCCCCGGCTGCCGGCTGAGTACGTGAGTGAAACATTGAGTGATCTAAGTTCACCATTCCGTCACGGTCTCGGCGAGGGGTTTGCTGCTCTTACCCGGACCGGTTCGCCCCGGACCGGCATTGGCACCCCCGTCCACAGCCCGCCCGCCTGGGGCGGGCGGGACACCATACGAGGAGGCAGAGCTCATGGAGCAGACCACCACTCCGGTCTACGAGGCGCCCGTCGTGCTGGATGGCGGCGCTGTCGTCATGGTGACGTTGGGCACCAACAACTTCGACACCGCCGACGACACCGAGTACAAGAACGCCTGACCTGCTGACAGCCGGGGCCAAAACGGGGAACCGAGTCCCGGTCCTGGCCCGATAGGGGGCGCCGGGCCGCCACACCCCGTGCTGGGGCACGGGACGGATCGCCCGGTGCCTCCGCCTTTCGACCAGCACGTACACGCGGACGGATCAGAGAAGGCGGCAGGCGATGAGGTGGAGTGCGGGATGGCACGGCGGGGCCAGGCCAGATCAGCGGCCCATCGGGGGCCGGGCGGTGCCCGGCCTCGAAACGACGTGGACGTGCGGGTGGCCGGCAGCCCGGGTGCGCGCCGGCGGTGACGGCCGCTCGGCACTGGCCGTGATCGGCGAGTGCGGCGCCGAATGGCAACTGCGGAACGCGCTGCCAGTCGTGCAAGCCAAGGACTGGCGGGCGCTGACCCGGTGGCCCGGCTCGTACCTCGTCGTCGCCCGCATCGGGGGGACGCTGGCCGTGATCGGGGATCTCGCCGGGCAGCATCCGGTCTTCTTCCGCACGGACGCGGCCGGTACGTGGTGGGCTACCGCGGCGTCCGCGCTGGCCGCGCTGGACGGGGCGCCTGTCGACGTCACCGCGCTCGCCGCCCATCTGGCGTTCGGCCAGCCAGACGTGCTCGCCACTCGGAGCCTGTTCCGCGACGTGCGGCGGGTGCCGGGCGGGCATCTGCTGCTGATCGGCCGCGACGGGGCGGCAGTCCAGCGGTACGAGCCGGTCCGATACCCGCCGGCCGATCTGCGGCAGCAGGCCCGGGTGGTGCGGGCCGCACTCACCGAGGCGGTTGCCGCGCGGATCGACGAGCGGCCCATCAGCGCGGATCGACGAGCGGCCCATCAGCGCGGATCTCGCGGGGCTGGACTCCACCACGCTCGCCTGCCTGGCTGCTCAGCGCGGCACGGTGGCCGCGGTAACGTTCGCCGACGAGCGCCTGCGTGACGACGACCTCGCGTTCGCCGCCCGTACCACGGCCACCGTGCCCGGCCTGTCCCACCACACGGTTCCCGGCGCCCCGGGCACCGTCTACTACGCGGGGCTTCACGACCTGGCGGCGCTGCCAGTGACCGACGCCCCGAACGCATACGTGGTCACCGCCTCCATCAAACGGGCCGTCCTCGACACGATCGCCGCCAACGCCCCCACCCCCGGTGTGCACTTCACGGGAGCCGCCGGAGACGCCGTCCTGTCCGCGCCTTCGTCGTACCTCGCGGACCTGCTGCGCGAGCGGCGCCACCGCCAAGCCTGGAGCCACGCCCTCGTCCACGCCCGGCTGCGGCACACCTCCACCTTCGCCGTACTCGCCCGCGCGTGGCCGGCCTCGCGCACCGACCTGGCCAAAGCATGGTCGCAGACGGCCGATGAACTGCGCCGTCCCGCCCGCGACTGGATTCCCCAAGCGCAGCGCCCGGTCGCCTGGACACCACTGCTGGCCTCGGCCGACTGGATGAACACGGACACCCGCAGCCGTCTCGCCGACGCCGTCGACCAGGCGGCGGGCGCGCTCGCCAATGCCCCGGCCCGCCTGGCGGACTGGACCGCCCGGCAGGACCTGGCCCGGGTCGGCGCGAACACCGCCGGGTGGCGGGCCCTCGCGCTCGCCGAGCACGGCATCGAGCTGGCCGCCCCGTACCTGGACAACGAGGTGATCCGGGCCTGCCTCGCCGTCCCCGCCGACCAGCGCGGCGCCCCCGGGCAGTACAAGCCGCTGCTGGACGCGGCGTTCACGGGCAAGAGAGTGCTCCCCGGGTTCGTCCTGGCCCGGACGACGAAGGGCGGATTCAACGCGCTCGCCTATGCCGGTCTGCGCGATCACGCCCCTGTCCTGAAGGAACTGGTGGGACCGTCATCGCGGCTGGCCGCCCTCGGGTTGGTCACCCAGGCACCCGTCAACGACGCGCTCGCCCGTGCCGCGGCCGGGCAGCCCACCGCCCAGGGCGCCCTGCACCTGGTGGTGACCGCCGAGGTGTGGCTGCGGCAGCTCGCCGCCGCACCGACGTGCTGGTGGGAGGAGGTGAGCCCCCATGTTGCACGTGCGTGACGGTGCCCACCCGGTCCTCACCGACGAAGGCGGCGCCCTCCTCGACGAGCGCACCGGCCGCTGGACCTACCTGACGCCGACCGCCTCTGCCGTGATGATGCTCCTGCTGTCCTGCACCACCCGGCAGGAGGCGGCCGCCCGACTCGCCGAGCGATACGACATCCCCGGCGAGCGGGCCGCCGCCGACATCCGAACGATCGCAGCCACGCTCACCGCCCAAGGACTCGCCCATGGCAGCACGGACCCGGCCCCGCGCCGCCGGTGGTGGAACGCGCGGCGGCCGTGACGAGCATGGAGGCGTACTCGACCACCCGCACCGGCACGTACGGTGAGCGCCTGGCTGCCACTGCCGGACTCGCCCTTGCCCTGGTACTGCTGCACTTGCCCTTCCGCCACACGGTCCAGGCAGTCCGGCTCGCCCGCAGGATCGGCCGACGCGACGTCGGCACCGCACGCGCCGAGGCGCTGGTCGCCGCCGTGCGGCATGCCGCACGCTGGTGGCCCGGCCGGGCCGCCTGCATGGAGACCTCGCTCGGCAGCGTCCTCGCCGCGGCCCTGCTCGGGCAGCGCCTCGACTGGTGCCTCGGAGTGCGGTTCACCCCGCCTCCGGTCGAGTACCACGCGTGGGCCGAACATCCCGGTCACGGCCCCGTAGGCCAGTACACCGAGGCAGGGTGGCACCACCACACCGCCTTGACGATCTGACCGACCCCATGCGCCGCCGGGCTCGTGTCTTTCACCCGCGCGAGGCAGTTGAAGAACACGAGTGCTCCATCCACCGCACCCCAGGGAGTGAATCCGTGACCGCCGTCCCGCTGGCCGTCGAATCCGTCCCCGAGCGCCACTACACCCACCACGAGGGCCGCGGCGCCACCCCGCACCGTTCCAACCCCGTCGTGATCCATCGGGAGCTGACCACCCTGGACGTCCAACCGGGCATGAGCGTCGCAGAGTTCGGCACCGGCTCGGGCTACTCCGGCGGCCTGCTCGCCGAGCTGGTCGGCCCCACCGGCATGGTGACCAGCCTCGACATCGACCGGTACCTGACGGAGTGGGCCAACCTCATCCACCACGAGCGTGGCCTGGACAACATCCGCTGCTTCACGGCCGATGGCATCGCCGGTTTTCCGGAGCGTGCCCCGTACGACCGGCTGGTGGCCTGGTGTACCCCGCCGCTGCTGCCCAAGACCTGGGTGGACCAGTCCGTCGACGACGCCCTGATCGTCGCCCCGCTGCCGATCGCATCCGTACCCAACATGACCGTGGTCGCCGAGGTGCGCGTCACCTGCGGGCAGCCGGCCGTCGAGGCGGTGTTCAACGGCGGCTACATCGAGGCCACCGCGTCCCCCAAGACGGACCTCGACCTGCCGGGCCGCTGGGTGGACTGGGAGAACCGCGTCCCCGCCCCCTCCTGGATCTCCATCGCCTGGCGCGAGAGTGACGACTGGCGGCACACTGGCGCCCGCACCGCCCTCAGTCTGCTGCTCAAGGACACCCACACCGAGCCGTACACCGGCGAGACGATCGACTGGCCGTCCTGGCGAACCTACGCCGCCACCACCGGCGACCCGCGCCTGACGATGGCCGGGCTCAGCCCCGACCTGTGGGCCATCGGGCACTCCACGCCGACGACGGCCGCCGTGCTCCAGCAGGACGGCACCATCCTGGCCGACGCACCCGACTCCCCGTCCCTTGTCATCCTTCGCGGCTGGCTGGACGGATGGGAGGAGGCCGGACGTCCGGCCCCAGAGACCTACACCGCGACCCTCGTTCGCTACGACGACGATCAGGGCGCCTGCGGCTGGAACCTGCGCCTGGCCCGGTGAGCCACGGCGGCTCCCCCTGTGGCGTGGCGCCGGTGACGACTACTGCGTGGGAGCCGGCATTCCTGGAGCTCGGTGACCGCGCGGGGCCACCTCGCCGCGAACCGATCGGTGTCGGATCCGCCCTGGCATCCCGGCGCGAAACTACCGGTTCCGGCGAGCAGGCTCCGGAGCCCCCGGCTCCGCCTCCTGCGGGGCCGGGGCAGGGTCGGCCCCCGTACCCTCCGCCGCCCCCGCCGCCCGGTGGGCCCGCACCCCCCGCAACCCGATCCCCCCGATCACCGTGCCGAGCACGAAGGAGACGATCGCCAGGGTCAGGTGGACGAAGAAGTACGCGGTCGGGTGGCCGGCGGCGTCGAAGGCCAGGCCGCTGCCGTCCTGCCAGAGGTTCTTGACGAACGTGATCCAGATCACCCAGCTCCAGGCGCCGAAGGCGAGCAGGAACCAGGAGACGCGGAGGCTGAGCTTCATACCGCCAGTGTGCCTGAGCGCGCCGGGGCGCACCCCGCAGGGGGCGGCCACGCCGCGCACGGCGCGACCGCCGCCCAGGGGCGGGCCCCTCAGGGCCCGCCGGGGTCAGAACGTCACGGCGTGTTGTTGGCCAGGGCCAGCAGGCGGGCGCTGGAGCCGTTGAAACGGTCCCGGTCCACCGCGCCGGAGATGCCGCTCACCGAGCCCGCGTCCGTGTACTGCCAGATCGTCCAGGCCGAGAAGCCGGCGGGGATGTTCGGGCTGGCCGCGGTCGTCCAGTGGGCCACCCACAGCGGGGTCAGCGCCGCCATGCCGTTCCAGCCGCCCGTGCAGGAGCTCCACCAGCTCGGGCTGGTGTAGATGACGACGTCACGGCCGGTGCGGTTCTTGTACGTGTTGTAGAACGACGTGATCCAGGTCCGCATCGAGGCCTGGGACAGGCCGGCGCAGCCGCCCTCCAGGTCGAGCATGCCCGGCAGCGTCAGGTTGTCGCGGGACCAGGCGCCGCCGTTGCTCGCGAAGTAGTTCGCCTGCGTGGCGCCGTCGGAGACGTCGGGCCGCGCGAAGTGGTACGCGCCCCGGATGACGCCGGCGTTGTACGCGTTCAGGTAGTTCGTGTTGAAGGTCGGGTCCTTGTACGTGGTGCCCTCGGTCGCCTTCATCCAGGCGAACTCGATGCCGGCACCCTTCACCGACGACCAGTTGATCGAACCCTGGTAGTGCGAGATGTCGACGCCCGCCGGGTACGCCGACAGGTTCGGGCCGAGCACGCCGGGGACGTTGAGCTGGAGCGACCGCGTGTCCGGCTTGAAGTCCTTGCCGTCCGTGACGTAGCCGACGCCCGCGTAGCCCTGGCCGAGCGGGATGGGGTTGGCGGCCGGCATCGGCTGGGCGGAGGCCGTGCCGGATGCCATGGACACGGTCAGCGCGGCGGTGGCACAGAGGGCGCCGGCCACGGTGAGTCTTCGCTGTGCGGCCTTCACGGTGCGGAATCGGGAGAACAAGGCTTCCTCCTGGCACTTCTGTGGAGAGGACAGGGGTGAGGGGGTTGCTCTGTACCTGTGTGGTGGCGGCGTGCCCGGCCGGCGCCAACCGCTGTCCGGGCCACCGCAACTTGTTGATCTACCCGCGTAGCCGCCTCGGGCGGGACACTCCGTCGTGGCCGTCCGAGGGCCGGGGCTGCCCCGGGGTCCCGGCGTCCCGGGCCCCGGGGGCGTTCAGGGGGTGTTGTTCGCCAGTGCCAGCAGCCGGGCCCGCGTGCCGTTGAACTTGTCACGGTCCACGTTGCCCGAGATGCCGCCGACCCGGCCGGTGCTGGAGTACTGCCAGACGGTCCACACGGGGAATCCGCCCGGGATGGTCGGGGAGGCCGCCGAGGTCCAGTGGGCCACCCACAGCGGGCTCTTGGCGGACATGCCGCCCCACGAGCCCGTGCAGCTGCTCCACCAGTTCCTGCTGGTGTAGATCACCACGTCACGGCCGGTCTTCGCCTTGTAGGCCCGGTAGAAGTCGCCGATCCACGTGCGCATCGCGGTCTTCGACTTGCCGTAGCAGGTGCCCTCGATGTCCAGGACACCGGGCAGCGTCAGGTTGTCCCGGGACCAGGCGCCGCCGTGCGTGGCGAAGTAGTTCGCCTGCGCGGTGCCGCCGGAGGCGTCGGGGCGCGCGAAGTGGTACGCGCCGCGGATCACCTTGTTCTTGTAGGCGCCCACGTAATTGGCGTTGAAGTTGGGGTCCTTGTAGGTCGTGCCCTCGGTCGCCTTGATCCAGGCGAACTGGACGCCGGCGGCCCGCACGCTCGCCCACTTGATCGACCCCTGGTAGTGCGAGACGTCGACGCCCTGGACGCCACCGCTGCTGGACAGCGGGCCCGCCGCGCGGTCGCCGGTGTCCTCCTGGTAGCTCATGCCCATGCGTCCCGCGCCGAGCGGGAGGGGGGCCGCGGAGAACCCGGATACGGAGGACCCGGATGCGGTGGAGCCGGATACGGAGGACCCGGATGCGGTGGAGCCGGATGCGGTGGAGACGGGTGCGGTGGAGCCGGATACGGAGGACCCGGATGCGGTGGAGACGGGTGCGGGTGCGGGGGCGGCGCCACGGCCGGCCCGCCCCTCCGGGTTCACGTCTGCGGCGGCCGGTGCCGCGGTGGCCAGCGGACCGGCGAGGACCGCCCCGGCGACGCCTGCCACGGTGCGCCTGCCCGGCCGGAGTCTCGGCATGCGATGCCGTTGAGAGAGCAAAGCTTCCTCCTGAGCACGATGTGTGGGGGTCGTGTGCGTGCCGGGCGGTGCTGTGCCTGCATGACGATGCTGTGCGAGAGCCGTGTCTTTGTCGTAGACGCGTCATGAGTGACGCATGAATAGTCCTGGATGTAAAGACGTTTCACGGATGCCCGGTGGTCTAGCCCGGTGAAAGACCACGTGAGCTGCCGCGACGGCTCGCGGACGGCGGAAACTTTCAGGATGTGAAGACTCCTTGGGATTGCCGGCGGTGCCTGGGCCGTGCATGGTGAACGGGCCGCGACAGCGTGGCGGCGACCTTGCGGCGGCCGTCTCGGTGACGTCTCGCGGGACCGCCCCGATGACCGCCCGGCGGCTTCCGGACGGCGGGACAGCGGCACGTGGGCGGCCCCCGGGTGACGTGCGGGGAGCCGTCGGCCTGCGTCAGCGGAGTGGCGTTGGCCACAGGGCCGCGGCCCGGCCGCCCCGCGGCGAGCGGGCGGCGCTCCGGCGACGAGCTGCCCGGGCCCCGGATCCGGTGGCGCACGGCGGCGGACCGGCTACGGAGAGCGACCGAAGGGGCGTCAGCGGAAGACGCGAAAAGAGCCCCGCAACGACCACTGGGGCACCCTCTCCGTGTACGTTCTCGAACGTGCCTGCCTTGAAGAAACTCGCCGTTGTGGCGTCCGCCACCACCCTGCTGTCCGTCCCGGCCGTCGTGCCCGCCTTCGCGAGTTCCGGCCCCGACTGGAGCAAGGCGAAGCCGCCGGCGTCGATGTCGACCGTCGGCGGTGCACAGCTCGGCAAGCCCGGCACACAGGTGCAGCTCGGCGCCAACGCCCCGGTGCTCCCGAAGGACGTGACCGCACGCTCCTGGATCGTCTCCGACGCCGAGTCCGGAGAGGTGCTCGCCGCACACAACGCCCACTGGAAGCTGCCGCCCGCGAGCACCCTGAAGATGCTCTTCGCGGACACCCTGCTGCCGAAGTTCCCGAAGACCCAGCAGCACAAGGTCCTGCCGACCGACCTGGCCGGGATGGGCGCGGGCTCCAGCCTCGTGGGCGTCAAGGAGGGCGAGACCTACAAGGTCGAGGACCTGTGGCGGGGCGTCTTCCTGCGCTCCGGGAACGACGCCGTGCACGTCCTCGCCGCGATGAACCACGGCGTGAAGAACACCGTGGCCGACATGCAGCGCCACGCGGACGACCTCCAGGCCGACGACACCCACGTGGTCAGCCCGGACGGCTACGACGAGCCCGGCCAGGTCTCGTCCGCGTACGACCTGACCCTGTTCGCGCGCTCCGGGCTCCAGAAGAAGGACTTCCGCGACTACTGCTCCACGGTGCGGACGCAGTTCCCCGGGGCGACCGAGAAGACCAAGCACGGCACCAAGCGCGGGTCGTTCGAGATCCAGAACACCAACCGGCTGCTCACCGGCGACTACGGGCTCGACCCCTACAAGGGCATCGCGGGCGTCAAGAACGGCAACACCACGAACGCCGGCGCTACCTTCACGGGTGTCGCCGAGCGGAACGGCCGGGTGCTGCTGGTCACCGTCATGCACCCGTCGGCGAACGGCATCCTGCCCGTCTACAAGGAGGCCGCGAGCCTGCTCGACTGGGGCTTTACGGCCGACGGGAAGGTCCAACCGGTCGGCGCCCTGGTCGCCCCGAAGAGCGCCGCCCCCGCGGGCGGCAAGTCGGGCGCTCCCGACGACGGCAAGGGCAGCGGCGCCTCGGACGCGAAGAACGCCGCCAAGGCGCGGACGCAGGCGTCCAAGGGCGGATCGAGCGGCGTCGGCATCGCGCTCGCGGTGGCCGGCGGCGTGCTGGTGCTGCTGGCCGCGGGCGTGTTCCTGGTCCGCAGGCGCTGGCCGCTCCCCGAGCTGGTGCGGCGGCTGAACCGGCGCTGACGGGCCCGGCCGCGGATCCGTGGGCGGGCGCTTCGGTGAGAGGTCCCGGCCCGCGCGGTCACCGGGCGGGCCGGGGGCGGGGTGCCGGCGTGCGTGCTCGGTCATGGTGTCCGCTCCATGGGGTGGCCGGGCCCCGGGTGCCCGGCCGGCCGCTCCTGCGCGGGGCCGGCCGAGAAGACGAAGGTGCGGGTCCCCCAGAAGCGCAGTGCCGTGCCCAGCACCATGCCGACGCCCGCCCCTGACACCGTGTCCGCCCGTGCCGAGGTGAGCCCGAGGCCGTAGTGGGAGACGGCGATGCACAGGAGCTGGACGGTGGCGCCGGCGAGGTTGACGGCGAAGAAGGTGCAGTACCTGCGCAGCCGGGGCCCGCGTTTCGCGTGCCGTCCGCGGTAGGTGACCAGCGCGTTGCCCGTGTACGCGATCGAGCAGGCCACCAGGAACGAGGCGGCCTTGGCGGTGAGCGGGCCGAGCCCCACGGGCCCGCGCAGCCAGACGAAGAGCGCGAGGTCGGCCGCGTAGGCGCCAAGGCCCGCGGCGGCGAACCCGATCACCTCGCGGGAGTGCCCGCGGTGCCAGGACGCCCGTCGGCTCGGGGACTCGTCCGGCTCGTCGCCGGGCAGCTCCCGGGCCCGCCGGACGGAACGGTTCCGGGGCGCCCACCACATCCGCCCCGGCCACCGGAGCCGGGGTGCCGCGGCGCACGGGCGTGGGGTGCGCCGCCTGAGGGCCGCGGCGCTCACCAGCCGGCGACCGCGAGCCCGTACATGCCCAGCCACAGGGCGCCGATCACCGCGAGCGCCCGGTCGTGCAGGACCACGTCCTCCGGCTCGCCCGCCGTGCCCCGGTCGGCGAAGACGGCGTACCGCAGCACGGCCAGGGTGAAGGCGATCATGGAGAGCTGGCGCCAGGGCAGCAGTCCCGCGGTGGCGTGCGCCCCGCCGCCCTCCAGGGCCCACAGGCAGTACGCGAGGACGGCCGCACCGCCCGCGAGCTGCCACACGAACCGCAGGTAGCCGGCGGTGTACTCGGTCAGCAGCGCCCGGGTGGCGCCGTCCTGCCCGGCCAGCTGCACGGCCTCGGAGTACCGCTTGGCGGCGACCATGAAGAGCGCGCCGAAGGCGGTGGTGATCAGGAACCAGCGCGACAGCGGGATGCCCAGCGCGAGCCCGCCCATCATGGTCCGCATCACGAAGCCGGTGGCGACGATGGTGAGGTCCACGACGAGGACGTGCTTGAGGCTGATGCAGTACGCGAACTGCATGCAGACGTACGCCGTCAGCAGGGCCCCCGCGAACGGCGTGCACAGCACCCACGCCGTGAGCGGGGCGCCCACCGCGAGCACTCCCCCGACCGCGTAGGCGACCGGCACGGGCACCTGGCCCGCGGCGACCGGGCGGCGGCACTTGACCGGGTGGGCGCGGTCGGCGTCGGCGTCCGCGGCGTCGTTGATCAGGTAGACGGCGGACGCGGCGGCCGTGAAGAGCAGGAAGACGAGGGCGAGTTTGGTGAGCGCGGAGGCGGAGGAGAGCTGGCCCGCCGCCGCGGGCGCGGCGACCACCAGGACGTTCTTGATCCACTGGCGGGGGCGTGCGGTGCGCAGCAGGCCGAGGGCGAGCGCCGCCAGCGCCCGCGGCGCGAGCCGGGCGAGGCGGCGGGGGCGCCCATCCCCCGGGGCATCGGGGTCGACGCCCGGCGGGTCCTGCCCGGGCGGCCGTGCGCGGCCCAGCAGGGCGGTGCGTTCAGTCATGGTGACGGCCTTTCAGGCGGACGGGGGACGGCACGGCGGCCGGCGCGGCCCGGAGCAGCGGGCGGGTCATCCAGCCGGTGCCGAGGCGGGCCAGCAAGCCGCCGAGGGCCGCGCCGGCGGCGACGTCGGACGGGTAGTGGACGCCGACGACCAGCCGCGAGACGCACATCGCGGCGGCGAGCGGGGCCGCGAGGCGGGTGCCGGTGGGCCGCAGCGCGCCGTAGGCGACCGCCGCCGCCACGGCGGACGTGGCGTGCGAGCTGGGGAAGGAGTGCGCGCCCGCCGTGCGCACCCGGGGCCGGAGGCGGGCCGGACGCGGCCGGCGCACCAGCCGTTTCACGCCCATGCTGGCCAGGTGCGCGCCGGCCGTGAGCGCGGTGCCGCGCAGCCAGGCGGCCCGCCGCTCACGGTCCACGGCGGCCGTGGCGAGCCCGGCGGCCAGCCAGAGCGCACCGTGCTCGCCGCTCCAGGAGAGGGCGCGGGCAGCCGCGGCCACCTCAGGCCGCTCGCCGCAGCCGTGCAGCACGGCCAGCAGCCGGTGGTCCAGCTCGGCCAGCCGTCCGGACGCGGGCCACTGCCGCGGGCGCCCCGACGCCGGGTCAGAACGCCCGCGCGGGGGCGCGATCCGCGCCCGCCGGCGCGAGGCCGGCGCGCGGAGCTGCGCCGCGTGCCCGCCGCCCGGTGCCCCGCGGGGGCGCTCCGGGCGGTGTCCTGCCAGAGGCCCGCCGTGCGGCCGGCTCCTCGGATCCTGGTACATGGGGCCGACTCTGCTACGCACGACACAACATGGTGATGATCAGATAGGCCGAAACTCCATTAATCCACCCGATACGGTGATGAGTTTCGACAGACAACCACAGAATCGTTCAAACCGATCGTGCGGCGGCATACCGTCCACCCATGTCCCCCGATATCGCCGCGGACACCGCTGCCGAGGCCGCCGACGCCGCTGCCGACGCTCTTTCCCGTCCCCCGGGCCCGACGCCCGTGCCCGTGGACGGCACGCTCGTGCCCGCGGGCGGCCCGACCGCGCCGACCGCGCCCGGCTCCCCCACGACCGCCGGCTCCCCCACGACCGCCAGGTCCCCCACGACCGCCAGGTCCGCCATGGCCGCCGTCACCGGGACGCCTCCCGCCGCGGGCTCGGGCGCCGAGCCGGTCGCCGTCACCGGCTGGGGCCGCACGGCACCGACCGCCGCGCGACTGCTGCACCCCCGCAGCTACACGGAGGCCGTGGACGCCGTGCGCGCCTGCGCCCGCCCCGGCGCGCGCGGCGCGATCGCGCGCGGGCTGGGCCGCGCCTACGGCGACGCCGCGCAGAACGCGGGCGGTGCGGTGCTCGACATGACCGGGCTCGACCGCGTCCACGTCATCGACTCGGCGAACGGCCTGGTGCTCTGCGACGCCGGCGTCAGCCTGCACCGGCTGATGGAGGTGCTGCTTCCGCTCGGCTGGTTCGTGCCAGTGACCCCCGGCACCCGCTACGTGACGGTCGGCGGGGCGATCGGCGCCGACATCCACGGCAAGAACCACCACGGCGCCGGCTCCTTCACCCGGCATGTCGTCTCGATGGAGCTGCTCACCGCCGACGGCGAGGTCCGCACCATCGAACCCGGCACGCCGCTCTTCGACGCCACGGCCGGCGGCATGGGCCTGACCGGCGTGATCCTCACCGCGACGATCCGGCTGCTGCCCGTCGAGACGTCCCTGATGCGCGTGGACACCGAACGCGCCACGGACCTCGACGACCTGATGGACCGGCTGACCGCCTCCGACCACCGCTACCGCTACTCGGTCGCCTGGATCGACCTGCTCGCGCGCGGCGCGTCCCTCGGCCGGGCCGTCCTCACCCGCGGCGACCACGCGCCCCTCGACGCGCTGCCCGCCCGCGCCCGGCGCGCGCCCCTCGCCTTCCGCCCCGGCCGGCTGCCGGGCGCCCCCGCGCTGGTCCCCGACGGGCTGCTGGGCCGCCGCTCGGTGGGGCTGTTCAACGCGTTCTGGTACCGCAGGGCGCCAAGGGCCATGACCGGCGAGCTCCAGCGGCTCTCCACGTTCTTCCACCCCCTGGACGGCGTGCCGCACTGGAACCGCATCTACGGGCGGAGCGGCTTCGTGCAGTACCAGTTCGTCGTCGGCCACGGGCGTCAGGAGGCGCTGCGGCGGATCGTGCGGCGCATCTCGGAGCGCCGCTGCCCGTCGTTCCTGGCGGTGCTCAAGCGCTTCGGGGAGGCGGGCCCCGGCTGGCTCTCCTTCCCCGCGCCCGGCTGGACGCTCGCGCTGGACATCCCGGCGAACCTGCCCGGCCTCGGCGCGTTCCTCGACGAGCTCGACGAGGAGGTGGCCGGCGCGGGCGGCCGGGTCTACCTCGCCAAGGACTCCCGGCTGCGGCCCGAGCTGCTGGCCGCCATGTACCCGCGCCTGGACGACTTCCGCGCGCTGCGCGCCGACCTGGACCCCGGCGCCGTCTTCACCTCGGACCTCTCCCGCCGTCTCGGCCTGTGACCCGCCGTCTCGGCCGGCACGCCGCCGTCTCCGCCTCTGACGCCCCGTCGGCCCTCAGCGGCCCGTGAGGAGCACCCCATGAAGGACGCCTTCGGCACCCCCCAGTCCCTGCTGATCCTCGGCGGCACCTCCGAGATCGCGCTGGCCACCGCCCGCCGCCTGATCGCGCGGCGCACCCGCGCGGTCTGGCTGGCGGGCCGCCCCTCGCCCGGCCTCGATGCGGCCGCCGAGGAGCTGCGCGGCCTCGGCGCCGACGCCAGGACGGTCCCGTTCGACGCGCTCGACCACGGGTCCCACGAGGAGGTGCTCGGCAAGGCGTTCGCGGCCGGCGGCCCCGGCGGGGACGTCGACATGGTGCTGCTCGCCTTCGGGGTCCTCGGCGACCAGGCGCACGACGAGAGCGATCCGGTCGCGGCGGCCCGGGTGGCGCAGACGAACTACACCGGGGCGGTCTCCGCGGGCCTGGTGTGCGCCAAGGCCCTCCAGGCGCAGGGCCACGGCTCGCTGGTGGTGCTGTCGTCGGTCGCCGGCGAGCGGGCCCGGCGCGCCAACTTCATCTACGGCTCCAGCAAGGCGGGCCTGGACGCGTTCGCCCAGGGCCTCGGCGACGCCCTGCACGGCACGGGGGTGCACGTCATGGTGGTGCGCCCCGGTTTCGTCCACACCAGGATGACGGCGGGCCGCACCGCCGCACCGCTGGCCACCACACCGGCGGCGGTCGCCGAGGCCATCGAGACGGGCCTGCTGCGCCGCACGGAGACGGTATGGGTACCAGGATCCCTGCGCTACCTGATGTCGGCACTCCGGCATGTGCCACGGCCGGTGTTCCGGCGGTTGCCGATGTAGGAACGGCGGACCAGGAAGACCTCCGGCCGAACCCGCTTTACCAAGCCAGGTTCCACCAACCCAGGTGGGTAAGCAGATGTAGCTGACAGTGCAGCTACACAAGGCGTACCGTTTGAGGAGCAGACAGGGCGGTAATCGTCCTCATAGCGGATGAAACTGCACCTAGCCCCCGAGATAGCCATGCTTCTGAGGTTCCGTGTCACGAACCACAAGTCCATCCGTGACACCGCCGAACTCGTGTTCACCAAGTCAAGCTTCGAGGGCGTGCGCCCCAAGGACGGAGACTGGGGCTCGGTGACGAACCGGGTCATCGGCATCTTCGGCCCCAACGCGTCAGGGAAGACCACGCTCCTTGATGCAATGGACTTCGCAGTGAAGGCCATCAGTGATTCCGCCAAGTGGAGTGAGCGCGAATCCTTCCCATTCGCTCCGTTCCGCTTGGACAAGGAGTCCAGGAGGGAAACCTCCGCATACGAAATCGACTTCACGGTCAAGGGGACACGTCATGTGTACGGTTTCGAATGCGACTCCGGCGGAATCGCCTCCGAGTGGCTCCACTCATTTCCGGAGGGTCGGCGCCGGCTCCTTTTCGAGAGAGATGGACCAGAGCCGAACGCGGTGACCTTCAGCAGGAGCCTCAAGGGAGAAAATACGCGAATCTCCCACCTCATGGGGCGCTACAACTTGTACCTCTCCACCGCAAGTATGGCCAATCATGCCTACTTGCGGAGGATTCACCACTACTTGACCAGGCATTTGCCTTACGCCGCGTTCTCTGAATACTACAAACAGACCCGAATCATGTCGGTCAAGAAATGGATAGAAGACAAGGAGGCCCTACAGCACGCCCAGAGTCTGCTGCGCTTCGCCGATCTCGGGATCTACCGTCTCTCGCTGGAGGAAGTCGAAATCGACGAGAAGACGCAGTCGACCCTACGCAGGGCAATGAAAGCCGTTCTGGACAAGGGAGATGACGAAGAGAAGCTCTTCGCCAACTTCCTCGAAGAGCAGCGGAAGGTGATCAGCTTCTGGCACAAGGGATCACCCGCCGAGGATCCGCACAATCTGGGATTGAGCGAAGAAAGCAGTGGCACTGTCGCATGGCTTTCGCTCGCATTGCCCGCACTCCGAGAAATCAAGTACGGTGGCGCACTGCTTGTGGACGAGCTCGACTCCAGCCTGCACCCTCGGCTCGCGTCAGCACTCATTGCGATGTTCAAGTCCCCGGAGGTCAACCCGCTTGGGGCCCAGCTCGTATTCACCTCACACGGCACGTCCCTGATGGGGCACCTCGCAGGTGACGGCCTGGACAGGGAGGAGATGTGGTTCTCCGAGAAATCTCCCGAGGGAGTCACGGAGATCTACCCTCTGACGGATTTCCCGGTCAAAAAGGATCACAACGTGGAGCGGCGTTATCTCGGCGGGAGGTACGGTGCGGTGCCCACACTCGCCTGGGAGGAACTACTTGCGTCTCTCCAGATGGAGACTCAAGCATGAGTCGTCGACAACTGCGTGGCCCCCAGAAGATCTCAAAGTCAAAGAACAGGCGATCTGAACACACAAAGATTCTCATCGCCACCGAAGGCATCAACACAGAGCCACAATACTTTGAAAAACTCACGGCGTTATTTAGAGCAAAAGCCGTTCGAGTAGTCACCGATCAGCTCACCGTGCTTCGAAATCTGGCTACTATGGCATTTCGAGAACCGCACTTCATGGACAGGTGCGACTGAGCTTTCCAGACTCCTGCGCAAGCAAGGGTTCTCCGGAAAGAGCATGCCAGAAGGGTTCCCGTACGAAAAATATCCGGAGGCCATGTCCCACGCCTCCAGATGCGAAGAGGCGAAGGTAAAGCACGCGCCACCGAATCCGCACAGTTCGGTCCCCCAACTGATCTCGGCATTACTCAACGCCTATGGCCACAGGCTCTGATGGCGCTGTGGCCGTCAAGTAAGGGGACGACGCCCGCCTCGCGTCACTGCCCACGTGGTGTGCAAAACCGACCCCGGGGTCCCGGGGCCTGAGCGGCGCTTACCGTATAGGACGCGTATCGCACGCCGGGTGGGCGCCAAGGGTTGGGACGCCGTCCCCCGGCCGGGGCCCGTGCGCCGTGTGCGGGGTCGCCTGCGGGGGCACCCGCGGCCCGCCGAAGGCGAACTCGCGCAGCTTGCGCCACGTCCCGTCGGCCCCCTGCTCGTAGAGCGCGAAGCCGGTGCAGGACCACTGCGCCTCGTACCCCGAAAGCTCCTCGAAGGCCCGGTCCATCGCGGCCTCGTCGATCCCGTGCGCCACCGTCACATGCGGGTGGTAGGGGAACTGGAGCTCCCGTGCGACGGGCCCGGACGGATCGCGGACCCGGCTCTGGAGCCACGCGCAGCCGTCGACGCCCTCGACGATCTGCACGAAGACGACGGGCGACAGCGGCCGGAACGTTCCCGTCCCCGACAGCCGCATCGGGAAGGGCCGCCCGGCGTCGGCGACACCCGCGAGGTGCGCCTCGATCGCGGGCAGCGCCGCTTCGTCGACCTCGGTCGGCGGGAGCAGGGTGACGTGGGTGGGGATGCCGTGGGCCGCGGCGTCACCGAAGCCCGCGCGCCGCTCCTGGAGCAGGCTGCCGTGTGGCTCCGGGACCGCGATCGACACACCGATCGTTACGGTCCCCACGTCGTACTCCCGTCGTGTTGTCGGGGCTGGTTGGCTGGCTGAACTGGCTGAGCTCGCTGGACCGGCCGAATCGGGCAGGCCGCCACCCCGGCCCGAACCGGGCCGGCGACCCGCACGCGCGTCCGGTCCCCCTTTGACTGTACGGCCGACACGACGTCGCGCCGACCGGTCGGTCGGCCGGGCCGGCCAGGCCGGCCGGTGCCCGGGGGATCGGCCCGGGCCGGCAGGCGGCGGGCGGTCGTGGGCGGCGTGGTCAGTGCTTGGCGGGCAGGAAGCCCACCCGCTCGTAGGCCCCCGCGAGGGTCTCCGCGGCGACCGCGCGGGCCTTCTCCGCGCCCTTCGCGAGGATCGAGTCCAGCGTCTCCGGGTCCTCCAGGTACTGCTGGGTGCGCTCCTTGAAGGGCGTCACGAACTCCACCACGACCTCGGCGAGGTCGGTCTTCAGCGCGCCGTACCCCTTGCCGTCGTACTTCTTCTCCAACTCCTCGACGGTGCTGCCGGTGAGCGTCGAGTAGATCCCGAGGAGGTTGCTGACGCCGGGCTTGGCCTCCGGGTCGAACCGGATCACGGTGTCGGTGTCGGTGACCGCGCTCTTGATCTTCTTGGCGGTGCTCTTCGGCTCGTCCAGGAGGTTGATCAGGCCCTTGGGGGTGGACGCCGACTTGCTCATCTTGATCGTCGGATCCTGGAGGTCGTAGATCCGGGCGGTCTCCTTGAGGATGTACGCCGCCGGCACGGTGAACAGCGACCCGAAGCGGCCGTTGAACCGCTCGGCGAGGTCGCGGGTGAGCTCGACGTGCTGGCGCTGGTCCTCGCCGACCGGGACCTGGTCGGCCTGGTAGAGGAGGATGTCCGCGACCTGGAGGATCGGGTACGTGAAGAGGCCGACCGACGTGCTGTCGGTGCCCTGCCGTGCCGCCTTGTCCTTGAACTGCGTCATCCGCCCGGCCTCGCCGAAGCCCGTCAGGCAGTTCATCACCCAGGCGAGCTGCGCGTGCTCCGGGACGTGGCTCTGCACGAAGAGCGTGCAGCGCTCCGGGTCGAGACCGGCCGCGAGGAGCTGGGCCGCGGCGAGCCGGGTGTTGGCGCGCAGCTCCGCCGGGTCCTGGGGAATCGTGATCGCGTGCAGGTCCACGACCATGTAGAACGCGTCGTGGGTCTCCTGAAGGGCCACCCACTGGCGCACGGCGCCGAGGTAGTTGCCCAGGTGGAACGAGCCCGCGGTGGGCTGGATCCCGGACAGCACGCGGGGTCGCGCACCCGGTGCGGATCCGTCGGGCTGCGGGTTGTCTTGAGCGGCGAGTGGGCGGTCAGTGGCCATGCCCATCATTCTCTCAGGTGTGCACGACCGCTGGGGAACCGATCTCCGACGGGTGTCCGCGCCGGTCGGCGGGGGTGCGGGGGCGAAGCGGCGAGGTGGGACCACGGGCTGTGTTTCTCGTCTCACTCGATGTTCCCCACCGGCCAGGATCCCGCCGGGACACGGACATCGTGGCCAGCTCCGGCCGGGCGGGGGTTCCTCTTACGGTTCCCCTTCCCCTTCCGGTTCTGGTCCGGCTCGGGTCCGGCTCGGGTCCGGCTCGGGTCTGGCCGGCGAGTCCCAGCCCGTCCGGCCAGTTCCGGCCCGTCCGACGTTTGGGACCGCCGGCCCCTATCCAGCCCGTCCGGCGCTCGGGACCGCCAGCCCCATTCCAGCCCATCCGGCGCTCGGGACCGCCAACCCCATTCCAGCCCGTCCGGCGCTCGGGACCGCCAACCCCATTCCAGCCCATCCGGCGCTCGGGACCGCCAACCCCTATCCAGCCCGTCCGGCGTTTGAGGACGAGCCCGCAGGGCGACTCCCCGGCCACCGGCCCGCACGGGAAGACGGAGAGAACCCACCCTCCATCCAGCCCGTCCGGCGCTTGAGGACATCACCTCGTCGGAGGGACGGCCCTCCGTCCGGCGGCCCGGGGGGGGGCGGCCCGGGGACGGATCCCGGGGCCGCCGGAGGTGGCGTCAGGACTGCGCGAGTCCGGGCGCGGGGAACGCACGCATCAGTTCCCCGACCTCCGCCCTGATCTTCGCCAGCGTGTCCTCGTCCCCCGCCCCCGCGGCCGTCACGCCGCGGTCGATCCACTCGGCGATCGCCGGCATGTGCTGGACCCCGAGGCCCCGCGAGGTCAGCGAGGGCGTGCCGATCCGCACGCCGGACGGGTCGAACGGCTTGCGCGGGTCATACGGCACGGTGTTGTAGTTGACGACGATCCCCGCCCGGTCGAGGGCCTTCGCCGCGACCTTGCCCGGCACGTCCTTCGGGGTGAGGTCCATCAGGATCAGGTGGTTGTCGGTACCGCCGGAGACCAGGTCGAAGCCGCGGGCCAGCAGCTCCTCGCCGAGCGTACGCGCGTTGTCCACCACCGCGCGGGCGTAGTCGCGGAACGCCGGCTGGGCCGCCTCGTGGAGGGCGACCGCGATGGCGGCCGTGGTGTGGTTGTGCGGCCCGCCCTGGAGCCCGGGGAAGACCGCCTTGTCGATGGCCTTGGCGTGCTCCTCGCGGGACATCAGCATCGCGCCGCGCGGCCCGCGCAGCGTCTTGTGGGTGGTCGTCGAGATCACGTCGGCGTGCGGCGCGGGCGACGGGTGCGCGCCGCCCGCGACCAGCCCCGCGATGTGGGCGATGTCCGCGACCAGCACGGCGCCGCACTCGCGGGCGATCTCCGCGAAGGCGGCGAAGTCGATGGTGCGCGGCACGGCGGTGCCGCCGCAGAAGATCAGCTTGGGCCGCTCGGCGAGTGCCAGCTCGCGGACCTGGTCGAAGTCGATGCGGCCCGTGTCGCGGCGCACCCCGTACTGCACGCCCCGGAACCACTTCCCCGTGGCCGAAACGCTCCACCCGTGGGTGAGGTGGCCGCCCATGGGCAGCGCCATGCCCATGACGGTGTCGCCGGGCTCGGCGAAGGCGAGGTAGACGGCGAGGTTCGCCGGGGAGCCCGAGTACGGCTGCACGTTCGCGTGCTCGACCCCGAAGACGGACCGGGCACGCTCGGCGGCGAGCCGCTCCAGGGGGTCGATGTTCTGCTGCCCCTCGTAGTAGCGGCGGCCGGGGTAGCCCTCGCTGTACTTGTTCGTGAGGACGGTGCCGGTGGCCTCCAGCACGGCGGCCGAGACGTAGTTCTCGCTGGGGATCATCCGCAGCGTGTCGGCCTGGAGCTGCTCCTCGGCGGCCACCAGCGCGGCGACGTCGGGGTCGGCCGCGGAGAGGGCGGGGTGGGAGCCAGGGGAGTTCGGCGGGTTCGGGGTATTCGGAGAGTTCGGGGTGCGGGGAAGAGACATCGGTCCTCCGGGGCGAGCTGGTCCTGGTCCGGTCGTGTCCCGGCGTGCCCAGGCGGGCGGCACCCCGGGGTCGTGGTTCCGCGGTCCCGCGCGCTCCCGACACATCCCGCGGCCACGCTCTGCGGACGGCCCGGGATCGGGAGGGCGGCACCTCGAAGCTTCAGCCCCTGCACGATTCCCCCAGGGTCGCTTCCCTGTGCGCCAGTCGTCGTGCGTGGAAGACAGCCTAGCCAGGGGGCGGGGGGTTGTCCCGTATTCACGGGGCTTGCGGCGCATGTGGGGCCTGCCGGGCGCGCGGGACATCCGGGTGGTCCCGGTCGCCTCGGAGAGTTCGATGTGGGTGCGACGTGGGTCCGATGTGAGTGCGATGGACCATTCGGCGCAGCACATTCATGCGAAAGGTTTCTTTCCGAGTTCGGCGAGCGACGATAGAAATTGGGCCACAAGCCCCCTTCCGCCGTAAGAACGGAGCTCCCGTGACTGCAACCGACGTCTTCATCAACTCGGCCGCGGAGAACAGCGCCCGCAACTACAACCCGCTGCCCGTCGTCGTGGCGTCGGCCGAGGGCGCCTGGATGACGGACGTGGAGGGCCGTCGCTATCTGGACATGCTGGCCGGATACTCGGCGCTCAACTTCGGCCATGGCAACAGGCGCCTGATCGATGCCGCCAAGGCGCAGCTCGACCGGGTGACGCTGACGTCGCGCGCGTTCCACCACGACCGGTACGCCGACTTCTGCGCGCAGCTCGCCGAGTTGTGCGGCATGGAGATGGTGCTGCCGATGAACACCGGCGCCGAGGCCGTCGAGACCGCCGTCAAGACGGCGCGGAAGTGGGGCTACCGGGTCAAGGGCGTACCCGACGACACGGCGCGGATCGTGGTCGCCGCGAACAACTTCCACGGCCGCACCACCACGATCATCAGCTTCTCCACCGACCCGGAGGCGCGGGACGACCACGGTCCGTACACGCCCGGTTTCGACATCGTGCCGTACGGGGACCTGGCCGCCCTGCGCGCGGCGATCACCGACAGCACGGTCGCCGTCCTGATCGAACCCATCCAGGGCGAGGCCGGCGTGATCGTGCCGCCGGAGGGCTACCTCGCCGGGGTGCGGGAGGTGACCCGGGCACAGAACGTGCTCTTCGTCGCCGACGAGATCCAGTCCGGGCTGGGGCGGACGGGGCGGACGTTCGCCTGCGAGCACGAGGGTGTGGTGCCGGACATGTACATCCTCGGCAAGGCGCTCGGCGGGGGTGTGGTGCCGGTGTCCGCGGTCGTCTCGTCGCGGGAGGTGCTCGGAGTGTTCAGGCCGGGCGAGCACGGGTCGACGTTCGGGGGGAACCCGCTGGCCTGCGCGGTGGCGCTGGAGGTGCTGGCGATTCTGCGGACCGGTGAGTACCAGGAGCGGGCGGCGGAGCTGGGCGACCACCTCCACCAGGAGCTGCAGTCGCTTGCCGGGGTGCCCGGGGGGCCCGTGCGGGAGGTTCGGGGGCGGGGGCTCTGGGCTGGGGTCGATCTTGATCCTGCGTTGGGGACGGGGCGGGAGTTCTGTGAGCGGCTGGTGGGGCGGGGGGTGCTGGCCAAGGACACGCATGGGTCGACGATTCGGCTGGCGCCGCCGCTTGTGATCAGCAAGGAGGATCTGGACTGGGGGATCGAACGGCTGCGGGAGGCTGTGGCGCGGGGGTGAGGGGTGCGCCTGCGGCTTGGTTCAGCCGGGGCGCGTTCTGTTCGTTTCGGTGCGGTGGGTAGGCGGGTGCGGGTCCGTTGTGGCTGGTCGCGCAGTTCCCCGCGCCCCTCCGGGGGCGCCCCTTGCGGGGCGGCACCCCGGTTCCCTCAGGGGCGCGGGGAACTGCGCGAGCAACCAGCCACGGGCGGATGATCCGGGCACAACCAGCGCCCCCCCTCTCTGGACGGCGAATGGGCGCGCAGCGCCCTACAAGGGGCGCGGGGAACTGCGCGACCAGCCAGCCACCCGCCGATGGTCCGGACACGACCTGCGCCACTTCCCTGGACGGTGGAACGCCTCCTGTTACGTCGTGGGGCGGGGCCGCGGGCGGATATCCGTCCTCGGTCCCGCGTCCTCCGCCAACAGAAGGTCCCCCTGGGCCTGACGCAGGACACTGCGGGCGGACATCCCCCCACGTCCCCTCACGTCTCGTACGCGACAGCGGCCCGGCGGGGGTACGCGACCCTGCGCGGAGAGGGCGAAGGGGGCACGTCTCGTGCGCGACGGCGGCAGAGTGGGGGTACGCGTTCCTGCGTGGACGGGGCGAAGAGGGCACGTCTCGTACGCGACAGCGGCCCGGCCGGGGGTACGCGCCTCCTACGCGAACAGGGGCGAGGGGGCACGTCTCGTCGGCGACTGCGGCCGAGTGGGGGTACGCGCCCCTGCGCGGACGGGGCCGGGCGGGTCAGCACAGGACCTCGCAGAGTGCTTCCAGTGCGCCGTGCCACGCGTGGTCCGGGGGTGTGCCGTAGCCCACGACCAGGGCGTCATGGGGGCCTGAGGCCCCCTCCGTGTCGGGGTGGCGGAAGCGGCCCAGGATCTCCACGGCCAGGCCCCGCCACGCCGCCGCGTGCAGGACCGCCTCCTCGGTGCCGGCAGGCAGTTCGAGCACCGCGTGCAGGCCCGCCGCTATGCCGGTGACCCGAACCGCCGGCGCGCGTTCGGCGAGCGCCGCGACGAGTTCGTCGCGGCGGCGCCGGTAGTGCAGGCGCATCGCCCGCACATGCCGGTCGTACGCCCCCGACGTCAGGAACTCCGCGAGCGTGAGCTGGTCGGGCACCCCGCACGACCAGTCCGAGTGGCCCTTCGCCGCCGCGACCTCCGCGGCCAGCGAGCCGGGCAGCACCATCCAGCCAAGCCGCAGGCCGGGGGCCAGGGACTTGCTCGCGGTGCCGAAGTAGACCACCCGGTCGGGGTCGAGCCCCTGCAAAGCCCCCACGGGCTGGCGGTCGTAGCGGAACTCACCGTCGTAGTCGTCCTCCAGGATCACGCCACCCGTGCGGCGCGCCCAGTCGACGACCGCGGCACGCCGCTTCGGGTGGAGCGGCATCCCCGTGGGGAACTGGTGCGCCGCGGTCAGCAGCACCGCTCCCGGATCGGTCCGCCGGGCGCCTGGGCGCGCGGCCCCGGACTCGGGCGCCCCGGTGGCGTCGAGCGGCTCCACGACCGTGCCCCGCTCGTCCAGCGGGAGCGGCCGCGTGCGCAGGCCCGCCGCGGTCAGGCGCTTCCAGTGGAAGTCGAGGCCGTACGCCTCCACGGCCACATCGGTCACGCCGCGCTCGCGCAGGACCGTGGCGAGGAGGGTGAGGCCGTGGGTGAAGCCGGAGCAGATGAGGATGCGGTCGGGATCGGTGCGCACCCCGCGGGCGCGGGCCAGGTAGGCGGCGAGAGCGGTGCGCAGCTCGACGCGGCCGCGCGGGTCGCCGTAGCCGAGCGCGTCGCTCGGGGCGGCGAGCAGGGCGCGGCGGGCGGCCTTCACCCAGGCCATACGGGGGAAGGAGCCCAGGTCGGGAGTGCCGGGCATCAGGTCGTAGGCGGGGCTGCCGGGCGGGCGGCGGTGCGGCGCGGGAGCCGGGGAGCCCGGGACCGTCCGGGCCGCGACGCGGGTGCCCGAGCCCTGGCGGGCGGTCAGCCAGCCCTCCGCGACCAGGTCCCCGTAGGCCTCCGCGACGGTGTTGCGCGCGATGCCCAGGTCGGCGGCGAGGCCGCGGGACGAGGGCAGGCGGGTGCCGGGCGCGAGGCGGCCGCTGGCCACGGCGTCCCGCAGGGCGTCCGTCAGGCCCCTGCGCACCCCCGAACCGGTCGGTTCGAGGTGGAGGTCCACCCCGAGATTGGCCCAGGACTTCGACATGTGAATGGACCATACCCCTGGGCTACTCCGCTCATAGGGTCGAGGCATGACGACGAACGAGACCGTCGCCGCGGCCCCTGCCGCCGGTGACGCACGCGCCCCGGAGCACACACCCCGTATCAACCTCGCCGAGCTGGCCCCCGAGGCCTACAAGGCCATGGCCCGCCTGGACGCGGCGGCCCGCAAGGGCGTCGACCCGGTGCTGCTCGAACTGGTGAAGATCCGTGCCTCCCAGATCAACCACTGCGCGTTCTGCCTCGACATGCACACCAAGGACGCGCTGGCCGCGGGCGAGTCGGTGGAGCGGGTCATCCAGCTCGGTGCCTGGGAGGAGTCGCGGCACTTCTACACGCCCAAGGAGATCGCGGCGCTGGAGCTGACCGAGGCGATCACGGTACTGACTGGGGGCACCTCCCGGCCGGAGGCTGGGGGAGGCTTCGTGCCGGACGAGGTGTACGACAGGGTCGCGGAGCACTTCACGGAGCAGGAGCTGGCGCAGCTCATCGCCGCGATCACGGTGATCAACGCGTGGAACCGGTTCGGCGTGACGTCCCGCGCGGTCCCGGGCCACTACCGGCCCGGACAGCACGCGTGACGGCCCGCACCACGCACCTCGACGCCGGGGTGCGCACCGCCATGATCACGCTGAGCGGGGCCGCGAAGCAGGGCTTCGGGGATCCCGTGCTGGCCGAGCTGGTCCAGATCCGCGCCTCGCAGCTCAACCACTGCGCCTTCTGCCTCGACATGCACGTGCGGAACGCCCGGGAGAGCGGGGCGGACCAGCGGCAGCTCGACCTGCTGGACGCGTGGGAGGAGGCCGAGGGCGTCTACACGGAACGCGAGCGTGCGGCGCTCGCCCTCACCGAGGCGGTCACGCTGCTCGCCGTCCCTGACCGGGCGGAGGCCAGGGGAGGCTTCGTTCCCGACGAGGTGTACGAGGAGGCGGCCAAGCACTTCGACGACGCCGCCCTGGCCTGTCTGATCGGGCTGATCACGGTCATCAACGCCTGGAACCGGCTGATGGTCTCGCGGCGCATCCCCGCCGGGAGCACGGAGTGGTGAGCGGACCGGAGGCCGCCGCGGCGTTCCGGGCGCTCCACCACGGGCGGCCGGCCGGCGATCCACTGGTGCTGCCGGGGCCCTGGGACGCGGCGAGCGCGCGGGTGTTCGCGGAGGCCGGGTTCCCGGCGCTGGCGACGCCCAGCGCCGGGATCGCCGCCTCGCTCGGGTACGCGGACGGGTCGACGCCCGCGGACGAGATGTTCGCGGCGGTGGCGCGGGTCGTGCGGGCGGTGGACGTGCCGGTGTCGGCGGACCTGGAGTCCGGCTACGGGCTCGCGCCGAAGGAGCTGGTGGAACGGCTGCTGGAGACGGGGGCCGTCGGCTGCAACCTGGAGGACTCCCACGGGGGCGTTCTTCAGGACCCGCGGCGGCACGCCGACTGGCTTGCCGAGGTGCGGGCCGCCGCGGGCGAGCGGGTGTTCCTGAACGCGCGCATCGACACGTTCCTGCACCCCGACGGCGGGGGCGACGGCTCCGCCGAGCGAGGAGGCGACGAGGGGGCCATGCGGCGGGCGGCGGAGCAGACCGTGGAGCGGGCGGCGCTGTACGTGGCCGCCGGCGCGGACTGCGTCTACCCTCTCGGGGCGCCGCCCCCAGCGCTCCCCGTCCTGCGGGCGGGCATCGACGGCCCCATCAACACGGCCACCCGGCTCGGCGACCACTCCCCCGCGGAACTCGGGCGACTCGGCGCCACGCGGATCACGTTCGGCCCCGGCTGGCAGCGGCGTGCCACGGCCCTGCTCGCGGCGGACGTCGCGGCGGCCCGCGGTACGTAACACCCCGTCAGGGGCGCGTCCGGCCTGCCGGGTACCCCCGGAAGGTGGGCGCGAGCGGCCCCGACTGCCCCTTTCGGCCGGTGGCGATCCGACGTCCCCCACTGCCTGAAGGGCGTGGGAGGTGCCCCCAGTCGTGGCTGGTCGCGCAGTTCCCCGCGCCCCTTATAGGCCGGGGCTGCGCCCCGATAGGGGCGCGGGGAACTGCGCGAGCAACCACCCACCCGCCGGTGGACCGGAGACGGCAGGGACCACCCCACCCGGACGGCGACCCCCTGATGGAGTCAGGAAAGCCACTGCTTCCACTCGGACCGGTGGCCGTCCACCCACTTCTTCGCGGCCTCGTCCGGCGACAGCTTCTGGTCGGCGATCATCAGCGACACCTCGTTCTGGTCCTCCAGCGTCCAGTGGAACTTCTTCAGCAACCGTGCCGCCGCCCCGCCGTTCCGCGAGAACCCGGCGTTCAGGTACTTCTGGAGCGGTGTCTTCGGGTACGCGCACGCCACCTTGTCCGCGTCCGCGTCGCAGCCCTCCTTGTACGCGGGCAGCTTCACCTCGGTCATCGGGACCTTCTTGAAGAGCCACTGCGGCTGGTACCAGTACGTCAGGTACGGCTTGTGCTGCTTGGCGAACTGCCGCATCTGCGTGATCTGGGCGGCCTCGGAGCCGGCGAACACCACCTGGTAGTCGAGGTGGAGGTTCTTCACCAGCGCCTTGTCGTTGGTGACGTACGACGGGGAGCCGTCCAGGAGCTGGCCCTTGCCGCCGCTCTCGGGGGTGCGCAGCTGCTTCGCGTACTTGTTGAGGTTCTTCCAGTCGGTGACGTCGGGGTGCTGCTTGGCGAAGTACGTGGGGACGAACCAGCCGATGTGGCCGGTGACCCCGAGGCCGCCTGCGCTGACGATGGTCTTCTTGTCCTCGACGTACCGCTTCTCCTGGTCGGGGTGGCCCCAGTCCTCCAGGATCGCGTCCACCCGGCCCTGGCTGAGCGCGTCCCAGGCGGGGACCTCGTCGACCTGGACGGTGTCCACGCGGTAGTGCAACTCGTGCTCCAGGATGTAGCTCGCCACCGCGACGTTCGACTGCGCGCCCACCCAGGACTGCACGGACAGCGTCACCGTCCTCGCGCCCTGGGCGTTCGCGAACGGCGAGGTCTGCTTGGTCATGTCGGCGGCGCCGCAGCCCGCCAGGGCCACCAGCGCGACCGCGGTGAGCCCGGCGGTCGCCGTCCTGGAACCGCGCCTGAAGCGCGTGGGGTGCGTGACGTGCGTGCGCATCTCAGGCCTCCTTCCCTGCGCGCCGCTCGGTGGGCTGGGTGACCCGGTCCAGCATCAGCCCCAGGCAGACGATGGCCGCGCCCGCCACCAGGCCGGTCGCCAGGTCGCCCTGGGCGAGGCCGAAGACGACGTCGTAGCCGAGCGCGCCGCCGCCGACGAGGCCGCCGATGATGACGACCGCGAGGACCAGCACCACGCCCTGGTTGACGGCGAGCAGCAGCGCGGGCCTGGCCAGCGGGAGCTGCACCTGCCGCAGTTGCTGGCCGCCGGTGGCGCCGAGGGAGCGGGACGCCTCCAGTGCGGCGGTGTCCACCGTCCGTACGCCCTGGGTGGTGATGCGGACGACGGCCGGCAGCGCGTAGACCACGGCGGCGGCGACGGCGGGCGCGCGGCCGACGCCGAACAGGGCCACCACCGGGATCAGGTAGACGAACTGCGGCAGGGTCTGCAACACGTCGAGGACGGGCCTGAGCACGGCTTCGAGCCGGCGGCTGCGGGCTGCCCCGATACCGACGGCGAAGCCCAGCACCAGGGTGACCACGACGGCCGCGAGGACCTGGGAGAGGGTGTCCAGCGAGGAGTTCCACACCCCGAGCACGCCGATCACGGCCATCGCGAGGACGGCGGTGAGCGCGGTCCGCCAGGTGCCGATCAGCCAGGCGAGGGCCGCCACCACGAGCAGCACGGACCACCACGGCAGCCACTGCAACCCGGAGCGGACCGGGTCGAGCACCCAGGTGGTGAAGTGGCCGGCCCAGTCGGCGGTGCCGCCGATGTAGGGCACGCCGGTGTAGAGGTGGCCGGTCATCCAGTCGACGGCGCGGTTGACGGGCTCCGCGATGTCGACCTCCCACGACCCGGGCCACTCCTGGCGCCCGGCGAGGCGCATCGCGGCGGCCACGGCGACGGTGAGCACGGCGACCAGCAGCCAGCCGGGCCAGCCGCGCAGCAGCCGGAACCAGCCGCCCGGGCCGCGTGCGGCGCCCCGGGAACCGTCCCCGGCTCCCGCGGCCCCGCCGGAGCCGAGCCGCTCCCCCGCCGCGGCCGTCGTGCGGTCCAGGACCACCGCGAGCAGCACGATCGGGATGCCCGCGGCGAGCGCCGCGCCGACGTCGACGGAGGCCAGGGCCTGGTAGACGCGGTCACCGAGGCCGCCGGCGCCGATCACGGAGGCGATCACGGCCATCGACAGGGCCATCATGATCGACTGGTTGACGCCGAGCATCAGCTCGCCGCGCGCGAGCGGCAGCCGGGCGGTGAGCAGCCGCTGGCGGCCGGTCGCGCCGAGCGAGGCCACCGCCTCCATCACTCCCTCGTCGGCGCCCCGCAGCCCGAGCGCGGTGAGCCGGGTCATCGGCGGGGCGGCGTAGACGACGGTGGCGAGGACGGCGGCCGGTACCCCGATGCCGAAGACCAGCACCACGGGCAGCAGGTAAGCGAACGCGGGCAGCACCTGCATGGTGTCCAGGATCGGCCGCAGCGCGCGGTGCACCCGGTCGGACAGGCCCGCGGCCAGCCCGAGCACCCCGCCGACCAGCACCGAGGCGAGGACGGCGACGACCATCAGGGCCAGCGTCTGCATGGTCGGCACCCACATGCCCAGCAGCCCGCACAGCACGAACGCGACGGCCGTGGTGAGCGCGAGCCGGAAGCCGGCCAGCTTCCAGGCGATCAGCCCGGCCCCCGCGGCGACCCCGGCCCAGCCCGCGGCGAGCAGCACCAGGTAGACGGCGTGTACGCAGACCACGACCGCGTTGGAGATGTAGCCGAAGAAGTAGAGGAACAGCGGGTGGCTGTCGCGGTTGTCGATGATCCAGTCGCTGGCTCTGCCGAGCGGTCCCGAGACGTCGACGGTCAGGGCGTCCGGCCAGGTTCCCCCGGACCAGTGCGCTTCGGCGAGCGGTACGAGGATCGCGGCGAGCACCGCGAGCACGAGCAGCTTGGCCGCTGCGCGCCGGCGCCCGGTGGCGCGCAGCGGAGCGAAGGCCCCGGTGGCCCGCGCCGGGGCGGTGGCGGCGGTCATGTCAGGCCACCTCCCGGCCGTCCGGCGCGGCGTGCTTCAGGCCGCCCGCGCCGCCGGCGCCCCGGTGCCCGGGGCCGCCACCGTCACCGTTGCCGTTGCCGTTGCCGCTGCCGCTGCCGTTCGCGGCGATGACCTCCAGCAGCCGTTCGTGGTCGACCACGCCGAGGCACCGCCCGTCCTGCATGACGCGGACCGGGAACCCGGTGCGGGCCACCTCCCCGATGGCCTCGGAGACGGTCGCGCCGGGCGTGATCGCGGGGCCCCGGTCGGTCTCGTCGGGGTCCGCCGGGCGCATCGCGGTGCGTACCGTCAGCACCTGCTCGCGCGGCACGTCGCGGACGAAGTCCCGTACGTAGTCGTCGGCGGGCGAGCCGACGATCTCCTCGGGGGTGCCGAGCTGGACGATGCGGCCGTCGCGCATGAGCGCGATCCGGTCGCCGAGCCGCAGCGCCTCGCTGAGGTCGTGGGTGATGAAGACCATGGTGCGGCCCTCCTCGCGGTGCAGGCGGATGACCTCCTCCTGCATGTCCCGCCGGATCAGCGGGTCGAGCGCGCTGAACGGCTCGTCGAAGAGCAGCACCTGGGGATCGACGGCGAGCGCGCGGGCGAGGCCCACGCGCTGCTGCTGGCCGCCGGAGAGCTCGCCGGGCCGGCGCTGCTCCAGGCCGTCCAGGCCCACCTTGGCGACCATCTCGGCGGCGCGTTCGCGGCGCTGCGCGCGGGGCATGCCCTGGATCTGGAGGCCGTAGGCGACGTTGTCGAGGACGCTGCGGTGCGGCAGCAGCCCGAAGTGCTGGAAGACCATGGCCGCGCGGTGCCTGCGCAGCTCGCGCAGGCTCGTACGGTCCATTTCGCGGACGTTCTCGCCCTCGATGGCGATGCTGCCCGCGGTCGGCTCGATCAGCCGGGTCAGGCACCGTACGAGGGTGGACTTGCCGGACCCGGACAGGCCCATGACGACGAAGACCTCCCCCTTGCGGACGCTGAACGACACGTCGTGCACCGCGGCGGTGCAGCCGGTGCGGGACCGCAGCGCGGCCGGGTCGAGCCCGGCCAGCTCGGGGTCGGAGGGGACGCGGGCCGGCTTGGGCCCGAAGACCTTCCACAGGCCGTCCACGGCGAAGACGGGCGCCGCGGCGCCATCGGTCGGGGCGGCGCCGTCGGGCGAGGACCCGGCCGGGGCCGGCTGCTTCCCCCGGGCACCGCTTCCGGTCGGCGGACGCTGGGCGGGCGGCGGGTCGAAGGGCTGCTGGGCGGGCTGATTGCTCATCGGGCGTCCTCCCTCAGCAGTTCGGCACAGCGTTCTCCGGTCATGAGCACCCCGATCATGGGATTGACGGCGGGCAGGGTGGGGAAGACGGACGCGTCCGCGATCCGGACGCCGGTAAGTCCCCGGATCCGCAACTGCGGGTCGACGACGGCCAGTTCGTCGTCGGCGGCACCCATCCGGCAGGTGCCTGCCGGGTGGTAGACGGTGTGCGCGACCCGGCGGGCGTACTCGCTCAGCTCCTCGTCCGAGGTGATGTCAGGCCCCGGGCACACCTCGCGCTTCAGCCAGCCGGCGAGCGGCTCGGCCCGTGCGACCTGGCGGGCGATGCGGATGCCGTCGACGAGGGTGCGGGCGTCGTAGTCCTCCTCGTCGGTGAAGTAGCGGAAGTCCAGGGCGGGTTTGACGGCGGGGTCCGCGCTGGTCAGGTAGAGCCGGCCGCGGCTTCGCGGCTTGGGGATGTTCGGCGTCATCGACACGCCGTGCGCCGGGCGCCGGTAGCCCAGTCGCTCCGGGTTGTCGGTGAACGGGATCTGGTAGAAGTGGAACATCAGGTCCGGGCCCGGACGCGCCCGGTCGCGGTGGACGAACAGGCCCGCGTCGCTGTCCATCGCGGAGTTCTCCGGGATCGGGCCCCCGGTCTCCCAGACGATCACCGACTCGGGGTGGTCCTGGAGGTTCTCGCCGACGCCCGGCAGGTCGTGCACCACCGGGATGCCCAGGTCCTGGAGGTCCTTCGCGGGGCCTATCCCAGAGTGCAGCAGCAGCCGCGGGGAGTCCACGGCGCCCGCGCACAGCAGCACCTCGCGGCGCGCCGTGACGAGTTCCTCCGTGCCGTCCGCGGCGCGCACGCGGGCGCCCGTCGCCCGGGTGCCGTCCAGTTCGAGCCGGTACGCCCAGGTCTCCAGCATCAGGTGGAGGTTCGGCCGGTCCAGGAACGGGTGCAGGTACGCGACGGAGGCGCTGGAGCGCTTGTTGTCCTCGGGGTGGTAGGCCAGGTCGAAGAAGCCGGCGCCCTCGGTGAACGGCTTGGCGTTGAACCCCTCCACCCGCGGCACGCCGACCGCGGACTCGGCCGCGGTGACGAAGTCGCGGGCGATGGCGTTGCGGTCCTTCTCGTGGACGGGAACGATGTTGTTCAGCAGCCGTGCGAAGTACGCCTCCATCGGCACGGCACCCCAGCCGGCCGCCCCGGCCGCCTCCCACTCGTCCCAGTCGGACGGCAGCGGCTTGAACGCGATCAGGGTGTTGTGCGAGGAGCAGCCGCCGAGCACGCGGGCGCGGCTGTGCCTGATGTGGGAGTTGCCGCGCGGCTGCTCGGTGGTCGGGTAGTCGTAGTCGAGCTCGCTGCCGAGCAGGCCCATCCAGCGGCGCAGGGTCAGCACCTCGGGGCGGTCGACGTCACTGGGGCCGCCCTCGATCACGGCGACCTGGACGTCGGGGTCCTCGGTGAGCCGGGAGGCGATCACGGATCCGGCCGTGCCGCCGCCGATCACGACGTAGTCGTACTCGGGCATGGTCAGTCGCTCCTCCTCTGGAGGCACCTGCGGCGTGCCGCTGTGTCCGGTCCGGTTGCTGTCTCTTCTTCGCCCACCTGTCGGTGGGGGCTGCTCTTTCCGTTCCCCGCGGCCCTTCCAGGGCGCCGCCTGCGGCGGGCCGCCACGGCCAGCCCCTTGCGGGCCCTTTCGCGACCACCCCGCCGGTGGGGGCTTGTCGCGCAGTTCCCCGCGCCCCTTTCGGGCGCCGCCTGCGGCGAGCCGCTTCGTCCAGCCACTTGCGGTCTTCTCCGCGACCACCCGCCCGTCGCTGGTTGCTCGCTCCCCCACAGCCTTGAAGGCGTGGGAGGCACCCCCACCCCGCGCCCCTTTCGGGCGCCGCCTGCGGCGAGCCGCTTCGTTCAGCCACTTGCGGTCTTCTCCGCGACCGTCCGCCGGTGGTCGGTTGCTCGCGCAGTTCCCCGCGCCCCTACGGGGCGCCGCATGCGTGGCCCCGCACGTGCGCGGCGTTGAAGGGACCGGCCCCGCAGCCGCGCCTACGGAACCGTGGCCGGGGGGCTCCGTACGTGGGGCGTGCGAGGCTCGGGTCAGCCGGTGAACCACCGGACCGGCCGGGGTGCCAGGTTCTGGTAGACGTGCTTCGTCTCGCGGTACTCGGCGAGGCCGGCCGGGCCCAGCTCGCGGCCCGTGCCCGACTTGCCGAAGCCGCCCCACTCCGCCTGCGGCAGGTAGGGGTGGAAGTCGTTGATCCACACGGTGCCGTGCCGCATCCTGCGCGCCATGCGCCGGGCGCGGCCCGCGTCCTGCGTCCACACGGCGCCCGCGAGGCCGTACTCGGTGTCGTTGGCGAGCGCCAGCGCCTCGTCCTCGGTGGTGAACGTCTCCACGGTCAGCACGGGGCCGAACACCTCCTCGCGGACCACCCGCATGCCGCGGTGGCAGCGGTCCAGGACCGTCGGCTCATAGAAGTAGCCCGTGGCGGGGCGGACCGTGGACGGCTCGGGGCGCTTGCCGCCGGTGCGCAGTACCGCGCCCTCCGCCAGCGCCGACGCCACGAACTCCTCCGTGCGCTCGCGCTGCCGCGCGGAGACCAGCGGCCCGCACTCCACGCCGTCCTCGGTGCCGCGGCCGAGCCTGACGCGGGCCGCCCTGCGGGCCAGTTCGGCGACGAACGGCTCCGCGACGGACTCCTCGATGATCAGCCGCCCGCCCGCCGAGCAGACCTGGCCGCTGTGGATGAACGCGGCGTTCAGCGCCTGGTCGACCGCGGTGTCCAGGCCGTCGTCGGTGGCGCAGGCGTCCGCGAAGACGACATTCGGGTTCTTGCCGCCCAGCTCCAGCGCCACCTTCTTGACGCCCGGCGCGGCCAGCTCGGCGACCTTGGTGCCGCTGACCAGGCCGCCCGTGAACGAGACCAGGTCGACGCCGGGGTGCCCGGCGAGCCGCGCGCCCACCGGGTCGCCCGGTCCCGTGACGATGTTCGCGACCCCGGCCGGCAGCCCGGCCTCGGTCAGCAGCCGGACCAGCGCCACCGTCGTCAGCGGCGTCAGCTCGGAGGGCTTGACCACGAACGTGTTCCCCGCGGCCAGCGCCGGCGCGATCTTCCAACTCGCCTGGAGCAGCGGATAGTTCCACGGCGCGATCAGGGCGCAGACGCCGACGGGCTCGTGCACCACGACACTGTGGATGTCCGGGGAACCCGCGTCGACCACGCGCCCCGGGTCCTCCGCGCCCACCAGGTCCGCGTAGTAGCGGAAGGTGTCGGCGACGCAGTCCACGTCGGCGCGGCCCTCGCCCAGGGTCTTGCCGGTGTCGCGGCTCTCCAGGAGCGCCAGCTCCTCGCGGTCCCGGCCGAGCAGGTCGGCGGTGGTGCGCAGCACGGCGGCGCGCCCGGCTGCGGGGGTGTCCGGCCACGGCCCGTCGTCGAACGCGGCCCTGGCCGCGGCAACGGCTTCGTCCGCGTCCTCACCGCCCGCCTCGGCGACGGCCGTGAACGGCTTGCCGTCGGCCGGGTCGATGATCTCGCGCGTGGCTCCGGAGAGGGCTGCACGCCACTCCCCGCCCACGTGGATGCTCTGCTCTGCGGACACCTTCCGTATGCCTTCCGTCGCGTTCTGCTGCCGGCCGGGCCATGCCGGCGGCCGAGCGCCTTCCCGCGGTGGCCGAAACCATGCGACCTCTACACGAGATCCATGCGCGAACGTGCCGACCGCCACAGCAAGTGCGACGCCAGTGGGCGGAACCTACGCTGATGGATGCCGAAGGGGGATATATCCCAGGAGGTCCTGTGATGGCATCGACGTCGCCCAGGAAACCGAGGTCCGAGCGGACGGACCGGCGGTCTCTGCCGGAGTACCGGCGGGCCGGCTCCGCGCGCCGGCGAGGGCCCCGCCTGGCCGGGTACGGGCTCCTCACCACGGTGAGCTGCGCCGCCGTCGCGCTGGCCGCGCTGCCCGCCACGCCCAGCTCCGCGGGCGCCGAGCCGCGGACGCCGCATGCCGCCCCGGCCACCAGCGGCGGCAGCAACGGCATCGAGAAGCAGAGCGCCCAGCAGATCGCCGGCAGGAGCAGCAAGGCCCTCCAGGGCGCCTCCTCGCTGCACGCCCACCTGAACGACAAGTCGGCGCGCTCCGACCCGCGCCGGCCCAGCTCCACCGACCTGCGCCTGGACCGGAAGGGCGACTGCACGGCGGGCCTCGGCTACAGCAACGGCGGCCAGGTCTCCCTGGTCAAACGCGGCAACCAGGTCTGGCTGCGGCCCAACGACACCTTCTGGAAGACCCAGCTCCCCGGGAAGACCGGCCGGAGCGCCGCGTCGTTCCTGCACGGCCGCTGGGTGCACGGCACGACCAGCAGCAACTTCCTCCAGTCGGCGGCACGGCTGTGCGACCTGAACGGCTTCCGCAAGCAGGTGCAGACCGCCGCCATGGGTGTGGGCGCGCTGCACAAGGGCCGCGCCACCCTGGTCGCGGGCACCCGCACCGTGCCGCTCTCCGGCTCGCGCAGCGGCAGGTCCAGCACGGTCTTCGTCTCGGCGGTGGGCACCCCGTTCCCGCTGCGGGCCACCGTCCACAGCAGCCAGGCGAACGTGGACGTCACCCTGTCGGACTACAACAAGCCGGTCCAGACGAAAACGCCGCCGTCCTCGGACTCGGTCGACGTGGCAAAGCTGGAGTCCCGACTGTCGTCGGGATAGGGGCGCGCCCGGCCGGGCGAGTGCTTCGTGCCGGCGGACCGGCCTACCCCTGGGCCGGGGCGCAGCCCCGCCCTACAGGGGCGCGGGGAACTGCGCGAGCAACCACTGCCGGCAGGTGGTCCAGACACGACAGAACCAGCCCCCTCGGGACGGCGACGACCCGGCGGTCACGTCGTGGCCAGTCGCGCAGTTCCCCGCACCCCTGGGGGTAGGCCGGGGGCACCCGAGACTCCAAGGGCGCCCCACGCCGGGGCTCAGCGCGCGCCGCGCACCCGTACCCGAACCGTCGCCGTGTCCGCATGCGCGGAACCCGCACCGGTCGCCGTCATCGTCGTCGCCCCGGCAGGAGCGCCCGCCGGTATCCGTGCCGCGAAGGCCACCGTGCCGTGGCGGTCCGCCACCGCCCTGCCCAGTGACGTCGCGCCGAGGCGGAACTCGACGCTCTCCCCGGACCGGTAGCCGCGTGCCGTCACGGGCGTGGTGGCACCGGCCGTGACGGGCCCGCCGACGTCGAGCCTGCCCGGCGTCCGCGAGGCCGCGTACTCGGCGCAGGCGTCGCCGGGGACGCCGAAGGCGGGCGCCGGGTCACCGGCGGTGACCCCGTCGTCCTCGCGCACGGTGAGGGTGCCGAAGCCCTTGTCGCCCATGACCGCCCCGGACACGTCGGTCGCCGAGACCTTGAACGACGTGGTCGCGGTGGCGCTCGGCACGGTGTCCCCGTACGTGGGCACCCGCACCGCGACGCACACCTGCCCCGGTGCGAAGGCCACCTCGTGCATCGCGTCCCCGGCCCTGCCGCCCGCAGCCCCGAACGCGCTGACGTACGCGGTGACCGGGTGGTCCACCGGCCTGGACAGCACGGCGGCCACCTCGGCGGTGCCGGGCCCCGACCCCTCGTCGACGCGGGCCGGTACCACGTCCACACCCGCCAGCCGCTCGGGAACCCGCGCGCCGACCGCCCGGTCCTCCACCGAGAGGTCGGAGAGGTAGACGCCGCCCGACGGAGCGCCCTTCGTCGCGGAGAACCGCACCTCGCGGATGTCCCGCATGTTCAGACCGTGCAGCGCGGACGTGGGGATGGTCACCTGCCGCAGGATCACCTTGCGCAGCCACGGCGAGCTGACCCCCGGCATCCGGGTCACCGCCTGTGCGTTGAGCGCGGAGACGGGCGAGGACCACGTGTGCCCGGAGCCGTCCGCGACGGTGACCGCCAGGTCGGTCGCGGTGGCCACCGACTCGTCCGCGGCCATCTTCACCGACAGCTGCTGGAACCGGCGCACGTCCCGCGCGCCCGCCGGGACCGCCACGCGCACCCGGCCGCTCGCCGACGTCCACGTCATGTGCAGCATCGGCGAGGCCGGCACGTTCCACGCCCACAGCGCCGGCGACCAGTGCGGCACCGCGGCCTCGCTGAGGCCGGTGGAGCAGGACGGCAGCGGCTGCCCGAGCGTGACGCCTCCGGTGCCGCCCATGCCCTCGCAGACCGCGGCGGTGGCGTCGCCTGCGGTGCGGACAGCGGCGGAGGCGTGCTCGAAGGTGCTGATGCCGACGCGGGACCTCGCGGGCTGGGTCGCGGCCACGGTGACGTGCGCGAACGGCGTCGAGGGCGGCATCACGTCCGAGCCGTCGAACATCGGCTGGAACTGCTTCTCCCCGCCGAGCGTGAGCCGGAAGAAGCCCGAGACGTAGGCGGTGCCGACGTCGACCTGCTGCTGCGGGGTGAGCCGTGTCGTCGTCGCGGACGAGGGGTCGCACACGGGGTCGTCGGCGCCGTCGGCCGCCGCCCAGTCGTCGGCGGTGCCGGCGGGAAAGCCGCCCGGCGTCCAGATGGTGTTGAAGAAGTTGTGGTTGGCGCCCATCACGAGCACCGCGGAGCGCAGCACGTCGTCGTCGAAGGCATGCCGCGAGTCGTCGACGATGTGCTGGCCCATCAGGTTCTCCACGTCGCCGTCGCAGTACGGCAGCACCGTCGCCGTCGCCGCGTTCGGCAGGGAGATCCGGTCGTAGTCGACGGGCGCGAGCGGCAGCACCGCCTTGATCCCGAACTGCTCCGGGACGGGCAGGGCGTCGTTGAGCGTGGCGGCGGCCACGACGCCCTCGCCACCGCGGGAGTGCCCCATGATCCCGACGTCGTGGAGATCGAGCCTGCCGGCGAGGTCGGACGGCGTGATGTCTCCGTCGAGCGCCTGCGCGAGGCTGACGTCGCGGCCGGTGAACGCGTCGTGGTAGACGACGCTCTGGCGGGCGTCGGCCTTCTTCAGCATCCGCAGGGTGTCGAGGATCAGCTCGCCGCGGGCCTGGGCGCCGTAGTCGGCGGCGAGCTGGTTGTCGGTGGCGTTGATCGCGTTCGCCGACACGGAGACGACGGCGTATCCGTTGCTCGCGAGGGCGCGGGCGGGCGCGTCGTACCCCAGGTAGCTGGGGACGGGCGAGCGCTGTTCCGTGCTGTCGGGCGAGGTGCGGCAGGGCCACGCGGCGGGGTTGGGCTTGCCGGGCCCGTAGCAGGAGGTGTGGCGGCCGTGCTCGAAGATCACGACGGGCTTCCTGCCGGGGCCGTCGGGCAGGTAGACCTTGCCCTCCAGCTCGCCCCGGATGCCGCCTGTGTTGAGCAGGGGTATCGCCTGGTCGCCGAAGTCGTAGACAGCCTCGGAGACATGGTGGTGACCGGGCTCCGACGGGTCCGCCGGGAGCGTCTTCGGTGCCCCGGGCGCCTCGGGCTCGGCCGGGGGGCGGGCGGGGGACGCCGGGCCGGTGCCGGACGGTGTGGTGGCGGCCCCGGTGGTCACCGACGCCGCATGCAGCACCGAGGGGTCGGTGGTGACGAGCGACAGGGACGTGCCGTCGGCCGACTCCGTCGCGGGGCCGAGGGGGGTGCCGTCCGCCGAGAGCGTCGGGACGTCGGCGGTCATGGGCAGCGGCTTGTCGAGGTCGAGGGTGACACGGAAGCCGCCCGCGACACGGGTCACGGACCAGGGGTGGCCGGCGGCCGGTTCGCCCGCGGCGGCGGCCCCGTTGGCCTGGCTGACGCCGAGGGCCCCGAGGACGAGCACGGCGGCGACGCGGAGCGAACGCCCCGCCCGTCTCTTGCGGCAGGTGACGTGTGACAAGGTGACAGCCTCACTCTGAGCGGACCGAACGAGCCCGCCGCCACCCCCAAGCCTTGGCCAACGCCGGGCGGATCGTAACGTATGGCCGGTCTGTGGCCCTCGCGCGGCGGTCTTGTTACCGGCATGTTCCGCACTGCGGATAACTGGTTGTGCCGGGTACGCCCGGCGCCCCGAAGGGGCGCGGGGTGGGGGTACCTCCCACGCCCTTGAGGCAGTGGGGGAGCGAGCAACCGACCAGCCACCGGTGGTCCGGACACGACGCAGGCTGTCCCTCTGGGACGGAGACGCCCCGAAGGGGCAGTCTCTATCGGCCCAAGCCCGCCGCAGGCGCTTCGCACTCGGTGAGCGGCGGGCAGAACCACGCCAGCGCCGTGTTCAGCACCTGGGTCTCATCGGCCCTGCCGTCCGCCTCCGCACCGTAGGAGGCGAGCGCGTACAGCTTGCCGTCCGCCGCCTCGAAGCGGTGGTCGACGACGTGCCAGCCGCCGATGTCGGGCTCGGCGGTGAGCTTGTCGGTGACGTATTCGAGGCGGGCGCCGGGGCGGCCCTCGGCGTCCGGCATCTCCTCCAGGGACAGCTTCTTGAACCCCTCGGACTTCGGGACCTGCTCCAGGAACGTCTGCAGCGACTCGTCCGGCGAGGACTCCTGCACCTCGTAGACCTGGAGCCTGCGGGAACCGTCGGAGCTGCGGTAGTTGACGATCGGGAAGCCGTAGGCGGAGCCCGCGGTGGAGCGCTGCCAGCCGTCGGGCACGGCTATGCGGAAGCCCTCGGTGTCCTCGTCCACCTGGTATCCGGCGGGCGCGCCCGTCGATGCGGGCGAGGACGGCTCCGACGGGTAGGGCGTCGGCGATCCGCTGCCGCCGCCCGCCGTCGCACCGGAACCGGGCGGCCGGCTCGGCTGGGCCGCGGGCGGCTTCGGCTCGTCCTTCCACCCGAGCGCGTAGGTGCCGAAGCCGATGCCGCAGACGGCGAGGACCGCGACCGACACCAGCAGCGCCTGCCGCTGGCGCAGCGCGTCACGGCGACGCAGCTCGCCGAGCCGGTCCTCCTGCTCATCGCTCGCCCATTCCTGGCGGTCGGCGTCGAAGCGTCTGACCATCTCGTCCCCCTTGGTGTAACGGTGCCCGGAACGGTCCACGAGCCGGTGGTCCGCGCCGGGGCGCCGCTCCTAGCCGAGCAGCGGCGCCAGCGCCTGGATGACGGTGGCCACGGCGGAGGCGGCCGCGCCCGCCGCCGGGCCGTACGCGGCGAGACCGGCCAGCAGGCGGGCCAGCAGCGGCCGTGGCGCCTGGCCGTGCGCGGTGATCTCCCCCTGGACCTCGGTGAGTTGGGCGAGGAGCCCGCTGTCGGCACCCTCGGAGCCCGCCGCCTGCGCCTCGGCCAGCTGCCGGCGCAGCTCGGCCACGGCGGCCAGCAGCTCCTGATGTGCCTGATCGAGCCCCTGGACCGTGACGTTGGTGGACTCGGCCCTGCCGTGCTCCCCGGTGGCGACGGAGCCGCCGGACATCGAGTTGATGGTGACGGACGTGCCGCCCGGTTGCCCGGCCCCCGCCGGTGCGCCGGGAGCGGGCGTGCCCGCGCCGGGGGCGGCGGGGTCGTGGTCGGTGCTCATGCGGTGCTCCCCTCCCTGTGAGTGGCCATGCCGTGGGTGCCGGTGGCCACCGCGCCGCCGGACATCTCGCCGATGTAGAGGCTGCTGTTGATGGTGGTGATGTTCTGCTCCAGGCGGTCGGTGCGGTAGCCGCGGGCGTGCAGGGCATCGCGGACGCCCTCGCCGATCCGGTCCTGGAGGGTCCTGATGTAACGGGTCACGTCCATTTCCTGGAGCAGCGACAGCTCGTCGGTGCTGACGAGCTCGCGCAGCGAGACGCTGGGAGCGTCAGGGGCGGCCAGCCGGGGCGGGGCCAGCCTCAGCCTGAGCTCGGAGCGCAGGGTGCGCAGCGCGCCGATGCCGATCGCCATCCCCTCCATGGGGCTCGCCAGGGCCGCCCCGATGCCGTCCCGCAGGGGCCCTGCGGGCTCGGCCTCGACCAGGGCGTCGACGGCCCGGAACTCGGCGATGATCGGGCCCAGTACGTGCGGCACCACTTCGAGGACCAGCATGCCGCCCTGCGTGTGCACCCTGACCAGCAGGGAGACGACGACCTGCTCGTCCCAGGCGCCGACCCTCACCCGCAGGAAGTGGCGGCGCGCCTCGCCGCCCTCGCCGAGGGACTCGGCCAGGTGCCGGGCGACCTGGGCCGCGTCATGGATCGGCCTGGGCGGGGCGCCGTCCGCCGTGTGCAGCAGTTCGTCGCGCCCGACGCCGGACGGCAGGTACACGAACTCCTCGATCTCCAGCGCCTGGAGCCGGTCCTTGCTGGTGGCCGCCGTGGACGTGCGCAGGGCGCGCAGCTTGGGCTCGATCATCTCGATGACGTCGCGTGCGGTGAGAGTCCCCGGCCCACCCGAGGGGTGCCCGGAAGGTCCCTCGCCCGCCGCGCGCGGCGCCGGTACCGGGCCCGGCGCGGGCCCGGTCTTGGCTTCCTCACCGTCTGCTTCGGTGTCCTCGCCACCCCTGGGCTGGAGCTCCAGCACGACCAGCCAGGGCTTGCGCGTGGTGCCGGCGCCGACGAACGGGCGGTGCGGGTCGTAGAGGGTGAGCGAGGCACGCTGCTCGCGCTGGATGAGCTCGGCCGTGTGCGCGTACCGGCCGGCCAGGCGCGGGGGCTCCGCCTCGGCGAAGGAGCGCCGGGAGAGGGAGGCACGAAGGCTCCGCTGGTGGACCGACCGGTGCCACCAGACGACGACGGCGATCAGCAGCGGAAAGATGACCGGGTACGGGGTGTCGGCGATCATCCTGACGGCGGCGTACCCGTACAGGACGGCGAGGAGGCCGGCGAGCAGTCGCAGCACGGAGGCGGTGTTCTTGCGCACGCCCTTCACGGAGCCGGGCAAGGGCGCCTTCCGGAGTGCCGCCGGGAGTTCCACGGTGCTCCCGGACACCTGCCGCGCGAACCACAGCAGGACGACGACCACCGCGTACGACAGCGCCCAGCTCAGCTGGGTGAAGACGAGGCCGGGTCCCTGGACGTCCGGGCGGAACCCCGCGACGGCCTCCGGCCGGAAGAGGAGCAGCGGGAGATCGATCGCGGACAGGGGGGAGTCGCCGCCATAGGCACCGCCATAGGCATCCGACACCGCGTCCCAGGTCATGACGGCGTCGGAGACCAGGAATCCCACCCAGACGGCGAGCAGCAGCAGGGCCGTGCGCGCCTCCTCGCGGCGGGCGCCGAGGGCGTGGGCGAGCACCGGGAGCACGTCGGCGCCATAGGAGGGGGCGACGGGGCGCTGGGCCTGGCCCACCAGTTCGTCGATGACACGGGTACGGAAGGAGGTGCTGAGGCGGGCGCCCGCGCAGAGCAGGCGGGTGGCCTCGGTGTGCCTGCTGTCCCGCACGGGCCACGCGGCCCGCCGAGACGACTCGCTCTCCATCTCCGGACCCCCCGATGTCCCGATGATGCCCCGGCCAACTCCGCCCGGACAGGGCAGGGTTGGCAGAGCTGACGCGTCGGTTTCGAACACTAGCGGGGAGTGCACGGTATGGCCACGGCAATACCGTGAGCGTCACCTTGATGAGGGAATCTACGGTCCGGCGATGTGAGGGACGCCTGGAAAAGGGGCGCAGGGAACTGCGCGAGCAACCAGCCACCGGCCGTTGGTCCGGAGACGACCGAAACCGCCCCTCCGGGACGGTGACGACCTGACGTCCCCCACTGCCTGAAGGGCGTGGGAGGTGCCCCCAGTCGTGGTTGCTCGCGCCCACGCGGCGGAGCCGCACATCAACACAGCCCCGCGCCCCTCTCGGGGCACCCCCACGTAAGGGGCCACCCAGGAGGGGTCAGATCAGGCCCAGCGCACTGACCGCGTCCCGCTCGTCGCTGAGTTCCTTGACGGAGGCGTCGATGCGGGGGCGGGAGAAGTCGTTGACGTCCAGGCCCTGGACGATGCTGAACGCGCCGTCCTTGGTGGTGACGGGGAACGACGACATCAGGCCCTCGGGGACGCCGTAGGAGCCGTCGGACGGGATGGCCATGGAGGTCCAGTCGCCGTCGGCGGTGCCGTTGACCCACGTGTACACGTGGTCGATGGCGGCCGAGGCGGCGGAGGCGGCCGACGAGGCGCCGCGGGCCTCGATGATGGCGGCGCCGCGCTTGGCGACGGTCGGGATGAAGTCCTCGGCGAGCCACTTCTCGTCGTTGACGACCTCGGCGGCGCTCTTGCCGCCGATCCGGGCGTTGAAGATGTCGGGGTACTGGGTGGCGGAGTGGTTGCCCCAGATGGTCAGGCGGGAGATGTCGGAGACGGACACGCCGGCCTTCTTCGCGAGCTGGCCGAGCGCGCGGTTGTGGTCGAGGCGGGTCATGGCGGTGAACCGCTCGGCCGGTACGTCCGGCGCCGCGGAGCGGGCGATGAGGGCGTTGGTGTTGGCGGGGTTGCCGACGACGAGGACCTTGATGTCGTCCGCGGCGTGGTCGTTGATCGCCTTGCCCTGCGGCTTGAAGATGCCGCCGTTGGCCTCCAGCAGGTCACCGCGCTCCATGCCCTTGGTGCGCGGCCGGGCGCCGACGAGGAGGGCGACGTTGGCGCCGTCGAAGGCCACGTTCGGGTCATCGCTGATGTCGATGCCCGCCAGGAGCGGGAACGCGGAGTCGTCGAGCTCCATGGCCGTGCCCTCGGCGGCCTTCAGCGCCGGGGTGATCTCCAGCAGCCGCAGCCTGACCGGCACGTCCGCGCCTAGCAGCTGGCCGGAGGCGATGCGGAAGAGGAGTGCGTAACCGATCTGACCGGCCGCGCCGGTGACGGTGACGTTCACGGGAGTGCGGGTCATGGCGTTCTCCGTTGACATCTGGCGGTGGGGGGCGATGCCCCCTTGCGTGGTCTCTCGGCATCAAGAGATCCGCGGTCAGGCTATCGCGCCCGGCACGGCCCGACGGCGCAGGGGCGCCCGGCCCGCCCCGCGGCGGACGCGGAAACGGCGGCCCGCGACCGCCCCCGGACGCGGAGGAGCGGTGGCCGCTCATGCCCGGGCATGAGAACGGCGGCCGCTCAGCGCCCGGGCGGGGAGGGGCGTGAGCGGCCGCCGTCGGGGGTGTGGCCACTCCCGTGGGGGTAAGACTCGCGTTCCCCGGATCGGCCGAAGCATTCCCCGCTTCTCACGAGTCTTCATGAGATCCGGCTCACGGAATCCGCGCCGCGGAACGGGCGTTGGCGGAACCGCCGGCCGGCCCCTCAGTCGCTGGCCGGCCCCTCAGTTCACTTGATGGTGAAGTGCAGCATGTCGTCCAGGAACGGTATCTCCAGCCAGGGGTGCGGCTGGGCCATCATCGCCAGGAGCGCTATCACGACACCGAGCACCCCGTAGGTGACCATGTCGGTGAAGCGGGAGCGCACCGCCAGCATGCCGACCGACGGCAGCGCCCAGCGCATCAGCGCGCCGCCGATCAGGCCGAGGCCGGCGAGCAGGGTGCCGGCGCGGAAGAAGTCGAACGCGGTCAGCAGGAGGCCGAGGCCGAAGAGCAGCAGCACCGTGAGCACCGGCCACTGGCGGGCCGGCGCCGGAGCGTCCCCGGACGCCGCACGGCCGCCGCCCTCGGGGCGCGCGGTGTCCTTGGTGAACAGCGGGAAACGGCGCGAGCGCTGCGGCCGCGCGCCGGCGGACGGCGCGGCGGCACTGTCCGTGCCCGTCTCCGTACCGCCCCCCGCACCGGACGGCGCCGGCTCCGCGCCCGTTCCCGTCCCCGCCTCGGCCGCACCGACTCCGCCGGCCGTCCGCCCCGCCTCGGCCGCACCGGCCGCGGCAGCGGTCCGCCCCGCCTCGCCGGTGCCGACCGCGTCAGCCGTGCGCCCCTCCGCTGCCGTGCCGGCCACCTCGGCCGTCTCGACCGCGTCAGCCGTGCGTCCCGCCGCCCCGGGCTCGCCCGTCACGACGCCGCACCCCCGGCCCCGCGCTCGGCCGACTCGACGACGTTGACCAGGAGCTGGGCCCGGGTCATGGGGCCGACGCCACCGGGGTTCGGGGAGAGCCAGCCGGCGACCTCCGCGACCCCGGGGTGCACGTCCCCGACGATCTTGCCGTTCTCGTCGCGGGAGACGCCCACGTCGAGCACCGCCGCGCCCGCCTTGACGTCCTCCGGCTTGATCAGGTGCGGCACGCCCGCGGCGGCCACGATGATGTCGGCCCGCCGCAGGTGCGCGGCGAGGTCGCGGGTGCCGGTGTGACACTGGGTGACCGTGGCGTTCTCCGAGCGGCGGGTGAGCAGCAGCGGCATCGGACGGCCGATGGTCACGCCCCGGCCCACCACGACGACGTCCGCGCCCTTGATCTCCACGCCGTGCCGGCGCAGCAGCCGGATGATCCCGTACGGGGTGCAGGGCAGCGGGGCGGGCTCGCCGAGGACCAGCCGGCCGAGGTTCATGGGGTGCAGGCCGTCGGCGTCCTTGGCGGGGTCCATCAGCTCCAGCACGCGGTTCTCGTCGATGCCCTTCGGGAGGGGCAGTTGGACGATGTAGCCGGTGCAGGCCGGGTCGGCGTTGAGCTCGCGGACCACCGCCTCGATCTCCTCCTGGGAGGCGGTGGCGGGCAGCTCGCGCTGGATGGAGGCGATGCCGACCTGGGCGCAGTCGCGGTGCTTGCCCGCGACGTACTTCTGGCTGCCCGGGTCGTCGCCGACCAGCAGCGTGCCGAGGCCGGGCAGCACGCCCTTCTCCTTGAGCGCCGCCACGCGGGCGGTCAGGTCGGACTTGATCGCGGCCGCGGCGGCCTTGCCATCGAGAATCTGGGCGGTCATGCCCCCATCCTCCCGGATGAGCCTGTCGCGGTTCCAATCCGGTCCCGGCGGCGGTCGCACGCGGGGGTCCGCCACGGGCGCCGCGGGCCCTGCCCGGCCCCCTACGGGGCGTGCCCGGTCGCCCACAGGGCCCGTCCAGCCCCCCGCACGACCTGCGCCCGGCCCCGTTCCCATGATCGGTGAGGTTGCGCTTACACAACACATTCGGAATGCGGCTGGACAATATGCTCGGCCTTTTATAACGATTGACGATGCAGTACCGCGGACTGTGCCGGGGGGACGGGGCCGCTTCCATACCGCCTTCCTCCTTCGCGCGAACCGCGCCGTCCCCGCACTTCCACGGAGGAACCGTCCGATGAGCTTCGGCGAACCGAACAACCCCTACGGCCCACCACCCGAGCAACCCCCGGGCCAGGGCTATCCCCCGGGGCCTCCGCAGCCCCAGGGCCAGCCCGGTTACGGGTATCCGCAGGCCCCGCAGGGCCAACCCGGGTACGGCTACCCGGGGGCCCCGCAGGGGCAGCCCGGTTACCCGAACCCGAACCAGAACTACCAGAACTACCCGGGTTATCCGGCCTACCCCGGCGGACCGGGCATGCCCATGGAGATGCCGGGCCTGATGAAGACGGCCCGGGTGCTGCTCTTCATCCTCGCCGGCCTCCAGATCCTGTTCGGCCTCATCGCGGGGATCGTCATCGGCGCCCTCCAGGACGCGTCGAACGTCGTGGGCAGCGGCGAGTCCAGCAGCGTGGCGGCGGGCCTCGGTATCGTCCTCGCGTTGGTGCTGCTGGCGCTCGGGGTGCTGTCGATCTTCCTCGGCGTGAAGTTCAAGACCGGCGGCGGCGCCATCCGCGTCGTGACGATCGTCTACGCGTCGCTGATGATCGTCGGCGGCATCGGGAACATGGTCAACGGCGCGAACGGATCCGCGACGTTCGGCGGCATCATCTCGCTCGCCATCGCCGGCATCATCCTCGCGTCGATGGTGGGCGGGCGGGCCACCGCCTGGTTCAACCGCCCCAGGTACTGACCCCGAACCGGTTCCGAACGGTTCGCGACCCGCGGCGAGCCGCGGTACGGACACCGCTCCCGGGGTACGAGCGTGCTTCACCGGCACGCTCGTACCCCGCGGGTCCTCCGGGCCCGTCCGGCCCGCGTCGCACCTGAGCGGAACCCGCGCGGAGCCCACGCGGAACGCCTCAGTGGAAGAAGTGCCGCGTCCCGGTGAAGTACATCGTCACGCCCGCCTTCTGCGCCGCCTCGACCGCCTGCTCGTCGCGGATCGACCCGCCCGGCTGGACGATCGCCTTCACGCCGGCGGCGATCAGGATCTCCGGCCCGTCGGGGAACGGGAAGAACGCGTCCGACGCGGCGAACGAGCCCTGGGCGCGCTCGGCGCCCGCGCGCTCCACGGCCAGCTTGCAGGAGTCCACGCGGTTGACCTGGCCCATGCCGACGCCCACGCTGGCGCCGTCCTTGGCGAGCAGGATCGCGTTGGACTTCACGGCCCGGCAGGCCCGCCACGCGAACGCCAGCTCGCGCAGCTCCGCCTCGGTGAGCGCGTCACCGGCCGCCAGCGTCCAGGCCGCCGGGTCGTCGCCCTCGGCCTGGAACCGGTCGGCGGCCTGGAGCAGCGCGCCGCCGTCGATGCCGCGCACCTCGACCTCGGCCACCGGGCCGCGGGGAGTGCGCAGCACCCGGATGTTCTTCTTCTTGGTGAGCGCCTCCAGGGCGCCGTCCTCGTAGCCGGGGGCCACGATGACCTCGGTGAAGATGTCCGCGACCTGCTCGGCCATCTCCTTGGAGACGGGGCGGTTGACGGCGATGACGCCGCCGTAGGCGGAGACCGGGTCGCAGGCGTGCGCCTTGCGGTGCGCCTCGGCGACGTCCGCGCCGATCGCGATGCCGCACGGGTTGGCGTGCTTGATGATGGCGACGCACGGCTCGGAGTGGTCGTACGCGGCGCGCAGGGCGGCGTCCGTGTCCGTGTAGTTGTTGTACGACATCTCCTTGCCGTGCACCTGCTCCGCCTCGGCGAGGCCGCCGGTGCCGTCGACGTAGAGCGCGGCGCCCTGGTGCGGGTTCTCGCCGTAACGCAGCACGTTCTTCCGCTGGTAGACGGCGCCGAGGAAGTCGGGGTGGCCGGTGTCGTCGGCCGGGGCGTACCCGTCGGCGAACCAGGTGGCGACGGCGACGTCGTACGCGGCGGTGTGCTGGAACGCCTCCGCCGCGAGGCGTTTACGCGCCGTCAGGTCGAAGCCGCCCGCGCGGACCGCGGCGAGCACGTCGCCGTACCGCTCGGGGCTGGTGACGACGGCGACGGAGGGGTGGTTCTTGGCGGCGGCGCGCACCATGGAGGGGCCGCCGATGTCGATCTGCTCCACGCACTCGTCGGGCGAGGCGCCGGAGGCCACGGTCTCCCGGAACGGGTAGAGGTTGCCGACGAACAGCTGGAACGGCTCGATGTCCAGCTCCTCCAACTGCCGGCGGTGGTCGGCGAGGCGGAGGTCGGCGAGCAGGCCGGCGTGCACGCGCGGGTGCAGCGTCTTGACGCGGCCGTCCAGGCACTCGGGGAAGCCGGTCAGGTCCTCGACCTTGGTGACGGGTACGCCGGCGGCGGCGATCCGGGCCGCGGTGGAGCCGGTCGACACCAGCTCGACGCCCGCCTCGTGCAGGCCGCGCGCCAGGTCCTCCAGGCCGGTCTTGTCGTAGACGCTGACCAGCGCCCGCCGGATGGGCACGCGCGAGCCGTCGCCCCCGGTCGAACCTGCTGCACCGCCGGTACCCGCTGTGCCGGTGGTCTCGGTGGTCACGCCCTCATCACTCATCGGGCAGCATTACCTTTCGTCCCTCGATGCGGTAGCCGTGCCGGGCCAGTCGCCCCACGACATCGACGAGCAGCCGTCGCTCGACGTCCTTGATGCGCTCATGGAGGGCGGCCTCGCCCTCCTCGGTGTCCTCCTCGACCACCTCGACCGCGCGCTGCGCGATGATCGGTCCCGTGTCGACGCCGTCGTCGACGAAGTGGACGGTGCAGCCGGTGACCCTGGCGCCGTACGCCAGCGCGTCCCGCACGCCGTGCGCCCCGGGGAAGCTGGGCAGCAGCGCGGGATGGGTGTTGACGGTCCGGCCGCCGAACCGGGCGAGGAACTCCTTGCCCAGGATCTTCATGAAGCCCGCGGAGACCACCAGGTCCGGCCGGTACGCGGCGACGGCCGCGGTGAGCGCCGCGTCCCACTCGGCACGGCTCCCGTGGTCCGCCACGCGGCACACGAACGTGGGCAGCCCCGCGCCGCGTGCACGCTCCAGACCGGTGGCGGAGTGCCGGTCGGCGCCCACGGCGACGATCCGGGCGCCGTACGCCTCGGGGCCGCGGGCCGCGACGGCGTCCAGCAGGGCCTGAAGGTTGGTGCCGGAGCCGGAGACCAGCACGACGAGGCGCTTGACGGCCTCAGTGGGAGCCACGGTGGGGCCCTTTCTCACAGAGCTGTTGCGGTCACGGGCGGTGCCGGGACCGCCCGGCGGCCGGCCCGGCCAGCGGTGGGCGGCGGGCGGCCGTACGGCGTTGTACGTCCGCCGGGCCGCACGGGTTCGCGGGGCCGTACGAGGACTTCGCCTCCCGGAGTACGGGTACGGCGAACCTCACGAAGCGGCCGACGCCACAAACGATACCGGCACCGCGCAGCGGCCCCCTCGCCACGGATACGTGACCTGGAGGTAGCGTCTGGGGTGGCTCCGCAAGGACCGTCATGGCTCAGGGCACCGACAACGCGCCTCATGGACAGTTCCGAACGCAGCTCCATGGACAGTTCCACGGGGGGACGGGTACGACTCCACAGGGGAACGGCACGACTCCGTACGGGAACGCTGCGGGTGCTCCGGTCGTTGGCAGGGCAGGGTCGTACCAGGGCCCTGGTCCGGTCCGCGGCGCTGTCACCGGCGGGCCGGCCGGTACGGGAGCGGGCCGGGCCCGCGCCGCGCTCGGTGCCCGTGGAGCCACCGGCACGCCCGGTACGCCTGGTCTGCCGCGTGCGCCATGTGCACCGTGCATGCCGTGCACGCCGGGTACGGACAGACAGACGGACAGACGGACAGATCGACACAACACCATCGCTCACGACCGAATCGCTCACGACCGAGGGAAGACACACCTCCGATGCCCCTAAGCCTCCGCCTCCTTCAGCTGCCCACGCAGCCCTGCGCGCCCGGGGCGCCGTGGGGCGGTGAGCGCGGGGCTCCCCTCCTCCGCGAGCAGCACTCCGCGTCGCAGCGGGGCCGCTCGTACGCGGATTCGCAGGAGACGGGTGAGCAGGGCACGGCGGGTCCGGGGGCGGAAGGCGCGGAAGGCGCCGCCGCCGCGGCCGGTACGGCGACCGGGTCCGGCGCAGCGCCCGGTCCGGGCGGGGAGCACGGCACGGGTACGCAGGACGCGGGCACGACGGACGGCTCAGGCTCGGCGGGCGGCTCGGATGCGGGCAGTGGCGCGCGGAGGCGCGGACGGGCGCGCGGGCAGGAGGACAACCCCTTCGCCCCGCCGCCCGAGGGCACGCCGGACCGGCCCTGGCAGCCGCGGCCGCCCGCGGGCGGCTCCGGTTCGCACTCCGGTTCCGGCGAGGACCGCGGCGGCCGCTCCCCCTGGGGCAGCCAGTGGAGCAACCAGCAGCCCGGCCGGTCCACCGGCCGGTTCGGCGAGCGGCCCGGCAGCCAGGGCGGCCCCGAGGACCCGTCGGGACAGGGAGGCAGCGGTCTGCGCTGGGACCCGACGGACCCGGCGCAGCGGCGTGCCCGGTATGCCCTGCTGAGCGGCATGTGGGCGTTCTTCTTCGCGCTCTTCGGATGGCGGGAGCTGGCGCTGCTGCTCGGTGTCCTGGCGCTCTACTGGGGTGTCAGCTCGCTGCGCGCCAAGCAGCGCAAGCCGGACCCCTCGGCGCCCGCCGCCGCGGCGGCCGGGCAGTCCGGGGCCGCCGCGGCGGCCGGGCAGTCCGGGGCCGCGGGCTCGGCTGCCCCCGGTGGTTCCGCTGCGGCTTCCGCGTCCGGTTCTGCATCCGGTTCCGTGTCCGGCGCGCGCCCGCAGACCACGGCCGCGGTCAGCGGGCTGGTGACGGCGTCCCTGGCACTGGCGATGGTCGCCGCGACCTTCACGGCACAGTTCGTCTACCACGACTACTACACGTGCGTGAACGACGCGCTGACCTCGTCGGCCAAGCACTCCTGCGACCGCCTCCTGCCGGAGGATTTGCGGGCGATCCTCGGCGCGCAGGGATAGGACCCCGTCCGAGGTTCCGTCCCTGGGGAGCGAGGGGGGCGAGGTGCCGGAGCGGCTTTCGCGGCCGCAGTGTTTCGCGCCCGCCGTGTCAGTGGCCGGCGTGCCGGCGTCCGCCGGGCCGGAGCGCCCACGCAAGCCGTCTGAGCACCCGGGCCCGGGCGCGCACCCGCCACGCCCGCAGGATCAGCACGGCCGGCGTCCCCACGACCAGCGTCCACGCCGTGGCCGCGACACCGGGCTGCCACCAGATCGGCCCGAAGCGGGCCAGTTCGCGCACGCCCATGGGCCCGCCCGCGAGAGCGCACAGCGCGGCCGTGAAGGCCCCGCACAGCACCGCCGCGCCCATCGCGACCAGCGCCGTACGCCCCCAGCTCCAGGCGTCCTCCCGCTCCCCGTACGCCGGTGCCGCGGCATTCGCCGTGCGCCACGCCAGCGCGAGGCCCCCGGCGAGCGGCACCACGCCCACAGCCCAGGTGAACGGGGCTCCGTAGCCCTCGGCGGGCAGCACGGGCAGGCGCGGCGCACCCGGCAGGAACGGAACCGGGGCGGTGCCCAGCGGGGCGATCAGATGGCTCGTACCGAGCAGGAAACCGGGCCCGAGGGCGAACGACGCCCCGAAGACCGCCACGTTCGGCACCAGCGCGAGCACCAGCAGGGCGACGGCGGCCCGGCCCGCGTTGTCCTGCGCGAGGTGCAGGAACGCCGTGCGGGCCTCCTGCTGCCGGTACAGCAGCGGGATCAACGCGAGGAGCACGCCGCCGGTGAGCAGCACGTAGGTGGCCGTGGTGGCCGCCCGCACGGTCGCCCGCAGCCGCCTGCGCGCCATCGCCCGCTCCGACGGCCCGGCAACGGCAGCGGCGTCCCGGGCCACCTTTGCGGCGGTGGTCTTGGGGCGGGGCGGGGTGCGGGGCGGCTTGGGGCGGGAGGGTTTGTCGCTTGTCTTGGTGGGGGGTGGCGGTTCGCTCGTTCCCGTGGGGGAGGGTGCGGTGCTTGTCCCGGCAGAGGAAGCCGGCTTGCCTGTCCCGGCTGGCGTGGCTGCGGTGCTCGTTCCGGCGGGGGTGCCCGCCTTGCCCGTCTGAGCAGGGGAGGCCGTGTTGCTCGTTCCGGCAGAGGAGGCCCGGTCGCCCAGGCCGCTGCGGGATGGCTCTTCGGGGTCCCCGGCGGGGGACGCGTCGTCGGCCTTCCCGGCGCGGGACGGCTCGTCGTTCGCCGCGGCGCATGGCTCTCCCTCGCTCGCCTCCGCTTCGGGCGCATCCTCACTCGGCCCCGTGCCCGGCCCGTCCTCACTGGTCGGACGGCCCGGGGCCGGGGGCCCCTGATCGGTCGCGGAGGGTTCGGTGCCGCCGGAATCCGCCGTGACGGTTCCCGGCGCCTTGGCGAGGGCGAGCGCGGGAGCGGGGCGGCGCGTGCCGGAAGCCGAGGTGGGCGCGTTCACCGCGGGCGCGGGGTCCGTCGCCTGGCCCCGGTCCGGGCTCGTGGGCACGGAGCGGTGCAGGACGATGGCGCCCCGGCCGACCGTCAGCGCCGACTGGGGCGCCTCGGGAGCGGCGGGGCGGGTTCTGCGGACCGCGGGGCGCCAGGTCCGGCGGGCCCGCAGGCCCCGTACGGTGCGGTGCGCGCGGGCCGGGCGCGCGGCACGCAGGCGGGCGCGGGCCCGCCACACGCCCGCCGTGACCACGAGCCCCAGCAGCACCGGCATGCGCACGCCCGCGCTCGCCCAGACGGGCCGTAGTGAGCCTCCACTCGCGTACGCCGCGGTGACCGCCGCGACCAGCAGGTATCCCGTCATCACGCCCCACCACGCGGAGTGCGCCGAGGGCCAGACGGACCGGACGGCCGCGCGCCGCGCCCCGCGGCCCCTCTCGCGCGCGGCCCGCGCACCGGCACCCGTGCGCTCTGGACCCATGCCGTCCGCGCCCGTGGGGGCGGGGGCCGCGGTACGAGGGTGTCCGGCGCCGTCGTCCGTCTCGGGGCTCGCCGCGTCGCGGGCCGCCCGGTAGGCGAGCCAGAGCGGCAGGACCGCCAGCAGCAGCGGGGTGACCGCCACGGGGGCCGGGGCGCCGGAGTGGCCGCCGTGCCTGAGGAGTTCGACGCCGTGCGCCAGGAGCCACAGGGACGCCGCCACGTGCAGCGCGCCGTGCAGGCCGCTGTCCGGGTAGGGGGAGGTGATCCACAGGACCATCACCAGGGTGACCACCAGGCCGAGCCCGAGCCCCGCAGCCAGCGCCCCGCCGGCCAGCGCGGCCAGGGGGCCGGGCGAGCGCTCCGGGGCCTGGGAGAGCTCGGCGAGCAGGGGTGGCAGGGAGACTCGGCGGTTGATCATCTGGGGCACGTCGGCCATGGTCCCAGCGAGTCGGGCATTTACGGCGCAATGCCCTCATAACGGAAGTGTCGTCTGCCGGTGCCCGGCGACACGGGGCTCCGCCCCGGCCCACCCAGGGGGCGCGGGGCTGCAACCCCACGTACGGGCCCGCCCCACAAGGGGCGCGGGGAACTACGCGAGCAACCACCCACCGGCCGGTGGTCCGAACACGACAGAATCAGCCCCCTCGGGACGGTGACGACCTGACGGCATCGTCGTGGCTGATCGCGCAGTTCCCCGCACCCCTGGGTGGGCCGGGGCGCAGCCCCGATCAGAGGCGCCCCCGAGGGGGCCGTCCGCACCCCAGCAAAAGGGCCCGCCCCCAACGCGGGAGGCGGGCCCTGCTCGGCGTCAGCCGAATACTCAGCCGAGGAGTTCGCGCGCCAGTCGCGCCGTCTCCGTCGGCGTCTTGCCGACCTTCACACCGGCGGCCTCCAGCGCCTCCTTCTTCGCCTGGGCCGTGCCCGACGAACCGGAGACGATGGCGCCCGCGTGGCCCATCGTCTTGCCCTCGGGGGCCGTGAAGCCCGCGACGTAGCCGACGACCGGCTTGGTGACGTTCGCCTTGATGAAGTCGGCCGCCCGCTCCTCCGCGTCGCCGCCGATCTCGCCGATCATCACGATCAGGTCGGTGTCGGGGTCGGCCTGGAACGCCCCCAGCGCGTCGATGTGCGTGGTGCCGATCACCGGGTCGCCGCCGATGCCGATGGCGGTCGAGAAGCCGATGTCACGCAGCTCGTACATCATCTGGTACGTCAGCGTGCCGGACTTCGAGACCAGGCCGATGCGGCCGGGCTTGGTGATGTCGCCGGGGATGATGCCGACGTTGGACTGGCCGGGCGTGATGATGCCGGGGCAGTTGGGGCCGATGATCCGGGTCTTGTTGCCCTTCTTGCCGGCGTACGCCCAGAAGGACGCGGAGTCGTGCACCGCGATGCCCTCGGTGATCACGACGGCCAGCGGGATCTCCGCGTCGATCGCCTCGATGACGGCGTCCTTGGTGAACTTCTCGGGAACGAAGATCACCGTGACGTCGGCACCGGTCTTGTCGATGGCGTCCTTGACGGAGCCGAAGACGGGGATCTCCGTGCCATCGAAGTCGACGGAGGTGCCGGCCTTGCGCGGGTTCACGCCGCCGACCACGTTGGTGCCGTCGCCGAGCATCAGGCGGGTGTGCTTCATGCCGGTCGCCCCGGTCATGCCCTGGACGATGACCTTGCTGTCCTTGGTGAGGAAGATAGCCATGGCTTGCTGATCGTTTCCTTGTCGTAAGGGTGGGGGACGCGCGGTCAGCGCGCGGCGGCTGCGAGCTCGGCAGCCTTGTCGGCCGCGCCGTCCATGGTGTCCACCCGCTGGACGAGGGGGTGGTCGGCGTCGGAGAGGATCTTGCGACCCAGCTCGGCGTTGTTCCCGTCGAGGCGCACGACGAGGGGCTTGCTGACGTCCTCGCCCTTGTTCTTCAGCAGCTCAAGGGCCTGCACGATGCCGTTGGCGACCTCGTCGCAGGCGGTGATGCCGCCGAAGACGTTGACGAAGACGGACTTGACGGCCGGGTCGCCCAGGATGATCTCCAGGCCGTTGGCCATCACCTGGGCGGAGGCGCCGCCGCCGATGTCGAGGAAGTTCGCGGGCTTCACGCCGCCGTGCTGCTCGCCGGCGTAGGCGACCACGTCGAGCGTGGACATGACCAGGCCCGCGCCGTTGCCGATGATGCCGACCTCGCCGTCGAGCTTGACGTAGTTGAGGTTCTTGGCCTTGGCGGCGGCCTCCAGCGGGTCGGCCGCGGCCTTGTCCTCCAGGGCCTCGTGGTCGGGCTGGCGGAAGGCGGCGTTCTCGTCCAGGGAGACCTTGCCGTCCAGCGCGATGACCTTGCCGTCGCCGGTCTTGACCAGCGGGTTCACCTCGACCAGCAGGGCGTCCTCGTTGACGAAGACCGTCCACAGGGTCTTCAGCACCTCGACCACCTGGTCGGTGAGCTCGGCCGGGAACCTGGCCGCCGCGACGATCTCGCGGGCCTTCTCGTCGGTGACGCCGTCGATGGCGTCGACCGGGACCTTGGCGAGCGCCTCGGGGTTGCTGACCGCCACCTCCTCGATCTCCACGCCGCCCTCGACGGAGGCCATGGCGAGGAAGGTGCGGTTGGTGCGGTCCAGCAGGAAGGAGACGTAGTACTCCTCCGCGATGTCCGCCGTCTCGGCCAGCATGACCTTGTGGACCGTGTGGCCCTTGATGTCCATGCCGAGGATCTGGCCGGCCTTGGCCACCGCGTCCTCGGGGTCGGCGGCCAGCTTCACGCCGCCGGCCTTGCCCCGGCCACCGGTCTTCACCTGCGCCTTGACGACGGCACGGCCGCCCAGTCGCTCGGCCACCGCGCGCGCCGCCTCAGGCGTGTCGATGACTTCACCGGCCAGCACCGGTACACCGTGCTTGGCGAAGAGGTCCCTCGCCTGGTACTCGAACAGGTCCACGCGCGTCCGTCCCTATCGTGATCTCGCCATATGGCGTCGGCTGCCTGCTCCCCCACCGCCTTGAGGGCGGGGGAGGCCCATCTCGTGGGCGTGCCGCGAGGGGCAACGTGACTGCGCTGTCACCGCTGTCTCTGCCGTCACTTGTCACTGCTCGGGATCTCCCGGTGCCCCAGGGGTCCGGGAGGTGCCCCCGGCCGGGTCCGAGCGGACCGGGGAGTGTCCTCTCCGGCACCCTCGGTGCCTGGCAGGAGGCGCCGGGTGGCGTACTCCGTGACCGGGCACGCGGCATGTCCGGTTGGCAGGCTATCGCCGTACGCAGGCGCTCCCTAAATCACGGATCACACGACGGCGGTGATACCGGTCACAGGGTGCCGACAGTCACCACTCCACCAATTGTGGACGACTCGCGCCCGAACCATCACACAACCTCCGCACTGAGTGACCGGAACGCCGCCTTGTCTCCCAACGAGCCGCCAAGAACACTGACTTGAGCAGCACGCATCAGGAGAAACAGGCACATTGCCCAGCCCCGGAGGGGACGTGGCCGGGCATGTACGGGGGAGAACTGGATGCGTCGAGTGTGACCGTGCGTCGACACGGTCCGCACGCCGTGCGCTGGACCCCCCTCCGCCACCTCTTGGTGTCCGTCACCCGGTACCGGAAGGGATAGGAGGGGGAATGCCGACGATCCCGTCGTACCCCGGCGTCTACGTCGAAGAGCTTCCCAGCAGCGTCCGCACCATCCAGACCGTCACCACCTCGGTCACCGCCTTCGTGGGCCACACCCGGCGCGGGCCGCTGAACGAACCGGTCCGCGTCACCAGCTTCGCCGACTTCGAGCGCCGCTTCGGCGGCCTGAGCAGCCGCAGCGCCGTCGGTTACGCGGTCCACCAGTTCTTCGGCAACGGCGGCACGGTCGCCGTGATCGTCCGTGTCGCCAGGGCCGGCAGCGGCAAGCCGGCCTCCGTCACGCTGGAGTCCACCGAGGGCCGGGGCGAGTCGGCGGCCCTCGCCGTGTACGCACGCGAACCCGGAGCCTGGGGCAACGGCCTGCGGGTGCTGGTCGACTACGACACGGCCCAGTGTGATGAAACCTTCAACCTCCGGGTGTACGACGCCAAGGGCGACGCCCGGGAGGTCTTCTCCAACCTCTCCGCCGACTCCGGCGACGACCGCTTCGCCGAGACCGTCGTGAACGCCGGCTCCCGGCTGATCCGCGTCGAGTCGAAGGGCGACGACCGGCCCGACCCGTCGGGCACCGTCTCGAAACCTTTCGGCCACCGCCTGCCGCACCTCGCGGTGGACCTCACCGTGAAGATCGGCGACGTCGAGCGCGAGTTCACGCTCTACGACCCGGACTGCGACGGCGAGGCCCCGCACGGGGTCGCCGAGCTGGCGCACCTGCTGGAGCGCAAGCTGCGCGCCCAGCCGGACGCGCCGGGACGGCACGCCTTCGCGGCGGCCGAGGTCACCGCGTTCGGCTCCCGCCTCCAGGTCGTCGCGGGCTCCACGGACCCCGGCGACACCGTGCGGTTCCTCGGCGAGTCGGCCAACGACCTCGGCCTTGAGGCGTCCGTCAACCCGCCGGTGTTCCCGCTGGAGGGCGGCGAGGACGGCGAGGCGCCGGGGCCGCGCGACCTGATCGGCAGCGAGGCCCGCAAGACCGGCATCCAGGCCCTGCGCGACGTCGACGACGTCAACCTGCTGGTCCTGCCCGAGCTGGCCGGATACGAGTCCGTGGACGACACCGTCACCGTCGTCTCCGCCGCCCAGCGGCTCTGCGCGGAGCGCCGGATCTTCCTGCTGGTGGACGCGCCGGCCACCTGGGTCAGCGTGGACTCCGCCCGGGCCGGCGTCGCCGCGTTCGACGCCGTCAGGGACGACCACGCGGGCCTGTACTTCCCGCACATCCAGCTCACCGACCCGCTCACCGGGCGGCTGCGGTCCTTCCCGCCGTCCGGCGCGGTGGCCGGCGTGATCGCGCGCACGGACAGCGAGCGCGGCGTGTGGAAGGCACCGGCCGGCACGGAGGCGCGCCTCGCGGGCGTGCACTCGCTCACGGTCCGCCTCACCGACCGGGAGAACGGCCTGCTGAACCCGCTCGGCATCAACTGCCTGCGCACCTTCCCGGTCGTCGGCCCGCTGGTCTGGGGCGCGCGCACCCTCGCGGGCACGGACGCGCTGGACAGCGAGTGGGCGTACGTGCCGGTGCGGCGCCTCGCCCTGTACGTCGAGGAGTCGCTGCGGCGCGGCCTGCAGTGGGTGGTCTTCGAGCCGAACGACGAGCAGCTCTGGCAGCAGATCCGCCTGAACGCCTCCGCGTACCTCAACAACCTGTTCCGACAGGGCGCGTTCAAGGGCACCACCCCGCGCGAGGCGTACTTCGTGAAGTGCGACAAGGACACGACGACCGACGAGGACCTCGCGAACGGCGTGGTGAACGTCCTGGTCGGCATCGCACCCGTGAAACCGGCCGAGTTCGTGGTCGTGAAGATCCAGCAGCTCGCCGGCCAGTTCCAGCTCTGAGGAACGTGAGGGACACGAACGTGAGGGACGCAGAGGAATCCGATGGCTGAATTCATCGTCAACGCCCATCGTTTCGACCCGTACAAGAACTTCAAGTTCCTGGTCCTCTGGGACGGGCGGACGGTCGCGGGCATCAGCAAGATCAGCCCGCTGAAGCGGACCACCGAGGTGGTCAAGCACAGGAACGGCGGCGACCCCAGCTCGCCGCGGAAGTCCCCGGGCCGCTCCGAGTTCGACGGCATCACGCTGGAGCGCGGGGTCACGCACGACCCGGAGTTCGACCGCTGGGCCAACAAGGTCTGGCAGGTCGGGGCCGGCCTCGGCTCCGAGGTGTCGCTCGCCGACTTCCGCAAGGACATCGTCATCCAGGTCCTGAACGAGGCCGGCCAGGTCGCCGTCTCGCACAAGCTCTACCGGAGCTGGCCGAGCGAGTACCAGGTGCTGGGCGAGATGGACGCCAACGCCAACGCGGTGGCCATCCAGAGCCTGAAGCTGGAGTGCGAGGGCTGGGAGCGGGACTACGAGGTGCCCGAGCCCGAGGAGCCCTCGTTCACCAACCCGGCCTGAGCGCGGGTCCGGGCCGGGGCCCGGGCCTGGGCCTGGGCGCGCGCCCGAGCACGAACCCGAGGACGAGCACGAGCACGAGCACGAGCACGATCCTGAGCGCGAGGACGTACATGACGGTGACGGAGCCCGCGGAGCTGCTGGCCACCTGGGAGGCGGGACTCGCCCGGCGCGGCCCGGCCCGGACGCGCCTGCTGCACCGCGCCGCCCGCCCCGCCGCGGGCGACGAGGCGCTGGCGGCGCTGCCGGTCGGCGCGCGGGAGGCGGACCTCCTCGCGCTGCGCCGGGCGCTGTTCGGCGAGCGCATGCAGGTGCGCCTGGAGTGCGCGTCCTGTTCCGCCGCGATGGAGTTCGAGCTGGACGCCGCGGGGTTCGCCGGGCGGTTCGCGGAGTCCGCGGCGGCCGGCGACGAGCCGCTGCGGGTGGTGGCGGGCGGCTGGGAGGTCGCCTTCCGGCCACCCACCGTGGCGGACGTCGCCGCCGCGGCGGCCGCCGCGGGATCGGCGGCGCGTGCGGGATCGGGCTCGGGCTTGGGTTCGGGTTCGGGCGGTGCGGTCCAGGGGGACGGCGTGACGACGACGGGCGGGACGGGAGCCGATGTGTCGCCCACCGCCGTCGCGCGGCGGGTCCTGCTGGAGCGCTGCCTCGTCTCGGCGGTGCGGGACGGCGCCCCGGTCGACGCGCGCCGGGCCGCGGGGCTGCTGCCGTCCGCCGTGCAGCGTGCGCTCGCCGAGGCCGCCGAGCGTGCCGACCCGGGCGCCGACGTCACGTTCGGCATCGCCTGCCCGGAGTGCGGCGAGGTCACCCGCGCCGAGCTGGACATCGCCTCGTACCTCTGGTCCGAGCTGGACGCCTGGGCCCGCGACCTGCTGCTCGACGTCCATCTGCTCGCTTCCGCCTACGGGTGGAGCGAGCCCCAGATCCTGGCGCTCAGCCCGCTGCGGCGCCGCTACTACCTGGAGCTGTGTGCCGATGCCTGAGCAGACCACGGGGGCCGGCGGGCCCGGGGCCGGCGGCTCCGGTGCGGGCGGCGGGTCCGGAGCACCCGGCGGCGGTTCCGGTGCCGCCGGTGGCTCCGGGTCGGTCGGTGGCTCGGGTGGCTCCGGTGGGGCCGCGGCGGGCGGTGCGCCGGACTTCTTCGACCGGCTGCTGGCCCGCCATGTGCCGGCCGCGCGGCCGGCCGGGAACGTCGTGCGGGTACGGCCGCGCCTGCCGGGCCCGTTCGAGCGGGTCGAGGCGGTGCGCGGCGACGCGGACGACCTCTGGGCCGAGGAGGAGACGGCCGCGCTGTGGCCCGCCGCGAGCGACCCGGTGCCGCGGCCCGGCGAGGCGGGCCGGAGCCTTCGCGAGATCCGCACCGAGCACGAGCGGACGGTGCCGCACACCGAGCGCGCCACCGGCCACGACACCGCCGAGGCCCCCGCCTCCCGTCCGGCGCCCGACGAGCCCGGCCTGCTGCGGCCCGCGGCCTCGCCCGTGCCGCGCTCGCCGCGGCCCGCCGAGCCCGGACGCCGCGGCACCGGCCGCGACACCGCGGAACCGGCCGCACCGGCACCCGCCGCCGCGGCCCTGCTGCCCGGCGCGTCCGTCGCTCCCCCGGCCGCCCCCACCGGCGCGGGGCCCTCCGCCGCGGCCGACGCCGCGACGGCAGCGCGCGGGGCGGCGCGCGCGGCAGCCGGGCGGCGCGGAGCGCGCGGCGGTGAGCGGACCGTTCATGTGCAGATCGGACGGCTCGAAGTGAGCGCGGGCGGCGCGGGGTCCGGTGCGCGGCGCCCGGCGCCGGCGCAGGAGCGGCAGGGACCCGCCGTCAGCCTGGCGGAGTATCTCGCCGGACGCGGGCAGGACGGGGAGGCACGCCGGTGAGCCGGGTGGTGCGGGCGGCAGCCGGGCGGCCGGGGACGGGCGGTGCGCAGGGGCGGGCGGCGCCGGTGCGGTGGCCGCGGGCGGCCTCGGGCGGCGTCAACCGGCGGACGAGAAGGAGCAGGGAAGTGACGGGGACCGAGGAAACGAGACCATGAGCAACGCACTCGCCATCGCACATGTGACCCAGGCCTTGGCCCTGCTGCTGGAGAACAACCTGCGGCCGGAGATCGACATCGCCGTGTCGGTGGAGACCCGCAAGCCGCCGGCCGAGCCGCCCCCGGAGCCGACCATCAACGTCTTCCTCTACCAGGTCACCCCGAACCCCAACATGCGCAACGCCGACCTGGTCACCCGCGCCTCCGACGGCACCCTCCTCAAGCGCGCCGCCGCGGCGCTCGACCTGCACTACGTGATCAGCGCGTACGGCGAGGAGAACGAGCTGGTCGGGCAGCGGCTGATCGGTTCCGTGGTGCGCACCCTGCACGAGATCCCCACGCTCCCCCACGACATCGTCGAGGCGGCCGCCGAACTGCCGTTCCTGCACGGCAGCGACCTGGCCTCGTCGCCTCAACGGGTGCGGTTCACACCGCAGGTCATGGACGTCGACGAGACCTCCAAGCTCTGGGGAATGCTCTACCAGACGCCGTACACGCTCTCGGTCGTCTACACGGCGACGCTCGTGCTGATCGACGGCCGCGAGAAGCCGGTGCCCGGGAAGCCGGTGGAGCGCAGCAGCATCCGGGTGCTGCCGTTCGGGGCGCCCGGAGCGCCGGTGCCGCCGCGGATCGGCGACGTGCCGCCCGGCAGGAGGCCGGCGGGCGTGCCGGGTGGGTCCGCCGCGGGGTCCGGTGACGAGGCGGGTGGCTCCGCCGGGTCCGGGGGCACGGCTGGCGGCGCGCGCCAGGACGCCCCGTCAGGTCCCGGCGGCACGACGGCCGCGGGCGGCGGGGACGGCTCGGGCGAGGATGCCGAGCGGCCGGAGGCCGCGGCGGCCACGAAGCGGACGGCCACGAAGAAGACCGCGTCGCGTGCCGGGAGGTCCGCGAAGAAGGCGGCGAGCGGCGCAGAGCAGGGGCGGGGCGCCGCCACGGGGCAAACGGGCTCGGGTTCGGGCACTGGTTCGGGCACGGCCGCGGCGAAGAAGGCCGTGGCGAAGAGATCCGCGGCGGCGCGGAGCAGGCGTGCCCAGGGGCCGAAGAGCACCGACGGCGGAGAGAACTGACGGGCCGTGCGGCGGCCGGGGGGTGGTGAGGGCATGGACGACGGCACGAACGGCACGAACGGCGCGGCCCCCGGCCAGGGCGCGCCCGGCGCTGGTCGCGGTGCCGGTGCCGGTGCGGGTGCCGGTGCCCTGACGCTCACCGCGGAACTCCACCGCGTGCTCACCCGCATCGACGCCCACGCGCGGCGGGCGAACCGTGGGACGGAGGCGGGGCCCGGGGTCGCCGCGGAGCCCGGGGCGGCCGCAGAGAGGGCGCCCGGGAGCGCGGGAGCAGATGCCGGCACAGGGTCAGGCACCGGAGCCCCCGGCGGAACCGGACCCCTGGAACCCGTCGCCGCCCCGAGGCCCGGGACCCCCGACACGTCCGGTGCGGCCGGCGTGGCCGCCGCGGCCCTCGACGCGCTGGTGGGCTGCTTCGGCCTGAGCCCGTTCGAGCGTGACCTCGTCCTGCTGACCGCCGCCGCCGAGCTGGACCCGACGACGGGCGCGCGGTGTGCGGCGGCGAGCGGCGCGCCGGAACGCGCGTACCCGACGTTCTCGTTGGCGCTCGCCGCCCTCGACGAGCCGCACTGGAGCGCGCTCACGCCGGTGGCGCCGCTGCGCCGCTGGCGGCTGGTGGAGCCGGACGAGAACGACCCCGCCGGGCGGCTCACCACCTCCCGGCTCCGCCTCGACGAGCGGATCCTGCACTTCCTGCTGGGCTCCCCCTACCTGGACACCCGGCTGCACGGCCTGCTGCGCCGCTGCCCGCCGCCCGAGACGCTGCCGCCCTCCCACGACCTCGCCGCCGACCGCGTCGCCTCCGGCTGGGCGGCCGGCTCCCGGCCCGACGCGCCGCTCCTCGTCGAGCTGGTCGGCGGCGACCTGCGCACCCGTGCGGACATCGCGGCCGCCGCCGCGGCACGTTCGGGGCTCGGCCTGTACGCGATGGCCGCGGACGACGTGCCCACCGACCCCGCGGCCCGCGACCGGCTCGCCCGGCTGTGGCAGCGGGAGGCGGTGCTGCTGCCGGCTGCGCTGCTCCTGGAGGCCGGTGAACTGGAGCGGGACCAGCGGGCGGCCACGGAGGCGTTCGTCGCGGGCGCCGCGGTGCCGCTGGTGGTCTCCGCCGACGAGCCGCGCCCCACCGACCGGCCGCGCGGCGAGCGGGTCATCGCGCCCCGCCTCGACGACGAGGAGCAGCTCGACCTGTGGGCGGGCGCGTTCGAGGACGTGCCGGAGCTGGGTGAGCACGATCTGCGCGCGCTGGTCGCGCAGTTCCAGCTCCCGCCGCACGTGGTGCGGTCCGCTGCCGCCGCCGTCCGCCGCGACCTGGGGGAGGCCCGGCCGGAGGACGAGCAGGACGCGGTGCGTCTCGCCTGGTCGGCCGGGCTCACCGAGGCGCGGCTCGGCATGGACGAGCTGGGCCGGCGGATCGAGCCCTCGGCGGGCTGGAACGACCTGGTGCTGGCCGAGCGCCACGTCCGGGTGCTGCGGGAGATCGTGGCCCACGTCCGGCAGCGGGCGACGGTGCACCAGGAGTGGGGCTTCGCGCAGACGCTCCGCCGCGGCCTCGGCGTCACGGCGCTGTTCGCGGGCGGCTCCGGCACCGGCAAGACGCTCGCCGCCGAGGTGATGGCCCGGGAGCTGGGCCTCGACCTGTTCGTCATCGACCTCTCCCAGGTGGTGTCGAAGTACATCGGCGAGACCGAGAAGAACCTCCGCAGGGTCTTCGACGCGGCCGAACGCGGCGGCGCCCTGCTGCTCTTCGACGAGGCCGACGCGCTGTTCGGCAAGCGCAGCGAGGTCAAGGACAGCCACGACCGGTACGCCAACCTGGAGGTCAGCTACCTGCTGATGCGCATGGAGGCGTACCGGGGCCTGGCCGTGCTCACCACGAACATGAAGAAGGCCCTGGACCCGGCGTTCATGCGCCGGATCCGCTTCGTCGTCGACTTCCCGTTCCCGGCGCAGAGCGAGCGCGCCGAGATCTGGCGCCGGGTGGTGCCGCCGCAGGCTCCCGTGAAGGACCTCGACCACGGGCTGCTCGCGCAGCTCACGGTGGCGGGCGGCTCGATCCGGAACATAGCGCTGTCCGGCGCGTTCCTCGCCGCGGAGGAGGGTGAGCAGCTCGGCATGCGGCACATGCTGGCCGCGGCCCGCACGGAGTACCTGAAGCTGGAGCGGTCCCTGACGCCTTCGGAGGTGCGGGGATGGGTGTGAACGAGTGGCCGGGCGGGGCGTTCCCGGGGGCCCGGGGGCCGGAAGCGGGCGGTACGGGTCGGGGCCGGGCGCCCGCACCCGGCGGGCAGGCCGGTGGTCCCGGGCGGTCCGGGGCGCGGCGTCCGGCGGTGTCCCGGCCGCCCCGGGACGACCCCGAGACGTTCCGCGTCGACATCGGCGAGCTCGTGCTGACCGGCTTCGCCCGCACCATCGACCCCGACCGCGTCACGGCCGCGTTCGAGGCGGAGCTGGGGCGCCTGGTGCGGGAGCGGGGCGTGCCGCTCGCCGCGGACGGCGGCGCCCGGGCGCTGGACGTGCTCGGCGGGCTGCCGCCGCTGCCCGCGAACCTGACGTCACGACGGCTCGGCCAGGAGCTGGCCCGCGCGGTGCACGACGGCCTCGCGGGCCGGGGGGAGGCACGATGAGCACCTCGGAGCGGCCTGCGCAGGAGGCCAAGGCGGCGCGTGACCGCCGCAGGAAGCGCAAGGAGCGTGCCGCCTCGCACGCGCTGGAGCCGAAGAACGTCGTCAGCGGCGCGGGCCAGCCTCTCGACCTGTCCGTCCGCCGCGAGCTGGAGGAGCAGCTCGGCCACGACCTGAGCCGGATCCGCCTGCACACCGACCGCTCCGCGGGCGCGCTCACCGACATGCTCGGCGCGGACGCGGTCGCCGTCGGCCAGGACATCTTCTTCCGCGAGGGCGCCTTCAGCCCCGGCACCACCGACGGCCGCCGCCTGCTCGCCCACGAGCTCCTGCACACCGTGCAGAACCCCGACGGCCTCGGCGCCCTGCGCGCGGGCCGCGACCTGGGCGCCGTCTCCCTGCCGCAGCAGGCGATCGAACGGGAGGCGGAGTCGGCGGCACAGGAGCTGGCGGACCCGTCCCGCGCGGCCTCGCCGGCGCCCCCCGCCCAGGACGTCGAGCCGGGGCAGGCGACCCCGGGGTGGCTCAGGTACGCGACGGTGGACGCGGACCGCAGCCGGCTGGACATGGTCGACCCGGCGACGCTGGTCGACCGGATGGCGAACCAGGTGCTGCGCTCGCTGCGCAGCGACCCGGCCGACTACTCCCGCCGCACCCGCCTCACGCTGTCGCGGCTGCCGGAGGAGGTGCAGGACCTGGTCCTGGCCCGGCTGGAGCGGCGGCTGCTCACGTCGGAGCGCGAGCGGCTGGAGGACCTGCTCGACCAGAACGCGGACGACACCCGGGGCACCCCGGACGACCAGCCGGAACTGAACTCCCACGAGGCGCCCGCGCTCGACCGCGACCTGCTGGAGGAGCTCCGGACCGAGCGGGAGACGGAACGGGACGACGCGGAGACCGAGCGGATCCGGAGCGACCGGGTCGAGCCCGCCGCACCGGGTGGGCCCGCTTCCGGCGAGCAGGACGGCCGGGGCACGGACACCTCGGGAACGGGCACGCGGCAGGACTCGCCGTCCGGTTCGGCGTCGGGCAGTGGCGGGGCCGGCACGTCGTCGGAGACCCAGGACACGTCGCCGGGCGAGCCGGCCGGCTCGGGGGGTTCCTCGGATGCCGGGCCGCAGTCGGACGCGGACCGCTCCGGCGGCGGTTCGGACACGGCACCGCAGGGGTCGTCGGCGCAGCAGGACGCGGGCGGCGGCGCGCAGGGTGGGGCCGCCGGGCAGGCGGCCGGGGAGCAGAAGGAGGAGGCCGGCGGGGCCCAGGGCGAGGCCGCCGGCGAGAAGAAGGACGGCGGGCAGCAGGCCGAGGATGCCGGCGGCGGCCAGGAGCAGGGCGTGCCGGCCCCCACCGAGGAGGGGTCGGCGGCGAAGAACCGCCCCGGCGCGGTGGATCCGCTGGTCGCGGGCCAGCAGGTCAAGGAGCAGGACAAACGGGGTGTGCCCGAGGTCCCCGCCACGGCACCGGGCCCGGCCGGCCCCAGCCTGCACGACCTCGGCGCGGTGAGCACGCTGGACGGCGCGCGCTCCCAGGATCTGCTCGGCGGCGAGGGGCGGACCGGGGACGACGACCCGTTCGGGCAGGACGCGGACGCGGACTCGGCGAATCGGCTCGACCCGAACGCGTCCGAGGCGAAGAGCGCCTGGGACGTCAAGCTGGGCCCGGACGACTTCCTCCCGCAGGCGGACCTCGACGTGTCGGCGGTGCCGACGGCGGACCAGATCGAGGTCGGCTCCGAGCAGTCCCCCGTCGTGCCGAGCTTCCCGCAGGCGCCGCCGACCCGGGCGGAGCAGGTGCAGGCGCAGCGGGACCGCGAGGACGCGGAGGACGCGGCCGGCGACGGCCCGCCGGAGACCGAGGGCACGCCGTCGCTGGTCGGCAGCGGCGCCATCGTCGACCCGGACGTGGCACCGCAGCGGCCCGGCGCGTCGGCGGGTCCGGTGGCGGGCGCGGCCACCGCCGCCCGCCCGGGCCCTCTCACGCTGAAGACCGCCCCGGACGCGGCGACCGGCGCCCCCGGGCAGAGTGCCGAGCAGCAGCCGGGCGGGGCCGAGCAGGACGGTGCGGACACCGGCGACGCCAGGAAGGACACGGCGGAGCAGGAGAAGAAGGACGCGGATCCGGCCGGGGACAGGGCCGGCAAGGGCGAGCAGAACGAGCAGCAGAAGCAGCAGCAGGGCCAGGACGGGGCCGGCGGCCAGGCGGGCACGGGCGGCGACCAGGCCGGCGACCCGAGCCAGGACGCGGTGCAGGGCACCCAGCAGGAGGCGGGCGGTGGAGCGTCCTCGCCTGCCGAGGGTTCGGGGGGCGCCCAGGACGCGTCCACCGGGACGCAGGGGGCCGGCGGCTCCGGCTCGGGAACGGCCGGGCAGGGCGGGCCGACGGACGACACCCAGTCCCCGTCGTCCGCACGGGACTCGCACGTGTCGGGCGCCGGAAGCGGCGCGTCCGCCTCCGGTGACACGGAGACGGACGGGGCGGGGGGTCCGTCGGGCGCGGGTACGGCCACGCCGTCGTCCGCCGCGTCCACCACCGCCTCGTCCGCGGACACGTCGAAGGCGTCGGCGGCATCCTCCGGAAGTTCCGGCTCGTCAGGATCCTCCGGCTCGTCCGGATCCTCGGGTGGGGGCGCCGCTCCGCCGGCACCCGCGCGCGCCGCCGCTCCCCCGGCCGCGTCCGGGTCGACCCGGTCGTCGTCGGCTCCGCCGGCACCCGCGCCCCTCGCCCCGCGCGGCGGCGGAGGCGGAGGTGCCGCCCCCGCGAAGGGCAAGGCGGCGAAGAAGGAGGCGCCGCCGCCGGACCTCTCGCAGGTCTCGCCGGAGGCCGGTCTCTCGACGGCCGCGGGCCTCAAGCCGCACGTGGCGCTCCAGGCGCTGGGCGGCGTCTCCGGCTCCGTCGACCGCACGGTGGGAGACGAGCACCAGTCGCTGGCGGGCGCGCCGCCGTCGGTGGAACGGCCCGCGGGCGCGCCCCAGACGCTTCAGGGCGCGCCGAACACGCAGGCCCCGGGCCAGTACAGCCAGGACCCGGCGCAGAAGGCCGACGCACCGGAGGGCAAGGACGCCGAGGTCAGCGGCGCGAAGCAGCCCGAGGGCGACATCCCCGCGGAGAACGCGGAGGAGCCCGACTTCGGCGACATGCTGGCCATGGGGGCCGGTTACGTGATCGGCGCCGTCGGCAGCTTCTTCGGTGCCGACGTGGACCCGGCGGACCTGGCGGCGAAGTTCGCGGGGCTGCCCACGAAGGACGAGGCCCTGAAGCAGGCCCAGGTCGGCGACGCGCCGGGCGTGAGCATGCAGGGCGACGCGGACTCGGCGGCCGGCGAGCAGGGCACCAACCTGGACGCCAAGGGCCAGGAGGTGCACACCGCCGCACGCGACGACGCGGGCCGCAACATGGGCGAGGACCAGGTCTATCCGAACGCGCCCAAGGAGCAGTTGGAGGCGAAGGTCCCCGGCCAGCGGGGCAAGGGCGCGGCCCCGGCGGCCGCCGGCGCGCCCGCCACCGGCCAGGTTCCGCCGGAGGCGGTCTCCGAGGTCGCCGAGCACGAGCGCGGACCGCAGTTCCACCGCTCGTTCACCGACGGCCAGCAGCAGATGTCGAAGGGCCGGCAGCAGAAGGACAAGGACACCCGCAAGTCCCAGGACGACAACAAGCAGCAGGTCAAGGCGGAGGTCTCCGCCAACACAGAGAGCCAGTCCGCGGAACGCGACAAGGCGATGGCCGGCGTCACCGCGGAGCGCGAGCAGTGGCGTGCGGACCAGGACCAGCACCTGGCCGACCTCGGCGACAAGAAGACCGAGAAGCACGACAAGCTGAAGAAGGACGTCAAGGACAAGGAAGACAAGACAGACAAGGACGTCACGGACCGCAAGGACAAGGACGACAAGGACGTCCAGACCAAGGCCACCCAGGCCGAGCAGGACGCCGGCAAGAAGAAGGACGAGCCCAAGGAGCAGGCCGGCAACTGGATCACCAAGGCGCTGGACTGGATCAAGCAGAAGTTCATCGAGATCAAGAACGCGATCGTCGGCATCTTCCGCGCGGCGCGCGACGCGGTGGTCGGTCTCATCCGGGACTTCAAGGACACGGTGGTCCGCTGGATCAACGAGGCACGCCAGTGGATCATCGACACGGTCAAGGGCCTCATCGACGCCCTGATCGAGCTGGGCAAGGCGCTGGTCCGCGCCATCGTGGAACTGGCCAACCGGATCCGGAAGCTGATCACGGACCTGGTGAAGGCCGCCATCGCGCTGGTGCAGCGGCTGGCGAACGCGCTGAAGGAAGCCATCAACGCGCTCCTCAACGCCCTCGGGAGCATCCTCAGCGCCATCCTCGACGCGCTGAAAGCCGCGCTCGACGCGGCTGTGAAGGCCGTGATCAGCGCGGTGAAGGCCGTCATGGACTTCGCCATGGGGCTGCTGAACGGCCTCGGCGAGTTCATCGCCATCGTCGGCGACATCATCTCCGACCCGGGCGGCTGGGTCAGCAACCTCGGCAGTGCGGCGAAGGACGGGGCACAGCACTACCTGTTCCCGGAAGTCGTCACCGCGGTCAAGCAGTGGTTCAACGAGAAGATCCAGGAGATCATCGGCATCCCCAAGGCGATCTTCGAGCAGTTGGTCAACGGCGGGATCAGCAAGGAGCAGATGGCGAAGGAGGCGTGGGACGCCGTCCTTCCACAGCTCCCCCTGATCATCGGCGAGATCGTCATCACGAAGATCGTGGCCAAGCTGATCCCCGGCGCGGGCTGGGTGCTGGCCATCATCGACTTCCTCCAGACCGCCTGGGGCGCGCTGAGCGCGATCATCAGCGCGTTCGGCGCGTTCATGGACTTCCTGAAGGCCGTCAAGGGCGGCAACGCGGCGGTGCTGTTCGCGAAGGCGGTCGCGTCGGGCGTCGTGGCCCTGCTGGAGACGTTGTACCAGTGGCTGCTGAGCGGCATCAGCAAGTACGTGGGGAAGGTGGGGGAACGGCTCAAGGGGGTCGCGAAGGGCCTCGGGAAGAAGCGGGGTGGCGGTGGCGGCGGCCGCGGTGGCGCCGACACCCCGGGCGACCGGAACCGACCCCGGGAGAACGAGGACGCTCCGGCACGCCCGGCGACGCGGCCGACGTCGGCCTCCGCTCCGAAGAAGCCGGCACCGAAGAAGGGGCCGGGGTCGGCGGACGCCGGCCGGCCCCGCCCGACCGACGGCACGCGCCCGGGTTCCCGCACCCCGGCAGACCGGGGCCGCCCGGCCGACCGGAACCGGCCCGGCGACCGCACCAGGCCGGCCGACCGCAACCGCCCCGCGGACCGCCCCCCGACCCGCGGCGACGGCACCCGCCCCGACGCAACCCCGGGCACCCGCCCCCGCCGCGACGACGCCCCCTCCACAAACCGCCCGGACGCGAACCGCCCCGGCACGACGCCGTCACGCCCGCGCCGCACCCCGGGGGAAGAGGCACCGACTCGTCCGCGCCCGAACGACCCCGAGGGCACGCAACGCCGCCCGGACGAGACAGCCCCGCGCCGGCCGGACGACGGCACCCCGGACGGGCGCCGCCCGAGTGACCCGGACCGCCCCCGGGACCGGCGTCCGGAGGAGGACCCGAACCGTCCACGCCGGGACGACGACCCCAACAGGCCCCGGGACCGCAAGCCGGACGAGGATCCCAACCGCCCGCGCCGAGACGACGACAGCGACCCAAGGCGACCGCGCCGAGACGACGACCCGAACCGTCCCCGTCGCCCCGGGCGGGACGACGACCACCACGATGGGGACGGGCGGAACCCGAAGCAGCAGAAGAAGGACGACAGGAAGAATGAAGAGGACTCGAAAGAGTCCAAGGACGAGCGACTAGCAAAGATTATCGCCCGTATCAGGCCACTCCTGAACCGTCTCCTCTCCAGAGGAACCAGTCAGCTCTCCCTGCGCTCAGTACTGCTAGGCCTGAGGGTTTGGTATCGACTCACCGAACTCACAGCCACCGGCTCGGATCCATTCAAGGTAAATGCAACACTAAATCCCACCGGGGAAGCGGCAGAAGGAAGGCGAGCAAAAGCACAACTTTCAGCGCGACTGGAAGAGTTCCTTGACAAGGATCCCGGTCGACGCGCACGCCTGGAACAGGCACTCAACATCTCAACCATCGACGAGTGGCTGCTCTTCAAGGGGAGAGAAGACGCCGACCAGTTCATGGCAAAAATCCGCAGGATACTCAAGGACCTGGACAAGGCAGAGCGAATTAATTCAAGCGACAATATCCTTGGCACCATCAGAACAGCAGAAAGCGACACACGCCAAACACTACGCAAAATGAAGGCCGCCGACGGAATATGGCGTCCCGAAAACGACGAGGCCCGGGATGGAGAAGTCAGCCAGGAGGAGGACGCTTTTCATCGTGTACATATGAGCAATGAGTTCGGAGAGAGCAGGCCACTGGTTGTCGGTGATCCCAGCCTGCCTCGGGGTACAGCGAGAGTCAGTTGGGACCCCACAAAAATGAGCGACAAGATCGAGTTCGCCAGAAAGGCGCTAGCACTCAAGAGAGCTGGCGAGCGGGGAGAGATCTCAAAATTCAAGAGCAGCGCAGAAGAGATGTTTCTTGACGAGGTTGACCAGGAGGAGCTGGTCACACAGTTTGGAGACATCGCGAGGAGGATAAAGCCGCCCAAGACCGCTCCCACAGACACAAAGGACCCTACGCAAGCGACTCGAATCAAAGATCTCAGCATGAAGTTCAAGCAGCTTACAATCATTCGAGCCGACACGCTGGCAAGACCCAAAGGGTCGCCGTTCCAGAAGGACGTAAAGGAGCGGCTCAAAAACATGCAGGCCGACCATACTATTGAACTACAATCGGGAGGTCGTGATATTTACGATAATCTACGCCTCATCGACAAGGGTCTGAACCAAAAGATTGGCAATCAGATCTTCACTTCGCTCAACGCCCAAAACCTGGACTATGGGGCCCTATACACGTTCGACATTCGCATCACCTGACAGAAGGAGAGAAAATGGCTGCACACGCTGAGCTTGCAGAGATCTTCGGCGAAGAAAATATCGAGAAAATGGGATATCGGGAGGCACTGCGTACAGGGTTGTCAGAAGTCGATGCATTGATTCTGTCACATGTAGGGCTACCCAAGAGCGTTGGCGCAATTTTCACGACTCAACTCAAAGGAAGTCCCCCCCTCTTCGCCGTACGAAACTTCGACGATAACGGCGACAATAGGGCGTTGATCATTGGCGGTCCGGAAGATGACCACCGTATGCGGTACTTCCTGAATGTACGCGACGGTTTCGTCGGGCTCATCGCCTTTCACGATGAACCTCACGGAGAAGTGGTGAACACAACCCTCGGGGACTTTGTGGAGTTTATCTACCGAATCGCACAGCGCGACATCTCTGAGCAGCCAGGCTCCGGAGAAGAAGGCCTACAGGAAGCCGACATGCTGGCGGCCCTACTCATCGACCGGGACCCGCACGCCTTTCGGAATGAAGACACCTGGTGGTCGATGGCCATTAACCGGATCCGTGAGCACGAAGCAGGGCAAGCATGACCACCTACCCCAACATCCCCAAACCCATCCGCTCCGGAATAGTCCTCATCGACCCCGCCCGCGGCACCCCCCAGCGCATCATCGTGCTCCAGTTCAACCCGGACAGCCTCGAACGGTCCATCGCGCCCCAAACCGCCGGCACGAGTAGCGACTCCGGCGGTGGAGGATCCGGCTCCGGGGACCGGAACGAGGCCCTGCGCCTGAAAGGGCCGGCCGAGGAGACCTGGAAGTTCACCGCCGAGATCGACTCGACCGACCAGCTCGACGTGGCCGCTCCCGACGGGATCCACCCGCAGCTCGCCGTGCTGGAGATGCTCGTGCAGCCGACCACCGAGAAGCTGCGGCAGAACAGCCAGCTCGGGAAGAACGGGGCCATCGAGATCACCCCGATCGAGATGCCGCTCACGCTCTTCACGTGGGGGAGCAAGCGGGTGATGCCCGTGCGGATCACCGAACTGTCCATCACCGAGTCCGCGTTCGACGTGAACCTCAACCCGATGCGCGCCTCGCTCAACATCGGGCTGAAGGTGCTGACCGTCAGCGACCTGCCCGTCGGGCACCCCGGTGCCGAGCTGTACCTCGCGCACCTCGCGCAGAAGGAGCGGCTCGCCGGGATGGCCCGGGCCGGGAGCCTCGGGGCGCTCGGGCTGACGCCCGGCGACATCGGCGGGGGCGGCGGCGCCCTGGCCGCGGGAGGAGCGGCATGACCGCATACATGGACACCCACGCCCACGCCGCCGCAACCGCCGCCGTGAACGGAACCGCCGCACCGGGAACCACCGGACCAGGGAGGGGCTGACCCGCACAGATGGCCACCATCGAGCCGTACGAGTCCGCGCTGGACGCGATACCGGGTGCCCACCCGTACCCCCGCTCCAGCCGCTACCACGACGCCGAGATCGGCGTGCACACGCTGCCCGACGGGACCGAGGTGCGGTACACCAAGCGGCGCCTGCTGCCGCCCCTTCCGGAGGGGCACGGCGGGGGCGGGGACGAGACGAGCGACACGCTCCCCCACACCGTCAGCGACGGCGAGCGGCCCGACCTGCTCGCGCAGCGCTACCTGGGCGCCCCGGACCAGTGGTGGCAGATCGCCGACGCCAACCCCGTCCTCGACCCGCACGAGCTGACCGAGGAGCCGGGGCGGACGATCGAGGTGCCGCTGCCCGGCGGCTTCCCGCGTGCCGCCACCCTGGGCACCGGACCGGGGGCCCGCCGTGGCTGACCGAGGAGCGAGGACCGCCGTCGCCGGCACAGCAGCGGGAGCCGCCGTGGCCCGCGGAGCCACACGATCCGCCGTGGCCCACCGGACCCCGGAGGCAGGCCGTGGCTGAGGAACCGGTGGGCCGTGGTCCCATCCACATCCAGATGCACATGGGGCCCCAGCTCGTCACACCCGTTCCGCAGGAAGTGACCGAAGCGCTGCTCACCGCGCAGATCACCAGCACCGCCGGGGAGCGCAGCGGGTTCCAGATCGCGTTCGACCTCACCAAGAGGGGCGCGATCATCGACCGGCTGCTGCCGGAGGGGTTCTTCGACCCGAAGACCCGGGTGGTCATCAGCGTGTCCGTGCAGGGCACTGCCAGCGTGCTGCTGGACGGGCTGATCGTGCGGCACGAGGTGGGCGCCAGCAACCAGCCGGGGCAGACCACCCTCACCATCACCGGCGAGGACCTCACCCTCCTGATGGACCTGGAGGAGCGCACCGACCGCTACCCGAACCTGCGGCCGTGGCAGCGCGCCCAGCGGGTCCTCGACAAGTACGCCGACTTCGGCATCAACGCCGATATCAAGCACGAGCAGATCGAGCAGCCGCCGCAGGAACAGCTGCGGGTGCCGTTCCAGACGAGCACGGACCTCCAGTTCCTGAACGAGCTGGCGCGCGCGAACGGCTACACCTTCTACCTGGTCCCGGGTCCCACGCCCGGCCAGTCCACCGCCTACTGGGGCCCGGAGGTGCGCACCGGCACGCGGCAGCACGCGCTGACCGTCAACATGGACGTCAACTCCACCGTCGACCAGCTGACGTTCGCCTACGACGGCACGGCCCGCGAGGAGCCGCAGGCGCGCTGGCAGAACCCGGCCACGCGCGACTGGCAGGTGCTGCCGCAGCCCGACATCGGGCCGCTGCGCCCGCCGCTGGCCAAGAACGCCTCGCCCGCGCTGAAGCGCAGGACCCTCCCGGGCACCGCGAAGATGCAGCTCGGCGAGGCCAACGCCGAGCTGCTGGCGCGCGCCGCGACCTCCGCGGACGCCATCTCGGGATCCGGGCAGCTCGACGTCAACAAGCACGGCTACCTGCTGTCGCCTCGCGAGCTGGTGGGCGTGCGCGGCGCGGGCGTGACCTACGACGGCGACTACTACGTCAAGAGCGTGACGCACAACCTGCGTCCCGGCTCGTACCAGCAGAACTTCACCCTCTCCCGGGAGGGCCTCGTCGCGCTCAGCGACCGGGTCCGCCCCTAGCACCACGAGAACCGACAGGAGCAGTCGACGAGATGGCGCCACCGAACAACCGCTTCCTCGGCAAGTTCCGCGGCCGCGTGGCGGACAACAACGACCCGCTGCACCTGGGCCGGCTGAAGGTCAGCGTGCCGGACGTGCTCGGTGACGAGCAGTCCACCTGGGCGCTGCCCTGCCTGCCCTTCACGGGGCCGCAGGCGGGGCACTTCGCCGTGCCGCACGAGGGCAGCGGCGTGTGGGTGGAGTTCGAGCAGGGCGACCCGAGCTTCCCGGTGTGGACGGGCTGCTGGTACGGCGCCGATGACGAGCTGCCGCCGGACGCCCTCAAGGAGCTGAACGCGAGCACCACCACCAAGCCGGTCGTCATCGAGACGATCGGCAAGCACAAGATCATCATGTCGCACGTGCCGGACGTCGACGGCATCAGGCTCCAGGCGGCGAGCGGCGCCTACGTCCAGATCGACGACAAGGGCGTGACGATCGGCAACAGCCAGGGCGCCGTGATCACGCTGATCGGCAACGAAGTGAACATCAACGAGGGCCGCCTGATCGTGCCCAAGAAGCGTTAGGACGGGGGGAGGACGCCATGTTCGGGACCCATGGCCATCTGTTCGGCACGGACACCGTGATCAGCTGCCCGCACGGGGGGCGCGCGGTCGCCGCGTTCGCGGCTGCGTCGGACGCGGTGCGCATCGACGGGGCGCCCGTCGCGACCGCGGCCGGCGCCTGGACCGTGATCGGCTGCACCCGCACCGTGGACGGCGCGCCCGCGCCCTGCACCAGCGTCCGGTGGGACGCGGAGCGGGACGGGGTCGTGGTGGACGGGGTGCCGGTGCTGCTCGACGTCACGCACGCGCAGTGCTTCACCGCGCACCTGGTGCCGGCGGGCCGGCCCGTGGTGGCGCCGGCGCGCAGGGAGGTGGCGGCGGGATGAGCGGCTACCCGAGGCGGCGCACCGACATCGCGTTCCCGTTCCGGGTGGACCGGCGGGGCCGCACGGCCGGCGCGGACCGTGACGCGCACGTGCACGACCTGGTCGAGCAGGTGCTGTTCACCTCGCCGGGCGAGCGGGTGATGCGCCCGGACTTCGGCTGCGGCCTGCTCGACCTGGTCTTCACGCCGAACAGCCCGGAGCTGGCGGCGGCCCTGGAGCTGTCCGTGCAGGCGGCCCTGCAGCGGTGGGTGGGCGACCTGATCGAGGTGGAGGGGCTCGACGTGGTCAGCGACGAGAACGCGGTGCGGGTGTTCCTGCGCTATGTGGTGCGGGCCACCGGGCACCGCCGCGACGAGATCTTCGAGGGGAGGGCCGGGGCGTGAGCGGCGGGCTCGGGCACGGCAGCGACACCAGAGGCAACAGGGGTGACAACGGCAATGGGGGCGAGGGCGGCGGGAGCGGGTGGCCGCCCGACCGGCGGGCGAGGATCAGGGCGGAGCGGCTGAACGGCATCGACGCGGTCGAGCCCGACGACGACGGCCTGACGCTCACGGTGACGTTCCTCGGCAAGGCCCCGCACGGGCTCGGCCCCGAGAACGTCCGCATCGACGGCGGCCGCCGGATCACGGGCATCCGGGCGACCCACACCTCCGTCGAGCGCGAGGACGACCCGGAGCTCGACGACCGGCTCGTGGTGACCGTGGACAGGGCGGGCGACACCTCCCGCTACCGGCTCTGTCTCGTCGAGGCCGACCCGTACGGGCGGCCCGGCACCGAGCCGTACCCGGGCTTCGAGCAGCGCTACTTCGGCGCCGACTTCACGTTCCGTTTCGACCGCCCCTCGCCGTTCGACTGCGGCGACGGCGAGCGGGACGGCGACGCCGCTGACTTCCCCACGGCGCCCGTGATCGACTACACGGCGCGCGACTACGACTCGATCCGCCGGCTGCTGCTGGACCGCCTCGCGCTGACCACCCCCGGCTGGGTCGAGCGCAATCCCGCGGACCTCGGCATGACGCTGGTGGAGCTGCTGGCGTACACCGGGGACCGGATCAGCTACCAGCAGGACGCGGTCGCCACGGAGGCCTACCTCGACACGGCGCGGCGCAGGGTCTCGGTGCGGCGGCACGTGCGGCTGATCGACTACGCGATGCACGACGGCTGCAACGCGCGCGCGTTCGTGACCGTCGAGACGGCCGGGGAGCACATGCTGCTGCCGGGCACGTTCCGGTTCGCGGCGGTGGACGTGCACTCCCGCGACCCGCAGGACCGGCCCGAGCCGGGCACCGTCATCGACGACGGCGACCTCGCGGTGCTCGACGAGCACGGCTCGGTGGAGGTCTTCGAACCGGTGACGGCCGACCCGCTGGTGCTGCGCGAGGTGCACAACACCATCCGGCTGTGGACCTGGGGCGGCGAGGTGCGCGCCCTGCCGCGCGGCGCCACCGCCGCCACCCTCGTGGACGGCTGGGCCGACGGGGGCGGCGAAGGGGACGGGAACGGACACGGGAGCGGGCACGGGAACGGGCACGGGAACGGGCACGGGAACGGGGACCGCGACGGGCGGCACGGCCCGGGGCGCGGCCACGGCGGCCACGGACACGGCGGCCACGAGCACGGCGGCCATGGTCGCGAGCACGGCCATGGGCACGGCCACGGAGACGGGCATGGCCACGGCCACGACCACCACCACGGCCGCCGACGGACGCTGAGCCTGCGCGCCGGCGACGTGCTGATCCTGGAGGAGGTCAAGGGCCCCCGCTCCGGCACCCCCGGCGACGCCGACCCGGCGCACCGCCAGCCGGTGCGGCTGACGTCGGTCACCCCGGCCTACGACGCGGTCGAGGACCAGCCGGTCCTGGAGGTCGCCTGGGCGCCCGAGGACGCGCTGCACTTCCCGCTCTGCCTCGCCACGCTCGGCGGCCCCGGCTGCGCGCCGGTCGCGGACGTGAGCGTGGCGCGCGGCAACGTCGTGCTGGTCGACCACGGGCGCTCCGTCGGCGGCCCGCCGGGCGCGGGCGTGCCGGGCACCTTCGGCCGCGGCGAGCTGCCGGCGACCGTGACGGTGCCGCCCGACCCGGCCGTCGTCGCCCCGTGCTGCCCGCCGGACTTCGGCTGCGGGGACCGCGAGGAGGGCAACGCGCCCGGCCGCCTGGTGGGCGCGCTCACCCGGAAGGCGGCCAGCGGGCGCCTGCTGACCTCGGACGACGTGCGCGAGCTGTTCACGGTGGTCGGCGAGGCGGCGGTGCTGCGCGCCGGCATCGGCCTGGAGCTCGCGGGGCTGCGGCGCACGGGACAGCCGTCCGGCGACGGCTCCGGGAGGGTCGTGCCCGGTACCGCGTACGAGCAGGCTTCGGCGCTCCGGACGCTGCTGGCGCAGAGCGTCTACCCGGGCATCCCGCCCCGCTTCCGCCCCCGGCTCGACCGCTCCCCCCTCGCCCAGGCCGTGCCGTTCCCGCTGCCCGAGCGGGTGGCGGCCGGGCAGGCCGACCGGCTCGCCGCGATCCCCGGACGGCTGCGGCAGCGGCTGGTGGAGCTGTGGCGCAGCGCCCGCGACCGCGACGGGCTCGCGGACGGCGAGATCGCCGAACTTACCGTCGTGTTCGGGCTGGACGTGATCGAGCGCTTCGAGCTGCGCCGGCACCCCGAGCGCGCGCTGCGGGACCTGCTGCACCGCAGCGACGAGCTGCTGGCGGGCAAGCGGCGCAGGCTGGAGGTGCTCACCGCCAGGGCCCGCGCGGGCACGGTGCTCGACGGGCACCTGGCCTGGGAGATCGAGCAGACCTGGGGACCCGGCTACACGGCCGGGCTGCACCCGGACGAGCCGGAGCTGCACGGCCCGGCGAGCGCCGCGCTCGCCCAGGACCCCCGCGCGGCGCTGCCCGCGGTCCGGCTGCACGAGCTGGACGACGTCCCCGGCGGCGACGGCAGGGCGGGCGGGGACGACCACGTCGCGGACGACGGCCACACCACTGCCGAGGGGCACCCGGCCGGCGGCGGCCGGGGCCCGGGCAGGGGGCACGGCGCCGTCTGGTCGCCGCGCCGCGACCTGCTCGAAAGCGGCCCGCGCGACCGCCACTTCGTCGGCGAGCTGGAGGACGACGAGCGGCTGGCGCTGCGGTTCGGCGACGGGCGGTACGGGGCGCGGCCCACGCCCGGCGCGCGGCTCGTCGTGCACTACCGGCTGGGCGGCGGCCGGGCCGGCAACGTCGGCGCCGAGGCCATCAACCACCTCGTCCTGGTACGGGACGAGGACGACGAGAACCGGGCGGTCCAGGCACCGGTGGCGGGGGTGCGCAATCCCCTGCCCGCCCTCGGCGGCACCGACCCCGAACCGGTCGACCAGGTGCGCCAGCTCGCCCCGCTGGACCTGCGGCGCACCCTGGGGGCACCTCCCACGCCCTTCAGGCAGTGGGGGAGGGCGGTCACCGCCGAGGACTACGCGGTGCTCGCCTCGGAACTGCCCGGCGTGCAGCGCGCCGCGGCCGAGTTGCGCTGGACCGGCAGCGGCCAGGAGGCCCACATCGCCGTGGACTCCGAAGGGGACGAGGACCCCGCGCCGCGGCTGCTGGCGGCGGTGGCGCAGGCCCTGGAGCCGTACCGGCTCATCGGCCACGCCCTGGTGGTGGGCCCGGCCCGCCTGGTGCCGCTCGACATCGCGCTGACGGTGTGCGCGGCGCCCGGCCACCAGCACGGGCAGATCCTCGCCGAGCTGTACCGGGTGCTGGGCAGCCGGCGGCTCGGCAAGGGGCGCCTCGGCTTCTTCCACCCGGATGCCCTGACGTTCGGCGAACCGGTGCGTCTGAGCCGTCTGGTGGCGGTCGCGGCCGCGGTGCCGGGCGTGGTCAGCGTCGAGGTGACGCGGCTGGGGCGGCTGTTCCGCGGCTCCGACAGCGGCGGCGGGCACGCAGGAGCGGTTGACGATTCGGCGATCGGGGACGGCGTGCTGCGGCTCGGCCCGCTGGAGATCGCCACATGCGACAACGATCCGGAACGGCCCGAGGCGGGCCGCCTGGAGATCACTCTCGGGGGTGTGCGATGAGTGCCACGGACCTGCCCACGGGGCCGGGCCCCGGCAACGACCGGGGTTGCGGCTGCGGTGGTGCGTGCGGCGGCCACGACGAGCGCACCGCGCCCGTCCCGCCGCACAACCCGCCCGGCCGCGACGCGCTGGACTACCGGGTCGGCGAGTACGGCGGCTTCCTCGCCGCCCTGCGCGACCGGCTGGCCTCGCCGGCGTATCCGGCGCTGCGCGACCTGACCGTGCGCACCCCGGACGACCCGGCGCTCGGGCTGCTGGACGCGGCGGCGGTGCTGGGCGACCTGCTGACGTTCCACTCGGAGCGGATCGCGGACGAGGCGTACCTGCGCACGGCCGACGAGCAGCGCTCGCTGGTGCTGCTGGGCCGCCTCGTCGGGCACCGGCCGCGGCCCGGCGTCGCCGCGGGCACCCACCTCGCGTACACCCTCGAACGGGACCCGCGCGCCCCGGACGTCGCCGTGACCGTGCCGCGTGGGGCGCGCAGCCACAGCGTGCCGGCGTCCCCGGGCGAGGACACGCAGACGTTCGAGACCGGCGAGGACCTGGTGGCGCGCTGGCGGTTCAACGAGCTGGCGGTGCGCCGCCGCCGGCCCGTCCCGCTCACCCCCGAGGACCTCGTGACGCGCCCCGAGCTGTATGTCGCGGGCACGGCCACGGGGCTGAGCACCGGCACCAAGCTGCTGTTCGTCTTCGGCGCCGGAGCCGGCGGGCAGCGGCTGCTGCCGGTGGCCGGGCTCCGGGTGGACCGCGACGCGGCGGTCACGGCGGTGCGGCTGCCCGAGTCGGCACCGCCCACGCTGAAGGAGCTGATCGAGGAGACCGGGCGCTGGATCGCGCTGCCCGAGGCGCCGGGCGAGCCGGGCGACGAGCCGCCCACACCGCAGGTGCCCAACCCTCGGCCGGTGAGCCGTCTCATCGAGGACTTCGACATCCAGGTCCTCGCCCCCCTCCGCGCCGACCTGCCGAACGTGACCACCCCGGAGGACTTCGCGGCCCGCCTCGCCGAGCCGCACGACCGGCTGGCCGAGGCGCAGGTGCTGGCGGAGCCCTACGCGGACGTGGCGGCCTGGTTCGAGGAACTGGAGGCGGTACTCGGGGAGATGCGGGCCCGCGCGGTGCGCCTCGGCCCGTCGGTGCCGGAGGCCCCGGCGGGTGCCGCCGGCCCCGGGCCGGCGGGGGGCTGGATCGGACCGGGGCTCACGGCGGGACGGTCCGGTGCCGGGTTCACCGCGGGGTGGGCCGGACCCGGGTTCACGGCGGGATGGGCCGGACCGGGTTTCACAGCGGGCCGGCCCGGTGCCGGGGACGCGGCGGGCGGGCCCGGTGCCGGGGCGCCCGGTGCCGGTGCTCAGGCGGGGGACGCGGCCGGCGACGGCGCGCACGACCCCGGGTTCGCGGCGCTGGCCGCCCTGAGCAACGTCCTGCCCGCGCTGCGCACCAGCGTCGCTCCGCTGCCCGCCACCGGCGGCGGGCGCCCGTTCCGGATGGGCTCGGGCCTGACCCCGCAGCTGCTGTCCGCGCTGGACCCGCGGCTGGCGGCCGGGCTCTACCCGGCGTGGCGGCAGGCCACCGCGGCGGGCACCGACGAGACGCTGCGGGAGCTGCTGGCGATGCGGGTGACCGCGGCCGTGTTCGGCTCGACGGCACCGCTCAAGCCGGTGCAGGACGACAAGGGCCGGGTGGTGCGGCAGACCGACTGGCCGCTGACCGGCGGCACCCTGACGATGATGCGGATCGTCTTCGACACCGCCGGCAAGGTGCCGATCCGGGCGGAGTTCCAGTACACCGAGTCGGGCTCGTCGTTCCAGTACGTGCAGAACCTGCCGTTCGACGGGACGTTCCCGTTCGCCACCGGCAGCGTGCTGCTGACGACCAGGACCGGCCAGGACAACGACCTGCACTGGCTCAGCCGCCGCCCCGCCGACTCGCAGGACGCCGGCATCACCGCCCAGCTCTTCGCGGGCCTGCCGGAGCGGACGCTGTTCGTGGGCCGGCCCGACGACGAGGGCAAGGTGCTCGCGGCCGTCAACAACGGCGAGGCGAGGGAGAGCCACCTCGCGCCCGAGGTCCCCGTGCAGTTCACGCACGGCGACTTCGAGGTGGCCATGGAGTACAGCCTGGCGGGCGGCCCGCCCTCGGTGGAGATCACCCTGGCGACCAAGCCGGCCCCCGCCAACCGGCGGCTGCTCCAGCTCGACTCCGTCCAGGACAGCATCACGGTCGGCAGCTGGGTGGCCATCCTGCGGCCCCGCAAGGGGGCCGTTCCGGCGGACGGCGGCGCGGTGGGGGGCAGCGGCTCTACGGCGGGCGACGGCTCGGCGGCGGGCGACGGCTCGGCGGCGGGCAGCGGCTCCGGTTCGGACGCGGCCTCGAACACCGGCACCGGCACCGGAACAGGTACCGGATCAAACAGCGGAACGGGCACGACCGCGGACCCAGGCACCGGCACCGGCACCGGCACCGGAAGCACCACGCCCACCGGCCCCGGCGCCCTCCCCGGCATCCCGGGCGACCCCGAGCTCGCCTTCGTCACCACCCGGGTCGTGGCGGCGCGCACCGCCGCGTACACCAACTACGGGATCACGGGCCGCGGCACCGAACTCGTCCTCGCCGACGACTGGCTGGACGACCACGACGTGCTGCTGTCGCACATCAGGGACACCGAGGTCCACGCCGGCGGCGAACCGCTGCGGCCGGCGGACGAGCCGCTCGGCGAGGACGTACACGGCAACGAGATCGAGCTCGCCGAGCTGTACGACGGGCTCGCGCCGGGCCGCACCCTCGTGGTGTCCGGCGAGCGCAGCGACATCCCCGGCACCGCGGGCGTGCGGGCCACCGAGGTCGTGGTGCTGCACGACGCGGCGCAGCGCATCGACCCGCAACTGCCCGGCGACCACGTGCACACGGTGCTGACGCTCACCACCGACCTCGCCTACCGCTACCGCCGCGAGACGGTGAAGGTCCTCGGCAACGTCGTCGCCGCGACGCACGGCGAGAGCCGCGACGAGCCGATCGGCAGCGGCGACGCGGACCGGATCAACCAGACCTTCCGGCTCTGGCAGTCCCCGCTCACCTGGCTGCCGTCGGACACCCCGCTGGGCGCCACGCCCACGCTGGAGGTCCGGGTGGACGGGCTGCTCTGGCACCAGGTCGACTCGCTCGCCGGGCGCGGCCCCTACGAGCGGGTCTACATCACGGGTACCACCGGCGACGGCGGCACCACGGTGACGTTCGGCGACGGCGTGCACGGCGCGCGGCTGCCCACCGGGCAGGAGAACGTCCGCGCGCGCTACCGGTTCGGCACGGGGCGGGCGGCGAACGTCGGCGCGGACCGCGTCACCCAGGCCATCACCCGCCCGCTCGGCGTCACCGCGGTCACCAACCCCCGCCCGGCCGCGGGCGGCGCGGACGCCGACGGGCCCGCGCTGACCCGCCGTACCGTCCCGCTGGCGGTGGCCGCGCTGGACCGGCTGGTCTCCGAGCGGGACTACGAGGACTTCTCCCGCTCCCGGGCCGGCATCGGCCGGGCCCAGGCGCGTGAGCTCTTCGACGGCCGGCGGCGCGTGCTGCACGTCACCGTGGCCGGCACCGACGACGTCGTCATCTCCGAGGACTCGCAGGTGCTGGGCACCCTGCGGGCGTCGCTCACCGAGTACGGCGACGCCCGGCTGCCGGTGCGGGTGGACGCCCGCGAGCTGGTCCTGCTGCTGCTCGCCGCCCGGGTCAAGGTCGCCCCCGACCACGAGTGGGCGCGGGTGGAGCCGCGGCTGCGCGCGGCGCTGCTGGCGAGGCTCGGCTTCGAGGGCCGCGAGCTGGGGCGCCCGGCGCACCTGTCGGAGGTGCTGGCGGCGGCCCAGTCGGTGCCGGGCGTCGACTACGTGGACGTGGACGCGTTCACCGGAGTGCCCGCGTCCGCCACCCCGCAGCAGCTCGCGGACCTGCTCGGCGCGCACGGGTCGCAGGGACCGCGGGCCCACGTGCCGGCCAGGACCGCCACCTACGACGAGCAGACCTACCGGGTGACGGACCCGGCCGGCGAGACGCTCACCTCGGTCGCGGGCAGGTCCGGCATCACGCTCGCCGAACTGCTCCGCCTCAACCCCGACATCACCGACACCCGCCGCCTCGCGCGGGGCCGCTCGGTGTTCGTCTTCCGCGGCATCAGGCCCGCGCAGCTCGCGCTGCTCACGCCGAAGGTCGCGGACACGCTGATTCTCACGGAGGTCAAGTGATGTCCAGGGAGCCGGACGGGCTCGCGGAGCTGCTTCCGCAGTGGCACCGGCTGCGCGACGGCGACGACGGCCGGGCGCCCGAGCCGCTGCGGGCGCTGCTCGCCGTCATCGCCGAGCAGCTGGATCTGGTGCGCAGCGGCGTGGAGCAGGGGTATGACGACCTGTTCGTGGAGACGGCGGCGCCCTGGGTGCTGCCGTACCTGGGCGACCTGGTCGGCTACCGGCCGCTGCCCGGCTACGAGCGGGTGCTGGCCGGCGGCCTCAGGGACGGGGGCCGCCCGGACGCCTCGCTCCAGCGGCTGGCGGAGGCGCTGGCGCCGCGCCGCGATGTGGCCGCGACCGTCGCGAGCCGCCGCCGCAAGGGCACCCTCGCGCTGCTGGAGGAGCTGTCCGAGCAGGTCGCGGGGTGGCCGGCGCGCGCCGTGGAGCTGTCGACGCAGGTGGCGCACCGGCAGCCGGTGAAGCTGTACGGGACGGGCTCGCCGGTCGCCGACACGGTCCGGCTGGGCCGTGGCAGGACGGCAGATCTGCGGGACGGGGCGGCGCTCGACCTGGCCGGCGGCCCGTTCGGGGCGGTGGCCCGCTCGGTGGACGTGCGGCGGGCCGGCTCCCCGCGCCGGCAGGGCGGCCTGACGCCCGGCGGGGTGGGCCTGTTCGTGTGGCGGCTGAAGGCGTACGCGCTGGCGAAGTCGCCCGCGTACTGCATCGACCGGGCCCGCAACCTCTACACGTTCTCCATCCTCGGCAACGACAGCCCGCTGGTGACCAGTCCGGTGCCGGAGCCGTCTGCCACGCACGTGGCCGCCGTCGACAACGTGCCCGCGTTCATCGGCCGCCGCCTGCTGCACGACCGGCTCGCCGACTACTACGGGCCCGGCAAGAGCTTCGTCATCCGCAGGGACGGCGAGGACCGCCCGGTGCCGCTGTCGGACATCGTGGTGGCCGACCTGTCCGAGTGGCGCTACCGGCCGCGCCGCGGGCAGGTGGCCGTCGACCCGGAGCTGGGGCGGATCGCGTTCGGCGCACGCTCCGCGCCCCGGCAGGGCGTCTGGGTGGACTTCCACTACGCGGGCGTGGCCGACCTCGGCGGTGGCGGCTACCTGCGGGACCGCGTGCCCCGCCCGGACGCCGTGGTGTACCGGGTCGGCCCCGGCCGGCGGTACCAGCGGATCATGGACGCCTACCGCGACTGGCAGCACGACAGGCGGGCGCGGCGGGTGGGGCCCGACGGCATCATCGAGATCATGCACAGCGGCGCCTACCAGGAGCAGCTGGACTTCGACCTGGACCCCGGCGACCGCCTGGAGGTACGGGCCGCCGAGGGCTGCCGCCCGGTGGTCCGGCTGCTGGACTGGTACAGCAACCGGCCCGACGCGCTCAACATCCGCGCGGAGGACGGCGGGGACCGCCGAGGGCAGCACGGGCACGACGGCGGTGAGCGCGGGCACGGGCACGGGCACGACGGGCACGATAGTCATGGGCACGGCCACGACGGGCACGGGCACCACGGTCATCACCACGGCGGGGAGGGCGAGCCGCCGCGGATCGTGCTGGACGGGCTGCTGGTCACCGGACGCGGCATCAACGTCACCGGTCCCGTGGGCGCCGTCGTACTACGGCACTGCACGCTCGTGCCGGGCTGGTCGCTGGAGCCCGACTGCACCCCGGGCGCCCCGCAGGAGCCCAGCATCGTGCTGGACCGCACCACCGCCTGCCTCCAGATCGAGGACAGCGTCCTCGGCACCATCCAGGTCATCGGCGACGAGGTGTCCACCGACCCGCTGCCGATCCACATCCGCGACAGCATCCTGGACGCCACGGGGCACGACCGCGAGGCGCTGTCCGCGCCGGACTGCCTCCTCGCGCACGCCGTGCTGCACGCCCACCGCACCACCGTCATCGGCGAGGTGCACACGCACGCCGTGCAGATCGCCGAGAACTCGCTGTTCACCGGCACGATGCGGGTGGCGCGGCGGGGCGTGGGCTGCCTGCGGTTCAGCTACGTGCCGCCCGGCTCGCGCACCCCGCGGAGGTTCCGCTGCCAGCCGGACCTGGTGGGCGCCGAGCACGCGGGCGAGGTGCGGCCGGTGTTCGCCTCGCAGCGGTACGGCACCCCCTCGTACGGCCGCCTCGCCGACGGGGGCGCCGCCGAGCTGCGGCGGGGCGCGGAGGACGGCGCGGAGATGGGCGCCTTCCACGACCTCTACCTGCCGCAGCGGGAGGACAGCCTGCGGGCCCGGATCGCCGAGTACACGCCGGCGGGCGCGGACGCGGGGATCTTCTATGTGACGTGACGATCGGATACGTGACCTGACGGCCGGAGATGCGACCCGAAGGCCGGATATGCGACCTGATGGCCGGAGGGAACGGCCCCGCGCCGGTCATGCCCGGCGCACCCACCCACCACCACCCCGCCACACCACCGACGGACGAACGAACCCAGGGGGGACCCCTTCCGATGCACGCTGATCTCTCCCGCTTCACCCACCACCCCGAGCTGCACTACTCCGCGGTCCTCGCCCAGCAGGGCCGCGTCCAGCTGGACGCCGACGCCAACGAGCAGACCGCCATCGAGCTGAGCAGGGCGCGGGCGCTCACCGCCGACCTGATCGGGCAGCACGGCGGGCCCGCGGGAGCCACCGGCTTCGAGGTCGCCTTCGTCGGCGGGCAGCGGGACATCGACAACCTGACCATCGGCGGCGGACGCTACTACGTCGACGGGATCCAGCTCGACGCGAGCAGGCCCGTGCCGGGCACGCCGGTGCCGGACGACGACGAGGCCGAGGGCGGGGCGCCCAGCTCGGAGGGCTCCGCGCCGGCCACCGCGACGTGGACATACTGGGACCAGCCCGACGCCTACCGCGACCCGGAGGTGCCGGGCGACCGGCTGCCGACGCAGTTCCCGTTCCTGGTGTACCTGAAGGTGTGGGAGCGGTCGGTGACGGCGGCCGAGGACCCGGCGCTGCGCGAGGTGGCGCTCGGCACGGCGATGCCCGACACCGCGGCGCGCGTCAAGACGGTGTGGCAGGTGCTGCCGCTGGCGCTGTCCGAGCTGGACGTGTCCGGCACCGACCCGTCCGAGGACGACGTGCGCACGGCGTTCCGGACCTGGGCCGACCGGCAGCAGGCGCCCGCGGCGCGCGCCGCCGTGCGCAGCGAGCGGCCCGAGCACTCCGCCGACGACCCGTGCCTGGTCAGCCCCGACGCCCAGTACCGGGGCCCGGAGAACCAGCTCTACCGGGTGGAGGTCCACGACGGCGGCAGCGCCGCGGAGGCCACCTTCAAGTGGTCCCGCGAGAACGGTTCCGTGGTCTTCCCGGTCGACGGCGTCGACGGCACGTGGGTGGAGCTGGCGAGCCTCGGCAGCGACGACAAGCTGGACCTGAACGTCGGCGACCGCGTCGAGTTCGTCGACAGGGCGTACGCGAGCCGCCTGGAGCCGCTGCCGCTGCTGCGCGTCGAGGAGCTGGACCTGCCGGGCCGCCGGGTGAGGCTGTCGGCCGAGCCGGGCACGCGGGAGCGCAGCGTGGGGCGGCGCCCGGAGCTCCACCCGTACCTGCGTCGCTGGGACCACCGGGACGGCCACCGGCGTACCGCGGGCAGGCGCCCGGGGGCTGCCGCGCGGCTCCAGCACGGGGCCGTCCGGATCGAGGAGGGCCGCTGGCTGCCGCTGGAGGACGGCGTGGAGGTGTACTTCGCCAAGGGCGGCACCTACCGCACCGGCGACTTCTGGATCGCCGCCGCCCGCACCGCCACCGGCAGCGTCGAGTGGCCGCGGGACGCGGCACGCCGGCCGCTGCTGCTCGCCCCGGCGGGCATCGAGCTGCACCACGCGCCGCTGGCGCTGGTCCGCGGCGAGGGCGGCACGAGCGATCTGCGGCTCGCCTTCGGGCCGCTGGCGGGCGCCATCCCGGCGGCCACCCAGTCGGAACTCGCCGCCGAGCGGCTGGCCGAGGACGAGGACCGGGCCGTCGAGGCCGCCGCCGCAGCAGCCACCTCAAAGGGGTCCCGCTCGCAGACCACCGCCGTCGCCGAGGCCGAGGCGGACGACGAGACGGTGGAGAGCGGCGACGGGGGCAGTGCCGGCAGGTCCGGGTCTGGGTCCGGATCCGGGTCCGGATCCGGGTCCGGCGGCCGTGGCGGGAGGCGCCATGGCTGACCCGCTGACCGCCGCGCGGGCGCTCAAGGCACTGCGCGACGAGGGCCTGACCGTCCATGAGGTGCGCTCGTGGAGCAAACACAACCGCAACACGAAGGGCCCGTGGGGCCCGCTGAACGGCGTGATGATCCACCACACCGTCACCAAGGGCGTCGAGGGCTCGGTCGACCTGTGCTACGACGGCCGCAGCGACCTGCCGGGGCCGCTCTGCCACGGCGTCATCGACAAGGCCGGCGAGGTGCACCTGGTCGGCTGGGGCCGCGCCAACCACGCCGGGCTCGGCGACGCCGACGTGCTCCGCGCGGTGATCGCCGAGACCGCACTGCCCGGGGACAACCAGGCGAACGCCGACGGCAACAGCCGTTTCTACGGCTTCGAGTGCATCAACATGGGCGACGGCAAGGACCCCTGGCCCGAGGAGCAGCTCGACGCCGCCGCCCGCGCCGCCGCGGCACTGTGCCGTGCGCACGGCTGGACCGAGCGGTCGGTGATCGGTCACAAGGAGTGGCAGCCCGGGAAGGTGGACCCGCGCGGATTCACCATGGACAGCATGCGGCGGCGGGTCGCGACGCTGCTCAAGGGGGCGCCGGGGGCCGGGGCGGGGTCCGGCTCCGGTTCGGGTACGGGCTCCGGGTCCGGCGGGGGCTCGGGCGCGCCCCGTCCTCCGGCGCCCGGGAAGCCGCCGGCCGAGCCGCCACGGCCGCCACGGCCGCCGGAGCCGGTGTACGAGCCGTTCCCGGGGGCCGCGTTCTTCCACAAGGGCCAGAGCCATCCGATGATCACGGTCATGGGTCACCGCCTCAACGCGGAGGGGTGCGGGCGGTACAGCACGGGGCCGTCGCCCGACTGGACCGAGGCGGATCGGCTGTCGTACGCCGCCTGGCAGAAGAAGCTCCGCTTCAAGGGGAAGGATGCGGACGGGATTCCCGGGAAGGTCAGCTGGGACCTTCTGAAGGTGCCGCGGACTCGACGCTGAAGTTGCCGCGGGCACGACGCTGAGGGGGTGCCCCATGTCTGGGGTGGCCCCCCTTCGGGGTGAGCCCTTTCGGGCTGGCGGTGTTGCGGCTGGGGTGCGCTGCCGGGTGCGGGCGGTCTCGCTTGTTTGCGCAGTTCCCCGCGCCCCTGTCCGGGTCGCGCCAATACCGCTGAGGTGCACTGCGGGGTGCGGGGCCGCTCCCCTTGCTCGCGCAGTTCCCCGCGCCCCTATCCGAGTCGCGCCGTCACGGCTGGGGTGCACTGCCGAGTGCGGGGCCGCTCCCCTTGCTCGCGCAGTTCCCCGCGGTCCTTCGGGGGCTCGGGGCCCTCGTTGGTGGCGTGGCGGTGGGTCGTGCCCCGAAAGGGGCGCGGGGAACTGCGCGAGGAGAGGGGAAGGGCCGCAGCCGGCGAGACGCCTCAAGGACAGCGGCGCTGTCCCGATAAGGGGCGCGGGGAACTGCGCAAGAACGGGCACGGGTCCGCAGCCGGCAACGGACCTCAGCCGTGGCGGCGAAGCCCCGCAAAGGGGCGCGGGGAACTGCGCGAACAAGCGAGGACCCGGCCGCACCCGGCAGCGGACCCCAGCCACAACGGCGCCGAGAAGGGGCCGCGCCCCGTCCCGGTCACCGAAGACCGGGACGGGGCGCTTGGCTGGAGCGTCCGGAACGGACAGGTCACGCCGACGGTCAGAAGGCGGCCGTGCCCGACCCCGTCACATCGCCGACGACACCCTGCGCACCGTAGACCGCGTGCCCCGCGAGCCGCCCGGTGTCCGCGGCCGCCGTACCCGCCGTGCCCACGGCATACCCGGGCACCTCCCGCACGACCTGGCCGACGCCGTCGAGACCCTGCCCGGTGACCTGGTCCACCAGGGGCTGGGTGTGCCCGAGGACCCCCTGGCCGACGTAGGACGCGTCGCCCACCGCCTGAAGGCCCATCGGCACCGCGTCCCCGACCACCGCGGCGGCCCGGGCCGGCAGGCCGGCGTCGGCGACGGTCGACGGCACGTCACCGCGCCAGGTACCGCCCGGCGCCGCGGCGTCCGCCGCCGGCGCGGCCATCGTCCGCTGGACCATGCCCGGCGCGACGGGCCGCTGCCCGGCACCGGGAAGCCGGCCGAGCGCGTCGCCGACCGTGTCGCCGAGGGCCGGGTCGATGCCGGACACCACCCGCTCCGCGTGGGCCACGACCTGGCCGACGTCCACCAGCTGCGGCGCGAACGAGGACAGCGGGCCGAAGAGGTAGTCGATCTCGCCCTCGGCCGTCGCGTGCACCTGGGCCACCTGCTGCCCGCCCTCGGTGAGCGCCACGTCGGCGACGGCCTGGACCCCGGCCGTGACGCCGCGCGCGGTGTGGCCGGTCGCGCGCACGTCGTCGTGCGCGGCGCCGGTCGTGCCGTCGACGGTGTTCTGCGCGGTGTGCCCGGTCCCGTACAGGGCGTCCTGCGCGGTGCCCTCGACGGTGGGGACGGCGGTGCGGACCGTGGCTTCCGCGGTGGGAAGGACGCTCTGGACGGTGCCGTCCACGGTGGGGAGGACCGTGCCCTCCACGGTGGGGACCGCGTGCCGGACGGCGCCCTCCGCCATGGGGGCCACCTGCCGCACCGTGCCCTGCGCGGCGGGGACGGCGCCGTTCACCGTGTGCCCCACGGTGGGGACGACGGTCTCGTTCACGGTGTCCCCCACCGTCGCGCCGGTGTGGCGGACGGTGTTCTGGGCGCCCGGCACCGCGGTGTGCACGGCGTCGCCGGCCCTCGCCACCGTGCCGTCGGCCGTGCCCACGGCCGGGGCAGCGGTGTCCTGCACCGAGCGGGTGGTGCCCAGCAGGGCGCCGTGCACGGCTCCGCCGGTCTTCGGCGCCTGCCCGAGCACACCGCTGACATCGCCGTGCACCGCGTCCGCGGCGCCCCGGACGGTGCCGGTCGTGTGGTGGACGGCCGCGGTGGCCCGGTGCACCGTGCCGGCCACGGTGCCGTCGCCGGACACGATGCCGTGGTCGCCGGCCGGATCGGGGACGGAGACGGAGTGTGCCGAGAGGTCGTCCGCGCTGGCGACGGCGGAGCCGAGCGCCCAGGCGCCCGTCACTCCGGCCGCTATCACCAGGGAACGTCGGATGTTCTTGTTCATGTGTACGTCAGATCCTTCGAGTTCTTCGGCTGAAGGTCCGGGCTCGTGGGAGTCTCCCGGACGAGAGGGCAGACCTGCATCGCCCCCGCGCGACAGGTCAGGGGGGGTGAAAGGCCTGCCCTAGCCGGGGAATTCGAGGATGTCGCGGTACCGGTCGCGGACCGCCGCGGCGTGTTCCACGCCCATGGCGCCCGGTACGAGCAGCACCGGAACGCGCGTGCCCGACAGCAACGCGCCCAGCTCACCCGGGCGGTGGTGCGCCCCGGACCAGGCGTCCTGCGCCCCGTACAGCACCCCGGCGGGGTCGCCGCCGGGCAACGGCGCGGGTACCGGTCCCGGCCCCTCCTCGCCCGAGGTCGTTACGTGGCCGCCGCCGCGCGACGGGACGGCGCCGTGCGCCGCGCTGCCGTACGCGACCGGTGTCGGCGGGCCGAGCACGGCGCTCGCGTACCGGCCGGTGTCCGCTCCGCCCGCCCCGGGGCCGTGCGCGCCCTGTGCGGCGGGGTCTTCGGGGCCGTCGCCGCCGGGTCCGCCCGGACCGGGGAGGCCCGGCAGCGGGCACCCGGGCAGCGACGGAAGTTCCGGAAGCCGCGGCACCAGCCGCACGGCGACGTCGTGCAGGGCCCCCTCGGTGTCCCGTACCGCGTCCCGCACACCGTCCCGCACGCCGTCCGTCACCCCCGAGGCGCCCGTGCCGCCGGCGCCGGGCGCCGACGGCCGGGGTGCGGCGCCGCCGTGCCCCAGGTGCCCGAGGTGCCCGAGGTGCGGCAGGGACCCGGGCAGCACGGGGCCGGAGGGCCGGCCGGTGGCCGGGCCCGGGGATCCGGTGCGGTGCGCGGCCCCGGACGAGGGCACCGAGGGGTGGGCGCCGCCGGTCGCCACGCCGCCCGGGAACGAGCCCGGGTGCGTGGATGGGGCGGCGTGTGTGGCGTGTGTGGCGTGTGTCGCATGGTGCCGGGGCGCGGTGTGCGTGGCGTGGTGCACCTGCCCCGCCCCGGCCTGCGTTGCGTGATGCAGGTGTCCGGCCACGTGGCCGGACACGGTGTGCGTGGCGTGGTGACCCGCGGGGTGCCGGTGTGTCGCGTGCTCGGCGGGCCTGTCGGTGCGGTGCGTGCGGTGCGTGTGGCGTGTGGTGTGCTCGGCGGGGTGCCGGTGGGTGGCGCGGTGCGGGTGCCCGGAGTTCGGGGCCCCGAGGTTCGACGGCCCCGGCACGTGGGCCGCGTCCGGTACGGAGACGGGCACCGACGGCCCGCCCTGCTCGGCGTGCGCCCGTGCCCCGCAGACCATGCCCAGCACGACCAGACCGCCCACCAGCAGCGCCACCTGGAGCGCACGCCTGCTCGCCGCGGCGCCGAACATGCGCGGAGCGGCTTCGGGCAGGAGCGTGGCTGGCCTCAGGATCGTCGGTCCTCCTGGACGAGCGGACGGCACAGCGGATGGAACCATGTGCTCCCATCACACCGTGGCCGATCCTTGCACGGAACTCGGGAGGTTGCGCAAGACCCGCGTTACTGTTGACCACTCTTGTCCGGTATGGGAAGTGGGCGTTTCTCGATCGCCGCGGCCATCACCTCCGGGAAGAGTTCCGGCGTGCAGGCGAAGGCCGGCGCGCCCAGTGCGGCGAGCGCCGCGGCGTGTTCGCGGTCGTAAGCGGGCGCACCCTCGTCGGAGAGCGCGAGCAGCGTCACGAACTGCACCCCGGATGCCTTCATCGCCGCCACCCGCTTCAGCATCTCGTTGCGTATCCCGCCTTCGTAGAGGTCGGAGATGAGGACGACGACGGTGTCCGCGGGGCGGGTGATCCCCGACTGGCAGTACGCCAGCGCCCTGTTGATGTCCGTGCCGCCGCCGAGTTGGGTGCCGAAGAGCACGTCGACGGGGTCGTCGAGCTGGTCGGTGAGGTCGACGACGGCGGTGTCGAAGACGACGAGCCGGGTCGCGATGGACCGCATCGACGCCAGCACCGCGCCGAACACCGAGGCGTACACGACGGACGCCGCCATCGAACCGGACTGGTCGATGCAGAGGACGACCTCCTTCTTGACCGCCTGCGACGCGCGGCCGTAGCCGATCAGCCGCTCGGGGACGACCGTCCGGTACTCGGGCAGGTAGTGCTTGAGGTTGGCCGCGATGGTGCGCTGCCAGTCGATGTCGTGGTGGCGCGGCCTGCTGATCCGGGCGCTGCGGTCGAGCGCGCCGGTGAGCGTGGCCCGGGTGCGGGTCGCCAGCCGCTTCTCCAGGTCGTCGACGACCTTGCGGACCACGGCCCGTGCGGTCTCCTTGGTGGTCTCCGGCATGGCCTTGTTGAGGGAGAGGAGCGTGCCGACCAGGTGGACGTCCGCCTCCACGGCCTGGAGCATCTCCGGTTCCAGCAGCAGCGCGGAGAGGCCGAGCCTGTCGATGGCGTCCCGCTGCATGACCTGCACCACGCTGGACGGGAAGTACGTCCGGATGTCGCCCAGCCAGCGCGCGACGGACGGCGCGGAGGCCCCGAGGCCCGCCGAACGGTCCCTGCCGCGCCCTTGCTTGTCCCCCTTGCCGTAGAGCGCGCCGAGTGCGGTGTCCATGGCGGCGTCCCGCCCGGACAGGCCGTGACCGGTGCCGTCGGCCGCGCCCCCGCCCAGCACCAGGCGCCAGCGCCGCAACCGCTCGTCGCGGTGTCCTTCCGCCTCTCCGCCCGCCGGTCCAGCCACTTCGCGGGCGGGTTCGGGAGCGGGGACGGGTTCGGGTCCGGCTCCAGGGGCGGGTACGGGTTCGGGTCCGGGTGCGGCATCGTCCGGGAACGGTGCCTCCGGTTGTGTCGCCTCGTGTGTCGAAGCCGTCGTCATCGGGCCACCCCCACCTGGTCGTCGAGCGTCTGCGTCCCTGATTGCACCGATGGGGATGATCCTGCTGGTCGGAGGCCCAGCAGCAGGGAGAGCACGGGGAGCATGGCGTCGGCGCGCGCCGTGTCCAGCTCGGTGCCGAAGCCCGGCAACGCGGTCCCCGCGGCGACCGGTGTGGCCCCGCAGGATGCCGGGCCGCGGCGCACCAGCTCGCCCAGGGTGCGGCGCACGCCCGGCTCGTACGCGGAGAACGTGCGGCGCAGCAGCGGCAGCACGTCCGTGAACGCGCTGTCCGGGACGGAGCCGAGCCAGCCGTCGACCAGCCCCAGCAGCCGTTCGTCGTGCACCAGGAGCATTCCGGAGCCGGAGCCTCCGCCGACGAACCCGTCGATCCAGGCCGCCGCGTCGGCGGGCGCGGTGCCCGGCGACAGGGCAAGGCTCATCCGCCGGGCGGCCTCGTCCTGCGTCGACGCGCCCTCGTCCAGCAGCAGCCGGGCACCGCGGCCGCGCAGCACCCCGGGCACGGAGTCCCGTCCGGCCAGCATGCCCAGTACCGCGTGCCACCGGCCGCGCATGCCCGTGGCGGCGGGGCGCACGGGGTGGGAGCCGGGGTCGTCGCCCGTACCGGCGCCGTCCCCGGCGCCCGAGTCGGCTTCCGCTCTCCCGGGGCTCTCCCCAGCGCTCTCCGCATCCGCGGCCGGGGCGTCCTCGGCGTCCGCCAGCAACCCCACCGCGCCATGCACGGCGTCCACATGGCGGCGCATGTCCGCGGCGGCGTCGGCGTCCAGGGAGGCGCAGGCGGGCGGCAGGCCGACGAAGACGCGCTCGGCCAGGCCCGCGGCGACCTCGCCGAGGGCGCGGGTGTCGGTGCCGCGGACGTCGCCGTAGCGCAGGGAGCGGACCAGGGCGGGGAGCGCCTGGGCGAGGTGGCCGACGTCCGTGTCCAGGGCCGCGCGGTCGGCGAGGGTGCGCATCACCTCGGGGAGCGCGTCGGGGAGTTCGGCGAGCAGGCAGCGCTCGGCGAGGGCGGTGACGTCGGAGAGCGTCTGAGCCGTGGTCGCGTCCGAGCGTGCCTTGGCCGTCGCCGCGGCGGACACCGTCGTTCCCCAGACGCCGGCCTCGGCGACGCGCACCGACAGCTCGGGCTCCCAGCGCAGCCGCCAGGTCTCCCGGAAGGTGCCGGTGCTGCCGCGCGCCGAGGCCGCGGGCTCGCCCCAGGGCACGCCGAGCAGGAGCAGGCGGTGCAGGAGCCGGCTGCGGGCGGCGTCGGTGTCGCGCCGCAGGTCGAGGTCGAGCTCCCGCTCCAGCGCCTCCGGCTTCAGCCGCAGCGTCTTCTGCCGCCTGGCCAGGTCGCGCTGGAGCGGCACGGCCGGGGCCGACTCGGGTACCTCGCCGAGGACGTCGCCGACCACCAGCCGGTCGTGGATGAGGGCGAGCGGCACCTGGGAGCCCTCGCACATCACGGCCTTCACTGCGTCCGTGGCCTCCGACAGGCCCGGCAGCGGCCTGCCGCGCAGCGCCGCGAGCGCCTCCGCCAGCCGGACCGCCTCGATCACATGGGCGGAGGACACGATCCTGTCCTCTTCCCTGAGCAGCCGGGCGACCTTCGTCATCCAGCGCTCCATGGGGCGGTCGCGTGCCTGGAACAGGTGGCCGTACCAGCCGGGCGAGTCGATGCCCGCGCCGTACCCGCTGTCCTTGGAGAGCCTGCGGTGCGTCCAGGGCACCCAGGTCAGGTCGGCCTTGGCCTTGGGGAGCCCCTTCAGCAGGGCGCGGTCGGCGGCGACGGTGCTGCGCTGCCGCAGCGCGGGCACGTGCCACGCGCCGCATACCACGGCCACCGCGCTCCCGAACTCCTTGCCCGCGGCGCGCAGCTGGAGGCGCATGTGGGCCTCGCGGACCAGGTCGCGCCGGGAGCCCGCTCCGTACGCCTCGCGGAGCGCGGCCATCGCGTCGGCGAGCGCCTCGAACGGCGCGAACGCGTCGCCCGTGGCGCCCCGGTGCTCTACGACGTCCTCCCACCAGCGCTCCGGGTCGTCGTACCCGGCGGCTTCGGCGAGCACGGCGAGCGGGTCGATCCGCACCTCGTGCCGCGGCGCCTCGCCGGAGCCCTCGCCCTCGCCCTCAGAGCCTCCTTCGGGCCCGGCCGAACTCCCGCCCCCGTCCGCGCCCGCGCCTTCCCCTTCTTCCTCTACTTCCTCTACTCCCCCTTCGCCTTGGGCGCGGCCCCGCGGGCCGTCCTCCCCGGCGTCGCCGGGACCGCTCCCTTCCGGCTCCTCGGCAGGGCGCCACGCGAGCGAGTGCGCGGCGGGCAGGTCGATGAAGCGGACCGGGACGTCGTGCGCCAGCGCCCACCGCAGCGCCACCCACTCCGGCGAGAACCCGGCGAGCGGCCAGAACGAGGAGTTCCCCGGCTCGTCCACCACATGCGCGAGCAGCGCCACGGGCGGCCGCATGGCGGGGTCGGCGGCCAGCGGCACCAGCGCGTCGGCCTCCGGCGGCCCCTCGATCAGCACCGCCCGGGGCGCCGCCGCGTCCAGCGCGGCCCGCACCGCACGCGCCGACCCCGGGCCGTGGTGCCGCACCCCCAGCAGCAGCGGCCCCCGGCGCCCCTGGCCCGCGCCGCCCGCCGGCTCGGCCCCGGCCACCGGCACCGGCACCGGCACCGGCACCACCGCAGCAGCCCCCTCCCCCGACGCGGCCGTGGACACGACTCCCGTGACGCCCGCGGGCACGGCCCCCGTCATGCGCTCACCTCCCGGCAGGCGCGGTAGAAGTCCTTCCAGCCGTCCCGCTCGCGGACGACGGCCTCCAGGTACTCCTGCCAGACGACCCGGTCGGCTGCGGGATCGCGGACCACCGCGCCGAGGATGCCGGCGGCGACGTCACCGGAGCGGAGCACGCCGTCGCCGAAGTGCGCGGCGAGGGCGAGGCCGTGGGTGACCACGGAGATCGCCTCGGCGGTGGAGAGCGTGCCGCTCGGCGACTTGACCTTCGTACGGCCGTCGGAGGTGATGCCCTCGCGCAGTTCGCGGAAGACCGTGACCACCCGGCGGATCTCCGCCATGCCCTCCGGGACGGCGGGCAGGTCGAGCGAGCGGCCGATCTGGTCGACGCGCCGGGACACGATGTCGACCTCGGCCTCCGCGCTCTCCGGCAGCGGCAGCACCACCGTGTTGAAGCGGCGGCGCAGGGCGCTGGAGAGGTCGTTCACGCCGCGGTCGCGGTCGTTGGCCGTGGCGATCACGTTGAAGCCGCGGACCGCCTGCACCTCCTGGCCCAGCTCCGGTATCGGCAGGGTCTTCTCCGAGAGGATCGTGATCAGCGTGTCCTGCACGTCCGCGGGGATGCGGGTCAGCTCCTCGACGCGGGCGGTCATGCCGGTCGCCATGGCGCGCATCACGGGGCTGGGGACGAGCGCGTCACGGCTCGGGCCCTGCGCCAGCAGCCGGGCGTAGTTCCACCCGTAGCGGATGGCCTCCTCCGGGGTGCCCGCGGTGCCCTGCACCAGCAGGGTGGAGTCGCCGCTGATCGCGGCGGCCAGGTGCTCGGAGACCCAGGTCTTGGCGGTGCCGGGCACGCCGAGGAGGAGCAGGGCGCGGTCCGTCGCCAGCGTGGTGACAGCGACCTCGACGATGCGGCGCGGGCCCACGTACTTGGGTGTGATCACCGTGCCGTCGGCGAGCGTGCCGCCGAGGAGGTAGGTGGCGACGGCCCACGGCGAGAGGCGCCAGCGGGGCGGGCGCGGCCGGTCGTCCTGCCCGGCGAGCGCGGCGAGTTCGGCGGCGAACGCCTCCTCGGCGTGCGGACGCAGCGCCTCGGCCGGCGCCGCGGAGCCGGAAGCGGACGGTGCCTCGGGCACCGGCACCTGCCCGCCCTCAACCGGCCGTTCGGTCGGCTGCCCGGGTGTGGGTTCTGCGGATGCGGACATGGCTCTCCCCCTCGTGCTCCGGCCGGCCCGCCGAGGACCGGCTGCGATCTGTCCCCAACTCTGCACCGACCCACTGACAATCGGCCTTGACCTGCACCGATGCATGATCTCGAACAGGTTGTCAGTGCCCGGACCTAGGGTCGGGAACATGACTGAGCAGGGGGTGCGCTGGACGGCGGACCAAGTGCTGGCACTGGCTCCTGACGCCGCGTCACGCAAGGCGGGAAGCAAGCTCGGCACGGCCGGGCCGTGGTCGGAGGCGGGCAGCGCCGGGGGTTCGGTGTGGGGCCTGTGCAAGGGCAGCGGCAGCAGGCCGTACCAGACGATCGTCGACGTCGCGGGCAGCGAGGGCCCGGCGTACAAGTGCAGCTGCCCGAGCCGGAAGTTCCCGTGCAAGCACGCGCTCGGGCTGCTGCTGCTCTGGGCCGGCGAGGACGGCTCGGTGGCGCCGTCCGAGGCTCCGGCCTGGGCCGGGGAGTGGCTGGACGGGCGCCGCAGGCGGGCGGCGGAGCGGCAGGCTCCCGCGCCCGAGGAGGCGGGGGCCGACGCGGCGGACCCTGCGGCCCGGCGGCGCGCGGAGTCCAGGGCGCGCAAGCGGGCCGAGCGGATCACCGCGGGCACCGCCGAGCTGGATCAGCGGCTGTCCGACCTGCTGCGCGGCGGCCTCGCCGGCCTGGAGCAGGCGGGGTACGGCGTCTGGGAGGAGACCGCGGCCCGGATGGTCGACGCGCAGGCGCCCGGCCTCGCGGCGCGCGTGCGGGAGCTGGGGTCCGTCGCCGCGTCGGGGCCCGGCTGGCCGATGCGGCTGCTGGAGGAGTGCGCGCTGCTCCACCTGCTCGACCAGGGCTGGCTGAACAGGCAGGCGCTGCCGCCCGACCTGGCCGCCGCCGTCCGCACCCACGTCGGCCTGCCCTCCGCCGCGCAGGAGCCGCCGGAGCGCGACACGTGGCTGGTCCTCGCGCAGTACGACACCGTGGACAGCCGCCTCACGACCCGCCGCATATGGCTGTACGGCACGGCGTCGGGGCGTTCGGCGCTGGTGCTGTCGTACGGCACGGCGGGCCGCGCGCCGGGGCTCGCGCTGCCGGTGGGGCTCGCGTTCGACGCCGAGTTGTCGGGCCGTCCGGGTTCCGGGCAGCTCCGGGCCGAGCTGGGCGAGCGGTTCGGCGCCCCGTCGCCCAGCACCGCCCGGCCCGCCGGCACGGGCACCGAGCAGGCGGCAGCCGAGTACGGCACGGCGCTGCGGGCCGACCCCTGGCTGGAGAGCTGGCCGGTGGCGCTCGGCCCCGTCATACCCGTCCCCCTGCCGGACCGCTCGGGCTGGCAGCTCGCCGACGCGGACGGCGGCGGCGCTCTGCCCGTGACCCCCGCGGTGGCCGCCTCTCCCGGGTTGTGGCGGCTCGTCGCGCTCTCCGGCGGCGCCCCCGTCACGGTCTTCGGCGAGTGCGGCCACCGCGGCTTCACTCCCCTCGCGGCCTGGCCGCAGGGCCCCGGCGAGACGGTGGCGCTGTGCTGACGGCCGCCGGAGACCGCGCGGGCACCGGGAAGCCGGGGTCCGGCTCGCGCACGGACCGGCCCCGCCTCCCCGCGGACACGCATCGGACGACGACACGAGAGAGGTGGCGAGGTACGCCATGACCCCAGTGACGAGCGGGGCGGCCCCGGCCGCGTGGGAGGACCTGGTCACCGCGGCGCTGCTGGGCACCGACCGCCGCAGGCCCCCGGTGCGGGCCCGGGACGGCGATCCGGCCGCCGGGCTGCTGGACGCCGCCGCCGCGCACACCCTCCGCCGCCGCGCGGGAATGCGCCCGGCACCGGCGGCACCGCTGCCGCACCGCGCCGCGCCCGACGACCGCCCCCCGTTGCCGCCCGCGGCCGTCCACAGGCTGGCGATGCTCCTCGCCGACCGGCCCGGCACCGGCTCCGGCGGCCGGCGGGGCTCGGCACCCGACCTGCTGGAGCTGCTGCCGCAGTGGCTCAGGACGGCGAACGCCCAGGGCTACGCCGCTCCCCCGCACCTGCTGCCGGCCCTGCTGGACGCGGCACGCGCGCGTACCGACCTCCGACGGCAGGTCCTCACCTTCGCGGGGCCCCGGGCGCTGTGGCTGGCCCGGCTCAATCCTGACTGGAAGTTCGCGCTGCGCGCCGCCCCCGGTGGCGGGGCGCTGCTGCCCTCACCGGAGGACGGCGCGCGGGTGCGGCGGTTGTGGGAGGAGGGCCTGTTCGCCGAGCGGGTGGCGCTGCTCGCGATGGTCCGGCGGCACGACCCGGCGGCGGCGCGCGACCTGCTCGCCACCACCTGGTCCACGGAGCGGGCCGAGGACCGCCTGATGTTCCTCGACTCGCTGCGCACCGGCCTGCGCGCCGACGACGAACCGTTCCTGGAGCAGGCGCTGGCCGACCGCAGCCGCAACGTCCGCGCCGTCGCGGCGGAGTTGCTGTCCGCGCTGCCCGGCTCGGCCCTCGCCGCCCGGATGGCGGACCGCGCCGCGGCCTGCCTCTCGCTGGAACGGACGGACGGCGAGCCCACGATCGCGGTGGAGGCGCCGCACGCGTGCGACGCGGCCATGGAGCGCGACGGGATCACGCCGAAACCGCCGGCCGGACGCGGCGAGCGGTCCTGGTGGCTGGGGCAGCTCATGGAGGCGGCCCCGCTGGCCGCCTGGGTGGGCCGGTTCGGCGGCCGGAGCCCCGAGGAGATCGTGGCGCTGCCGGTGGCGGACGAGTGGGCGGGCGAGCTGCACGCCGCGTGGTGCCGAGCGGCGGTGCGGCAGGTGGACGCCGCGTGGGCCCGCGCGCTGCTGGGCACGCCCGCCGCGCCGGGCACCGGTGGCCCGGGCGGCGCCTCGCTGGCCGAGCGGGCGAAGCTGCTCTCCGTGCTGGCGGCGGAGGAGCGGGCCGCGTGGGTGGCCGGGTTCATCGAGGCGCACGGCCTGTCCGAGGCGTTCCAGCTGCTGGGCGGCTGCCCGGCGCCCTGGGAGGAGCGGCTCGGGCGCTCGGTGGTGGACGCGCTGAACATCGCGCGGGACGCGGGCGGTTACCCCTGGAGCTTCAGCGGGGTGATGGGGCTCGCCGAACGGTGCCTTGATCCCTCCGCGGGAGGGCGCCTGGAGGGGCTCGCGGCTGTACCCGACGATGCGGAGAACGCCAGCCCAGGGGCTGGGGCCTACTGGGCGGAGGCCTTTCAGCGCCTCCTCAGCACGTTGCGCTTGCGCGCGGCCATGCACGCCGAGCTGACGGCACCGGGTGAGCCCATGCGGTGACCCCGCGGGGGCGGCTTCCCCGGCCCGGGGACGGTGCCCCGCACCCGTTGGGCAACCCAGCCCCCACGTCCACCACCAAAGGGGCACGGGGTTGGGGGTACCTCCCCCGCCCTTCAGGCAGGGGGGAGCGACAAGCCACCGCGAAACCGTCAGACCGCCACTGCCCCAAGGGGGCGCTTCTGTCGCATCCAGACCACCCGCCGGTGGTGGTTGCTCGCGCAGTTCCCCGCGCCCCTTTTCGGGGCGCGGGGAACTGCGCGAGCAACCACGACGAAACCGGTAGATCGCCACTGGCCCAAAGGGACACCTTCTGTCGCATCCAGACCAACGGCCGATGGCGGGTTGCTCGCGCCCGCGCGGCGGAGCCGCACATCGATACAGCCCCGCGCCCCTTCCGGGGCGGAGGGAGGCCGCACCCGCCGCGACGACCGGAACCGCAACCACGCCCACCGGAGTGACTGGAACCAGCGCCGCACCCCGCCAGGGGTAACCCGACCGGGGTCCGGGGTGCCCCCGAAGGAAGTGGTGCCGGAGAGCGGCTACGCCTCCGCAGGCTGCCGCACGTTCGCGCGGACCCACTCCACGATCGACGCGGTCGTCGCACCGGGCGTGAAGATCTCCGCGACCCCCTTCTCCTTGAGGAGCGGAATGTCCGCCTCGGGGATGATGCCGCCGCCGAACACCACGATGTCCTCGGCGTCCCGCTGCTCCAGCAGTTCCAGGACGCGTGCGAACAGGGTGTTGTGCGCGCCGGAGAGGATGGAGAGGCCGATCGCGTCGGCGTCCTCCTGGATGGCGGTGTCGACGACCTGCTCCGGCGTCTGGTGGAGGCCCGTGTAGATCACCTCCATGCCCGCGTCGCGCAGCGCACGCGCGATGACCTTGGCCCCCCGATCGTGGCCGTCGAGTCCCGGCTTGGCCACCACCACGCGGATCGGCCCGGCTGCCACACCCATCACTGCCTCCATAAACCGGCGAACGTTCTCCCCAGCATCCCGCACCCGCCCGTCCCGCGCCCCAGGGCGAGGGGGAAATCACACCGTGGCGCGCTGGACACGGCGGCACGGGCGCACGACAGCACGGGCAAGCCGCCGGAACCCGGCAAATGGACACAACCGGCCACTGGCGGAACCCGGCAAAAAAAGCGACCGGCCGCCCCGCGCGACCCGGACCACCTGCCGCTAAACCTCGGATTCTCTCGAACATGTTTCGAACGCATCGCCAAGGATGCATCCAGGCCGCGGCAAAAGGGGGCTGAATGCCCGGTTCCCCCTTCCCTTGGGGCGGCGGAAGATTGTCGCGCCCGCGTACTGCCGGGTACAGTCGCCGCACTGCTCCGCCTCTGGGGGGCGGTGACCCGGGAGCAGCCCTCCCGTCCTCAAGGAGTGGGCCCCTCCCACGCCCTTGAGGCAATGGGGGAGTTCGCAACCTGTCGACAGTCCCCCAGCCCCTGCTGTCGAGGCGAAAGAGAAGTAGGTGAACGACCGTCATCCGTCGGGGGACCCCTACCCCCCGGCCCCGGCTCCTGACGCCGACTATGCGTCGTACCCGTCGTACGACCAGCAAGGCGTCCAGTACGGCGGCCAGACCGGCTATGACGGTTACAGCACCTACGCCGCGGGCGGCACCGCCACGGCGACCGCCCCCTACGCCACCGACGGCTACGACACCGGCCACTACGCCACCGGCGCCTACACGTCCGGCGGTTTCGCCGCGGACGGCTTCGCCACCGGCAGCTTCACGCCCGGCGCGTTCGCCGCGGGGAACTTCGAGAGCGACCCCCTCTTCGGCGACCTCCCCGGCGCCGAGGGCGGCACCGCCTCCTCCGACGCCACCGGCTCCTACCCGACCGGCCAGTGGGACGCCGCCGCCCAGGACCCGTACGGGTACGCGGCGCAGCAACACCAGCAGCAGGGCACGGACTTCGGGACCGCCGGATACGACGGCTACGGCAGCACCGGGTACGACACGAGCGGCCAGTGGGACGCCACGGCGTGGAACGGCGGGGGCGAGTGGGAAGCCCACTCCTACGCCCAGCAGGCACCCGCCGCCCAGCAGGACCCGCTCTTCGGGGCGGAGTACGCGGACCCGCACCAGTACGACCCGTACGCCTCCCAGAACCTGGCCCCCCAGGACACCGGGACGCACGGCTACGACTCCCCCGACGCGGCGCACCAGGGCTACCAGGCCGGCGGCGTCTCCCCGGCGGAGTCCGCGGGGGGCTACGAGGCCCACCCGTACCAGGACCACGCCGCCGCCCATCCCGACCCCGGGATGGAGTACGCGACGGACCCCTCCGCGTACGCCGAGGGCCTCGAGGCTCCGTACGGCGACGGCAGCGAGGGCCACTACGGCGACGGGTACGCCTACGACGGCGCCCCGGCCGCGGACGGCGCCTACGGCGAGGCCCCGGGCACCGGTCACGAGGACCCCGCCTACGACGGCGCGGGCGACGCCTACGACAACCCCGGCTACGACGACCCCGCCGGCGCGCACGACCCCGCGGACACCGACCACTACCGCGACGCGGACCACTACGGCGACGCCGACTCCTACAGCGACGCCGACCGTTACGGCGACGACGACCCGTACGCGGACGGGGACGGGGACGGGGACGACACCGCGGACGACGCGGCCACCGCGGCGCTCCCGGAGGAGGCCCCCGGCGGGGATCTGCCCCGGCAGCGTTCCGGCGCCACACCCGTCCGTCCGGGCTCGCGCGGCGCGGCGTCCCGTGCCCGTGCCCGCCGCCGCCCCGCGAAGCGCTCCGCGCTGCTGACCGTGGTTGTCCCGTCGGCGTGCGTGATCGGTGTGGCGGGCGTGGCCGCCGCGGCGGTCGGGGGCGGTGGGGACGACAACAAGGACGTCGCCGCGTCCGGCACCCCCGTCAAGCCCTCCGTGGCCAACAACAAGCTCGACACCCAGCTCGAGAACCTCTCCGTGGACGCCGGCGACTTCGCCGACCGCGCGAGCCGTACGCAGGAGCGCATCGACCTCAAGGCCAAGCAGGAGGAAGCGCGCAAGAAAGCTGCGGCGGAAGCGGCGCGCAAGGAGGCGCTGCGGCCGAAGTTCGTCCTGCCGGTCACCCAGAAGGGCCTCAGCGCCTACTTCGGGCAGTCGGGCGAGAACTGGATGTCCCTGCACACCGGCATCGACTTCCCCGTCGCCTACGGCACCCAGGTGATGTCCGCGATCGACGGCACCGTCACCACGAAGTACAACGTCGCCTACGGGAACATGGCGATCGTCACCGCCAAGGACGGCACCCAGACCTGGTACTGCCACCTGTCCAGCTACAAGGTCAGCCCCGGGACGACCGTCAAGGCGGGCGACGTCATAGCCTTCTCCGGCAACTCCGGCAACTCCACCGGCCCGCACCTCCACTTCGAGGTCCACCCGGGCGGCGGCGCGGCGGTCGACCCGCTCCCGTGGCTGCGCAGCCACGGCCTCGACCCGACCTGAGCCGACCCGGAGCACCAGCACCCGGCCCCGCCCCGAGCAGGGGCGGCGCCCGGCACCGGGCCTACAGCTTCTCCACCGGCGCGTACCGCAGCAGCAGCTTCTTCGGCCTGTCGTCGCCGAAGTCGACCGTCGCCTTGGCGTTGTCGCCGGTGCCCTCGACGGAGACGACCGTGCCGAGGCCGAACTGGTCGTGCGTGACGCGGTCCCCGGCGACGAGCGAGATGACCGGCTTCTCCGACGCCCGGCGCGTGGCGAACCCGGAGGCGCCCGAGGCGGCGCTGCGGGACCGCGAGGAGGAGAGCGAGGCGGCGACACCGCTCGCGGCGGAGACGGAGGCCGAGGGGGCGGAGGGGCCCGTCCGCTTCCAGTCCACGTGCTGCTCGGGGATCTCCTCCAGGAAGCGGGACGGCGGGTTGTACGCGGGCTGGCCCCAGGCGCTGCGCAGCGCGGCGCGGGTCAGGTACAGCCGCTCCCGGGCGCGCGTGATGCCCACGTAGGCGAGCCGCCGCTCCTCCTCCAGCTCCTTGGTCTGCCCGAGGGCGCGCATGTGCGGGAAGACGCCGTCCTCCATGCCGGTCAGGAAGACCACCGGGAACTCCAGGCCCTTGGCGGTGTGGAGGGTCATCAGCGTGATGACGCCGGCGCCCTCCTCGTCCTCCTCGGGGATCTGGTCGGAGTCGGCGACCAGGGCCACCTGCTCCAGGAAGTCCGCCAGCGTGCCGGTCTCGCCCTCGCCGCGCTCCTGCTCGAACTCCAGGGCGACGGCGGCGAGCTCCTGGAGGTTCTCGATCCGGGTCTCGTCCTGGGGGTCGGTGGAGGACTGGAGCTCGGCGAGGTATCCGGTGCGCTCCAGGACGGCTTCCAGGACGGTGGCGGGCCCGGCGCCGGACTCGACGACGGTGCGGAGGTCCTCCATCAGGGTGTTGAACCTCTTGATGGCGTTGGCGGAGCGGGCCGCCATGCCGTAGGCCTCGTCGACGCGGCGCAGCGCCTGCGCGAAGCTGGTCCGCTCGCGCTGGGCAAGGGCGTCGATCATCGCCTCGGCGCGCTCGCCGATGCCCCGCTTGGGGACGTTGAGGATCCGGCGCAGCGGTACGGAGTCCTCCGGGTTGGCGAGGACGCGCAGGTAGGCGAGGACGTCCCGGACCTCCCGGCGCTCGTAGAAGCGGACGCCGCCGACGACCTTGTAGGGCAGGCCGACGCGGATGAAGATCTCCTCGAAGACACGGGACTGGGCGTTGGTGCGGTAGAAGACCGCGACGTCGCCGGCCTTGGCGTCGCCCGCGTCGGTGAGGCGGTCGATCTCCTCGGCGACGAACTGCGCCTCGTCGTGCTCGCTGTCGGCGACGTAGCCGGTGATCCGGGCGCCCGCGCCGGCGTTGGTCCAGAGGTTCTTGGGGCGGCGGCTCTCGTTGCGCTCGATGACGGCGTTGGCGGCGGTGAGGATCGTCTGCGTGGAGCGGTAGTTCTGCTCCAGGAGGATGGTGGTGGCGTCCGGGTAGTCCTCCTCGAACTGGAGGATGTTGCGGATGGTGGCGCCGCGGAAGGCGTAGATCGACTGGTCGGCGTCGCCGACGACGCAGAGCTCGGCGGGCTCCGGACCCGCCTCGCCGCCCGCTGCCTCGGGGCCCGGTGCCGTTCCGACCAGCTCGCGGACGAGCGCGTACTGCGCGTGGTTGGTGTCCTGGTACTCGTCGACGAGGATGTGGCGGAAGCGGCGGCGGTAGTGCTCGGCGACGTCCGGGAAGGTGCGCAGGAGGTTGACCGTCGTCATGATCAGGTCGTCGAAGTCCAGCGCGTTCGCCTCGCGCAGGCGGGACTGGTACAGCGCGTAGGCCTGCGCGAGGGTCTTCTCGAAGCCGTCACTGGCGGACCCCGCGAAGTCCTCCTCGTCGATCAGCTCGTTCTTCAGGTTGGAGATCTTGGCGCTGAACGACTTGGGCGGGAAGCGCTTGGGGTCGAGGTCCAGGTCGCGGCAGACGAGGGCCATCAGGCGCTTGGAGTCGGCGGCGTCGTAGATCGAGAACGAGGACGTGAAGCCGAGCTTCTTGTACTCGCGGCGCAGGATGCGCACGCAGGCGCTGTGGAACGTCATCACCCACATCGCGGCGGCACGCGGGCCGACGAGCTGCTCGACGCGCTCCTTCATCTCGCCCGCGGCCTTGTTGGTGAAGGTGATCGCGAGGATCTGGCCGGGGTGGGCGCGGTGCAGCGCGAGCAGGTGCGCGATGCGGTGCGTGAGCACCCGGGTCTTGCCGGAGCCCGCGCCGGCGACGATGAGCAGGGGGGAGCCGCTGTGCGCGACGGCGGCGCGCTGCTGGTCGTTCAGCCCGTCCAGGAGGGCGTTCGGGTCGGCGGCGGGGCGGGGGGCGCCGTCGCGGTAGTACGCCTCGCGCGGCGGCGGGGCGTCGTACCTGCCGCCGAACAGGTCGTCCGGGACCTCCTCCGGGCCCGGGTCCTCGGGCGGCGGCGGGGGCTCCTCCTGCGCGCCGTGGGACGCCTGGAGGCCGGCCAGGAAGTGATCGTCAAAGAGGCTGCTCATCGTCTACCGAGTCTAGGCCGCGGCACCGACACCCGGGCGCCGTCGGCCCACTTGTCACCACTCCGGCAACCCTCGCTCCCCGCGCGAGCGCTCCCAGAGCCCAGGTGGCCACGGATCCCACACCGAACCGCCGGGGAATCACCACAGGCGGTGGCTACCCGCTCACGCAACGCCAGAGTCACGGAAATGTATAGGGCGTATCACACAACACCCTTCACAGCAGTCACATGAGTTGGCTAACGTGCCGGTCGGGCAACCCGTACCCCCGCCGGCGAAGAGCGCCGGGCCGGGTCGCCCCGCCGAGTCCGGTGTGCCCTCGCGGGCCCTCCGGAGCCGGGGACCCAACGGAGCCGGGCAGCCGACGGCACCTGGGGTGAATCGGCCCCGCACGGCAGAGCCCGCGCACGTCCGCGTGCCGGAGAACCGCCGTACGAGGCCGTAGGGCAGCCTTCCGTACCACCCGCCCGAACCCGACAGCTAACCCGGTAGGCGGCCCACGGAAGGAGTCGCCCTCAGTGGCGTCGCACCGCAAAGCGCAGAGCACCAGCACCTTCGGGGGCCTGCGCACTCCCCCCGCCCTCGTTCCCGCCGTCGGTGTCACGACGGCCGCCCTGACGTCGGTGGCCCTGCTGGCGTCGAGCGCGCAGGCCGCGCCCGCGAAGCCCAGACCCTCCATCGAAGAGGTGCAGAAGCAGGTCGACGGCCTGTACCACCAGGCCGGTGTCGCCACCGAGAAGTACAACGGCGCCAAGGAGCACGCGGACGCCCAGCGCAAGCGCGTGGACGACCTCCTCGACCAGATCGCCAAGGGCACGGAGAAGCTGAACACCGCACGCCAGGAGCTCGGCTCGTTCGCGGCGGCCCAGTACCGCACCGGCGGCATCTCCGACACCGCCACCCTGCTGCTGGCCGAGGACCCCCAGCAGTACTTCGACGACGACCACCTGATGAGCCGGCTCACCGACCGGCAGAAGGTCGCCGTCGACAGCTTCGAGAAGCAGCAGGCCGCGACGGCGAAGAAGCGCACCGAGGCCGCCAAGAACCTGACGGAGCTGACGCATTCGCAGGCGACGCTCCGCAAGACCAAGGAAGACGTCCAGAAGAAGCTGAGCACCGCGCGGACCATGCTGTCGAAGCTGACCGCCGAGCAGAAGGCGCGCCTCGCGGCGATCGAGCGGCAGAAGGAGGAGGCCGCCGCCCGCAAGGCGAAGGAACTGGCCGCCCAGCAGGCCGCCGCCGCGGAGAAGCAGCGGGAGCAGGCCGGGAGCAGCGGCAGCGGATCGAGCAGCGGATCCAGCAGCACCTCGACGATGGGCGCCCAGGCGGTGGCGTTCGCCAAGGCCCAGCTCGGCAAGCCGTACGTGTGGGGGGCCACCGGACCCGAGTCGTTCGACTGCTCCGGCCTGGTGCAGGCGGCCTGGAAGACGGCCGGCGTCTCCCTGCCCCGCACCACCTGGGACCAGGTCAAGGTCGGCACGACCGTCTCCACCACCGAGGCCAGGCCGGGCGACCTGGTCTTCTACTTCTCCGACATCAGCCACGTCGGCATCTACATAGGCGACGGCAACGTCATCGACGCGCCGAGGCCCGGGAAGACCGTGGAGACGATCCCGATGACGTACATGCCGATCTACAGCGTGGTGCGGCCGGGCTAGGTCCAATGCCGGTGACTTAGGTGTCCTGGGCTCGTTGGTTGTGGTGTGGCGAGGGTGGGGCAGGTCAAGTCGTCTGTGGGTGAGCGGTTGTCGGACCGGATCGCGATCGGGGTGTTGACGCGTTCGTTTCCGCCGGAGCTGGTGGATGAGGTGATCGCGGAGGCCGGGCGGGGCGAGCAGCGCAATCGGCTGCTGCCGGCCCGCGTGGTCGTGTACTTCGTGCTGGCGATGTGTCTGTTCTTCGGGCAGCCGTATGAAGAGGTCGCGCGGCTGCTGGGCGAGGGGCTGGGGGACCGGAAGCGGTCCTGGCGGGTACCGACGACTGCCGCGATCGGGCGGGCGCGTCGGCGCCTGGGCGTGCAGCCGTTGAAGATGCTGTTCGCGCGGGTGTGCTGTCCGGTGGCGGTGCCGCAGACGGCGGGTGCCTGGTATCGGCGGTGGCGCCTGGTGGCGGTGGACGGCACGACCCTGGACCTGGCGGACACCGCGGACAATGACAGCTTCTTCGGCCGCCCGGGTTCGGGGCGGGGGACGGGTGCATTCCCGCAGGCCAGGGTAGTGGCGCTGGCTGAGTGCGGGACGCACGCGGTGTTCGGCGCGGCCATCGGGCCGCTGTCGGTGAGCGAGCCGGTGCTGTCCCGGCAACTGTTCGGCGAGCTGCGGGCGGGGATGCTACTGCTGGCCGACCGGGGCTTTTACGGCTTCGAGTTGTGGCAGGCCGCCCGGGCCACGGGCGCGGACCTGCTGTGGCGGATGCGTAAAAGCGCGGCCCTGCCCGTGGTGCAGGTGCTGGCCGACGGCTCCTACCTCAGCACGATCCATGCCGAGCCGGACCGCAGGAGCCGCCGCAACCCGGTGGTGGTCCGGGTGATCGAGTACACCCTTGCCCGCACCGGCGATGCCACCGTCTACCGCCTGCTGACCACCGTGCTCGACCCTGAACAGGCACCGGCGAAGGACCTGGCCGCGCTTTACACCCAGCGGTGGGAGATCGAGACCACACTGGACGAGATCAAAACCCACCAGCGCGGCCCGAAGCTCGTCCTACGCTCGAAGTACCCGTGGGGCGTGGAGCAGGAGATCTACGGCTTCCTCCTGGTGCATCACGCCATCCGGCAGCTGATACACCGGGCCGCCACCGGCCACGGTCTTGATCCCGACCGGCTCTCCTTCACACGCTCCCTGCGGATCGTGCGCCGCCAGGTCCCAGCCCAGGCGGCGTTTTCCCCCCGGCAGACTCGCCCGGGCGCTGACCCGCACCCTGGCTGAGATCGCCGAACGCCTGCTGCCCCCACGCCGCCACCGGGCCTGCCCCCGAGTGATCAAACGCAAGATGTCCAACTGGCGACTCAAACGGGCCGAGCACCACCACCAGACACCACCCGCACCAGACACCGTCACCATCACTCGGCGGAACAGAACCTAAGTCACCGGCATTGGGGCTAGGTCGTGTCCGGCAACCTCTGCGGCGACGGCTCCGTGGCATCCGGCCACGGAGCCCCCGCGAAAACCCGTTGGAGGAGCGCGGCGGCCGCTGCTACGTTTCCGGTGGCCGTGCGAGAGAACGAGGAGGTGGTACCCGTGAACGCGATATCGACACGGGTGCTCCCCTCCGGGGTCACGGTCGGGCGATAGGTCGTCCGGGAGCGCCACCCGGCACTCCCGAAAGGCACGACCATGCAGTTCACTTCCGAACGGCGCCTCGACGACGGCGTCCTCGAACGCGACTTCACCCTCGGCGAGATCCCCGGCACCCTGTGGGCGCCCGGATCCGCCTCCGCATCCGCACCGGCGCCGCTGATCCTGCTCGGCCACCCCGGCGGGCTGCGGAAGATGTACCCCCGGCTGGTGGGCCGGGCCCGGCACTCCGCGGCCGAGGGCTTCGCCACGGCCACCATCGAACTCCCCGGAAGCGGTGACCGGCCCCGTTCCGCCGCCGCCGAGCAGGCACGCGCCGACCTGCACCGGGCGCTGGAGGCCGGCGAGCCGGTCGGTGAGGAGATCGTGGACCGGCTCGTCCTGCCGCTGGTCGAAACGGCGGTCCCGGAGTGGCAGGCCGCCCTGGACGCCCTCCTCTCGCTGCCCGGGATCGGCGGCCCGGTCGGGTACTCGGGGGGAATGATCTCCATCGGGATCCGGCTGGCGGTGGTCGAGCCGCGCATCGCGGCCGCCGTCCTGTTCGCCGGGAGTTACGTGCCCCGCGCCCTGTTCGAGGAGGCCCGGCGGGTCACCATCCCGCTGCACGTCCTGCTCCAGTGGGACGACGAGGGGAACGACCGGCAGCGGGCCCTGGACCTGTTCGACGCCTTCGGCTCCAGGGAGAAGACGCTGAACGCCAATATGGGCGGGCACGCCGGGGTCCCGCAGTCCGCGGGGGACGCCGCGGCGGGGTTCTTCACCCGGCATCTGGGCTAGCAAGCACCAGGTGGGGGCAGCACGCCCTCAGGTCCACAGCACGGCGATGAAGATGTTCGCCACGGTGAGCGCGCCCACCGTGGCGAACGCTCCCTTGTCCACCGTCTCCTCGTCCCGCTTCACGTAGACCAGCCCGAGGATCACGATCAGGAAGGCGAGCTTGATGCCTATCTTGACGGCGTTCACAGGGTGGTCGCCGGCTTCGTTGAGACCGACCAGGACGACGCCGGTGACCAGCATGGCGAGGGCGCCGTGCAGCATCGGGGCGCTGAAGCGGGCGCGGTTCTCGCCCACCGCCTTCACCTGGGTGAGGAAGCCGCCCAGCAGCGAGGCGATGCCGATGATGTGCAGGCCGACGAAGAGATGGGTGAGTATGTCCATGTCCCGGAGCCTAAGTGGACCGGTTTCCGGCCTGGCGGCCGGGTCGACCTGATCTTGCGGTGGGCCTGTGCCAAGGCCGACCTGGCGGTGGGCCTGTGCCGCGGCAGGGGCGCGGGGAACTGCGCGCTCAGCCCGCGCGGCGCGTCCGCCGGGCAACGACCGCAAGGGGCTCGACGGGCCCCGACAGGGGCGCGGGGAACTGCGCGCTCAGCCCGCGCGGCGCGTCCGCCGGGCGACGACCGCAAGGGGCTGGACCCGTCCCGACAGGGGCGCGGGGTGGGTGTACCTCCCACGCCCTTGAGGCAGGGGGGAGCGACAAGCCACGACGCGCCTGCGGCGGGCCAACGGGCACAGCCCCACCGCCAGGTGAACCGGACCGGCCCCGGCCGGGGCGGGGTTGGCCGGGGCCGGAGCTGGAGGCCGCTGCCGTGGCCGGCGGACGGTGCCGGACCACGGCAGCGCACCGCCGCACGGAGCCGAGCGGGGACCTGCCCGTGCGCGGCTCACGGCACGGCGGCCGGGAGGAAGCCGCCGCACCGCGCCGCCGGACGGGGCGAGCAGCCTGAGCGGCTAGCTGTTCAGCGCCGACAGGACGGAGTTGTACGCCTGCTTCTTCTGGTAGTTGCCGTCGAACAGCAGCGGCGTGTCACCGCTGCGCCACGAGTACTTGTCCGTGACGCCCCACACAGTGATGCCGTCGCACTTCGCGATCGCGAGGCAGGCCTTGGTGACCCTGCTGTAGCTGTCGGCCTGCGACTGCCCCGAGCCCGCGACGTCCATCTCCGTGATCTGCACCGAGACGCCGAGGTCGACGAAGCGCTGCAGGTTCTGCTGGAAGTCGGAGGGGACCGGCGACTGGGAGTTGAAGTGGCCCTGGAAGCCGACGCAGTCGATCGGGATGTTCCGGCTCTTGAAGTCCTTGACCATGTTGTAGACGGCGTTGCTCTTCGCGTTGATGCCGTCGATGTTGTAGTCGTTGTAGCAGAGCTTCGCGGCCGAGTCGGTGTTGCGGGCCGTCTGGAAGGCGTGCTCGATGAACGAGTTGCCGATCTTGTCCTGGAACGGCGAGGAGCGCCGCGCGCCGCTGCTGCCGTCCTGGAAGGCCTCGTTCACCACGTCCCAGGCGAAGATCTTGCCCTTGTAGTGGTTCATCACGTTTCTGATGTGGTTGTCCATCACGCTGGTCAGCTCGCTGCCGCTGCCGATCCCGCTGACCCAGCCGGGCAGCTGGGAGTGCCACACCAGCGTGTGGCCGCGCATCCGCATGCCGTGGGACGTGGCGTGGTTGACGATCGCGTCGCCGCCGCTGAAATTGAACTGCCCGCGGTTCGGCTCGGTGGCGTCCCACTTCATCTCGTTCTCGGGCGTGGCCATGTTGAACTCGCGGTCCGCCGTCTGCGCGTACTGCGCCTCGCCCAGGTGGCCGTTGCTCAGCGCGGTGCCGAAGTACTTGCCCTTCGCGGCGGCCGCGGCGCCCAGGGTGGAGCCGGCGGCGTGCGCCGAGCCGCCGGTGAGGGCGACCAGGCCCGCGGAGGCGAGCGTGCCGGCGAGGCCCAGGACCAGCGCCCTGCGGAGGCCAGGCCGCGCGGGGGCCGGTCTGGTCGTGCGGGATTGCTCGGTCATTGCTTTCCCTTCGTCCGTGGGGGCCGGACGGCCAGTGGGCGCACCGTCCGGGGATGCGTCGTGCGATGACAGGCCGCGGCACGGGGGGGGTGCGCGTACGGCCGGGTCGTGCAGGACCGCCGGGAGCGGCAGGGCTGGCGGAGCGGAGCGACAGCGCTGTGGCGCAGAGTGACGATGGAAGGGGAGTATGCACGGCCCCCGGAGCAACGTCAACGTTACTTACCGGAAATATTTCGACCCCTTCTCGCGCCACCTACCCGCCGAATGACGCTCTGATCTGCGTGTATGTCGAGGCGTTCGAGTGTCCGGACGGAAACAGCGCCGGTTGGAGGAGTTTCGGCCTTCGAAAATTTCGAGTTCGGCGCCGGGACGCACGGATCCAGGGGCCGGGAGAGCGGCGCCCGCGTCGTCCCCGAGCGCCCGTGAGCACCCGCGAGCCCCGTCACGCCCGCCGCTCACGGATGCCGTACGGCCTCGGATGCCGTCCTCGTCTCCGGGAGTCCGAAAGCTTTCGGTCTCCGGCGTCGTCCCTGGATACCCGGCACATCGGCGGCCACGTCGGTATTTCGCGGGCTCCCAGCGCCTGTTGAGCCGCATGCCAACCATGCGAGAAGGCTTGCGCGGCGAAAACAACCGGTGCACACTCCGGAATGTTTCACGCCTGGAGCGGCGGCCGGAGCGCGCCTCACCCTTTGGAGGAAGCATGCGCACATCACCAGCCCGTGGCACCAAGCGCCGGGGAACGTTACGCGCGGCCCTCGTCGCCGCGCTGCTGACCGCGGCGGCCACCGTGCTGTCGACCGCTCCCTCGCCGGCCGCCCCCGCGGCGCCGGACGCGCAGGCCGGTGTCTGGGCCTCCTGCCCCAACGGGTACGTGGGACTGACCTACGACGACGGCCCCAACGCGTCGTCGACCACCCAGCTGCTGAACGCCCTGAAGTCGGGCGGCGCCAAGGCGACGTTCTTCATCTGGGGCCAGCACGCGCAGCAGCGCCCCGACCTGCTCAGGCAGGAGCAGGCGGCGGGCATGTGGATCGGGAACCACACCTGGACCCACCCCCACATGACCCAGATCGGCGAGCCGAACGCCTACAACGAGATCTCCCAGACCCAGAACATCATCCAGCAGACCATCGGCCAGCGGCCGACGCTGTTCCGCCCGCCGTACGGCGAGACCAGCACCCAGCTCAAGAACGACGAGCGGCAGCTCGGCATCACCGCCGAGGTGCTGTGGAACGTGGACAGCCAGGACTGGAACGGCGCCAGCACGGCCCAGATCGTGCAGGCCGCGTCCACGATGAGGAACGGCAGCATCATCCTCATGCACGACGGCGGCTACCAGACCACGATCCAGGCCGTCCCGCAGATCCTCAGCGGCCTCGCCTCCCGCGGCCTGTGCCCCGGCAAGATCGTCAGCGGCTCGAACCTCCAGCCGGTGGTGACGGCGCCGTGAGCTGACGCAAGTTCCGCCCCGCCGGACGGTCAGGCGTCCGGCGGGGCGGTGTCCGCCACGGCCGCGGAGCCCGGTTCCGGGGACGCCCCGGCGTCGGGCGGTGAGGCCGCCGCGGGGGCGGACGCTGAGGCGTTGCGCGGCGGGGCCGCCGCGGGCCGGGGCTCCGTGTCCGCCGGTGGCGCCGTGCTGTGCCGGACGACCAGGCGGGTGTTGAGTTCGAGGCGGGTGGCCGTGTCCTGACCGGCCCGCAGCCGCAGCAGCATCTGCGCCGCCTCCTGCGCCATCTTCCGCAGCGGCTGGTGCACGGTGGTCAGCGCCGGGCTCGACCACTGGGCCAGCGGAACGTCGTCGTAGCCGACCACCGACAGGTCGTGCGGCACGCGCAGGCCGAGCACCCGCGCCGCCTCCAGGACGCCGAGGGCTTGCAGGTCGCTCCCGGCGAAGACGGCGGTAGGCCGGTCGGGCGACTGGAGCAGTTCCATCGCGCGCGCGTAGCCGCCGTCCACGTGGAAGTCGCCGAAGGCGGTCAGGGCGGGGTCGGCCTCCAGGCCGGCCATGCTCAGGGCCGAGCGGTAGCCGTCCAGGCGGGCCATGGAGCAGAGCATGTCGCCCGGTCCCGTGATGATCGCGATCCGCCGGTGCCCGCACTCGATCAGGTGGCGGGTGGCGGCGAGGCCCCCGGACCAGTTGGCGGAGCCGACCGACGGCACGTCGGTCTCGGGGTCGCCCGCCGGGTCGACGATCACGAAGGGGATGCCGCGGGACTTGAGCTGCTTCTTGACCGCGGGCGGCAGCGACGAGAAGACCAGCACCACGCCGATCGGGCGGCGCTGCACCACGCCCCCGACCCAGTCGGGACCCGGCAGGTGCCGGGTCCCGCTCTCCGTCAGCACCACGCTGGCGTGGTTCGCCTTGGCCACGTCCTCCACGCCGCGGATCAGCTCCATGCCCCAGATGCTGTCCAGTTCGTGGAAGACGATCTCTATGAGGGGCGCCTCCCACGCGGAGCGCGGCGTACGCCGGTAGGCATGCTCCTCCAGCAGCCGTTCGACCTTGAGCCGGGTCGGCCGGGAGACGTCCTGGCGGCCGTTGAGCACCTTCGACACCGTCGAGATCGAGACACCCGCCTGCTCGGCGACCTGCGCCAGGGTGACCCGCCCCGTCTCCTCGTCTTCACGCACGACGTGCAGCATAGGCCACGTGCCCGAAAGTTTTCGAGGGGCCCTGGGTGGGGCGGGTGGCCGTGTGATGCGGCTCATTACCCCTTTCGTCCCTCTTGAGGGAGGATGGAGGACTGCGCCGCCGACCGGCCGACGGACCGGCCTGACCGGCCTGACCGACCGGCGGACAGACCGACGGACCGACCTGACCGACCAACCGATCACGATGATCGACCCCGGAGCACGGAGCGAGGGCTCTTCCATGGCTGAGCATGTTCACGTCCGCCTCGTCCAGGGGCTGGGCGTGACCGAGGACGGGGAACTGGTCGAGCAGTTCCGGTGCCGGTGCGGGGCCTCGTGGACGAGGCGGTACGAGGCGGAGAGCACGGAGCCGGAGTAGGACCGGGGCCGCCGGCCCCGGAGCCCCGGTTCCGCTGTGCGAGCTCGGCGTTCCGCTCGTCAGGCGGGCATCCGCAGCACCGCGGCGCCGTTCACGCGGCCCGCCGCGAGGTCGTCGAGGGCGCGGTCGGCGTCGTCGAAGTCGTAGTGCGTCAGGGTGGCGTGCAGCCGGTGCTCGGCGGCGGTGGCGAGGAAGCCGCGGCCGTCCCTGCGGGTGTTGGCGGTGACGCTGCGCACCGTCCGCTCCTGGAACAGGTGCCGCTGGTAGTTCAGCGAGGGGATGTCCGTGAGGTGGATCCCGGCGATGCTCAGGGTGCCGCCGCGGTCCAGCGCCTCCAGGGCCGTCGGGACGAGGGTGCCGACCGGCGCGAAGAGGATCGCCGCGTCCAGCGGCTCGGGCGGCCCGTCCTCGGCGTCGCGCGCGGACGTGGCGCCCAGGTCCAGCGCGAGGGCCTGCGCGTCCGGGGACCGGGTCAGCACGTGCACCGTCGCGCCCTCGGCCAGCGCGACCTGCGCGGTGAGGTGCGCGGACGCGCCGAAGCCGTAGATGCCGAGCCTGCCGCCCTCGGGGAGGTCGGCGCGGCGCAGCGCGCGGTAGCCGATGATCCCCGCGCAGAGCTGGGGTGTCAGCTCCTCGTCGGTGTAGCCGGGGGGCAGTTCGTAGGCGTAGGCGGCGGGCACGGTGACGTACTCGGCGTAGCCGCCGTTCACGTCCCAGCCGGTGTAGACGGACGCCGGGCAGAGGTTCTCCTGGCCGCGGGTGCAGTACCTGCACGTGCCGTCGGTCCTGCGCAGCCACGGCACGCCGACGCGGGTGCCGGCCGCCGGCATCGTGGTGCGCTCGCCGGCCAGCACCACCTCGCCGACCGCCTCGTGGCCCGGTACCACGCGCTCCAGGTGCGCGGGGAGGTCGCCGTCGCGTACGTGCAGGTCGGTGCGGCACACGCCGCAGGCGTGCACCTTGACGAGGTACTCGTCCGGTTCCGGGGTGGGGACCCTGAGCTCTATGCGGTGGATCGTGCCCTTGCGGGCGGCCGGGGCCACCCAGGCCCGCATGGTGTCGGGGATCGCGGTCCCGTGGGTCATCTGCGCCACCTCCCCTCGCATCATGCGGCAGCAGGGCGCCTCACGGCGCTCGGGGCCCCGGCAGGGGCGGGACTGTCTCGATATGCGGCTCCGCCGCGCGGGCGCGTCTGCCCCTCGGGGACGGTGACGGCCTGGCGGCCTCGTCGTGGCTGGTCGCTCCCCCACTGCCCTAAAGGCGTGGGAGGTACCCCCACCCCGCGCCCCTGAGTGGGCCGGGGGTGCCCCCAGAAGTCAGGGACCGGGGCGGTCGAACTTTCCCGGGACCGCGTGGGCCGTGTCGGTGACCTCGCCGGTCTCCAGGAGCTGCTTCAGGCGGTGCAGATTCGCCTCCGCCTCCGCGCCGGGAGGCTTTCCGACCAGGCTCAGCGCTCTCCGGCCGACCCTGCCGAACGGCAGCCCCATCACCTCGCGGACCACCGTGGTGTCCGGCTCGTCGCCCCGCGAGAAGTGGATGTCCCACCGGCTCCGCACACCCGGCGGTCCGCTGACCGTCTCGTAGCTGATCAGCTCCTCCGGGCGCTCCTCGGTCACCTCGACCGTCCAGTGGATGCTGAGGCCCTTCGGGCCCTGGATCGTCCACCGGGACCTCAGGGGCGCCGTCCCCCCGGCGTCCGTCACCTCGACGTCCATCACGTCGCCCAGGAAGCGGGGCAGGTTCCTGAAGTCCCGGTAGAAGTCGAAGACGTCCCGGACGGGACGCCGGACGGCGACCGCGGCCTCGACCGCGTTCCTCTCCCGGCCCGGCGACAGGCGCGTACGCATCCGCTGCCTCCCAGAAGTCGGACTCCGGGGCTCTGCCTCTGCCGTCGTCACCGTACCGCGCACGGCGGACATCGGCGCGGCGGAGAGACGGCCGGGAGCCGCGCCGGTCAGCCCGTGTGGACGTTCCGGACGTGGCCCAGGAAGTCCGCCCAGGCGGCGGAGGGTATGTCGAGCCGGGGGCTCGCCTGGCCGAGTTTGGAGTCTCTGATGTGGATGGTGCGGGGGCAGGGGGCGACTTCGAGGCATTCGCCGCCTTGGCTGTCGCTGTAACTGGACTTGTGCCAGTCCAGGGCGGCTTCGAGGCAGTTGCCGCCCTGGCTGTCGCTGTAACTGGACTTGAACCATGCGAGACGATCGCTCATAGCTGCTTCCTACTTATTGCTCAGAGTTGAGCATTGGTCGGATGTTTCGCTCTCCGCACCGACAGAGTTGGGTGCTGGAGTCCTGGTCCAAGGGCAGTCCGGACCGTTGGCGATCTGTACGTTCCTTCAGGATCTGTTTCACCCGCTTGAGCGCGGTGAACAGGCGCTTTTTCTCCGCCTCGGCCACCTTGAGCTTTGCTATCGCTCGGCGGGCCTTGACTTTGGCGGCCTCGCGGCCTGCGGTGATGTCGGCGACTGCATCGCGCACGGTCTCCTTCCAGGCATTCGCCAGCACACCGAACTCGGCCGCGGTGCCGTCGCGCATCCACTGATCGCGGATCTGACGGTCCTTGACACCGACACCAGCGATCGAGCCGTATAGACGCCACACCTTCGACCGAATCACGCCGAGTCGTAAAGCCTGCTCGTCGAGCTGGGCGTACTTCCCGGCGTTAAGGTTCTTGCTGTAGGCGATGCGGGTGACCTTCACCGGCCACCACCGAGTTCGCCCTTCAGGGTCTTCTTGTACTTCCCCAGCCCGTACAGGCGGCAGGGCTGACCGGACGTAGTTCGACGCGCAGTCAACCGGCCCTCCCGCTCCCACCTTCGAACGGTGGAAGCAGAACGGCCGATACGCTCCGCGAACTCGCCGATCCGATACATACTGATCATCGTAAACAACTCTGAGCAGTAGTAGGCAAGAATCACTCACTAGATCTCACCTCCTCCGCCGCTTTCCTGATGAACACCGCAGACTCCTCAACGCTCAGAGCATGCCTGCTGATCATGTCATGCGTCTGCGTCAGCGCACTGACGTTGGCTGCATCTGCGTAGAGGGCGCCCGTCTCCGGACCCTCCACGTACGCGTAACGATCGTGCTCGGCCGTCTCGACAAGCGCGATGGGTCCGTTGAGCGCCACCCCGCCGCACCGGCCGAAGGAAAGCACCCGGACCGACACGTTCCGCAGCCCTCCCACTTCCAGCAGGTGATCCAGTTGCGCATTCATCACCTCGCGCCCGCCGACGAGAGTGCGCAGGGCGGCCTCGTACACCACGAAGCTGAACACGACGCCCGGCTTCTTCGTCAACGCCTCCTGCCGCTTCAACCGCCCCGAAACGCGCTCCGCCACCGTCTCCTCGTCCAGCGGCGGACTGCTTTCGCTGATCAACGCGTACGCGTACGCCCTGGTCTGCAACAGCCCGGGGATGAGCAGTGGCTCATACGAGGACAGTGCAATCGCCTCCGCCTCGTACTCCATGTACTGCTGCGACCGCTGCGGAAACGGCTCCGGCTTCAGGTACTCCAGGGCGGCGACCAACTTCTCGCCCGCCCCGCACATCTCGTCCGCCGCCACCAGCAACTGCCGCGTAGGCCGTCGTCGGCCGTTCTCCATCGACTTGACGGTCTCGTAGTCGTAGTTCGACGCCTCCGCGAGCTGCCCTCTGGTGACGTTCGCCGCCGCGCGCCACATCTTGATCTGGTCGCCGCAGTACCGCCAAGTGATCGGCGGCTGAGCAGGCTCCTTGGCCATCGCGCCCACCTCCCCGTTGCGGGGTACGCCACATTGCGTACCCGCGTTGTCACTCCCCGACCGTAGGCACCGACCACCAACCTGGGCCTGGTAAACGACCCGAATTCACACCCAAGGATCGAGGCGCGCATGCCCCTGGTGCCGACGCCGTCCAGCGACCCGGAGTCCCTTCCCTACGACGCCGAGTGGTACTTCACCCGCCGTCCGCGCAGCGTCGGCAGAGCGCGCGCCCTGCTGCGGGAGGAGGCCGCCGCCTGGAAGCTCCCGGAGGAGCTGACGGAGACGGCCGTCCTGCTGCTCAGCGAGTTGATGACGAACGCGTACCGGCACGCGAAGGTCTCGCCGGGCCGGGAGATCCGCACCCGCCTCTACCTGAGCGAGGAGACCCTGCGGGTGGAGGTGGCCGACGCCGACCGCACCCTGCCGCGGGCGCACGACTCGGGCCCGGAGGACGAGTCCGGGCGGGGCCTGGAACTGGTGGCCGCGCTCGCGGAACGGTGGGGCGCCGAGCACCGTGCGTGCGGGATCGGCAAGCGGGTGTGGTTCGAGCTGAGGCGCTGACGTGGCGCCGGGCCGCTCCGGAGCGACCGGAACGGCCCGGGACGGCCGGGGACGGCCGACGGGGGCGCGGGGCCCCGGGGGAATCAGCCGATCATGTCCACCGAGACCCGCCACAGCCGCTGGGCCGCCTCGGGGTCGAGAGCGTGGTCGCAGACCCCGCCGACCATGCCGTCCTCGTGCCGCACGGCCTGGTTGCAGTCCTCGAAGTACCGTCCGCCGACGCCGTCGAGCGCGGGCCAGGTGGCCGTCAGGACGGAGGTCGCGGCGCCCTGCCGCACGTCCTTGAACGTGTACGGGACGGATGAGCTGGCGGCGTCCAGTTCCTCCTGGCTGATGTGCCGGGCCAGGCCGGTCCCGAGGACCGCGCCGGGGTGCACGGCGTTCACGGTGATGCCGTCGTCGGTCCAGCGCCGGTGGGCCTCCACGGCGAACAGCGAGTTGGCGGTCTTCGACTGCCCGTAGGCGAGCCGCTTGTCGTAGGGGCGCCGGTCGAAGTGGATGTCGTCGAAGACGACCGGGCCGGACTGGTGGCCGCGGGAGCTGAGGGACACCACGCGCGACCCGCCCGCGGCGGCGAGCGCCGGGTAGAGGCCCGTGGCGAGGGTGAAGTGGCCGAGGTGGTTGGTGGCGAACTGCAGCTCCCAGCCCTGCGGGGTGCGGGTCTCGGGGGTGTACATCACGCCGGCGTTGTTGATCAGGATGTGCAGCGGGCCCTGCCACCCGGAGGTGAAGGCGGTGACCGACGCCAGGTCGGCCAGGTCGAGCGGGGCCACGTGGATCCGCGGGTTTCCGGTGCTCGCGGTGATGTCGGCGGCGGTGGCCTCGCCCGCCTGGGTGTTGCGCACCGCCAGCGTCACCTCCGCGCCCGCGGCGGCCAGCGCTCGGGCCGTCTCGACGCCGACGCCGGACGACGCGCCGGTGACGACGGCGCGGCGGCCGCCGAGGTCGATGCCTTCGAGGACCTCGGCTGCCGTGGACTCGGCGCCGAACGGGGTGGTGACACGGTCGGTCAGAGGGGTGGATCCGGTGGTCATGGTGGCTGCCTTCTTCCGTCTTCTTCGGTGGTGCGGCTTCTTCGGTGGTGCGGCGCATTCACTTCCAGTGATGCGGCACTTCCAGTGGTGCGGCGCGTTCAGTGGTGCGGCGCGTTCAGTGGTGCGGCGCGCGGCCGAGCGCTTCCGCGAGGGCTTCCGCGCGGGGCCCGGCATGGCGTGGGGGCTTCCGCGGGGGCTCGGCGTGGCTTCCGGTCGCGTGCCTGCCCGCCGGGGTCGGCGGGCCCGCCGTGCGCGGGTCCCGGCTCGCCGCCGGCCCGCCCTTCCAGCGAAGCACCGGACACGCGCCCTGGGACGCCTGGAAGAAGCCCTGGTCGTCCCGGGTGCACGGCGTCCCGGGGCGGGCCGGACCGGGGGCCGGCGGGTAGGGGGGTCCGGCAGTGCCCCTTTGGACCGGCCCCGGACGCGGCGCCGGTCCTAACCTGGAGTGCATGAGCGAGCAGTCCAGCGGGGATCGCGGCCGCGGCAACGCGGAGCTGCGGGAGTTCCTGCGGTCGCGCAGGGCCAGGATCGGCCCCGAGGAGGTGGGCCTCGCGCCGCAGTCCGGTGCCCGGCGGGTTCCGGGGCTGCGCCGCGAGGAGGTCGCCCGGCTGGCCGGCGTCAGCGTGGACTACTACGTCCGCCTGGAGCGCGGCCGCACCACGAACGCCTCCGAGGCCGTCCTGGACGCGGTCGCGCGGGCGCTGCGCCTGAACGACACCGAGCGCACCCACCTGTACGCGCTGGCCAGGCCGACCCGGCGGCCGAGCCGTCCGCTGCCGCCCCAGCGGGTGCGGCCGGGGCTGCGCCGGGTGATGGACAGCCTCACGTACACCCCGGCCATCGTCGTCGGCCACCGCAGCGACGTCCTGGCCGCCAACGACGCCGCCCGTGCCCTGTACACCGACTTCGAGGCCCTTCCGGTCCGGGAGCGCAACCTCCCCCGGTACCTCTTCCTCGACGAGAGCGCCCGCGAGCTGTACGTGAACTGGGAGGCCGCCGCGCGGGGCGCCGTCGCGTCCCTGCACCTGTACGCCGGACGGCACCCGCACGATCCGAAGCTGGCCGAGCTGATCGGGGAGCTGTCGCTGCGCGACGCCGACTTCCGCCGCTGGTGGGCCGACCACGACGTGCAGCGCCGCACCTACGGCACCAAGGACTTCCACCATCCCGTCGTCGGCGACCTCACCCTGGACTACGAGGTCCTGACCCCCGACGGCGACCCCGACCAGATCCTCGGCATCTACACCGCGGAACCGGGCTCGCCCTCCGACCACGCGCTACGGCTGCTGCTGTCGGACTGGTCCGCCTCGTCCTCGTCCCGGTCGTCCGGCACGGCGTCCGCCTCGTCCTCGTCCCGGTCGTCCGGCACGGCGTCCGCCTCGTCGTCGACCGGGTCGTCCAGGGCTTCGACCGGCGCGCCGTCCGGCACGTCATCCGGTGCGTCATCCGGCACGCCTTCCGGCACGTCATCCGGTGCGTCGTCCAGGGCCCGGAGGGACTTCCTGCCCCGCACCGGAGCGGAATCCTGACGCGCCGCCAATCCCGGGCGGCACCGGCCTCAGCGGCTAGGGTGCGATCAGGCACCCCGGGCAGCAGTGGGCCGTCCGCCGGGCCTGCCCGGGAATGGAGCGCCCGTGACGTCCTCGCCCCCGGCCCGTCTCGGGAACCGGATCACACCCCTGCTGCTGGCCACCCTGGGCACCGGTGCCGTTGTCGCCGGCTGCTACGCGGACGTCGGCGCGCTCTCCCGCACTGCCGGGCCCCCGGCGGGCAGCCCGTTCCTCTCCGAGGTGGCCGGACAGATCGGCCTGCCCGAGCGGACCTTGACGGCATCGGGCACCCACACGGCCAAGGGCTACACGACCAGGGCCGCCCGGACCAGCGACGCCGCGGGCATGAAGGCCGACTGCGACAACATCAACGTCAACAAGAAGCTCTCCGCCGACTTCCGCAGCGACGTCTTCGGCCCCGGCATGAAGGGGTTCTTCTACAAGTGCGAGAAGATCGCCCCGGACACGAACAAGTACTGGTTCACCATCAGCTCCGCCAACCGTGCCCAGATCCGCAAGCTCTGCGCGCCGTCCACCCAGTACCCGATCGTGTACGACGCCCAGCACGGCACGTACTGGCTCGACGAGCCGTTCACCTGCACCAACCGGGTCGGGCCCGCGTAGCCCGGCCGGCGGGACCTTCCGAGCGGGCCCGCGGCGGGGATCAGCCGGCGACGGCTGAGCGCGGCGGCGGGACTCATCGGTCCCACCGCCTCAGACGAGTCGCCGCGCCGTCGCCCACCGGGTCAGCTCGTGGCGGTTGGAGAGCTGGAGCTTGCGGAGCACCGCCGAGACATGGGACTCGACCGTCTTCACGGAGATGAAGAGCTGCTTGGCGATCTCCTTGTACGCGTAGCCGCGCGCGATCAGGCGGAGCACCTCGCGCTCGCGCTGGGTGAGGCGGTCGAGGTCCTCGTCGACGGGCGGGGCGTCGGTGGAGGCGAAGGCGTCCAGGACGAAGCCGGCCAGGCGGGGGGAGAACACCGCGTCGCCCTCCTGGACGCGGAAGATCGAGTTGATCAGGTCGGCGCCGGTGATCGTCTTGGTGACGTACCCGCGGGCGCCGCCCCGGATGACGCCGATGACGTCCTCGGCGGCGTCGGAGACGGAGAGCGCGAGGAAGCGGACCGGGCGCTCGGGGTCGGTCATCAACGGGGCGCAGCGCCGCAGCACCTCCACTCCGCCGCCGCCCGGCAGGTGCACGTCCAGCAGGACGACCTCGGGGCGGGCCTCGGTGATGACGGACACCGCCTGGTCGACGTCCGCGGCCTCGCCGACGACCTCCACGCCCGTGAGGTCCGTCCGGCCGATCTCGGCCCGCACGCCGGTGCGGAACATCCTGTGGTCGTCGACGAGGACGACGCGCGCCCGGCGGTCCGCGGGGTCGACGGGCCGCTCCTGTCCGGGGGCAGCGGCCTGCTCCGGGGACTGGCGCGGCCCCGGGGCGCCCGTGCCGCCTGGCGTACCGGAGGCGCCCGCTGCCCCTGGAGTGCCCGAGGTGCCGGGCGTCCGGCCGGCCGGCGTGCTGCCCGCGCCCGCCGGCTCCCCCGGTCCGAGCGGCGCACCGCCGCCGGTCCCCCGCTCGCTCGCGTCGCTCATGACGTCTCCGCCCTCTCCATCGTCAGCTCGACCTCCGTGCCCCCGTCGGGCACCGCGCGGAGCCGGGCGGTGCCGCCGTGGCGCCGCATTCGGCCGATGATCGATTCTCGTACGCCCATCCGGTCGGTGGGCACGGCGTCCAGGTCGAAGCCGGGTCCCCGGTCACGGACCGAGACGAAGACGGACTTCCCCTCCACCTCCGCGAAGACCTGCACCGCACCGCCGTCGCCACCGTACTTGGCGGCGTTCACCATGGCTTCCCTCGCGGCCTGCATCAGCGCGGACAGTTTCTCGTCGAGCGGGCAGTCCCCCACGATGACGACCTCTATGGGCACGCCGTGCTTGTCCTCCACCTCGGCGGCGCTGCGCCGCACCGCCTCAGCGAGGGATTCCGGCGCGGCCTCGGAGCCCTCGGACGCGGCGCTCGCACCCGCGGGCTTGTAGAGCCAGGCGCGCAGGTCGCGCTCCTGGGCGCGCGCGAGACGGCGCACCTCGCCGGCGCTCTCCGCGTTCCGCTGTATCAGCGTGAGGGTGTGCAGCACGGAGTCGTGCACATGGGCGGCGACCTCGGCGCGCTCCTGCGCGCGGATGCGCATCAGGCGCTCCTCCGAGAGGTCCTGCGTCATGCGGACGAGGTAGGGGCCGGCGAGCAGCGCTATGCCGACGATCACGGCGAGCGAGGCCTGGAGCACGGAGCCGAGGTGCTCGACGGAGCCCTGAAGGACGAAGATGCTGGTGACACCGGCGCCGACCAGGACGACGCCCCCGGCGGAGCGGACCAGCGTGAGGGTCTTGCGGCGGCGGCCGACCTCCACCCAGCGGGCCCTGCGGGCGTTGTCCGCCTGCCGCCAGACCAGGGCGACACCGGCGCCGACCAGCAGCACCGGCAGCAGGTAGACCGTGGCGGGGCCGCCCATGTCGACGTTGACCACGAAGACCATGGCGACGACGACCATGGCGAGCAGCGCGATGATCTGGCCGCCGTCCGGCCTGCGGGCGACGAGTCTGCGGCGGCCGTCGCGGCCGGGCTCGGCGGAGACCGGGGGGCGCGAGGCGTCCACGCCGCCGAGGCCGAGCGGGACGAAGAACCAGAACGCGGCGTACAGCAGCGCGCCGAGGCCGTCCGCGGTGAACAGCCCGACGAAGATGATCCGCACCCAGATCACGGGCAGCCCGAGATGTCCCGCCAGGCCTCGCGCTACGCCCCCGAGCAGCCGTCCGTCGCTGCTGCGGTAGAGCTTGCGCGGGGCCCGCGGCTCTTCGGCGGCGACGGCTCCGGCTTCCGGCATGGCTCGATGGTCACATGCCCCACCGACACCGGTCATCAGGGTCGAACCCCGAGACCCCCCTGAACATCACACCGCCCGAGGCGGCGGGGGTCTTTCGCGCAGTTCCCCGCGCCCCTTATCAGGAGCGTGCTGCCCCTTGCTCCCGTCACCCCACGCAAGGCCCGCACGGGCTTCCCGCGCAGTTCCCCCGCGGTCCATGGGCCAGGACAGCCCCGATAAGGGGCGCGGGGAACTGCGCGAACAACCCCCACCGCCGGTCAGCCGAAAACGAAACCGCAAGAGGTCGGCCCATGGCCCTCCCCCACTGCCTGAAGGGCGTGGGAGGTACCCCCAAGGCGCATCGTGGCTGGTCACGCGGCACCCAAAGTCCCTCGGAAGCCGGCCGGGGCGCAGCCCGGAAAGCCCGTGCCGGATGGCCACGGAACCGCACCCCGGACCCGGCCTCGGGGCAGATATCAGGGATGCGCCAGGGTCGCCCCGACTGCCATCCGCCCTCCGAGCCCGTCACCATGGACCCATGAAGGATCAGCAGCACGCCGCACCGGACGCGGCCCCCGGACCCGGACCGGGCACGGGCCCGGACGAGCCGAGACGGGACGGGCCGGCGCCGGGCGGGAGCCAGGAGGCGGGCGGTGACGCGGCCCAGGGCGGCACCCCGCCGTCCGGAGCCCTCTCCGACGCCCTGCGCCGGGACCGCGGGCAGAAGCTGATCGGCGGCGTCTGCGCAGGCCTGGGCCGCCACTGCGACCTGGACCCGGTGATCTTCCGGATCGGCTTCGCCGTGCTGTCGGTGGCCGGCGGCATCGGCCTGATCTTCTACGGTTTCGCCTGGCTCTTCGTCCCCTTCGAGGGCGAGGAGGAGAACGAGGCGCGCAGGCTGCTCTCCGGCCGGGTGGACGGCCCTGCGCTGACGGCGGTGCTCTGCGCCCTGGTCGGCTGCGGCCTCTTCCTGTCGGTGCTCGGCAGGGGCGAGGTGCTCACGTTCGGTGCCGTGCTCGCCCTGCTGCTGGTCGGCGCGGGGTACTGGTCGCGGCAGCGCGGCACCCTCGACCCCGACCCGCTGGCCGCGCAGGCCGCCGCGGACGCGCCTCCGGAGCCCACGGCACCCCCCGCGCCCTCCTCGTTCCCCGCCTGGTGGCGCGGCCCGATCGTCAAGGACGGCACTCACGACGGCGGCACCGGCTATCTCTGGGGCCCGGTCGACATACGCGACGCCAGCGCGCGCAGGATCGCCGTCACCTCACGCTGGGACGCCGGGGGCCGCCCGCCACGGGCGCCGCAGGTGGGCGCCAGGCGCTGGATAGGCGGCTGGGTGTTCCTGCTCGCGCTGGCCGCCGGGTGCCTGGGCACCAACCTGACCTGGCAGTCCGCCGCGCTAGGCACCAGCCTTCAGACCGGTCTGGCCTGCGCGCTCGCGGTGTTCGGCGTGGGCATCGGCATCAGTGCCGTGCTGGGCAGGACGGGCGCCGGCTCGATCGTGCTCGCGGTGCTCACGGCCGTGCTGCTCGCCGGCTCCTCCGCGCTGCCGAAGGACATCACGACCACCTGGATGCGCACCACGTGGGCGCCGGCGACCGCCGCCCAGATCGTCCCCCGCTACGAGCTGGGCTCCGGGGACGGCACGCTCGACCTGAGCCGGATAACCGTCGCCAAGGGCACCACCGTCAGCACCCGCGCGCAGGTGAGCGCCGGCCACCTCAAGGTCGTCCTGCCACGGGACACGGATGTCCGGATCCGCGTCCAGGTCGGCCTCGGGGACATCCAGTTGCCGAACGAGGGACCGCACGACGTGGACGTGGCCCCCGGCAAGGAGGAGCGGATGACGCTGCCCGCACAGGACGGCCGGGCCACCGGCGGCACCCTGGAAGTGCGTCTCCACGTCGGCGTCGGGCAGGCGGAGGTGAGCCGTGCCGCTGCATGAGTTCCAGCCCGGGAAGCTGGTGGTGGGCGTGGCCCTGACCGGCGCGGCGGTCGCCTTCGGGGGCGACGCGCGGGGCCTGTGGGACGTCCCGTGGTTCGCGATGGCGCCGATCGTCGTCGGCGGCCTCTGCCTCGCGGCCGTCGCCGGCACCATCTCGTACGCGATACGGCGCACCCTGAGAAGGGACACCGCCTCCCGGCCGCCGGGCCCACCGGCGCTGTAGGCCGCTCCGGAGCGGGCTAGCCCACGAACGAGCCCATCTGCTGGGCCGCGCCGTCCCCCCGGCGCTGCCTGGCCCGGCGTATCAGCGCGTCGAGCGAGAACACGGGTGCCCCGGCGATCACCAGCGGCAGCCATGCCATCAGGTACGCGAGGTCGTTGCCGTAGTAGTACGGCGTGGTCTGCCAGCTCACCGTCAGCCACAGGCTCAGCGAGATCAGCGCGCCGCCCACCGCGGCGAGCCGGGACAGCAGGCCGAACAGCATCCCCAGGCCCACCGCCAGCTCACCGAAGGCGATGGCGTAGCCGAAGCCGACGGGGCTCTTGAGGGCCAGGTCGACGAGGCCCGGGATCGCGGCGGAATCCCGCACCGACCGCATCAAGTCGCCGATCGACCCCCCGCCGGACGCGGCCAGGAAGGAGCTGTCCGTGAGCTTGTCCAGCCCCGCGTAGACGAAGGTGATACCGAGGAAGACGCGCAGCGGGAGGAGAGCGAACAGGTACGGGGAGCGTCGTGCCGCGCCGGCATCGAGGGCGGCGCCCCCGGCGTCGGCGGCCTGGCTTCTGCCACCGGCGAGGTTCCCCTGGCCCTGCTCGCGGTACCCCGTCCCCGCCTCCGAACTCCACTCCTGAGCCATGGGTCTCAGCCACCTCTCGCACCGGCGATTCGCCGTCAGGTCCGTCCAGCTTTCCACAAGGGGATACGGACGGGCAGGGCGTATCGCTCACCGGGCAGAGGCGGAGTTCATGCACCCCCACCGCAAGGGACGCAAAGTGCACCATAAGGGCGCGGGGAACTGCGCGCCCAGCCACGACGAAACCGGCAGTTCGCCACCGGCAGCTCGCCACCGGCAGCTCGCCGCCGCCCCCAACGGACTGCTGGTGTCGTCGCCGGACCTGCGGCGGTAGCTGGTGCTCGCGCAGTTCCCCGCGCCCCTACAAGCCGGGGCTACGCCCCGATCAGTCCGAGGTGACGTCGATCGTGCACGTGTTCGTCTCCGTGCCCGCCGCCGTGACCACCTGCACGTCGACCCGGCCCGGCTCGACGTCGACCGGTACGGGCACCGTCAGCACGGTGTCCGAGGGGTTGCTGAAACCGCCGGCCACCGGGACCAGCGGGACGTGCACGTGGACGTTGCCGATGCGGACGACGGTGCGGGCCAGCCGGTCCGCACCCCCCGCACCCGGCGGGACGAAGCCGGTGCCGCGGACCTCGATGTCGTCGCCGGTGCGGATGGGGCCGTCCAGGTCGCCGGCCTCCCTGGCGCGGACCACGGAGAGGATCACCGCCCGGCCGCCCTCGGCGTACTTGCCCGCGAGGTAGGTGGCCGCGGAGACCAGCACGAGCAGGGCCAGGCCCCAGGGCACGTCGGGCAGTTGCTCGGGGCGGCGGGCCAGCCGGACCGCGGTGAAGACCAGGGCCACGGCGGTGATCACGACGTACTGGGTGTCGGCGAAGTCGGCGCGCCCGGCGTCGTCGGTGAGCAGGTCGGCGGCATGCGGCCGGTCGGCGCGCACCTTCTGGAGCCGCTGGGCGCGGACGCGGATCGCCACCACGCGCCGCACCAGGACGGCCACCCCGCACACCACGGCCACCACGGTGACGATGCCGGCGCCCGCGGCGAGGTCGAGACCGTCGATCAGGGCGTCGCGCTCCCGGTGACCGGAGGCCCCGCCCAGCTCTCCGGCGAGCACCAGCACCGCGTACACGGCGAGGAGCACCCAGGAGGCGGCGACGGCACGCGAGGTGGAGAGGCGGTTGTCCTCACCGATCATGGGCGCGAGGACGCCGCCGCGCGCCCGGTGCAGCCAGCCGGCGGCGGTCAGGCCGCCGCCCACGACGACCGCGGCGAGCAGGCCCGCCGTCCGCGCGGTGGTCCAGCCGCTGCCGATCGCGGTCAGCGCCTGCACCAGGAGCAGCACGACCACGCCGGCCCACACCGCCCAGAGCGTGCGGGGCCACAGCGCCGCCGTCCAGGCGTCGCCCTCGGCCCTGCTGCGCTCGGCGACCACGGTCGCGGACTGCGTCAGCTCGTCGGACACCCACTGGCGGGAGGCGCCGGCCGAGTGCACCACGGCGGAGGGCAGGCCCTTGCCCTGTGCGAACTCCTCGCGTTTGGTGAGGAACGCGGCCACCGCTCGCCGGTGACCCTCCCGCGCCCCGTGCGGGCAGTCGCCGCATGTGCAGCCACCCTCGTGCGTGCTCTGCTCCGCCTCCTGCACCGCCACGCGTCACTTCCGCCTTCCGCGCCTCAGACGCCGTCGATCCCGCTCAGGGTCCGTCCGGGTGCCGCGCCGCCGACCCGCCGTGCGGGCCTCGGCCGTCTCGGGGCACCCGGCCGTGCGGGCGCCCGTGGACATCCCCGGACCCCAGGGATTGTGCCGTACCGGCGGGGCGGATCGGCGGACAGGTCCGTCCGGCACGGTTGGGCGGTGGGTGACACCTCCCACCCGTGTTGACCGACCCCTCACGAAAGGGGTAAAGCCACCGGAACAGGGTCGCGGGGAACTGCGCGAAAACCACGGCCCACCCGCACCAAGACCGCGGCGCAACCCTGGAAAGGGGCGCGGGGTGGGGGTACCTCCCACGTCCTTGAGGCAGTGGGGGAGCGCAAAGAACCACGACGTACCCGCACAGACCTCACCGGCCGGCACCAGGGGCAGCCCTTACTCCCACTCGATGGTGCCCGGCGGCTTGCTGGTGATGTCGAGGGTGACGCGGTTGACCTCCGCGACCTCGTTGGTGATGCGGGTGGAGATCCGCGCCAGGGTGTCGTACGGCAGGCGGGACCAGTCGGCCGTCATGGCGTCCTCGGAGGAGACGGGGCGCAGCACGATGGGGTGGCCGTAGGTCCGCCCGTCGCCCTGGACGCCGACGCTGCGGACGTCGGCCAGCAGGACGACCGGGCACTGCCAGATGTCGCGGTCGAGCCCGGCGGCGGTCAGCTCCTCGCGGGCGATGGCGTCTGCCTCGCGGAGCAGGTCGAGCCGCTCCCTGGTGACCTCGCCGACGATCCGGATGCCGAGCCCGGGGCCGGGGAACGGCTGGCGGTGCACGATCTCGTCGGGCAGCCCCAGCTCGGCGCCGACCATCCGTACCTCGTCCTTGAAGAGCTTGCGCAGCGGCTCGACGAGCTCGAACTCCAGGTCCTCGGGGAGCCCGCCGACGTTGTGGTGGGACTTGATGTTGGCCGTGCCGGTGCCGCCGCCGGACTCGACGACGTCCGGGTAGAGGGTGCCCTGCACCAGGAACCGGACCGGATGGTCCCCGGGCGCCTCGGCGACGATCTCCGCCTGGGCCTGCTCGAAGACGCGGATGAACTCCCGGCCGATGATCTTCCGCTTCTGCTCGGGGTCGGAGACGCCGGCGAGGGCGTCGAGGAAGCGCTCCTGGGCGTCGACGACCTTGAGCTGGACGCCGGTGGCCGCCACGAAGTCCTTCTCGACCTGCTCGGTCTCGCCCTTGCGCATCAGGCCGTGGTCGACGTAGACGCAGGTGAGCTGGGTGCCGATGGCCTTGTGGACCAGGGCTGCGGCGACCGCGGAGTCCACCCCGCCGGACAGGCCGCAGATGGCGCGGCTGCTGCCGACCCGGGCGCGGATCTCGGTGACCTGCTCGTCGATGACGCTGCCGGTGGTCCAGGACGGGTCGATGCCGGCGCCGCGGTACAGGAAGTGCTCCAGGACCTGCTGCCCGTAGGTGGAGTGCATCACCTCGGGGTGGTGCTGGACGCCGTAGAGCCTGCGCTCGTCGTCCTCGAAGGCGGCGACGGGGACGACGTCGGTGGACGCGGTGACCGCGAAGCCGGCGGGGGCGGCGCTGCACGCGTCGCCGTGCGACATCCAGACGCTCTGCTCGGCCGGGGTGCCCTCGAACAGGGTGGAGCCGGGCTTGGAGACGGCGAGCGGGGTGCGGCCGTACTCGCGGGCGCCGGTGTTGTCGACCGTGCCGCCGAGGGCCGTGGCCATCAGCTGGAAGCCGTAGCACATGCCGAAGACGGGGACCCCGGCCGCGAACAGCGCCGGGTCGATGCCCGGGGCGCCCTCCGCGTAGACCGACGAGGGGCCGCCGGAGAGGATGATCGCCGCCGGCTTCCTGGCCAGCATCTCGGCGACCGGCGTGGTGCAGGGCACGATCTCGCTGTACACCCGCGCCTCGCGTACGCGGCGGGCGATGAGCTGGGCGTACTGCGCGCCGAAGTCGACGACCAGGACGGTGTCGGGTGCGGCGGCGGGGGACGCTGTGGGCACGGGCGCGGCCTTCCGGCGTGGAGCAACGGGCGCAGGCCGGTCCCGGCCGAGCCGGAACCGGACGCTGCGCGAGGTCTGTCCCTCGATTCTAACGGGGACGGTCGGCCGCCTTCGGGCGCGAGCCCCGGCCGGGGTCCGGGGGCGGCTCAGGCCGCGCCGCCGAGCGCCGCGTACCGGGCCTGGACGATCTTCGGATAGCGGGCGGTGAAGACGGCGGGCACCGCGAAACCGACGACCTGGCAGGCGATCTGGGCACCGGTGCCGGCGTGGAGTGCGTCGCAGGCGGCCACCGCCGCGGCGGTCAGCACGAAGGCCGTGGCCCACACCAGGGTGATCACGTTGTTGATGCGGAGGAACTGCGGGGTCTCCCAGAACTCCCGCGGCGTGGACCGGCGGGCGATGCCCAGGGTGAAGGGCCGCCGGGCGCCGAGCGTGCCCCAGGCCGTGAGCGCCAGCCAGGAGAAGGAGAGCGCGCCGCAGTAGCCGGCCACCGGGGAGTCGGGGACGGCGAAGGCGAAGGCGGTCAGCAGGACGAAGTAGCTGACCGTGCTGATCTCCAGGATCAGCGCGTCCGCCGGGACCCCCGCCCGGCGGGTGGCCAGGAACACCACGAGGCCCAGGACCAGTCCCGCCAGCGCGCCCCACTGCCAGCCGGCAGCCGACACGGCGGCGAAGGCGATCCACGGGACGAAACCGCGCAGGTAGTTCATATGAGAGCCCCCAAGAAGTGCTGGCGTGGAGTGATCAGAGGAGTGGAGAGAGAGTGATGACAAGGAGTGATGACGCCGACACCGACGCCGATGACGCCGTGGGCCGGTGTCCAGATATTCCTACTGTGACATGTCACTGCGGCGATGTCTACTTGGACATGTCAGTGGAGAGATACGCTGGATGCCATGAGCCTTCGCCACGCCCTGCTCGGACTCCTCGTCGACCGGCCCGCGAGCGGGTACGACCTGATGAAGCTGTTCGACGACTCGCTCGCGAACGTCTGGCCGGCCACCCAGAGCCAGATGTACGGCGAGCTGGGCCGGATGGCGGCGGCCGGGCTGGTCGACGTCTCCGCGGAGGGGCCGCGCCGCCGCAAGGAGTACACGCTCACCGACCAGGGCCTCGCCGAGCTGCGGGAGTGGATGAGCGAGCCCGAACGGCCCCAGCCCCGCCGCAGCCGGCTGCTGCTGAAGGTGTTCTTCCTGAACGTCGCCACCGCCGAGCAGGCCCGGTCCCTCTTCGGCAACCGCGCGGCCCTCGCCGCGTCCGAGCACGAGCGCCTCGCCGGGATCAGGGACGAGCTGGACCGGGAGGTCGGCGCGCTGTCCACCAACGGCCGCATCGCCCTGGAGTACGGGCTGCGGCTCGCCGCGATGGAGAAGGAGTGGGCCGAGTGGGCGGCCGGCCAGGTCGGCGGGACTCCGCCGGCGGCCGAGGGGGACGCACCTCACGGCGACCGGGACACGCCCTCGCCGACGCCCCGACCCAGCGATGGCGGGCGCACCTGACGGGACCCGCCTTGACCGGGCGCACCGCCGTACCTGCATACTGATGGCGTGACCCAGCAGCACAGCTTCCGCTTTACCTATGGCAACCGGCCCGCCGGCTGCCGTGGACGTGCTGCTTGATCCCCTGACAAGCGACTTCCCAGGCGCCCCGGGCCGAAAGGCCCGGGGCGCCTGTGCGTGGTCCGGACCGTCGCCCCGGGGACCTGCTTCCACCACTCGCAGAGGAGCCCCGCACATGACCAGCACGGCAAGCGACAAGACAGCACGCGACCGCATGGAGAGCGACGGCGCGGCAAGCGACCGTACGGAGACCGGCGGCACCGGAACGGGCGGTACGCGGAACGCCGGTACGGACGACGGCGGTACGCGGAACGCCGGTACGGATACCGGTACCAGTACGCGGAACGCCGGCGCGGGAACCGGTAGTACAGGCGGCGCCGGTGCCGAGGACCCCGGTGCCCGGAACCCCGAGGCGGCCCAGGTGATCACCGGTGCGCGTGCCCGCATCGACGCGCTCGACGACGCGATCATCGGCCTCGTCCAGGAGCGCATGGCGGTCTCGACGGTCATCCAGGAGTCCCGTATCGCCTCGGGAGGCCGCCGGGTGAACCTCTCGCGCGAGATGGCCGTGCTCGGCCACTACAGGGACGCGCTCGGCAAGCCGGGCACGTCCCTCGCCATGACGCTGCTCGAACTGTGCCGCGGCCGCATCTGATCCGCGGGCTCATCTGATCCGCGCCCAGGTCCGGTTCGCCCGCGTGCGCCGCGCCGGGGCGCGGCATCGGTGCCGGCCCCGTCTCACCCGTACGGCCCGTGACCGGCGGCACCCGGGCCTCGTTGGTCCCGATGTCCGCGCCGGCCGAGAGGCGGGCCGCAAGAGATGCGGACGGAAGATGAGCCGGACCCTTCTGGAGCGAGAGGACGCGCGGGTCGTGCCGTGCGCCGTGGGACCTCGCTCCGGATCTGTGGCCGGGCGGCAGGGGACAGCCGCCCGGCCACCCCAGAGAGGCCGGCTCCGGGGACGCCCGGAGCCGGCCGGCGGAGCGCACGCGCCCGGCACACCACCGTCCGGACGGCGTCCGGCCCCAGCCGCGGCCCCGCCCCCTCGCCCCTTAACCTCCGGGGCAGCACTCGTTAACCTTCCTCCAGGCAGTACTCGGTGGACCGCACCCGACCGCACCCGACCGCACCCGACGGCACCGGTCGTACCCGGCCGCACCCGGCGACACCCCGCGGCATCGGTGGCGGACCTCCGATCGCCGGCGGAGCCCGTCGCACGGTCAACCGCGGCGCCACCGGGCACCGTTGACGAAGGCTTTTTCCGGCCAGGCGCGTTGACCGACGGACCGACCCCAAGTGATGTATGTCACATTGGAAATGCGAGACTTCATGGGCAACCATTCACAAGAACTGCAGGTCATGAATGCATAATCGACGGCCGCACCCGCCCGTTTCGCGGTGGCACCCCCCACTCGTGCCCTGAATCACCAGAGCACACCGGACGTTTCCGAGGTCCTGATGAAGCTAAGCCGAGCCATCGCCGCCACGGCCACCGTGGCCGCACTGGCCGGGATCGGCCCGATCGCGCTGCTGGCGACGGCCGCCCCCGTGGCATCGGCTGACGCCACAGCGGGCGCCGACCCCGCCGCCCCGGGCACGGACACGCCGCCGGCCGATCCTGTCGACCCGGTCACCACACCCTCCGGGCAGGCCCCGAACGACCCGGCCACGACCTCTCCCGGCGGGACCCCGAGCGATCCGGCCACCGACCCCGGCACGCCCCCGCCCTCGGACTCCCCCTCGGACCCGCCCTCCAGCCCACCCGCCGGCACGCCGACCGACCCGGCCACCGGCGGCGGCCCCACGCCCCCCGGGCCCGGAGATTCCACCGGCACCGGAGGGCCCGGCCAGAGCCAGACCACCCTCCCGGCCGATCCGCAGGAGCAGGGCAGGGGCGACACTCCGAGCACGCCGGGCGACCCCGCCGACCCGGGTGGCACCGGCGCCCCCGCCGAGCCCGGGACCGAGACGCTGCCCGGCAAGGGCTGGTCCCCTGACCTGTGCGGGGAGTTCGTCCCCGACGACGGGCTCTCGGTCGACGTCACCGGCCTGCCCGGAAAGATCGTCGCCGGCTCCGGCTGGCACCCGTTCCTCTTCACCGTGACCAACCACACCGGCGCGGAGCTCACGAACATCTACGCCCAGAGCTTCACCGAGTACGCGACGGGCGTGAACGAGCACGACTCCCTCCAACTCGACCTGGCCCGCCTCCAGTTCAAGGACCCCGCCACGGGCCGGTGGACCGACGCCTACCAGGACTTCTACCAGGACGGCGGCGGCCGCCACGCGTACAGCGGCACCTTCGTCGCCCTCGTCCCGCGCGTCGGCCGCAACGCCCGCGTCGACCTCCAGCTCCGGGTGAACGTGGCCGCCACGGCCCCGCCCGGCGCGGCCTTCGCGCTGAGCACGGCCGTCTACGCCGGCCATGGTGACACCTGCAATCTCAACGGCGACACCTACGATTTCACCGTCCTCAAGGCCGGCAGCACCCTCGCGGGAGTCGACGACGCCAAGCCCACCGGCGAGAAGCCGGCGCAGCGCCGCAACGACGGCAGCCACCCCCAGGGCGGTGTCTACGCCCGCCCGGTCACCGGCACCCTCGCCGCCACCGGCACCTCCGAGGCCGTCCCCATCATGGGGCTGATCGGCGCTCTCGCGGTGCTCATCGGCTCCGTGACGCTCTACCTCGCCCGCCGCAGGGCCGCCGCACAGGCCCTGGGTCTGACGGACGGCGAGTACGCCGAGTACGCCGAGAATGCCGAGGACGCCAAGAGCGCTGACGGCTCCTTCGGCGACGGAGATGCGGCCGGCACCGGCACCACCGGCACGTCCAGCAGCACGGAGACCGCCGAGACTGCCGAGACCGCCGGTACCACCCGCGCCACCGCCAAGGGCGACACGGCGGGCGACGGTGACGCCTCCGACGAGAGCGACGCGGAGAACGGCGCCGTCACCGCCGAGGAATCCGGTGCGGCCGACGGATCCGGCACGTCCGGCGCGCCGGACGACGCCGACGGTGAAAGCGCTGCCGGCGGCTCCGGCGGCAAGCCCGGCACTGGCGGCAAGGAGACCGGCACCGCGGGCACCGGCTCCTCGGACGGCCCCGACCGCTCCTGAGAAGCACCGCGCGACGCACGCGGCCCCTGCGCCCTCCTCGGCGCGCAGGGGCCCTCCCCGGACCTAGGTCGTGTCCGGCGGATCTTCGTGGGCCCGCGACTCCCCCACTGCCTGAAGGGCGTGGGTGGGGGTACCTCCCACGCCCGTTCAGGGCAGTGGGGGAGTGCCCCCCAGCACCGCACCTCGCCGCGTTGCCGGAGTCATCCGAGTACGCCCCGTACGAGGACGATCCTCCGCCTTGCGATGCACGGCACCAGACGCCGCAGGCTGATCCACGAAGATCCGCCGGACACGACCTGACCCCGGACCCTCCTGTGCCCGGAGGGCCTGCCCCCGGCTCGGCTCCCCCGGCGCCCGGCTACCGCCTCACTCCCCGATGACCGGCCGGTCCTCTCCCCCGCGCGGAGCCCCCGCCGCCCTCGGCGGCACCTCCGGCATCCCCAGGAACGGCAGCTTCAGCGCGCCGAACGCGTCCTGCGGCACGACCGGGGACCTCGGGGCCACCGGTTCGAGCCGCTGGTAGGGCTCGCCCTGCGCCGGACGGGGATCGTCCTCGCCCTTGTTCGGCCAGAACGCCATGGCGCGCTCGGCCTGCGCCGTGATGGTCAGCGACGGGTTGACGCCCAGGTTCGCCGAGACCGCGGCGCCGTCCACGACCGAGATCGACGGATGCCCGAAGAGCCGGTGGTAGGGGTCGATGACGCCCTTCGCCGCGGTGTCGCCGATCGGGCAGCCGCCGAGGAAGTGCGCGGTGAGCGGGGTGCCCATGAGCTCGCCGACGTTGGAGCCGGGGAAGCCGTTGATCTCCTCGGCCAGCAGCGAGGCCGCCTGCGTCGCCTCGCGGATCTGGTCCGGGTTGGGCGCGCCGTGGCCCTGACGCGCCGTCAGCAGGCCCTTGCCCAGGCCGTTCGGCTTGCGGTAGGTGGTCAGGGAGTTGTCGAGCGACTGCATCACCAGGCCGATGATGGTCCGCTCCGACCAGCGCCGGTTCGACAGCGAGCGGATCGCCAGCCAGGGGTGCCGGGCCAGGTTGCCCAGCCAGCCCAGCACCCGCCCGCCGGGCCGGTAGGGCACCTGGACGATCGTCAGGCTGCCCATGGCGTTGGACCCCCTGCCGTACCGGACGGGCTCGATGTGCGTGTGCTCGTCCGGGTGGATCGACGAGGTGATCGCCACGCCCCGGGTGAAGTCGACCTTGCTGTGGCCGTGCCTCTGGCGGTAGCGGCGGTTGTCCGTCTGCGCGCCCACCAGCGCCTCGGAGTTGGTCCGGGTGAGCGCGCCGAGGCGGTCGGAGATGCCCGGCAGGAGGCCCTCGTCGCGCATCTGGTGCAGCAGCGTCTGCGTGCCGTAGGTGCCCGCGGCGACCACCACCCGCGGCGCCCGGAAGGTCCGGCCCCCGTCCCCCCGGCGCCGGGCGGTCGGCACGGTGCGCACTTCGAGGCCGCCGCGCGGGTCCTCGGTGACCGCGACCACCGACGTCATCGGGTGGATGACCGCGCCGGCGCGCTCCGCGAGGTGGAGGTAGTTCTCGGTGAGGGTGTTCTTGGCGCCGTGCCGGCAGCCCGTCATGCACTCACCGCACTCGGTGCAGGCCCGCCGCGCGGGTCCCGCACCGCCGAAGTACGGATCCGGAACCTCCGTACCCGGCTCCACCTTCACCCGGCGGTCCGCGTCGGCGCCGTCCCCGAAGAACACCCCGACCGGCGCCATGTGGAAGGACTCCCCCACCCCCATGGCCTCGGCCGTCGACTTCAGGTGCACGTCCGAGGGCGTCATGGTCGGGTTCAGCCGGGCCCCGAGCATCCGCTGCGCCTGGTCGTAGTACGGGCCGAGCTCGTCCCGCCAGTCGGTGATGTCCCTCCACTGCGGGTCGTCGAAGAACGCCTTCGGCGGAACGTAGAGGGTGTTGGCGTAGTTCAGCGAGCCGCCGCCGACGCCCGCGCCGGCCAGCACCATCACCTTGCCGAGCAGGTGGATGCGCTGGATGCCGTAGAGGCCGAGGGACGGGGCCCACAGGTAGTTCCTGATGTCCCAGGAGTTGCGCGGCAGGGTCTCGGGCGTGAAGCGGCGGCCGGCTTCCAGGACGCCGACGCGGTAGCCCTTCTCCGTGAGGCGCAGGGCGGTGACGGAGCCTCCGAAGCCGGAGCCTATGACTATGACGTCGTAGTCGGGGCGCTCGCTGCCCGCGAGGGGGGCGGGGTCCGCGGCGGGTTCGGCGTCCACGGCGGGTTCGCCGCCCACGGCGGGTTCGCCGCCCACGGCGGGTTCGCTGCCCGCGGTGGCGCCTTCGGCGGGGGGCTCGGGCATCGGGGGTACCTCCGGGGGTGGGCTGTGGCTGAGGTGGTTGGCAGGGCTCGCCGCCATGGGGGTTCCGCTGTGCCCACCCGTTCCGCCCCGCGGAACGCCTGCCCACAGCTACGGTCCATCCGGCCACTGCCCACAGCTGCGTTCGTCGGCACGTGGTCCCGCGGAGGACGCGTGGCGGCTAGCGCAGGCGGAGGGCCTTCATGGCGCGCAGGCTTCTGCTCATGAACGTCGCGTAGCCGGCGTCGTCCATGCCGAAGGCCGGGGCCATGGGGATCAGGCGCTGGTGGGCGACGGTCTGCGGCTCCGTGTACTTGTGGATGCCGTCCGCGCCGTGCCGGCGGCCGAGGCCGGAGTCCCGCATGCCGCCCATGGGCGAGCGGACGCTGCCGTAGGCGGCGGCGTACCCCTCGTTGACGTTGACGCTGCCGCAGCGCAGCCGGGCGGCGAGGCGCCGGGCGCGTGCGCCGTCCTTGGTCCACACCGAGGCGTTGAGGCCGTACGGGGTGGCGTTGGCGAGAGCGACCGCCTCGTCCTCCTCGCGGAAGCGGTAGACGGAGACGACCGGCCCGAAGGTCTCCTCGCCGCACACCGCCATCGGGGACTCGACCCCGTCGAGGATCGTCGGCTCGTAGAAGTAGGGGCCGATGTCCGGCCTCGCCGCGCCGCCGGCGACGAGCCGTGCGCCCTTCTCGACGGCCTCCGTCACGTGCCGCTGGACGGTCTGGAGCTGCCGCTCGCCCGCCAGCGAGCCCATCTCGGCCCCGTAGGCGAGCCCGGCGCCGAGCCGCATGGCCTTGGTGCGGGCCGCGAAGCGCTCAAGGAAGGCGTCCGCGACGGACTCGTGCACGTACAGCCGCTCGATGGAGATGCAGAGCTGCCCGGCCGAGGAGAAGCAGGCCCGCACGGCACCCGCGGCGGCCTTGTCCACGTCCGCGTCGTGCAGGACCAGCATCGGGTTCTTGCCGCCGAGTTCGAGCGAGGCGCCGACCAGCCGGGCGGCGGCCCGCTGGGCGACCTCGCGCCCGGTGCGGGTGGAGCCGGTGAACGAGACGTAGTCCGCGTGCTCGACCACCGCGGGCCCGACCACCGGGCCCTCGCCGATCACCACCTGGATCACCCCGGCGGGCAGCCCCGCCTCGATCAGCAGGTCGCGGGCCCACAGGACCGTCAGCGCGGTCTCCGTGTCGGGCTTCATGACGATGGCGTTGCCCGCGACGAGGGCGGGCAGGGCGTCGTCGACGGCCAGCTCGAAGGGGTAGTTCCAGGGCACGATCTGCCCGACCACGCCGCGTGGATGGCGCAGCTCCGTCACCCGGGTCAGGGTCGGCACGGCGCCCATGCGCCGCTTCGGCCGCAGGTACGCGGCGGCCCCGCGGCCGTAGTGCCGGGCGGTGACGAGGACGCCCTGCACCTCCTCGTGGGCGTGCAGGCGCGCCTTGCCGGTCTCCAGCTGGATCAGGTCGAGCACCTCGGCCTCGCGCTGGAGGACGAGGTCGTGGAAGCGCAGCAGCACGGCCGCACGGCGGCGCACGGGCGTGGCGGCCCAGGCGAGCTGGGCGGCACGGGCGCGCTCGTAGGCGGTGGCCACGTCCTCGGGCGTCGACTCGGGCAGGTCCGCCAGCTTCTCACCGGAGAACGGCGTGTGGCACGCGGTACTGCCCGACCCGACGACGTCGCGCACCAGCCGGGCCACCAGCTCCGGCGTGACCACGTCGGAGGCCGTCCGGGTGCCGGCGGGCACGGGCGCGACGGGGTTGGTGCCGGACGTGCCAGGCGTGCCGGGCGTGTCCGGCGACGCGGTGGCGGGGGCCGCGGCCCCGGCGTCCTCGGCGTCCACAGGGGGAGCGGGGGCCTTCGAGCCCGTCGGGTCCGTCGTGTCGGTCATGGGCGTGAGAGTAGGGCTAGGACACCCGTTTGGGTACCCATCGGTAACGACGTTTCACCATCCACTCACAGCCCGCCAGCGATCACTGGCAGGAACGGGGCTGATCTGGGAGATCGACCGCCGGACGGAAGCGCTCCGGAGCCCGGAGGGATGCGCTCAGGAAGCCGGGAGTGGTGGCGGCTGCCGTCCGGCCGCCGGCCGGCTACGTGTCGAGGTCCAGGTCCATCGGCTACATGTCGAGGTCCAGGTCCAGGTGGGCGACGACGTCCCGGTAGAGCTGCTCGCCGATGGGGTGGGCCCAGCCGTCCGCGGGCATGTCGACCTCCAGCCGCCAGTACCACTTGCTGGTGCCGCCCTCGGGGACGAGGAGCTGGTGGCGGTAGTGCCGCACGGGGTCGTCGCTGCTGTCGCTGTAGTCCGTGAAGGTCACCGTCGTCTCGTACGCCTTCTTCTGGCGGTACGACGTCGTCCTGCCGGCGACCTTCACCGGCGTGAACTCCGTGCCGTTGTCGCCGCCGCCCTTGTAGTACTTCTCCCAGCCCGCGCCGGTCGGCTCGACGGGGTCGTCGACCGTGGAGTTGTCCACCCGGGTGAGGTACACGTGGAAGACGTCGCTGGGGTCGTCGAACGTGACGCCGGCGGTCGTGCCGTCGTTGGGGACGCGCCGGTAGTCGGACGGCACGGCGAGCGACGCCGCCACGGTCTCCCGCTCGGGCCGCACCTCCCAGCCCTTGGGCAGCTCGTTCCCCTTGAACGGGTCGAGCAGCAGCAGGACGAGCGCGAGCGCCACGACCACCACGCCGGCGCCCAGGCCGAGCTGCGCCCTGCGGTCGTTCTGGAGCACCGGGGGCACCCAGCGGTTGGCGTCCCTCTGGTGCGGCGGGATCAGGCGGGTGCCCTCCGACGCCGGGTGCGCGAGGCCCTGAAGCACCTGGCGGACCTCCGGCGCGGGCGGGCGCGCCATCGGGTCCTTGCGGAGCAACTGCATGACGAGCATGGCGAGCGCTCCGCCCGCGCGCGCGGGCGACTGCGGCTCGGCGGAGAGCACGGCCTGGAGCGTGGCCGGGGTGTTCGAGCGGCGGAACGGCGACATGCCCTCCACGGCCGCGTACAGCACGACGCCGAGGGACCAGAGGTCGGCGGCGGGCCCGGGGCGCTGGCCCAGCACCCGTTCCGGCGAGATGAACTCCGGTGAGCCGACGAACACGCCCGTCTCGGTGAGCCGCTGCTCGCCCTCCACCTGGGCGATGCCGAAGTCGGTGAGCACGACCCGCTCGCCCCGGCCGAGCAGGACGTTGTCGGGCTTGACGTCACGGTGCAGCACGCCCGCGTCGTGCGCGGCCTGGAGCGCGCCGACGACCGCTACGCCGATCCGGGCGGCCTCCCGCGGGTCGAGGGTGCCCTCCTGCAGCCGGTCCGCGAGCGACTGGCCGCGCACCAGCTCCATGACCACCCAGGGCCTGCCCTGCTCCACGACGACGTCGTGCACGGTGACCACGGAGGGGTGCTCGATCCGGGCGGCGGCACGGGCCTCGCGCTGCATGCGCTCGTACGCGGTCCCCCGCTCGGCCTCGCTCAGGTGGTCCGGCAGCCGGGGCTCCTTGATCGCCACCTCGCGCTCCACGACGGTGTCCCGGGCGTGCCACACGGTGCCCATGCCGCCGTGGCCGAGGCGGTTCAGCAACTGGTAGCGACCACCGACGAGCCGGCCGGCGCCCTCGGGTGCCTGGGCGGGCCGCTGAGCGGGACCCGGCTGCCCAGGATGCGCCGGGTATTCGGGCTGCCCAGGGTGCGGCGGGTACTCCGGCTGCCCCGGGTGTCCGGGCTGCCCCGGGTTGCCCGCGGGGCCCTGTGCGGGGGTGCCGTTCCCGCCACCCGCTCCGCCGCCCGGGCCCTGGGTGGGCTGGTACGAGCCGTAGGCGCCCTGCCCCGGCACCGGCTGGACGGGCGGAGCCTGAGGTGGCCTCAGCCCGTAGCTGGTGGGCTCGTCCTGGTTTCCCCCATCGTTCGTCATGTTCACATCCTGGCGACCCGCGCCCGTGGATCGCCACCGAGGCCCCTGAGCGGATGCAACACCGTGACAAAGGGGGAGGTCTCCGCGCCGGGCCGCGCGGCCGCGCGGAACGCGCGAGTTCGTCGGACGAACGCTTGAGGGTGTCGTCCCGGCCATGGGATACGGGTAGTGGCCCGCGCAGAACGAAGCTCTGTGCACGCGCCCGCAGCAGGCCGACGGGCTGTCACGGTGCCGGCGTTCACCGGGAGGAGGGCTCGGAGAAGGCCCCGCCCGCCGGGGTGTCCGCAGGGGTGTGGGCGGACGAGCCGGTGCGGGGCGGTGTGGACGCCGACGGCCCTGAGGACGTGGGGGTCGGCTCGCCGGACTTCTGGGTGGGGCTCGGGGGTGCGGCCGGGGCGGACCCGTGCGTGGGGGCCCGGGTGGGGCTGGGGGTGGGGGTGGGGGTGGGGGTGGGGGTCGCGGGGACCGAGGTCGACGGTTCGCGGTGGCCGTTGCCGCCGCCCTTCGAGAGCAGTGCCACCGCGGACACGCCGGCTCCGGCGATACCCGCGGCCAGCGCGATGGCGATCAGCATGGTGCGCATCCGGCGGGTGGACTCCGCCTTCGGGGCCGGGCCCGGACCGGTGCCAGGGGTGCGCTCTCGTGCGCCGGGGAAGGGAGCTTGGCCACGGCCTGCGGGGGGCTCTCCGTCCGCGCTGGTGTCAGGCGCCCCTCCGGCGGGGTCGGCCGACCCGGTGCCCGTTGTGGAGGCGCCTCCCGCTCCTCCGCCGGTGCGGCCTCTGCGGGACCGGGTGGACGGTGGTGTGGCAGCGCCGGCCGGATTCCGGCGCGGCCGTCGCGGGGACGGCTCGGGGCGGGGGCCGGTGGACGGGCCGGGCGCGGCGGTCTCGTGAGCGGCGGAGGGCGGGGGTGCCGGCGCTGCGGGCGCCCGTCGCCCCGGCACCGCCGGATCGGGCTGCCCCCGCGGGGGGCGGGTGCCCCTGGGCGCCGGGGGTGACCAGGGTTCCGCCTCGGGCGGTGGCCAGGGGCCCGTGTCGGTGGGCGGGCCGTCCTGGGGTGACGGGCGGTCCTCCGCGGACGGGTGCTGGGTCGGGCCCGAGGCGGTGCCGTCGCCGCCCGGGGTGGCGCCCGGCATCGCCGGCCCCCGGCGGGGCGGCGCGGACGTGCGGTCGGAGAGCGGCACGGGGTGGTCGGCCGGGGCGCTCGGGCGTTCGTGGGGTGCGAAGGTGTGGTCCTGGCGCTCTCCGGCGGCCGGGCCGGCGCCGCCGGACCCCTCGGCCCCGGACGGACCGCTGTCGTTCCCGGCGGGACGGCCCGCGGTCCCGGGGGGCGCGGAGTCCTGCGCCCCGGTCCCGCGGACACCGCCGCCTTCCGCGCCCGAGGGCTCTCCTCGGTCGGCCTGGTCAGGGGTTCCGGGGCTCCGCGGGCCGGAGGTCCCGGTGCCACGCGCCGCGGGAATCCCGGTGCCGCCCGGCGCCGGGGACTCGCCGGGCCGTACCGCAGCCCGGCCCTCCGCCGCCGGAGGGTGTTCGGAGCTGCCGGACAGCGCCTCGTCCGGTGCCGGGGGCGGCTGGTCCGTGGTGGAGGACCCGGGTGGGTGCGGTGCCGCGCGACGGGACCCGCGGTGCGTCAGGCGGGAGACGCCCGGCAGGCGCCCGGCGCCCCGGGACGCGCGGTACGGGAGCCGGGCGACCCGGGGCGCCCAGCGCATGCGCGCGGCACCCGGCTCGCCGGACTCCGAGGCGGCGCGCGGCTCCGGGACGCGCCCCGTGTCGGCGTAGTCGCGCAACATCCGTTCGGTCTCGGCCGCGTCGAGACGGCGGTCCGGGTCGCGCTCCAGCAGGCCCAGGATCACCGGCAGCAGCGGACCGGCCTCCTGAGGTGTCCTGATCTCGTCGGAGACCACGGCGTGCAGCACGGCGCCCAGGTTGTCGCGGTGGAACGGCGACGTGCCACTGACCGCCGTGCACAGCAGCGCGCCCAGCGACCACAGGTCCGACTCGGGGCCCGAGCGCAGTCCGGACATCCGCTCCGGCGCCGTGTACTCCGGCGAGCCCATGAACGAGCCGGACTCGGTCAGCGTCGTGGAACCGCTCAGGTGCGCGGTGCCGAAGTCGGTGAGCACGACCCGGCCGGTCTCCGACTCCAGCAGGACGTTGGCCGGTTTCAGGTCGCGGTGCAGCACTCCGGAGGCGTGCGCCTTGCGGAGCGCGCCGAGTAGCGCGATCCCGATCCGGGCGGCCTCGCGCGTGTCGACGGGTCCGTTCCGCGCGATCCGCTCGGCGAGCGAGGGCCCGTCGACCAGCTCCATGACGATGTACGGGCGGCCCTCGGCCTCCACGACGTCGTGCACGGCGATGATGCCCGGGTGGCCGAGCTGGGCGAGGGCACGCGCCTCGCGCAGGGCGCGCTCGCGCTGGACCCGCACCTCGTCTGCGGAAAGCTCGTCGCCGAGGTCGAGCGCGACTTCCTTGACGGCGACCTGACGCCCCAGCAGCTCGTCCGTGGCACGCCACACCACGCCCATGCCGCCCCGGCCGAGACGTGTCTCCAAGCGGTACCGGCCCGCCAGGACACGGGTGCTGCCGCCGCCCGGGTGCCCCCCGCTCCCCGCGGCTCCGTCGGTCACCATAGGGTCATGATGCCCCAGGGTCACCGACCCGGAGGGGGTGCGTCCGGCCAGGTGACACGGGTTGTCCGAAGATCGCCCGTCGGGGCCCGGGCCGCGCGCCGGCACTGCGCCGTCAGCGCCGAACGCACCACCCCGTCACCGCATGGTCAGGGCCTCCGGCGGTCCCACCGGCGCCCGGGAAGCGCCTTCCCGGGCCCGCCCGATGGGGCGGCGCCACAGCTCACTCGCTGCCGTCGTCCCCGTCGTCCGAGCTGTCGCCGCCGTCCCCGCCGCCGTTCTGTGAGCCGTCGGATCCGGCCACGGAACCCTTCCGTGCGGGCTGCCAGCCCCTCAGTACGCGGTCGAACTGCAGGCGGGTGGTGTCCCAGTCCGCGTCCGGCGACGACATGTAGATCGCGTATTCGGTGCCGTCCCGATCCAGGTACGTCTGTTCTATGGCGTGCCGGGGTCCGGGGAAGGAGTCGGAGGGCACCGCGGTCCAGGTGAACTCCCAGAGCGATCCGGGCCGGTCGCGGAAGGTGTTCTCGGTCAGCTCGCCGCGGTGGTACTGGGGCAGCTTGTCGTGGAGCTGCTTCTCCAGGTCGAGCTGGTGCATGTACGGGTTCTCCCAGTCCGGGGACCGGTCGACGCTGATCCGCACGAAGTGGTTGCCGCGGTCGGGCGTGTAGTCGATCTGGGAGCCGTTGGCCTGCCGGTGCCAGCGCGGCGGCAGCATCAGGCTGAAGCCCTCGACGTCGTCGACCCGCCGCCAGTCGGGCGGGATCCCGCCGGCCTGCTCCGGAGGCCCCGCGGGGCCCGGGGCGTCGGGCGAGGAGGAGAGAGCGGGGGAATGGGAGGCGGCGTCCTTGCCGCCCTTGTCCGCGTAGTGCAGGCCGAGCACGGTGCCGCCGCCCATCAGCACGGCCGCCGCGACGACGCTCGCCAGAACGATCCAGCCGCGCCGGCTCCGCCGCCCGGGCGCGCCCGTGGACGCGGGTGCCGTCTGCTGCGCGGAGGATATGAGCGGCCCCGGAGGCGTGTGCGAGCCGGGCGGGGTGTGCGAGCCAGGAGGCGTGTGTGACCCGGGGGGCGTGTGCGAGCCAGGAGGCGTGTGCGAGCCGGGAGGCGTGTGTGACCCCGGGGGCGTGTGCGAGCTGGGGTGATGCGTCGTCACCGGCTCCGGCTGCGGGCCTGCGCCGGGATACCCGTAGCCGCTCCCGGCCGCTGCCGCGGGCCCGAAGGCGCCGTAGGGCTGGTGCGGGCCGTACGCCCCGCCGCCCGGCGCGTCCTGCGGGTGCTGCCCCTGCGCGGCGCTCTGGTTCCGCGTCGGGTTCTCGTAGGGGTGCACGCTGGTGGGCAGGTACTCCTGCGCGGCCGTGGGCCTGCGGCCCTCCGCGGCCTCCGCGAGCATCGCCTCGGCCTCCTCCGCGCTGGGGCGCAGGGCCGGGTCCTTGTGCAGCAGCGCGGTGATGACGGGGCCGAGCGGCCCGGCGCCGGCCGGCTCGGAAGGGTCCTCGTCGACGACGGCCTGCATGGTGGCCAGCGGCGTGGTCCGCCGGAACGGCGAGCTGCCGTCCACCGCGGTGTAGAGCGTCGCCCCGAGCGCCCACAGGTCGGACGCCGGGCCTGGGTCGGCGCCGCGCACCCGCTCCGGCGCCAGGTAGTCCACCGAGCCGACGACCTCGCCGGTCTTGGTCAGCGTGGTGTCGCCCTCCACCTGCGCGATGCCGAAGTCGGTCAGGAGCACCCTGCCGTCCTTCGCGAGCAGGACGTTGCCGGGCTTGACGTCGCGGTGCAGCACGCCGGCGGCGTGGGCGGCGCGCAGCGCGCGGAGCACCCAGACGCCGACGCGGGCGGCGTACCGCGGTTCGAGCGCGCCCGACTCCTTGACGACGTCCGCGAGGGAACCGCCCTCGACCAGCTCCATCACGATCCACGGCCGGTCGTCGTGCTCCAGCACGTCGTGGACGGTGACGACGGCGGGGTGGTTGATGCGGGCGGCGGCGCGGGCCTCGGTCTGGGTGCGCGCCAGCAGCACCGTGCGTTCGCTCTCGGACGCGTACTGGGCGGCGGTCAGTTCCTTCACCGCCACGACGCGGTGCAGCAACTCATCATGGGCGCGCCACACGCGGCCCATGCCGCCCCGTCCGATGGACTCACCGAGCCGGTAGCGCCCCGCGAGGAGCAGGCCTTGCATCTGATTCACGATCCCCCGCAGTGGATTGACCACTCCAGCGTAAGGAAGTGGTACCCCGCAGGGAACACGTGGGGTACAAGGTGACAGCACTGTGACGCTTGGGACTCATCGGCTGATCCCTCCACAGAGGCGCCATGCCCTCACAGCGCACGGACCCGCCATGACCTCCATGTTTCCACCACATACGGCCCCGGTACGGGTTCGAACGCCGCGGCCGGCACACATCTGGAGCGGGTTCAACGGCCTCCGCCCGCGGACGCCCGCGGGGCGGTTCGAGGTGGCCCGTCGATGCTCGTCCGGTACGGGTTCGAACGCGCCCGGCGAACGGACCGCCGCACGTACAGCCCGCCGGACGAACCGTCACACACACGCTCCCCGGACGGACCGAGACGCACGCACACGCCTGCCGGACGGACCGTCACGCTGGTGCAGGACGCACACGCCTGCCGGAGGAACCGCCGCGTACGCCCACCGGGCGGACCGCCTCACGCACCCGCCACACGCACCCGCCGCACGGAAACCTCCCCGCGCCCGCCTCCCCGCGGCCCGCGCCGGTCAGCCCGTGTACTGGTAGGTCGCCGACGCCTGGGTGTAGTAGCCGTCCACCTTGTCGCGCTGGGACTCGGGGCCCCGGACCTGCACGACGTGGTAGTGGCCGCCGACGAGGAGCGCGAGGTTGCGGACGTAGACCTCGCCGCCGTCGCCCTGCCAGGTGAACTGGCCCTCCGCCATGATCCGGTCGCCGACCTCGGTGGTGCGCAGCCCGCTGCTGGTGGCCCAGCTGGACTCGCGGAAGGGCTGGAGCTCGCGCTCCTTCTCGCGCTCGTAGACCATCGGGTCGGATCCGTACTGCTTGGCGGTGTCCCGGCCGGGCACCACGATCAGCTGGAAGCCGCCCTTGCCGTAGACGACCTGCCCGAGGGAGTTCTTGCCCTGCCGCTGCCACCCGTCGGGCACGGCTATCCGGAAGCCGGCGCTGTCGTTCTTCACCGTGAAGCCGGGCGGCACGTCGAGCGGGGTCGTCTGCGGCGGGTGGGAGTCGGAGGGCTGGCCGGGCGCGGCGCTGTCCTGGTCGCCCTGGCCGGTGGCGCCGCCCTGCGCGCCGGTGTCCGAGGACGACCCCGGCGCCGGGGATCCGGTGGGCTCGCCGGCCGCCTGCTGACCCGCGTCGCTCGACTTGGGCATGAAGACCATCGCGTAGGCCACGGCCGCCGCGAGGCCCAGCATGATCACCACGAGGAGCGTCCGGCCGAGCCGCCGCGGCCCGCCGCCCCGGCCCGCCTTGTGCCGCCCGCGGCCGGTGGCCACGACCGTGCCCTTGCGGCGGCGGACCAGCTCGCCGCGGCGCCGCACGATGGGCAGCTTCTCCCGGTCGGCGGGAGGGGTGGCGACGACGTGCGCGCCCGCGTCGGGCTCCGGCGCCGACCGGATCAGGGAGCGCAGCCAGCCGCGCAGCTCCTCGAAATCCGGCCGCTCGGCCGGATCCTGACGGAGCAGCGACTCCACGACGGGGCGCAGCGGACCGCACTCCTCGGCGAAGGCGGGTGGCTCGGAGCACACCATCTCGACCAGCTCGGGGGTGCTCTCCTCCGGGTACGGGGCGTGTCCCTGAACGGCCCGGAACAGCAGCGCGCCCAGGGCCCACAGGTCGGTGGCGGGGCCCACGGGCGGGGCGAGCTGCCAGTTCTCGTGGACGGGGCCGGCCTGCTCGGGGGCCCAGCGCTCGGTGACGGGGCCGACCACGGCCATCCGGGCCTGGCGGGCCCGCTCGGCGGCCAGCGGGGTGGCGGGACCGCGCCGCGGCGCTCCGCCGGCGCCCCAGCCGGCGGCCTCGCCCCAGGTGGCTCCGGCGGTGCCGGCGGGCGCGGGCTGGGCGGCGTCCGGCGCGGAGCGCGCGTAGACCTCGGGCTGGTTGTCCTGCGGGGACCTCGGAGCGGGGGGCCCGGGGCGGCGTACTCCGTAGGGGTCGACGATCTGGCCCGGCGGGTGCGGGGTGTCGTCCTGGTCCTGGGGGCGGGCCGGGGAGCCGTCGCCCTGGCGGGCCGCGGGCAGGCCCGGGGGCAGGGGTGTGGGCGTGTCGGTGTGCTCGTCGTCGATGCGGGCGGCGGCTCTGGCGCCTGCGCGGTAGGCCGCGATGGCACCGGCGCGGGCCGCTCTCGCGTCCGTGCCGCTCTGCGCCCGGTACGGGATCTGCCGGGGGACGCCGGTCCCCGTGCCGGCGGGCGCCCCGGGTGCCTGGCCGCCGGCTCCGGACGCGGGGCCGGGGTGGCCGGGGCCCGCCGCACCGGGACGGCCGGAAGCCGGGCCGGAGGGCCCCCGGACGGGGCCGAAGGGGCCCCCGGGCCGGCCGGGTGCGGCACCGAGGGCGGGCCGGTCCCCGCCGCCGGTGAGGGAGCCGGCGGGACCGGGTGGCATCGCGCCCGGTGACGGCGGGAGCTCGCCGCCGGGCGTACCGGCGGGGGCCCCGGTGTCGTCCGGCGTCGGGTCGTACCCGCACAGGGCCTCTTCCGCGGCGCCGGCGGCCAGTCCGGTGAGCATCACCCGGCCGTCCTCGCAGACCAGGACCGTGCGCGTGGTGATGTTGCGGTGGGTCCAGCCGTGCGCGTGCAGGGCACGGAGGGCGAGGAGGACGTCGGCCGCGACCTCCGCCGCGCGGTACGGCGACAAGGGGGCCTCGGCGAGTAGGGCGGCCAGCGGGCTGGCGGCGACCACCTCGCTCACGATCCAGAGCGAGCCGCCTTCCGCGAAGACGTCGAAGACCTGGTCGAGCCGGGGGTGGTCGGGGATCTGCGCGGCCGCCTGGGCGGCCTCGATGGCGCGGCGCACCGCCGGGTCGGAGGGGGTCCGGGTGGCGCCGCCGATCATGCCGCTGCCGGTGAGCCGCCGGGCGCCCGCGGGGTTCCGGCCGGTGAAGCCCTCGGGCAGGCCGTCGGCGTCGAGCACCTCAGCCTCGACGATCTCCGGCAGCGGCACCTGGCGGACCAGCACCTCCTGGCCGCTGTAGGTGTCGAACGCGCGTGTCTGGGCCAGCTCGTACTCGTCGGACGGGGGGAGGGGCAGGCGGTAGCGGTCGGCGAGTACCCGACCCGCGTAGTCGTCCACGGCGCCGCCCCCTTCCGATCGGTGTCGCATCAGCTCGCCGCGTGTGCCCGGCGCGTTGTCATGCGACTGCGCACGGTCCACACACACTCACGATACGTGCCGAAGTCCGGCCGTATCGAGGGGATGTGGATAACTCTTCGGGCCATTCGTGCCGCTCACCCGCCTGACTCCCCACATCCGGGGAGCACTTGACCCCCTGATCCGCTTCCGTCCCCTATGTCCCACGGGCACATCCCACCACCTGAGAGGCGGCCGGCCCGGCGTCCGCGGGGCATGTACCCGCGGTCGGACGAGGCGGAACCCCCGACCCGGGTGGCGCGCCCCCGGAACGTCACATTGCGCGGGACCGGTGTCACTTCGGTCGGGACCGGGGTCACATCGCGTGCGGCCACGGCCGCTTTCCTCGGGAGCGGCGCCACTCCGCTCGGGACCGCCGCCACTTCGCCCCTGAACGGCGTCGATTCGCGCGGGTTCAGCGTCGCTCGGCTCGGAGCCGGCGTCGCCTCGGGCAGGACGGCGCGCCGCCTCGGAGCCGGTGTCGCGTCGTCGGCCTCACCTGGCGGGGGTGCACGTCGCCGGCCTCACTTGGCGGGGGTGAAGGTGCTGGTGAAGGTGTTCCAGGTGGCGCGGCTCAGGTCGCTCGTCCACTCGCTGTCGTTCGCCGTGTACATCATCCCGTAGCCGTGCTTGGGGCTGGTGACGAAGCCGCGGTCGATCCGGTGCCTCTTGACGCCGGAGGACTCGAACGTGAACTCCCAGTCCGCCGCGGGCCAGCCGCGGTATTCGAGGCCGTCGATCCGGATGCGGTGGTACTGCGACAGCCCCATGTAGTGCTCCTGCTGGTGCCAGTCGAGCACGGGGTTGGCCTTGGGCGAGTTCGTCGACGCGAGGAGCAGGGCCTGGTTGTGGGGGCCGGTGAAGCGCACGCCGGCGGCGTCCGTGCCGGTGCGCTTCCAGCCCTTGGGCAGGCCGAGGGAGAAGCCCTGCGGGTCGCGGTACGTGCCGACGGCGGCGCCCTCGCCGGTGCCCGTCCCGGTCCCGCTGGTGGGGCCGCCGCTCGGCTTGCCCGCGTCGCCCGTACCGCCGCCGGAACCCTTGTCGTCGGATCCGTGGGATCCGTGGTCGTCCTTGCCGGTGTCCTTGCCGTCGTCCTGGCCGCCGCCCGTGCCGTTGTCCTGCTTGCCGCCGGACGTGCCGCCTCCTCCGGTGGCGGCCGTGCCGCCGCCCTTCCCCTCGGGCGTGGTGTCGTCGCCGGGCAGGGTGAGCGCCAGGATCGTGCCGAGCACGGCCAGCGCGACGACGACGGCGACGATCAGCAGGGTGCGGTGCGGGAGGTTCCACGGCCCGGAGCCCGTGCGGCGCGTGGCGGTCCCGGGCCGGGAGGGCGGCGTCCTGGGCGGTCCGGCGGGGCCGAAGGCGCCGAGGGGCGCCGCGCGGGTGGTGTCGGCCAGGCCCTTTCCGGGCAGGTCGGTGGCCGCGCCCGGCCCCTTGGAGTCGCCCGTGCCGCTGGAAGCCGCCGCGGCGGAGCCGTGGGCCACCGATCCGAAGACCGCGGTCGCGGCGGGGCTCTCGGTGCCGGTGCCGGAGGGGCTCTCGTCGCCGGCGGGTGCGGTGCCGGACGGGCTCTCGTCGCCGGCGGGTGCGGTGCCGGACGCGTCGGAACCGGAACGCTCGGTGGACGGGCCGTCCGCGTCGGGGGCGGTGCTCCGTTCGGCGCGGGGCACCCTGGGGTCGCCGGTGCCGCCCGCACGGGGCCGCTTGCGCAGCGGGTCGCTGGGCGGGTCGTCCGGGGCGCCGGACGTGGATCGGTGCGCGGCTGCGTCGGTTCCCGCCGGTCCGGAACCGGAGGCCGCGTCAGAGTCGGAGTCCTGCGCGGGGTCGGACGCGGTGCTGGTCACCGGGGCGCCCTTCGCCGCGGGCGGCGTGGTGTCTCCGGGGGCCGTGCCGGCCGCCTCGGACGTACGGGGCTCGGCCGTGCCGGAGCCCTCGGCGTCCTCCGCCCGGGCATCCGAGCCCGCGGTGCTCCCGGAGGCCGCAGCGCCCGAGCCCGTCGCCGTGCCGGATTCCGCAGGGCGGGCCGCCGACCTTCCCTGGACCGCGGTGGCCGCGGCCCCGGACGCCGCCGCGGCGGCCTTGCGCACCGAGCGCAGCGCACTGCGCAGGCGGCGCTCCTGCGCGGCGCCGGCGGGCTTGCCGGACTCGCTCGGGGTCCGCGCACCGGAAGGGGTGCCGGCCGTGCCGGAAGGGATGCCGACCGTGCCGGAAGGGCCGGACGCGGCCCCGGCGGCCGGGTCGGTGGCCGGGCCGCCGGCCGCGGGGGCGTCGCTCCCGTCGCCCTGCACGCCGTCGCGCCGCGCCTCGTCGGACACGCGCAGAGAGGTCGTCGCCCTGTCGGAGGCCGGGGCTGGAGCCGTCGGCTGGGGGGCGTGGGCGACCTCCTGGAGCATCGTCCGCGCCCCGGTCTCGTCGAGGCGCTGTTCGACGTCCTTGACGAGCAGGCCGTAGATGGCCGGCTCCAGCGGGCCGGCGTTCCGCGGATGCTCCACGGGCTCGGTCATCACCGCGGTCAGGGTCGCGATGGCGGAGCCCTTGTCGTACGGCGGGACGCCCTCCACGCACGCGTAGAGCAGCGCGCCGAGGGACCAGAGGTCGGCCGCGGGGCCGGGGCGGTGGCCGCGGGCGCGTTCCGGGGAGATGTAGGAGGGGGCGCCGACGAGCATGCCCGTCGACGTGATGGAGGGGTCGCCCTCCACCTGGGCGATGCCGAAGTCGGTGAGGACGACGCGGCCGTCCTCGGCGATGAGGACGTTGGAGGGCTTCACGTCACGGTGCAGGATTCCCGCTCCGTGGGCGGAGCGCAGCACGTCGAGGACGGCGAGGCCCACCTCGGCCGCCCGCTTCGGCGTCAGGACCCCGTCCTCGCGGATTACTTCGGCGAGCGACCTGCCCTCGACCAGTTCCATCACGATCCACGGGCGGTCGTCCTCGTCGACGACGTCGTAGACCGTCACGGCGCTGTTGTTGCGGATCCGCGCGATGGCCTTCGCCTCGCGGAGGGTGCGGGTGACGAGGCGTCGCTTCTCGTCCTCGTCGCTGGAGGGGAAGCGGAGTTCCTTGACCGCGACCGTGCGGCCCAGCGTCTCGTCCTCCGCGCGCCAGACCGTGCCCATGCCGCCGCGGCCGAGCACCCTCCCCAGCCGGTACCGCCCGGCCAGGAGACGTTCCCCGGTGCCCTGGCGGGTCTCCCCCGCCTGATCCGCCTCCGACATGTGACCCCTCTGCAACCCGCCCCGACAGAGCCTCCATTGTCCCCCACGTCGTGGCCGGAACCTTCGCAGGGTCTCCACCCGCTGTCGGGCTCCGTCGCCGAAGATGGCCGGGGCGGGGAACGACGACGGAGGACCCCATGCCCGCATCCCGGACACTCCCGGCTCTTTCGCTGGCCGTGGTCCTGCTCGGGCTGCTCCCCGGCAGCGTGAACGCCCCCGGATCCCCTGCCCCGGGCGCCACTCTTCCCCGGCTCGCCGGGATCGGCAAGACCAAGGCCGCCGCGCTGCTGGCCCGTGACAGAGTGGGTACGCAGTTCGCCACCAGCGGGCCGGGCATCCGGCGCGCCGACCGCTTCCGGGCCGGCAGCATCACGAAGACGTTCATCGCCACGGTCGTGCTGCAACTCGCCGTGGAGCGCCGCCTCAGGCTCTCCGACACCGTGGAACAGCACCTGCCGGGCCTGGTGCGCGGCCAGGGCTACGACGGGCGCCGGCTCACCCTGGGCGAGCTGCTCGACCACACCAGCGGGCTGCCCGACTTCACCGCGGACACCGGCGGCACCGTTCCCGTCTCGGCGCGCGCCGCGGTCCGCCTCGCACTCTCCCATCCGCCCCCGACCTCGGTGCGCAGCAACTCCTTCGCGTACTCCAACACCGACTACGTGCTGCTCGGCATGGTCGTCGAGCAGGTCACCGGGGAGTCCTACGCGGCCGAGGCACGGCGGCGGATCATCAAGCCGCTGCACCTCACGGGTACGTCCTTCCCGGGCGCGCGGCGGGACCTGCCCGAGCCGCACGGGCGCGCGTACACCGCCGGCGGCCGGGACGTCACCGAGCTGGATCCGCGGGTCGCGGGGGCGGCCGGCGAGCTGGTCTCCACCCTGGACGACCTGGACCGCTTCTTCGGCGCGCTGCTGGGCGGGCGGCTGCTGCCCCGCGCGGCGGTGGACCAGATGATGGACACGCGGGACACGGGCGGGGTGTACGGGCTGGGGCTGTACCCGCAGCGGCTGCCCTGCGGGGCGACCGTGTGGGGGCACAACGGTCGCATTCTGGGGAGCTACGTGCGGAGTGCCGGGACCGCTGGCGGGGGGCGGGTGGTGACGTATCGGGTGGACACCGATGCGGTGCCCTCGGCTCGGGCGGAGCTGGCCGTTCTTTCCTCGGAGTTCTGCAAGCGGTGAGGTTCCCCGTGCCGGGGCCGGCGTCCGCGTCTGCGGTGCGCTGCGTGGGCGTCTCGCGTCCGGCTTCCCGCCGGCGGGGGGTGTTTGCGCAGTTCCCCGCGCCCCTGTCGGGGGCCAGGTGGGCCGGAGGGTTACTCCCACTCGCTGCCCCCGCGGGGACGAACCAGCCCCTCAGAGCTCACCGCCGACCGACCGCCGGCGGGGGTTGTTCGCGCAGTTCCCCGCGCCCCCAGCCCGGCCCGGGTGAGCCGGACGGTTGCCCCTCCCGACGGCCCCCGCGGGGACGAACCAGCCCCTCAAGGCTCACCGCCGACCGACCGCCGGCGGGACTTCTCGCGCAGTTCCCCGCGCCCCTTTCGGGGCGCTGGGCACCGGTCCTGTGCCCCTGTCGGGGCGCAAGGCCCGGGGGCCGGGGCCTGGTGTAAGGGGGTGCCGATCAGGGGCGCGGGGAACTGCGCGAGCAACCGCGACGGGCCTCAGCCGTGCCCCCGAGAGCGGCCCCCCGATGGCGCGAAGCGCCGACGCAGGGGCGCGGGGAACTGCGCGAGTGGCCACCGCGAGAGGTGTCACGTCGTCACCGGGGTGAAGGGGCTGGTTCCTGGAGTGTCCGGGCCACCGGACCCGCCGAGGGAGGGATCGGGAGCCGGGCCCGGGGGGGGGGATCAGCCCGCCACGATGTCCGGGGCGCCCAGGCGGGCCGCGTCGGCCGTCAGGTCGTCCGGCTGGAGTTGGGACTCGCGTTCCGCCTGGACGCGCTTCTCGTAGTGCTCCACCTCTCGGTCGACGCGGTCGGCGTCCCAGCCGAGGACCGGGGCCATCAGCTGCGCGGCCTCGCGGGCGCAGCGGGTGCCGCGGTCGAAGGTCTCGAAGGAGATGCGGGTGCGGCGGGTGAGGGCGTCGTCGAGGTGGCGGGCGCCCTCGTGGGAGGCGGCGTAGACGATCTCGGCGCGGAGGTAGTCGTCGGCGCCCTGGAGGGGAGCGGCGAGGGTGGGGTCCTCGGCGATCAGGTCGAGCACTTCCTGGCTGAGCGACCCGTACCTGTTCAGCAGGTGCTCCACGCGGACGACGTGCAGGCCGTTGTCGGCGGCGATGCGGGCGCGGGCGTTCCACAGCGCCCTGTAGCCCTCGGCGCCCACCAGGGGGATGTCCTCCGTGACGCAGTCGGCGACGCGCTGGTCCAGGCCGTGCACGGCCTCGTCGACGGCGTCCTTGGCCATCACCCGGTACGTCGTGTACTTGCCGCCGGCGACCACCACGAGGCCGGGGGCCGCGTGCATCACGGTGTGCTCGCGGGACAGCTGGCTGGTGGCGTCCGACTCCCCGGCCAGCAGGGGCCGCAGGCCGGCGTAGACGCCCTGGACGTCGTCCCTGGTGAGGGGGACGGCCAGGACGGAGTTCACGTGGTCCAGGACGTAGTCGATGTCGGCGCTGGAGGCGGCCGGGTGGGCCTTGTCGAGGTTCCAGTCGGTGTCGGTGGTGCCGACGATCCAGTGCCGGCCCCAGGGAATGACGAACAGGACGCTCTTCTCCGTGCGCAGGATCAGGCCGGTGCTCGAATTGATCCGGTCCTTCGGCACGACGAGGTGGATGCCCTTGGAGGCCCGGACATGGAACTTGCCGCGCTCGCCGACCAGGGCCTGGGTGTCGTCGGTCCACACGCCCGTGGCGTTCACCAGCTGCTTGGCGCGGATCTCGTACTCGCCGTCGGCCTCCAGGTCGCGCACGCGGACGCCGACGACCCGCTCGCCCTCGCGCAGGAAGCTCGTCACCCGCGCGCGGTTGGCGACCTGCGCGCCGTACGCCGCCGCGGTGCGGACGAGGGTGGCGACGTAGCGGGCGTCGTCCATCTGCGCGTCGTAGTACTGCAGCGCGCCCACCAGCGCGTCCTTGCGGAGGCAGGGGGCGACCCGCAGCGCGTGGCGCCTGGTCAGGTGGCGGTGCGTGGGCAGGCCCCGGCCGTGGCCGCGGGCCATGGACATCAGGTCGTACAGCGCGACGCCCGAGCCCGCGTAGAGCCGCTCCCAGCCCGCGTGCTGGAGCGGGTACAGGAACGGCACCGGCTTGACCAGGTGCGGGGCGATCCGCTCCAGGAGCAGGCCGCGCTCCTTGAGTGCCTCTCTGACCAGGGCGAAGTCCAGCATCTCCAGATACCGCAGGCCGCCATGGATCAACTTGCTGGAACGGCTGGAGGTACCCGACGCCCAGTCGCGGGCCTCCACCAGGCCGGTGGACAGGCCGCGGGTCACCGCGTCGAGTGCCGTGCCGGCACCGACCACGCCCGCGCCGACCACCAGTACGTCCAGCTCGTGGTCGGCCATTGCCGCCAGGGATTCGGCGCGTCGCGCCGGCCCCAGTGTCGCTGTCCTCACCGCTGCCTCCCGTCACCTCTCACGGCCGGCACGGCAGCCGGCCGCGCCCGCACTCACACATCCCCCATGCCCAGTCTCACCGCGTTCTGCTACTTCAGCCACCACCGGCCCATGGCCTGTGGAAAACCTCGCGGCCAACACGCCCCAATTGCCGGGCAGTCAATGCGACATCACGGTCATATTTACTCCTAGTGTGACATTGCGCTGGTCCACCCTGTCCACAGGACTTGCGTGATCCTCCCGCTCCGGCTACTGGGAAGGACGCCGCCCCATGCCCGCTGATCTCGCCGTCATCGGTCTCGGCCCCTTCGGTCTGCCACTCGCCCAGGCCGCCGTGGCCGCCGGTATCCCCACCCTCGGCTACGACTGCCTGCCCGATCCGGTGGCCGGCACCACGACCCGCTCGTTGCACGCTCCGGTACCCAGCCGTACCGGCCAGGAATCCGGCGGGGGCCGGTACGCCGACGGCGTGGGGGGCGGCGACGCGGGCAGCCCGGGCGCCGGGAGCGCCGCGGGTGCGGGTGGCGCGGGCGCCTCCGGCGCGGGCACGGGCGCGTGCGGTGCCGGCACCGGGACCGGGACCGGCAACGGCGGCACGGGCGCGTGCGCCACGCTCACCCCCGCCGACCTGCGCCGTATTGTCTCGGGCGGCGCCCGGCCCTGTCCGGACCCGGCGCAGCTCGGCCGGGTGCGCACGGCGGTGATCTGCGTGCCCACCCCGCCCGGCCCGGACGGCGGTCCGAGCCTCGGCCAGGTCGCGGAGGCCGGCCGCGCCCTGGCGGCCCGGCTGCGTCCGCACACGACGGTGATCCTGGAGTCCCCGGTGCCACCCGGCACCACGGAGGACTTCCTGCGGCCGCTGCTGGAGGACGGCTCGGGGCTGCGCGCGGGCCGGGACTTCCACCTGGCCTACTCCCCCGTGCGCACCGACCCTGGGCAGGGCGCCCCCGGCTACCGGGCGATCCCCAAGGTCATCGGCGGCCTCACGCCGGCCTGCACCGAGTCCGCCGCGAAGTTCTACGGGCGGCTCACGGAGAAGGTGGTACGCGCGCGTGGGCCGCGGGAAGCGGAGACGGTGCAGCTTCTGGAGACCAACTACCGGCACGTCAACATCGCCCTCGTCAACGAGATGGCCGTGCTCTGCCACGACCTCGGCGTCGACATCTGGGACGTGATCCGGTGCGCGGAGACGAAGCCGTTCGGGTTCCACGCGTTCCGGCCCGGCCCCGGAGTGGGCGGCCACACCGTGCCGCAACACCTGCCGGGCCGCACCGCCGTGGTGCGTCCCCCGGGGCAGGGGCAGGGGCAGGGGCAGGGGCAGGGACTGCGGACGCTGCGCATGGTGGAGCTCGCCCAGCAGGTCAACCACCGCATGCCGCAGTACGTCGTCCAGCGGGGCGCCGCGCTCCTGAACGAGCACGGGAAGTCGGCACGCGGTGCCCACGTGCTGCTGCTCGGGGTCACGTACAAGCCCGATATGGCCGATCGGCAGGGGTCACCTGCGGAGGAGATCGCGCTGCGGCTGATGGAGCTGGGGGCGCGGGTCGGCTACCACGATCCCTACGTGCCCGCCTGGGAGGTGCGGGGGCGGGCGGTGCCGCGGGCCGATGCGCTCTACGAGGGGGTTGCGGCCGCCGATCTCACGTTGCTGCTGCAGCATCACCGTACGTATGACCTTCAGGGGCTGTCGGTGAAGGCGCAGCTTCTGCTGGACACTCGCGGGGCGACGCCGGCGGGGGCGGCGGAACGCCTCTGAGCGCCCCCGGTTCCCCGCACCTTCTCTGGGCCCCGCCTCCTTGCGTCCTGCCGCCGGCGGGTGCCGACTCCTCGCGCAGTTCCCCGCGCCCCCATCGGGGCCCAGCCCCCTGCGCTCAGTCCTTCAACCACCGGCCCGTCGTGGCTACTCGCGCAGTTCCCCGCGCCCCTATCAGGACCCAGCCCCCCGCGGTCCACCCTTCAACCACCGGCCCTCGGTGGCTACTCGCGCAGTTCCCGCGCCCCCATCGGGGCCCAGCCCCCTGCGCTCAGTCCTTCAACCACCGGCCCGTCGTGGCTACTCGCGCAGTTCCCCGCGCCCCCATCGGGGCGCTGCCCCTTCCCGTTCGCCGTTCGACCACCGGCCGTGGTACTCGCTCGCGCAGTTCCGGCGGAGTCACCTCGCGAACCAGCCCAGGCCCCTGATGAGGCGCGAAGCGCCGTCCAAGGGGCGCGGGGAACTGCGCGAACAACCACACCCAGCCTGAACTGACCCGTCGAGAGCAGCCTCACCAAAGGGGCGCGGGGAACTGCGCGAACAACCACACCCAACCTCAGCCGAACCGCCAAGAGCAGTCCACGCGGGCCGGCGCGGAGCGTCTGGAAAGGGCATCCCGGGGGCAACGCAGAGCCGCCGTGGGCACCGCACACCCCGGCCACAGCGAAGCGCAGCGCAGCGCAGCGCACCGCAGCGTTACCGTTTGTGTTGCGAGTCCGCCACCGTGACCTCGACCCGCTGGAACTCCTTGAGCTCGCTGTACCCGGTCGTGGCCATCGCGCGGCGCAGGGCGCCGAAGAAGTTCATGGAGCCGTCGGGGTTGTGCGAGGGACCCGTCAGGATCTCCTCGATGGAGCCGACGGTGCCGAGGTCGACCTTCATGCCGCGCGGCACCTCCTCGTGCACCGCCTCCATGCCCCAGTGGTGGCCCCGCCCGGGCGCGTCCGTGGCGCGTGCCAGCGGGGAGCCCATCATCACGGAGTCCGCGCCGCAGGCGATCGCCTTGGGGAGGTCACCCGACCAGCCCACGCCGCCGTCCGCGATCACGTGCACGTAGCGGCCGCCGGACTCGTCCATGTAGTCGCGGCGGGCCGCGGCGACGTCCGCGACCGCGGTCGCCATGGGGACCTGGATGCCGAGGACGTTGCGGGTGGTGTGCGCCGCCCCGCCGCCGAAGCCGACCAGCACGCCCGCCGCACCGGTGCGCATCAGGTGCAGCGCCGCCGTGTACGTGGCGCAACCGCCGACGATCACGGGCACGTCCAGCTCGTAGATGAACTGCTTCAGGTTCAGCGGTTCCGCCGCGCCCGACACGTGCTCCGCGGAGACGGTGGTGCCGCGGATGACGAAGATGTCGACGCCCGCGTCCACCACGGCCTTGGAGAACTGGGCCGTGCGCTGCGGGGAGAGCGCGGCGGCCGTGATCACGCCGGAGTCCCGCACCTCCTTGATCCGCTGCCCGATCAGTTCCTCCTTGATCGGGGCGGCGTAGATCTCCTGGAGGCGGCTGGTCGCCTTGTGGCCCGGCAGGTCGGCGATCTCGTCCAGGAGCGGCTGCGGGTCCTCGTACCGCGTCCACAGGCCCTCAAGGTTGAGCACGCCCAGCCCGCCGAGCTCACCGATGCGGATGGCGGTCCGGGGGGAGACCACCGAGTCCATCGGGGCGGCCAGGAACGGCAGCTCGAAGCGGTAGGCGTCGATCTGCCACGCGATGGAGACCTCTTTCGGGTCGCGGGTGCGGCGACTGGGGACGACGGCGATGTCGTCGAAGGCGTACGCCCGGCGGCCGCGCTTGCCCCGCCCGATCTCGATCTCAGTCACGTCTGTGGCCTTTCCCTCTGCGTCTCAGCGCCCTCCAGTATCCCCGACCCGGCCCCCCGGGCACCGAAAGGGCGGCCGTCGCCGCGACCGCCACCCGGGCGGCGCCGGCGCGCGTTCATTCCGCGCCCACCACAGCGGCCCGCGTTTTCGCGCGAAAGGGCGGCCCAGGGGATGCGCCCCGGGCCGCCCTCAGTGGGGTCCGTGGTGTCCGTGCTGTCCGTGGTGTCAGGGCTGCTCGACCTGCCCTCGGACAGGACCGGTGACCGGGCGGGCCAGGTCGTGTCCGGCGGATCTTCGTGGGCCCGCGACTCCCCCACTGCCTGAACGGGCGTGGGTGGGGGTACCTCCCACGCCCGTTCAGGCAGTGGGGGAGTGCCCCCAGCACCGCACCTCGCCGCGTTGTCGGAGTCATCCGAGTACGCCCAGTACGAGGACGATCCTCCGCCTTGCGATGCACGGCACCAGACGCCGCAGGCTGATCCACGAAGATCCGCCGGACACGACCTAGGCGCGGTTGTTGTAGTTGGGCGCCTCGACCGTCATCTGGATGTCGTGCGGGTGACTCTCCTTGAGGCCCGCGGACGTGATCCGGACGAAGCGGCCCTTGGTCTGCATCTCGCCGACCGCGGCCGCGCCGACGTAGCCCATGGTCTGCCGCAGGCCGCCGACGAGCTGGTGCAGGACGGCCGCGAGGGGGCCGCGGTAGGGCACCTGGCCCTCGATGCCCTCCGGGACCAGCTTGTCGTCGGAGGTGACGTCGGCCTGGAAGTAGCGGTCCTTCGAGTACGAGCGGCCCTGGCTGCGGGACTGCATGGCGCCCAGGGAGCCCATGCCGCGGTAGGACTTGAACTGCTTGCCGTTGATGAACAGCAGCTCGCCCGGCGACTCCTCGCAGCCCGCGAGCAGGCTGCCCAGCATGACCGTGTCCGCACCGGCGGCCAGCGCCTTGCCGATGTCGCCCGAGTACTGGAGGCCGCCGTCGCCGATCACCGGCACGCCGGCGTCCCGGCACGCCTCCGCCGCCTCGTAGATCGCCGTGACCTGCGGGACGCCGATGCCGGCGACCACGCGGGTGGTACAGATCGAACCGGGCCCGACGCCGACCTTGACGCCGTCCACACCCGCGTCGAGCAGGGCCTTCGCGCCGTCACGGGTGGCGATGTTGCCGCCGATGACGTCCACCGGGACCGACGACTTGATCTTGGACATCCAGCTCAGCGCGTTGCCGCTGTGGCCATGGGAGGTGTCGACGACCAGGAAGTCGACGCCGGCTTCGACCAGCGCGTGGGCGCGCTCCAGGGCCTCCGGGCTGGCGCCGACGGCGGCGCCGACCAGCAGCCTGCCCTCGGCGTCCTTGGCGGCGTTCGGGTACTGCTCGGCCTTGACGAAGTCCTTCACGGTGATCAGGCCCTTGAGGATGCCGGCGTCGTCGACGAGCGGCAGCTTCTCGATCTTGTGGCGGCGCAGCAGCTGCATGGCGTCCACGCCGGAGATGCCCACCTTGCCGGTGACCAGCGGCATCGGCGTCATCACCTCGCGCACCTGGCGCGAGCGCTCGGACTCGAAGGCCATGTCACGGTTGGTGACGATGCCGAGCAGCTTGCCGCTCCCGTCGGTGACCGGGACGCCGCTGATGCGGAACTTCGCACAGAGCTCGTCGGCCTCACCGAGGGTGGCGTCGGGCCGGACCGTGATCGGGTCGGTGACCATGCCGGACTCGGACCGCTTGACCAGGTCGACCTGGTTCGCCTGGTCCGCGATGGAGAGGTTGCGGTGCAGGACGCCCACGCCGCCCTGGCGGGCCATGGCGATGGCCATCCTGGCCTCGGTGACCTTGTCCATGGCTGCGGACAGCAGCGGAATGCTCACGCTGACGGAGCGCGAGACGCGGGACGAGGTGTCGACCTCGTTCGGCAGCACGTCCGAGGCGCCCGGCAGCAGCAGCACATCGTCGTAGGTCAGCCCTAGTGTCGCGAACTTCTCGGGCACTCCGTCGATGTCGGACGTCATGACACCTTCCCCAATGGCCTTGATCGGTGCGGATGTCCATGCTAACGGGAGCAGCAGCCGTGTCATTCCACGGTTCGCGCCATCCTGCGGCTTCATAGGTTCGTACGTATACACACCTCTCCGCGTTCACCCCTGTGTACACGTACAGACGCACGTACACGTACAGATGCACGTGCGAACTCACGGGGGCCTCAGGTGGGGGCGCCGCGTGGAGGTGTCATGCGAGGGCGCCATGTGAGGGGCGTCACGTGGGGGCGTCACTGCCGAGGGCACGCGCTTCTGCGGGCCCGCCCCGGTTCCATTAGGGGCGCGGGGTGGGGGCACCTCCCACGCCTTTAAGGCAGTGGGGGAGCGACAAGCCACACGCAACCCGCGGATCGCAGCCGACCCGAGGGGGCAGACGCTGTCGCATCCGGACCGCAGGTCCGAAGCCGCAGGCCAAGGCAGCGGGCCAGGGCAGCAGCCAGCGAACGGTATGCGGCCAGCCCGGCAACCGGCCAACCGGAGCCCGCGACTACTGCTCGGCAAGCGCCCGCAGCCGGCTGAGCGCGCGATGCTGGGCGACCCGGACGGCGCCGGGTGACATCCCGAGCACCTGGCCGGTCTCCTCCGCGGTGAGCCCCACGGCGATCCGGAGCAGCAGCAGCTCGCGCTGGTTGTCCGGGAGGCTCGCGAGGAGTTCCTTGGCGCGCTCCGCGTCGCTGCTCAGCAGCGCGCGCTCCTCGGGGCCGAGCGAGTCGTCGGGCCGCTCGGGCATCTCGTCGGAGGGCACGGCCGTGGACCCGGGGTGGCGCATGGCGGCGCGCTGGAGGTCGGCGACCTTGTGCGAGGCGATCGCGAAGACGAAGGCCTCGAAGGGGCGCCCGGTGTCGCGGTAGCGCGGCAGCGCCAGCAGCACCGCGACGCACACCTCCTGGGCCAGGTCCTCGACGAAGTGCCGTGCGTCACCCGGCAGCCGGGACAGGCGGGTGCGGCAGTACCGCAGCGCCAATGGGTGTACGTGGGCCAGCAGATCGTGCGTGGCCTGTTCGTCGCCGCCCACGGCGCGGTGGACGAGTGCACCAGTCACCGTCGTCCCGTCGTCACGCATCGGTCCATGGTGCCTCGGGGCGGATTGACCCGTGGCACCGCGTCCGTAGTTGTGCACTGAAGCGTTATGAGCAGGTGCGCCGGAACTCATCTCCTGCGCTCTCCCCTCACGCTCGTTCCGCTCTGCCGTCTTGTCCCTGAGGAACTCCACCATTCAAGGATGCGGCATCGTCGGCGAAACGAGCAGCGGGCATCCGTCGCCCCGTCCACCGAAAGGCGGACGGGGAGCGTCGCATCCCCGCTGCGGTGCCACTCAGCGAACCAGGCCCCAGCGGAAACCCAGCGCGACGGCGTGCGCCCGGTCCGAGGCGCCGAGCTTCTTGAAAAGGCGTCTGGCGTGCGTCTTGACCGTGTCCTCGGAGAGGAACAGCTCGCGGCCGATCTCCGCGTTCGACCGGCCATGGCTCATGCCTTCCAGGACCTGGATCTCACGGGCGGTGAGGGTGGGCGCCGCGCCCATCTCGGCGGAGCGCAGGCGGCGCGGGGCCAGCCGCCAGGTGGGGTCGGCCAGGGCCTGGGTCACGGTGGCCCGCAGCTCCGCGCGGGAGGCGTCCTTGTGAAGATAGCCACGTGCCCCGGCGGCCACCGCGAGTGCCACGCCGTCCAGGTCCTCGGCGACGGTGAGCATGATGATGCGGGCACCCGGGTCTGCCGAGAGCAACCGCCGGACGGTCTCCACGCCGCCGAGGCCCGGCATGCGTACGTCCATCAGAATCAGGTCCGAGCGGTCGGCGCCCCAGCGGCGGAGCACTTCCTCGCCGTTGGCCGCCGTCGTCACGCGCTCGACGCCGGGTACGGTCGCCACCGCACGGCGCAGCGCCTCTCGGGCGAGCGGGGAGTCATCACAGACGAGGACGGAAGTCATGACTGACCTCCGTGGCTCTCGCAGCGGATGCGCGTCACCTTGAGCCTCCAGGCTGGTACGAGTCGTCACCTCTGCGGTTGAGCCCTCGGACGCCTGCCCGACGAGCTTGGTTCCATCAACCGCTTCCGCACTCTCAACGACGGTCACTCGAAAGAGTTACGGGTAGGGCAGCCACGTCCGGCACTCTACGTGAGGGGGCCGACACGGTACAGCGGCGCGCATCCGCCCTGCTCCGCGACTGCTCCGGCACCACGGTCTTCACGGACCCCACCCCTTCCCTGGCAATTCCTTCACGAAGAGTCATGACCCATTTAGCTGGTTTTCTCCACTGTTTCTAGTGTCTGCGGCTAGATTCATAAAGAGTCATATTTTCATCTCCTTAGACAGTAGAGACGGCGTGCGCCCACCAACCCGCACAACAGCGGCCGCAAAACGGCTACAAGGGGACAGCTCATGGCAGACTTCTCCCGCCTTCCGGGACCCAACGCGGACCTGTGGGACTGGCAGCTGCTCGCCGCCTGCCGCGGCGTCGACAGCTCGCTCTTCTTCCACCCGGAGGGCGAGCGCGGCGCGGCGCGCAGCGCGCGGGAGAACTCGGCCAAGGAAGTCTGCATGCGGTGCCCGGTCCGCGCGGAGTGCGCCGCACACGCCCTCGCGGTACGCGAGCCGTACGGGGTGTGGGGCGGGCTGACCGAGGACGAGCGTGAGGAGCTGATGGGGCGGGCCAGGAACCGTCTGGTCTCCACCCCGGCGGGCGGCGCGGGAGCGGCGAACGGCACGGGCGCGGCGGACGGCGGCGCCGACGCGGCGAAGGGCCCTGGCGTGAACGGCGGCTCCCCGGGCTCGGCGCCGCGCACCCCTCCGGCGGGCGGCCGGCCGGGGTCCTCCGGGGGCGGGGGGCCGCTGGACCCGGCGGACGCCCACGACCCGGCGGATCCCGACGATGACCTGGACGACGACTTCTACCGCCTGGACGGGCCCCAGCACCTGGAAGAGCCTCACCATCCCCGGGACCTCCACCACCCCGAGCAGCCCCGGCATCCCGAGGATTCCCACCGTCCCGGGGACTTCCACGATCCAGAGGACTTCCACGACCCGGAGGGCTTCCAGCGCCCCGGGGACTTCCAGCCTCCTGAGGACTTCCAGCCTCCTGAGGACTTCTCTTACGGCGAGGACTCCTACCTCTCCGAAGACGCCTACCGCCCCGGGGCCCCCGCCCACCTCGAAGACTTCGGCCGCCCCGAGGACTTCCCCCACCTCGAAGACGTCCATCACGCCCGCGCCGAGGACGCGCCCTACGGCGAGGCAGCGCAGCACCCGGAGGACGCCGACGACTACCGCGCGGAGACCTCCTACCGCGTGGAGACCTCCTACCGACCGGAGAGCCCCTACCAGGGGGACGCCTCCTGCCAGCAGGAGACCTCCTGCCAACAGGAGGCCGTCCACCAGCCGGCGGACTCTCGGCGGCCGGACGGCCCTCACCAGCCGGAGGACTCCTCCCGCCCCTTCCCACCGCTCCCCCACACGTCGGACTTCTCACCGTCGCCCGTCCGCGTGCCCGGCGCCTCCCCCTCGCTCCCCTACGGATACGGCCCCTCCCTCGGCCCCGGCCCCTCAGCGCCGTACGCCCCGGACCCCACTCCCTCACCGTCGTCCCGTACGTCGGACCCGCCCGCCGCTTCTTCTTGACGTAACGTTTCTGCACAATCGGACGCCCAGGTGGCCGAGTCAGGAGTGACCCGAAATGAGTGTGCGGTGCGGGCGCGAACGTCTTAACGTGCCGTCATGAGAGTTCTGTCCCTGAACGTGGGCCGCCCCAAGTCCGTTCCGTACACGGCGCAGCCAGAGGGCCTGACCGGCATCGAGAAGTCGCCGGCGGCCGGGCCCGTACGGGTGGCGGCGCCCGGACCCAAGGGCAAGGCGGGCAGCGGGGTGGCCGGTGACGCCATCTGCGACAGGCGGCACCACGGCGGGAACGACCAGGCGGTGTACGCGTTCGCCCGCGAGGACCTGGACGAGTGGCAGGAGACCCTGGGCGCGGCGCTGCCCGACGGCATCTTCGGGGAGAACCTCACGACCGAGGGCGTGGACGTGTCCGGCGCGTTGATCGGCGAGCGGTGGCGGATCGGGCGCGAGGTGGTCCTGGAGGTGACCAGCGGCCGCATCCCCTGCCGGACGTTCGCCGGGGAGCTGAAGGCCCGGGTGCCCGAGGGCCGGACCGACCACTGGATGAAGCGCTTCACGGAGCGCGGGGCGCCGGGCGCGTACCTGCGCGTGCTGGAGCCGGGTGAGATCCGCGCCGGCGACCCCATCGAGATCGTGCACCGGCCGGGCCACGGGGTCACGGTCGCCCTCCAGTTCCGCGCCATCGCCGGCGAGAACCGGCTGCTGCCGGAGGTGCTCGCGGCCGGCGAGGCGCTGCACCCCGAGACGATCGAGCGGGCGCGGGCGTACCTGGCCCGGCAGCAGGCCGGGCGACAGCAGGGACAGGGACAGGCAGAGGGGCAGGGGCAGGCCGGGCCGGATGAGCGGGACGGGGCGCCGGAGGCGGTGTGACACCGGGGTCACTAACCTTGCTCCATGACCACGGCTCTGATCACGGGATCCACGTCGGGCCTCGGCGCCGCCTTCGCGCGGCGCCTCGCGGCGGACGGGCACAGTCTGGTCCTGGTGGCGCGCACCACGGAGCGACTCCAGGAACAGGCCACCGAACTGCATGACAGACACGGCATCGAGGCGCAGGTGCTGTCCGCGGACCTGGCCACGGAGCGGGGCATCGAGGCGGTGGTGGGCCGGCTGTCCGACCTTGCCAACCCGGTCGACCTGCTCGTGAACAACGCCGGGTTCGGCAACAAGGGCCGCTATCTCGACGTCCCGGTCACGGACGAGCTGACCATGCTCAAGGTGCACTGCGAGGCCGTGCTGCGGCTGACGTCGGCCGCGGCCGAGCCCATGCGCGAGCGGCGCCGCGGGGCCATCGTCAACGTCGCCTCGACCGCCGCCTTCGTGCCCCGCGGGACCTACGGCGCGTCCAAGGCGTGGGTGGTGCAGTTCACCGAGGGCGTGGCGCGGGACCTGGCCAGCTCCGGCGTGCGGCTGATGGCGCTGTGCCCCGGGTTCGTCCGCACGGAGTTCCACGAACGGGCCGGCATGGGCACCGAGAACATCCCCAACTGGATGTGGCTCGACGCCGACAAGGTGGTCGAAGCCGGCCTCGCCGACCTCGTCCGCGGCAGGACCGTGTCGATCCCGGACCCCCGCTACAAGGCGCTGATGGGCCTCGCGAGGCTGACGCCCCGCAGGATGCTGGGCGGCATCTCGTCCAAGGCGGGCCGCTCGTACGGACCGCGGTAAGGCCGCTCGCACGGGCCGCGGTGAGCACGAAGGCCGCTTGCACCGGCCGCGACAAGCGCGCCGGAAGAACCCAAGGGGCTACGAGGCCCGGGGCGCCCGGGCCGGCCCCGCCCGGAGACGCCGAGGGCCCGGCGCCCCGCGAACGGGGGCCGGGCCCTGGCCGGGCTCGGTGGGAACCGGAGCCTCAGTGCGCGTGGCTGTGCCCGTGGCCGGCGGCCTCGGGCTCCTCCTCCGCCGGCTTCTCGACGACCAGGGTCTCGGTCGTGAGCAGCAGGGAGGCGATGGACGCGGCGTTCTCCAGCGCGGAGCGGGTGACCTTGACCGGGTCGATGACGCCCTGCTTGATCAGGTCGCCGTACTCGCCGGTCGCGGCGTTGTAGCCCTCGCCCTTGTCGAGCTCGGCGACCTTGGAGGCGATGACGTAGCCCTCAAGGCCGGCGTTCTCGGCGATCCAGCGCAGCGGCTCGACCGCGGCGCGGCGGACGACGGCGACACCGGTGGCCTCGTCGCCCTCCTTGCCGAGGCTGCCTTCGAGCACCTTGGCCGCGTGCACGAGCGCGGAGCCACCACCGGAGACGATGCCCTCCTCGACCGCGGCGCGGGTCGCGGAGATGGCGTCCTCCAGACGGTGCTTCTTCTCCTTGAGCTCCACCTCGGTGGCGGCGCCGACCTTGATCACGCACACGCCGCCGGCCAGCTTCGCGAGGCGCTCCTGGAGCTTCTCGCGGTCCCAGTCGGAGTCGGTCGTCTCGATCTCGGCCTTGATCTGGGCGATCCGGGCCTGGACGTCCTCGGACTTGCCACCGCCGTCGACGATGGTGGTGTCGTCCTTGGTGACGGTGACGCGGCGGGCGGTGCCGAGCACGTCGAGGCCGACCTGGTCGAGCTTGAGGCCGACCTCCTCGGCGATGACGGTGGCACCGGTGAGGGTGGCCATGTCGCCGAGCATCGCCTTGCGGCGGTCGCCGAAGCCGGGGGCCTTCACCGAGACGGCGTTGAAGGTGCCGCGGATCTTGTTGACGACCAGGGTCGACAGGGCCTCGCCGTCGACGTCCTCCGCGATGATCAGCAGCGGCTTGGAGGAGTTGGACTGGATGACCTTCTCCAGCAGCGGCAGCAGATCCTGGATGGCGGAGATCTTGCCCTGGTGGATCAGGATGTACGGGTCGTCGAGGACGGCCTCCATGCGCTCCTGGTCCGTGACGAAGTACGGCGACAGGTAGCCCTTGTCGAAGGCCATGCCCTCGGTGAAGTCCAGTTCGAGACCGAAGGTGTTGGACTCCTCGACGGTGATGACGCCGTCCTTGCCGACCTTGTCCATCGCCTCGGCGATCAGCTCGCCGACCTGCTGGTCCTGCGCGGAGAGCGCGGCGACGGCGGCGATGTCGGACTTCTCGTCGATCGGGCGTGCCGAGGCGAGCAGGTCGTCGGAGACCGCCTTGACGGCGGCGTCGATGCCCTTCTTCAGGGCGGCCGGGGAGGCACCCGCGGCGACGTTGCGCAGACCCTCCTTGACCAGGGCCTGGGCGAGCACGGTGGCGGTGGTGGTGCCGTCACCCGCGATGTCGTTGGTCTTGGTCGCCACCTCCTTCACCAGCTGGGCGCCCAGGTTCTCGTACGGGTCGTCGACCTCCACCTCGCGGGCGATGGTCACGCCGTCGTTGGTGATGGTGGGCGCGCCGAACTTCTTGTCGATCACAACATTGCGGCCCTTGGGGCCGATGGTCACCTTGACGGTGTCCGCCAGCTTGTTGACGCCGCGTTCAAGGGCGCGACGGGCGTCCTCGTCGAACTTAAGAATCTTCGCCATGGGAGCGTTTCAGCCCTCTCGGAATGCGGGTGGTACGAACTGCGCCCCGGGCGCCCGGTTCTCATGGTGACGGGGGCCAGGGGCGCAGCTCACAAGCGGTATTCGCGGGCAACGGGCTCGGGCCCCGGTCCGTCCGGACCGCACACGGTCCCGTTGCACCGCACGTCGACGCTCTGCGTCGTCTTACTTCTCGACGATCGCGAGGACGTCGCGCGCCGAGAGGACGAGGTAGTCCTCGCCGTTGTACTTGACCTCGGTACCGCCGTACTTGCTGTAAAGCACGACGTCGCCGTCCTTGACGTCGAGCGGCAGGCGCTCGCCGTTCTCGAAACGGCCCGGGCCGACGGCCAGGACGACGCCCTCCTGGGGCTTCTCCTTCGCGGTGTCCGGAATGACCAGGCCCGAGGCCGTGGTCTGCTCGGCGTCCAGCGGCTGGACCACGATGCGGTCCTCGAGCGGCTTGATGGCAACCTTGGTGCTGGCGGTCGTCACGATCCGACCTCCCCCTTCGGAGATCTCACGGGGTTGACTGTCTGAGGTGGCGACCAGGTCGATCCGTCGTCGCGGGTGCCGGACCTGCCCGTCGCTTCATTGGCACTCTCCATTGAGGAGTGCCAGAGCCGAGACTATGACTGCGATTAGCACTCGGTCAAGCGGAGTGCCAACGCCACGCGGAGCGCGCCCCTCCGGCGCGGGTGCGGCGGGCCTCTCGGCGCCCGTCCGGCGACGGTCCGGGGACGGTCCGGGGGCTCCCCTGCGGCACCCCGGTCAGACGTAGTCCTCCAGCCTGGCCACCGCGTACCCCTGGGCGGCCACCGTCCTCAGCAGGTTGCGCAGCACCTCGGGCATGGTGGCGCCCCACTGGTGGCGGCCCCTGAAGTGGGTGAGGATGATGTCCCCCGGATGCAGGACGTGCGGGGCCCGCCGGTACTCCACGCGGTTCACGAGCGCCTCCTCGTTCCAGAGCAGCACCGCCTTGATCCCGCAGCCCGCGGCCGTCCGCAGGGTGGCGCGGTCGTACCTGCCGTAGGGCGGGCGGAAGAGTTCGGCCCGGCGGCCGTAGTGGTGTGCCAGGACCTCCTGCATGCCGCAGATCTCGCGCTGCTGCCGCGCCCGGCTCATGCCGCGCAGGTCGCCGTGGTGGAGCGTGTGGTTGTGGAGCGCGACGCCGTGCTCCCGCATGCCCGCGAAGTAGCGGAAGTCGTTCGCGATGAGGTCGCCGGTGAGGAACGCGGTGTAGGGGATCCCCAGATCCTCCATCATCCGGATGAGGGCCGGGTCCTTGTCCTGGCCGTCGTCGATGGTCAGGAAGACGACCTTGTCCCTGGTGGGGATGCGGGTGACGACCGGCGGCAGGCCCTTCTGCGGTCCTCGGACGCGCAGGTCCCGCGGGGTGCTCAGGCGCGGCTTGGCGGCCGGCGGGGGCGGGGCGAGGACGGGGACGGAGGCCAGGCGCCAGCGGCGGGCCATGGCGGCGCGCAGCGCTCGGGCCTCGCGGGGCGCACGGCGCGCACGGAGCGGGTGTCCCGCGCGTCGAGGGCGCTCGGCGCGTTTCGCGCGTTTGGCGCGCGGCGCGGCGGGGGCGGCTCCGGCTCGTGCACGGGCTCGGGGGCTGGGGCGGGGTCGGGATCGGGGTCGCGTTGCTTCGGGTGACGGGTGGGTGTGCATGCCGGTGGCGTGGCGTCCGGCGGCGTGGCGCCTTGTGGGGTCCTGCTCGTCGGTGGCGTGGCGCGTGTCGGTGGACGGTCGCTTGCCGGCAGTGTGGCGCCCCTCGGTGGCGTGGCGCCTGTCGGTGGCGTGTGGTGTTCCGGGTTCGCGCCCCGTACCGGTGGCGCGCTGTACTTTCATGGCCGCCCAGGCGCCCATGGGCTCCGTGGGGTCCATGGGCTCCGTGGGGTCCATGGGCAGCCCGGCACCGGCCCCGGCACCCGCGGCGTGCGGCCCTGCGGCCTCCTCGCCCGGCGCGGAACGACCGGCCCCGGGGACGGGGCGCTGCTCCGCAGCCGCGGGAGGCTCCGTCGATGAGGGGCGCTGCTCGGGCCGGCCCGGCGCGGCTTCCCGTCGTGCCGCGGGGGACGGCGACGGGGCGCGCCCCGTGCCGAGTCCGCCGGCCGCGTGCTCCGTACCGGACTCGTCCGCCGCGTGCTCCACGCCGGGCTCGTCCACGGCACTCGCCGGTCCACGGTCCGGTGCACGCTCCGACGAGCGCATCGGGCGGCCCTCCCCGGGCCGGGGCCCTGGTCGGGACGCCGCCGTCGTGCCGGTGAGGTCACCGGCGCCGGTGCTGCCGCACTGTCCCGCCGGGCCCACCCAGCCGGTCGCCAGGGCGGCCAGGGCGAGGACCGCCACGGTGCCGCCCGCCTGCCACGACCGCGCTCTCGGCCCGAGGCCGTTCCGTCGTATGAGGCGCATGACTTCTGATCGTGCCAGCGGTGCCCGCACCGCACCCGCCGGCCGGGCCACCCGGCGTACCCGCTCGCCCGGCTGGCCCACAATAGACCCGATGAACGACGAGGTGAACGACGCGGCGGACCGGCTCGCCGCACTGCGGACCGACGAGGGCCGCGCCCTGCTGGAGGAGGTGCGGGACGTCGGCCCCGGCGAGGAGTTGGCCGCCGCCACCCGGCTGCGCCGGGCGCACCCTCCGGACCTGGTCTCCGCGGCCCTCACGCAGGCGCGGCTGCGGCGCCGTGCCGAGGCGAAGTTCGGGGCGGCGGACGCCCGCCGGATGTTCTTCACCGCGGACGGCGTGGAGCAGGCGACGCGCGCCAGTGTCGCGGCGCACCGGGCGCAGCGGATGCGCGCGTTGGGAGTGCGGTCCCTGGCCGACCTGTGCTGCGGGATCGGCGGCGACGCCATCGCCCTGGCCCGCGCCGGGATCACCGTGCGCGCCGTGGACCGCTCGCCGCTGGTCTGCGCCGTGGCCCGGGCCAATGCGGAGGTACTGGGCCTCGCCGACCGCATCGAGGTCGTCGAGGCGGACGTCACCGAGGTCGACACGGCGCCGTACGACGCGGTCTTCGCCGACCCGGCGCGCCGGGTCCCCGGGGCGGACCGGGGCGCCTCGTCCGAGGGCGGCGGGAGGCGGGGAGGCCGGGGCCGGATCTTCCGTCCCGAGGACTACTCGCCGCCGCTCTCCTGGGCCGTGGAGACGGCGCGACGTGCGCCGTGCGCGGCGCTGAAGACGGCGCCTGGCATCCCGTACGAGGCGATCCCCGAGGACGTCGAGACGGAGTGGATCTCGGACGGCGGGGAGGTGAAGGAGGCGGTGCTGTGGTTCGGCACGGGCGCACCGCCCGGCCGCCGCGCCACCCTCCTGCCCGCTTCCCCGGACGGCCCGCAGTCCCCCGGTGCCCGGACGGCCCCGGAGGGGCCCCCGTCGCTGAGCGCCCCGCTGTCGGCCCTGCCGCCGGATCCGGACGTCCGCGCTCCGGGGCGCTATCTCTACGAGCCCGACGGGGCCGTCATCCGGGCCCACCTGGTCGCCGAGGTGGCGCGGGAGGTGGACGGCGGGCTGCTGGACGCGACCATCGCGTACGTCACGGCCGACGGGCTGCGGTCCACGCCGTTCGCCACCGCCTACGAGATCACCGACGCGCTGCCGTTCAACCTGAAACGGCTTCGGGCGCTGCTGCGCGAACGGGGCGTCGGCACCCTCACCGTGAAGAAGCGCGGCTCGGCGATCGAGCCGGAGGAACTGCGCCGCAAGGTCAGGCCGCAGGGCCCGAACTCCGCGACGGTCTTCCTGACCCGGCTCGCGGGCGCGCCGGCGATGCTCATCGGGGGTCCGGCCTGAGCGGTTGGGGTGCCGTGGGCACGCCGGGCCGGGGTACCGGAACGTGGGGTTCAGCCCCGGCGCCGCCGGGTGGGGCTTACGGGCGGTGGGCGTCTGCCAGTGTCGCCGTGGTTTCTTGCGCAGTTCCCCGCGCCCCTTGTCCGCGCAGTTCCCCGCGCCCCCTATCAGGGCGCTTCGGCTTGGCCCGGCGAGCATCCGACGGTTTCGTCGTGGTTTTCGCGCAGTTCCCCGCGCCCCTGATCCGCGCAGTTCCCCGCGCCCCCTATCAGGGCGCTTCGGCTTGGCCCGGCGACCATCCGACGGCGCCCTGCCAGGCGTTCGCCCGGCGGCCTACGCGAGCACGCCGCCCGCGGCTCCCGCGGCTCCAGGGGCGAGCGTCTCGCCCCTGGTCCCCCTGCGGGCCAGCAGGCCCGCCATGAAGACCTCCAGGGCCTGCCGGAGGGTGTCGGTGAAGTCCAGGCGCAGGGCGGCCAGGGCGGGGTCGGCCTCGTAGGCGGACAGCATGGCCTCGGACGGATGGGCGTGGGTCCACACGGAGCCGGCGGTCAGCATGACGACCCCGGCGAACCGCAGCGCGTCGTACTCGTCGAGTTCCGGGACGCACTGGCGCACGAGCCCGGCGAGCACGTGGGCGTTCTCGACGGTGGCCCGCTTGTACGCGAGGGCCACCTGCGGGGAGACGTTGCGCTCCAGGACGCCCGCCTGGGCGCTGGTCAGGTCGCAGAGGACCGGGCGGGCGGCCAGGGAGGTCGCCAGGACCGCGGACAGGCGGTCGCCGCGGGCCATGGGTGAGTCGCCGTCCGGGGCGTCGTCCGGGGCCGTCGAGGTGCCCTTGTCCCCGGTTCCGAGCGGGTCGCCCGGGTCGCCCGAGCCGTCCGCCCCCGCGGACCCACTGGCGCCCGCCGAGGCGCGCGCACCCGGGAAGTCCCCCTCACCGGCCGCGGAGTCCCCCGCACGGCCCGTGGAGGGCCCCAGGCGCCCCTCGGAGCCCCCCGCGAGGACCGCCGTGGGCAGCGTCTCGGCCAGCCGGTCCAGCCATGCCCGGGACTCCGCGTCCAGCAGCTCCAGAAGGATCTCCTCGCGCGACTCGAAGTAGCGCAGCACGTTCGACTTCGCCAGGCAGACCCGCCTGCTCAGGGCGTTGAGGCTGACCTCCGCCACGGGCATGTCCGCGAGCATCTGGGCCGCGGTGTCGAGGATCGCCTGGCGGCGCGCGGCGCGCTGCTCGTCACTGCGGGCGCGCTGGAACGGTGCGGGCATATGACCGATTCTACAGACCCTACAGACCGGCGGTCTGTTGTTATCAGACCACCGGTCTGCTAGCTTGGCGCCAGACACAACAGACCACCGGTCTGCTATTTCCCCGGAAGGAGCCACGATGTACCGAGTCCCTGATCAGACCGGAAAGTTCGCCGTCGTCACGGGCGCCAACAGCGGCACGGGCAAGGAGGCCGCCAAGCGCCTGGCGGGCGCCGGCGCCCGGGTCGTGCTCGCGGTGCGCACGCCCGCCAAGGGCGAGCAGGCGCGCGAGGAGATCCTGGCCGCGCACCCTGGCGCCGCCCTGGAGGTACGGAGGCTGGACCTGGCCGATCAGGCGTCGGTACGGGAGTTCGCCGAGGCCCTGCTCGCCGAGGGCACCCCGCTCGACCTGCTGCTCAACAACGCCGGGGTGATGACACCGCCGCGCCGGTTCGCCACGGTGGACGGCTTCGAGCTCCAGATGGGCACCAACTACCTCGGCCCCTTCGCCCTCACCGTCCGCCTGCTGCCCCTGCTGCTCGCGGCACGGGAGCCCCGGGTGGCCACGATGAGCAGCGGCATGGCCCACCGGGGCCGGATCGACTTCGACGACCTCCAGTGGGAGCGGCGCCGCTACAGCCCCAGCGGGTCGTACGCGCAGTCCAAGCTCGCCGACCTCCTGATGAGCCGGCAGCTCGCCCGGACCGCCGCCGAGCGCGGCTGGAAGCTGATGAGCAACGCCGCCCATCCCGGGTTCACCAGGACGAACCTCCAGACGGCGGGCCCCAGTCTGGGCGGTGACAGGCCGCCGCTGCTGTACCGGTTGATGACTCCGGTGGGCGCGAACCTCCTGCCGACCCAGCAGGCCGAGCAGGGCGCGGAGCCGCTGCTGTACGCAGCGACCAGCCCCGACGCCGTCGCGGACGCGTACTACGGGCCCAGCAGGCGCTTCGAGCTGGTCGGCCCCACCGGTGAGGCCAGGGCGGTGCGCAGGGCGCGCGACGAGGCCGTGGCCGCCCGGCTGTGGAGCGAGTCGGAGGCGCTCACGGGGGTGACGCTGCCGGCCCTGACCGTGTAGCGGAGTGGCAGGACCGGTCAGACCCCGCCGTGCTCGGCGACCCGCTTCAGCAGCAGTTCGCGCTCGCGCTCGTTGCGGGCCAGTGCCGCGGCCCGCTGGAACTCCGCGCGGGCCTCGGCGCCCCGGCCCAGCCGCGCCAGCAGGTCGCCGCGGACGCTGGGCAGCAGGTGGTAGTCGCGCAGCGCCGGCTCCTCGGCGAGGGCGTCCACCAGGGCGAGGCCCGCTTCGGGGCCCTCCGCCATGGAGACGGCCACGGCGCGGTTCAGCTCGACGACCGGGGTGGGCGCGCGGGCCGCGAGGAGGCCGTACAGGGCGACGATGCGCGGCCAGTCCGTGTCCTCGTAGCGGGCCGCGGCCGCGTGGCAGGCGGCGATGGCGGCCTGAAGGGTGTACGGGCCCGGGGCGGCGGCGCGTGCGCCCCGCTCCTCCCCGCCCACCGCGCCGCCCACCGCCCCCGCCCCGCCCGCTTCGGCCGCGCGCCGTGCGCCGCCCGCCTCCCCCGCGTCCCTGGCGACCGCCTCGGCGCGGGCCAGGGCGGTGAAGCCGCGGCGGATCAGGAGGCGGTCCCAGCGGGCGCGGTTCTGGTCGGCGAGCAGGACGGGGGTGCCGTCCGGGGCGGTCCTGGCCGGGGTGCGGGAGGCCTGGAGCTCCAGCAGCGCGGCCAGGCCGTGCACCTCGGGCTCCCGCGGCATCAGTTCCGCGAGGACCCGCGCGAGGCGCTGCGCGTCCTCGCAGAGCGCGGGCCGCAGCAGGTCGTCGCCCGCGGTCGCCGCGTAGCCCTCGTTGAAGATCAGGTAGATCACTTCGAGCACCGAGCCGAGCCGGGCCTCGCGGTCGGGCCCGTACGGCACCTCGAACGGGATGTTCCGGGCGGCGAGGGTGCGCTTGGCGCGGACGATCCTCTGGGCGACGGCGCTCTCGCCGGTGAGCAGGGCGCGGGCGATCTCCGCGGTGGTGAGCCCGCCGAGCAGCCGGAGCGTGAGGGCGATCCGGGAGGGCGCGGGGAGCACCGGGTGGCAGGCCGTGAACACCAGCCGGAGCAGGTCGTCGTCGATGGCCTCGGGGTCCGCCTGGGCGGGGTCGGCCAGATCGGCGGGCGGCGGCGCGCTCTGAAGATCACGACCGACCTCGGCCAGCTTGCGCGCGTACCGCTCCCGGCGGCGCACCAGGTCGATCGCGCGGCGCCGGGCGGTGGCCATGAGCCAGGCGCCCGGGTTGTCCGGGACGCCTGACTCGGGCCACTGTTCGAGGGCGGCCACCAGCGCGTCCTGTGCCAGTTCCTCCGCGATCCCGACGTCCCGCACGATCCGGGCCACCCCGGCGATGATGCGGGGCGCCTCGATCCGGAAGACGGCCTCGGTGGCGCGGCCCGCGGTGGCCCTGGGGTCCCCGGCGGTGGGGTCTGCTGTCACGGCCACCCATCACAGCAGTACCCCGGCCGGTCTCAAAGCATCGGGGCGACGCACGTGGGGCGGGCGGCGCCGACGCGCTGGGCGGGACCGCCCCGCGCGGCCATGACCGCCCCACCGCGCGCCCCCGCCTCAGCCCTCCGCGATCTCCCGGACCTCGCAGGTCACCGTCCAGTACTCCTCGTGGACCCGCAGGAACCGCTTCGTCCACTCGACGGCCTCGGCCCTGTCCTTGGCCTGGATGATCGCGTAGCCGCCGACCACCTCCCTGGACTCGGCGAACGGCCCGTCGGTGACGGAGATCCGCCCGCCCTCCCAGTGCACCCGGCTGCCCTGGTCGGCAGGGGCCAGACCGGCGGTGTCCAGCATCACGCCGGCCTTGGTCATCTCGTCCAGCAGCTCGTTCATCCGCTCCATCAGAGCCTTGCTGGGGCCCTCGGACGGTGCGGTGCTCTCGTCGACCCGGATCAGCGACATGTAACGCGGCATCGGTCTCTCCCAACCTCCGACGACGGCCCGGCACCCTGCGCGACAGCGCCTCGACGACACCCGGCCCGGCGGGGCCTCTCCCCGCTCTCACCCCGTGCGTCGAACAGGGGGCGGCCGGTTCGACACGTCCGCCGAAGTTTTCTCCGCGGGCCGGGCGAGGCCTCAGTCCGCGAACTCCTTCAGCTCGTTCGTGTCGAGGGTGAAGCCCACGGGCTGGGGCAGGTCGACGGCGGTCCCGTAGGCCCTGGAGGTGATGCTGCGATACCGGCCGTCCTCGGGCTCGGCATGCACGACGACGCTGGCCGTGTCCCGATCGACCAGCAGATAGACGGGAATCCCCGCGGCCGCGTAGCCGGCGGGCTTCTCGACGCGGTCGCGCCGATTGGTGTCCGGGGCGCGGGAGGTCACCTCGACGACCATGAGGACACCGCCGGGCTCCACCCACTCGCCCGTACCCGTGAAGTGCCTGCGAGGTGCCAGAGTGCCGTCGGGCCGGGCGCGGCCCCTGGGGTGGTGCCCGACCTTGAGACCTGCCTCGCTGTACAACCGCAAGTCCGTGCGGTGCCGCATGCACTGCTCCAGCAGCCACATCACGATCTCCCGGTGGTTGCCGTCCGGCACTGCCTTGACCTCGATCCTTCCGTTCAGGAACTCCAACCGCACCGTCTCCGGCGACGTGCGCGCGATCTGCTCGAACTCCTCGATCGTGACCTTTGGCGGGGCAACCGCACTCGGGGGCCTGGCCTCGCCCCTTCCCCTCCACGGCGCCCTTGCCTGCGACGCAGCGTTCCCCTGAATCGCCATAAGTGGTCCCCCATCCCTACCCGCCCGTCCGGGCCTTCGGCATATGAACCTGGCATATGCCGAACATGCGGGCATCGGAGAATGGAAAAGGAGACACCTTCGGGTGATCCGGCTCGCCCTCAGTCCACCGTCTCGAACCGCCACCGGTGCACCGCCCGGCCGACCAGGTCCGGTCCCGGTTCGGGGAGTTCCGGAAAGTCGGCGTCGGCGCCGGAGCCGTCAGCGGGCCACCAGGTGATCACGAGGACGCGGTCCTCGGCGGCCCTGAGGGTCTCGCGGCGCGACGGCTCGGGGGTGAGGGGCTGGTCGCGGACCCAGGCGAGGAGGTCGGGGCCGCGGCCGGGCAGTGCTCGGGCCTCCCACATCAGCGCGACGGTCATCGTGCCTCCCGAACGAGCGCTGTGAGCGCGGCGACCGCGGTCACGAGTACAGGTTGTCCTTCGCGGTCTCGTGCACATGGTCGTGGGAGTGGCCCGCGACCGGGGCGGGGACGAGTGGCTGGCGGCCCGGGACGTGGGGGTCGGTGACCGGGAGGGACGAGTCGGCGGGCAGGTCCCAGTCGGAGGCGGCGCGGTCCCGGGCGACCATCTCGGCGCCGAGGGCGGCGACCATCGCGCCGTTGTCCGTGCAGAGCTTCGGGCGGGGCACCCGCAGCCGGATGCCGGCCGCCTCGCAGCGCTCCTGGGCGAGGGCGCGCAGCCGGGAGTTGGCGGCGACGCCGCCGCCGATCATCAGGTGGTCCACGCCCTCGTCCCGGCAGGCCCGCACGGCCTTGCGGGTCAGCACGTCGGCGACCGCCTCCTGGAAGGACGCCGCCACGTCCCGCACGGGCACCTCCTCGCCGGCCGCGCGCTTCGCCTCGATCCAGCGGGCCACGGACGTCTTCAGGCCGGAGAACGAGAAGTCGTACGGCGCGTCCCGCGGCCCGGTGAGGCCGCGCGGGAACGCGATGGACCCGGGGTCCCCCTCGCGCGCGTACCGGTCGATGACCGGGCCGCCGGGGAAGCCCAGGTCGAGCACCCGCGCGATCTTGTCGAAGGCCTCGCCCGCGGCGTCGTCGATGGTCGAGCCCAGCGGCCGTACGTCGGCGGTGATGTCGGAGGCGAGCAGCAGGGACGAGTGCCCGCCGGAGACCAGCAGCGCCATCGTCGGCTCGGGCAGCGGGCCGTGTTCGAGCTGGTCGACGCAGATGTGCGAGGCCAGGTGGTTGACGCCGTACAGCGGCTTGCCGAGCGCGTACGCGTACGCCTTCGCGGCCGAGACGCCCACCAGCAGCGCACCCGCGAGGCCGGGGCCCGCGGTGACCGCGATGCCGTCCAGGTCGGAGGCGGCGATGCCGGCCTCCTTCAGGGCCCGCTCGATGGTGGGGACCATGGCCTCCAGGTGCGCCCGGGAGGCCACCTCCGGCACCACGCCGCCGAAGCGCGCGTGCTCGTCGACGCTGGAGGCGATCGCGTCCGCGAGCAGCGTCGTGCCGCGGACGACACCGACCCCGGTCTCGTCGCAGGAGGTCTCGATGCCGAGGACTAGCGGCTCGTCGCGGGAGTCAGGCATGGGTGTCGGGTCCTTGTTGTCCTGTTGGGCCGGAAACGGGTGAGAAGCCGGAGGAAGAGGGGGCGGGGGGTGAGTCGGGGGCAGGGGCGGGGGCGCCCCGCAGCAGCAGCCGCATGACCAGGGCGTCCACGTTGCCCGGCTGGTAGTAGCCGCGCCGGAACCCGACCGGCTCGAAGCCGAAGCGCAGGTAGAGCCGCTGGGCGCGGGTGTTGTCCACCCGCACCTCCAGCATCACCTCCGCGCACTCCGCGGCCGTCGCGTGCCGCAGCAGGTCGGTGAGGAGCCGCGCGCCGAGCCCGGTCCCCCACTGCTCGCGGGCCACGGCGATGGTCTGGACGTCGGCCAGGTCGCCGGAGACCGCGAGGCCCGCGTAGCCGAGCAGCCGGCCGTCCGTCTCGGCGACCAGGTAGCCGCGGGTGGCGCCCCGGCCCCGGGCGTGCGCCAGCTCCGACCAGAACATGCCGCGTGACCACGCGTCGTCCGGGAACACCGCGCGCTCCAGCTCCAGCACCGGGTCGATGTCCCACCAGCGCATCTCGCGCAGGCGGACGTCGGCCGCGGCCGGGGTCTGCCGCGGGGTCGTGGCGGGGGGCGGCCCTCCGGGTGAGGTGCGCGGGGCGGAGTGGGTCACCGCTGGGTGACCACCTTGTAGTTCTTGGGCACCTGGGCGTCCGGCCTGCGCAGGTAGAGCGGGCGGGGCGGCAGCAGGCCCTGGGGGACCTCGCCGTCCCCCTCGGACCCGTCCCCCATGGCCCGCGGTACCGCGCGCCCGCCACCGGCGGGCAGCCCTTCGCCGGCGGCGAGCCGTTCCACCGCGAACGCCGCGAGCGCCGCGGCCGTGACGTGCCGCGGCTCCCCGACGTCCGGGAACGCCTCCGGGTACAGGAACGCGCCCTCCCCCGCCGCGGGCAGCCCGGCCACCCGCTCCGCGATGTCGGCGGGGCGGTCCACGGCCGGTCCGAAGGCGCGGGTGCGCGCGTCCTCGTACCTGGCCCAGTAGACCTCCTTGCGCCGGGCGTCGGTGGCGACCACGAAGGGGCCGGCCGGGCCCCCCGAGGAGGTGCCGAAGGCGTGGGCGAGGGCGTCGAGCGTGCAGACGCCGTGCACGGGGACGCCGAGGGCGAAGCCGAACGTGTCCGCGGTCGTGAGGCCGACGCGCAGCCCGGTGTAGGGGCCGGGGCCCACGCCGACGGCGATGTCCGTGACCTCGGCGAGCTTCACGCCCGCCGAGGCGAGCACCCGGTCGACGGCGGGCAGCAGCAGCTCCCCGTGCCGGCGGGCGTCCACCTGGCTCGATTCGGCGACGACCGCGGCGCCGTCGTGCAGGGCGACGGTCACGGCTGGGGTGGCGGTATCCAGGGCGAGCAACAACACACCAACAGCCTACGGCTCCGGCGCCCGCCAGGCGCCCGCCCCGATCGGGTGCACCCGTGCTGCTACCGTCACCGTCTAGGCGTACGTACAGGTCGTATGTACGGGGCATAAGCGGCATTCCTGGCATACAACATGATGCCCGGCACCACCGTCAGCGCCCGGCCCGCCGGAGCAGCGGCACGGCAGGCTCCGTTCCGTTGGACAGGGCGAGGCGGTGGGCCCCGGGCGAGAGGTGGGCAGCGGTGTCTAGGAGCAGCTCGGGTTTCGTGGCCGGGCTGACGGCGGTGGCCGTCGCGATGGTCGGCTACCTGGCCTACCAGGCGTCCGCCAGCGCCCCGGACAGCCTGGGCGCCCCGGGCCCCGGCGCGAGCGCGTCCCCGAGCACCCCGGCCTCCCCTCCGCCCCACAAGGCCCCGGCACTGCCGGCCGGCTCGGGCAGCGGCGAGCGGGTGGTGTACTCGCTGGGCACCGACCGGGTCTGGCTGGTCACGGCCGGCAACCAGGTGCAGCGCACGTTCACCGTCACGCCCAGCACGGTCCACCCCGCGCCCGGCACCTTCGCGGTCACCTCGCGCTCCGCGGTCACCGCGGGCTCGGACGGCGTCTCGATCGAGCACGTCGTCCGCTTCACCAGCGTTGACGGCGTGACGATCGGGTTCAGCGCGGCGGTCGACGGTTCCACGCCTAAGCCGGACCCCGGCAAGAAGACGGGCGGCATCCGGGAGAGCAGGGCGGACGGGGCGGCGCTGTGGGGGTTCGCGGGGGTCGGCGAGAAGGTCGTCGTCGTTCGGTAGGTGGGGGTTCGGCGGGCGCAGGCGTCTGTTCGGTGGTTCGCGGTTGGTCGAGTCGCGGTCCTCGGCGGTCGGCGGTTCGGCGATCGGCGGTTTCGCAGTCGATGGTTCGGCGGTCGGCGGTTTCGCGGTCGCAGGCGCCTGTTCGGTGGTTTCGTGCTCGGTGGTTCCGGGGTCGCCTGGCCCGTCGGGGCGTTCCGGCTACGCGGCTGCTCCCCGGGTGCCGTCGTCACCCGGGTGAACGGTGGAGGTGACGGCCTCGGGCAGGCCGGACGGGTCCGAGGGGCCGGCGAGGTGGGCGGTGTCCGCCGGTGTGCCGGGGGCGGCGGGCCCGCCACGAGCCGGGGTGGCGGGCGGCGACGGGGACCACGGTGGCGTGGAGACCGCGCGGGCGGCGGCACAGGACGCCAGCAGCTCCCGCATGGACACCCGGCCCGCGCCCGCCGCAGGCGCCTGCGGCCGGCCCTCGCGCTCTGTCGCGGACATGGGGCGCCTCCTGGCTCCGGGGCGGGACGTACGCCGGTTGGTTAGGTAGACCTAACCTCGGTCTGTCCACCCATGGGACCATGCGCCGGGTACCGCACGCAACATCTTCCCGACAGAGTGTCGGCAATGGTTGCCGTGGGCACGCCGTGCCGGGGTACCGGAACGTTGGGTTCAGCCCCGGGGCCGCGGGGTGGGGCTTCCTGACGGTGTGCGTCTGCCCGTCTCGCCGTTGTTCTGCGCTCACGCGGCGGAGCTGCACATCGACACAGCCGCGCGCCCCTTGTTCGCGCAGTTCCCCGCGCCCCTTATCAGGGCGTTCCGACTGAACCAGCGACCATTCCGCGGCTCTCGTCGTGGCTTTTGCGCAGTTCCCCGCGCCCCTGATCAGGGCGCTTCGACTGAACCAGCGACCAATCCGCGGCTCTCGTCGTGGTTTCTTGCGCAGTTCCCCGCGCCCCTTATCCGCGCCGTTCCCCGCGCCCCTGATCAGGGCGCTTCGACTGAACCAGCGACCAATCCGCGGCTCTCGTCGTGGCTTTTGCGCAGTTCCCCGCGCCCCTTATCCGCGCCGTTCCCCGCGCCCCTGATCAGGGCGCTTCGACTGAACCAGCGACCAATCCGCGGCTCTCGTCGTGGCTTTTGCGCAGTTCCCCGCGCCCCTTATCCGCGCCGTTCCCCGCGCCCCTGATCAGGGCGCTTCGACTGAACCAGCGACCAATCCGCGGCTCTCGTCGTGGTTTCTTGCGCAGTTCCCCGCGCCCCTTATCCGCTTATCCGCGCAGTTCCCCGCGCCCCTCATCAGGCGCTTCGGCTGAACCGGCGGCCATCTGATGGTCTCGTCGTGGTTTTCGCGCCCGCGCGGCGGAGCCTCCCCCACTGCCTCAAGGGCGTGGGAGGTGCCCCACGGCTCAGCCCCGCGCCCCTCGTCGGGGCACCGTTGGTGTGAGGGGTGGCCGATCAGGGGCGCGGGGAACTGCGCGAGCAACCCGGCACCCGCCGGTGGTCCGGAGACAGCAGAACCACCCCACCCGGACGGTGGCGACCCGGAGGGTCGTGAAGCGGTCACGCAGGCGAGCCGCCTGCGAGATCACCCAGCGGCGCCCCCGCCCAGCGCGGGCCGACCCCGACGAGGGTCACCTCGCGGACCTCGTCCACGGTGCCGTCCACGGCCTCACCGCCGGCCCCGCCGGCCCCGCCGGCACCCCCGGTGGACCGGTCGATGACCACGTGCAGCCGCTCCTCGGAGAGTTCCTCGACCCTCCCCTCGCCCCACTCGACCACGACCACCGACTCGGGCAGCGAGACGTCCAGGTCCAGGTCCTCCATCTCGTCGAGCCCGCCGCCCAGGCGGTACGCGTCGGCGTGTACGAGCGGGGGGCCGTCGCCGAGCGGCGGGTGGACGCGGGCGATCACGAACGTCGGGGACGTGACCGCGCCCCGTACCCCGAGGCCCTCGCCGAGCCCCCGGGTCAGCGTCGTCTTGCCTGCGCCCAGCTCACCCGTGAGCAGCACCAGGTCCCCGGCGCGCAGCAGGCGGGCGAGCCGGCGGCCGAGTTCCTGCATGCGTTCGGGGGAGGACACGGTGATGCGGACGCTGACGGGCTCGCCCGCGGGGCCGCCGGCGCCGGGTTCCGGCCGTCCTTGCGGGGCGGGGCCGGAGCCGTGCTCGGAGCCGGGTCCCCGCTCAGCCACCGGACTGCGGTGTTCCGCCGCGGGACGTGCGTCCGCGGCCGGTGCGTGGGCGGCCGCCGGAGGGGCGGCGGGTTCGGGTGTGGGGTCCATAGCCGCCCACCGTAGCCGGGGGCCGGGCGACCCCGGCGCGCGCCAGCAGGTCGGCGATGCGGTCCGTGACGGCCTCGGGGTGCTCCAGCATCGCCAGGTGCCCCGCGTCGGGCACCAGGACGAGTTCCGCGCCGGGCAGCGCGTCCGCGATGGCCTCGCTGTGCGAGCTTGGCGTGACGAGGTCCTTGTCGCCCGCGAGCACCAGCACCGGCAGGTCCGCGAAGTGCCGCAGCGCCGCCGTCTTGTCGTGCGAGACGAAGCCCGGGTAGAACTCGGCGACCACGTCGATCGGGGTGCTCTCGATCATCCGTTCCGCGAACCGCGCCACCGCCGGATCCACGTCCTTCGACGCGAACGAGTACCGCTTGACGATCCCCGCGAACAGGTCCGCCGTGGCCCGCCTCCCCCGCTCCACCAGCTCGGCCCGCTGCCCCAGCGCCCTCAGCACCCCGGGCAGCACCCGCCGCACGGCGTTGACGCCCATCACCGGCAGTCCGAAGCTGACCTCGCCCAGGCGCCCGGCCGAGGTGTCCACGAACGCGGCGGCGGCCACCCGCTCCCGGATCAGCTCGGGGAACCGGTCGGCGAGCGCCATCACCGTCATGCCGCCCATCGAGTGGCCGACGAGCACCAACGGCCCCTCGGGCGCGGCGGCGTCGATGACGGCCCTGAGGTCCCCGCCCAGTTCCTCGAACGTGACCGGGGTGTCCTGCTCCCGCTGGGTGACGCCCCGTCCGGAGCGGCCGTGGCTGCGCTGGTCCCAGTGGACGGTGCGCACGACGCCGCGCAGCGCGGCGCGCTGGAAGTGCCAGGAGTCCTGGGTGAGGCAGTAGCCGTGGCTGAAGACGACGGTCACCGGCGCCGGGGTCCTGCGCCCGAACAGGCGCCTGCGCCGCGGCACCGGGCCGCCGTCCGGCTCGACCTCGTCGACCTCGTAGTAGAGCTCGGTGCCGTCCTCCGCGTACGCCTTTCCGGGGTTGCCGCGCAGCGTGCCGTACGGGCCCGTGGAGTCCAGGTCGAGCTGGGCCTGCCTGCGTATGCCGCGGCCGACCGTGAGGCGCTCCATGGCCACCGAGGCGGCGGCGCCGGCCGCGATGATGCCGAGGGCGGCGCCGGCGAAGCCGGCCTTCCGCCAGACGGCGTTCACCGCCCCCGTGGCGGCCTCCGCGCTGCTCTCGCTCACCTGCCCGCTCCCCTTCGCCGTCCCCGGTCCCCGCCGGTGCTCCGCCGTCCGGCCCGTGACGTGCGGTCTCGCCGCCGTTCGGCTGCCCGGCCCTTCCACGTGGTGTTCCCCGGCGGAGGCGTCCTCCACCCTCGGGTGGCGGAGATCACGGCGGAGGGCACCCGGCGGTTACGGCGTCCCGTCGAGATGGACACGCGGTACGCGCGCGCCGATCCGGGTCACGATCTCGTACGCGATGGTGCCCGCCGCCTGCGCCCAGTCCTCGGCGGTCGGCTCGCCCCGGTCGCCCGCGCCGAACAGCACCGCCTCGGTGCCCTCCGGCGGCTCCTCCCCGCCCAGGTCCACGACGAACTGGTCCATCGCCACCCGGCCCGCGATCGTCCGCCACTTGCCGCCGACGAGCACGGGGCCGGTGCCGGAGGCGTGCCGCGGTATGCCGTCGCCGTAGCCGAGGGGGACCAGGCCGAGGGTGGTCTCGCCCGGGGTGACGTAGGTGTGGCCGTAGCTCACGCCATGGCCGCCCGGCACCTGCTTGACCAGCACCATCGACGCGGACAGCCGCATCGCGGGGCGCAGTCCGAAGTCGGCCGGGGCGCCGATCTCGGGGCTCGGCGAGAGCCCGTACATGGCGATGCCGGGGCGCACCAGGTCGAAGTGCGCCTCGGGGAGGGTGAGGGTGGCCGGCGAGTTGGCGATGTGCCGGACCTCCGGGCGTGCGCCCTGCTGTTCGGCGTAGCGGACCATGTCGCGGAACCGGGCGAGCTGGGGGGCGATGGAGGGGTGCCCCGGCTCGTCGGCGCAGGCCAGGTGCGACCAGATGCCGGTGACGCGGACCAGCCCGGCGCGCTCGGCGCGCAGTGCCTCGGCAATCAGGGCGGGCCACTGAGCGGGCTGGCAGCCGCCGCGGCCCAGGCCGGTGTCCGACTTGAGCTGGACACGCGCCGGCACCCCGACAACGCGGGCGGCCTCCGCGGCCTCCCGCAGCGCCCTGGGTCCGCTGACGGACATGTCGAGCCCCGCGTCGACGGCCTCCCGCCAGGGTCCGCCGGGCGCCCACAGCCAGCACATGATGCGGGCCCGGTCCGGGCCGAACCCGGCGGCGCGCAGCTCCAGCGCCTCCTCCGGGGTGGCGGTTCCCAGCCAGGTGGCGCCCGCGTCGAGTGCGGCACGGGCGATGGGCACCATGCCGTGCCCGTAGCCGTCCGCCTTCACCACGGCCATGAAGGCGGCGCCGGGCGCGAGGGCGCGCAGGGTCCGTACGTTCGCCCGTACGGCCCCAAGATCGATCTCGGCACGCGCGCGCGCCGTCGCACTGTCACTCATCGTTCACCAGTGTCTCAAAGCCAACGCCGGCTGCCACCGGGCGGCCCGGAGAGCGAATCGGGGCTGCGCCCCGGCCAACCCAGGGGCGCGGGGCTGTATCGATACGCGGCTCCGCCGCGCGGGCGCGAGCCGCCCACCCACCGGTGGTCCGGACACGACAGAGACCGCCCCCTTCGGACAGTGACGACCTGACGGTGCCGTCGTGGCTGGTCGCGCAGTTCCCCACGCTTTACGGCGGGGCTCCGCCCCGGCCAACCTCAGGGGCGCGGGGCTGTGTCTATATGCGGCTCCGCCGCGCGGGCGCGAGCAACCACCCACCGGCAGGTGGTCCGGACACGACCCGAACCACCCACTTCCGCCGGTGGCGACCTGCAAGGTCGCGTCCGCTAGGGCACTGTCACGTCACGCCAGACCGACGGCAACGCACCCGCCAGCTCAGACGCGCCGACAGGCGCCTCCGCTGCCCGCCGCCCCGCGAGCCCGTGGAGGTACGCCGCGACGGACGCCGCGTCCTGCGCGCCGAGGCCCGCGGCGAGCAGGGAACCGGCGAGGCCGGAGAGGACGTCGCCGCTGCCCGCCGTGGCCAGCCACGGCGTGCCCGTCGGGTTCACCCGGACCGCACCGCCGTCCGGGCGCGCGACCAGCGTCGTCGAACCCTTCAGCAGTGCCGTCGCCCCGTACCGCGCCGCCAGTTCCCGCACCGCCGCGAGCCGGGCGCCCTCGACCTCCTCCCGGGTGGAGCCGAGCAGCGCCGCCGCCTCGCCGGCGTGCGGTGTCAGCACGGTCGGTGCCGTGCGCCGCCGTACCGCCTCGCGGTCCGCGAGCCGCAGCCCGTCCGCGTCCACGAGCACCGGCACGTCGGCGGCCAGCACCTCGTCCACCGCCGCGGCGTCGTCGCCGACGCCGGGGCCGACCACCCACGCCTGCACCCGCCCGGCCTTCGAGGGCGGCCCCGCCGACACCAGCGTCTCCGGGAACCGCGCGATCACCGCATCCGCCGCCGGACCCACGTACCGCACCGCACCCGCACCGCCGTGCAGCGCGCCGGAGACGGCGAGCACCGCCGCCCCCGGGTAGCGGGCGGAACCCGCGACGATGCCCACCACGCCGCGCCGGTACTTGTCGCTCTCCGCCACGGGGCGCGGCAACAGCGCGGCCACGTCCGCGTGCTGGAGGGCCTCCAGGTCGGCGGTGGGCGGCAGGTGGGGGCCGAGGCCGATGTCGATCAGGCGGGTGGCGCCCGCGTACTCGCGCGCGGGGTCGACGAGCAGGCCGGGCTTGTGGGTGCCGAAGGTGACCGTCACATCGGCGTGCACCGCCTCGCCCCGCACCTCGCCGCTGTCCGCCTCGATGCCGCTGGGCAGGTCGACGGCGACGACGACGGCGCCCGATGCACGGGCCAGCACGGCGAGCGGCACGGCGGCGGGCCGCAGGCCCCCGGTGCCTCCGATGCCGACGATGCCGTCCACGACCACGTCGGCCCGGCGGATCAGCTCCTCGGCGCCGCCGGCCGCCCCGTCCGTCGAGCGATCGCCCGACGGGGCGTTCCGTGCGCTGCCGCCCGCGGCGCGCAGGGCCGCGAGTCCGCCCGGATGCGCCCGGTCCGGCGCGAGCAGCAGCGCGGTGACGCCCGCGCCACGGCGCGCGAGCCGGGCGCCCGCATACAGGGCGTCACCTCCGTTGTCGCCGCTGCCGACCAGCAGGACGACCCGGGACCCGTAGACCCGTCCGAGCAGTTCGGCGCAGACGGCCGCGAGCCCGCTCGCGGCCCGCTGCATCAGGGCACCCTCCGGCAGCCGTGCCATGAGCTCCCGCTCGGCCGCCCTCACCGTTTCCACGCTGTACGCACTCCGCATGGCACGAGTCTCCCGCACGCCGCGCGCCGGGGAGCGGGGGCGGGTGACGCGAGTTGCGGCCGAGGGGGGGTGCCTCTATGTCCTTGGTCAAGCGGGGCGTGGGGTTCGGTGTTCGTAGAAGGTGCCGTCGCGGAGCATCGCGAAGAGCACGCTGATGCGCTGGCGGGCCAGGCGGAGGAGAGCCTGGGTATGAGTCTTTCCCCTGGCTCGGCAGCGGTCGTAGTAGGTGCGGGAGACGGGATCGTGCAAGGCGGCGAAAGCGGACAGGAACATCGCCCGTTTGAGCTGGCGGTTTCCGCCTCGTGGCGCGTGTTCGCCGTGGATCGATGTGCCCGACGACTTGGTGGTCGGGGCCAGGCCGGCGTAGGAGGCGAGATGGGCGGCGGTGGGGAAGCTGGTGCCGTCGCCGACGGTGACCAGCAGGGTGGCAGCGGTCCTGACCGCGATCCCCGGCATCGAGATCAGGACCTGGGAAAGAGGGTGCTCCTCCAGCAGGGCCTCGATCTGCGCTTGAAGAGCGCGGCGCTGTTCGTGGACAGCCGCGAGCGAGCGGGCCAGCGAGGGGATCACGATGTCGAGCGTGCCGGTCCCCGGGACCACGACGGTCTGTTCGTCGAGTGCGTCGAAGACGTCGTCGATCAGCCGCTGGGCCATGCGCGGGGCTTTGGGTCGGATGGTTTCGACGAGTTTGCGGCGGCCGGCTTTCCTGAGGGCGGATGGGGATCCGTAGCGCTCCAGCAGCCAGGTGACTGCTTGGTGATCCAGCCGCGGGCCCAGGACGCGTTCGAGGCTGGGGTGGAACTGTGTGAGCAGGCCGCGTATGCGGTTGCTGGTGCGTGTGGCCTCGGTGGCAAGATCCTGGTCGAAGCCGACCAGCACGGTGAGTTCGGCGGTGATCTCATCGGTCAGTTCCAGGGACCGCAGGGTGTGGGGCATGGTGCGGGCGGCGTCCGCGATGACCGCGGCGTCCTTGGCGTCGGTCTTGGCCTCGCCCGGGTAGAGGTCGGCGATCCTGCGCATCGCAAGTCCGGGCAGGTAGGCGACCTTGCAGCCTGCGTCCCGGGCCACGGTCAGTGGCAGAGCGCCGATCGAGGCGGGCTGGTCCACGATCAGCAGGACGGTGCCGAATTTGGCGGCCAGCTTGTCGAAGACGGCTCGCAGTTTCGGTTCGCTGTTGGGCAGGGGCTTGTCGAAGACCTTCTTGCCGGCTGGGGTGAGTCCGTGGCCGTGGTGGGCGGTCTTGCCGACGTCAAGGCCGAGGAAGACGCCCACGTCGCCGGTGTCGAACATCGTGCTGTCAGCTCCTTTGGTGCGGCTGGCCTGGGCTTCGGTGTCGTACGCGCGCATCCACGTTATGCAGACCTGCCGCCCGTGAACTGTCCGGCGTTGCGCCGGACCGGACGGTGGCCGGACCTCTCATCAGCGGCTCCGACGGCACCTCTCGGGCCCGGTGAACACCACCCCCCACGTCATCTCGGACAGGGGGACACAGTCATGCCGGGCCCGGAGGCCAGCGGCCCTCTTGCAGGACCGCGAAAAAGATAACGGGGACGGGGGTGGTCAGCGGCCATCCCCGTCGGCTCTCAGTGGAACAGGCCCAGCGGGAACGCCTTCGCCAGCGCCCCGTACCCCGCCGGGTTCAGGTGCAGGTGGTCGCCGACGTCGTACGCGGGGTCGAGAGCCCGGGGCCGTTCCGGGTCGCGGGCCGCGCGGTCCAGGTCGATGACCGCGTCGAACCTGCCGCTGGTGCGGATCCACCGGTTGACCTCCTGCCGGCCCGCCTCGCGGAGGCCGTCGGGATCGTCGTACATGGTGTTGCCGCCGAACGGGGTGAGCGTCGCGCCGTAGACGTGGATGCCGTGGGCGTGCGCGCGCAGGATCATCTGGTCGTAGGCCGTGATCAGGTCCTGGGCGACGGTGTGCTGCGCCTCGGCCGTGGCCGGTGCGGTGCCGATGTCGTTGACGCCCTCGAAGACGATCAGCGACGTGACACCGCTCTGCGCCAAGACGTCCCGGTCGAAGCGGGAGAGCGCGGTGGGACCGAGGCCGGCCGCCAGGACCTGGTTGCCGCCCGCGGCCTCGTTGAGCACGGCGGTCCCGGTGGTGGGACGGTGCGCCTGGAGGCGGGCCAGCAGCTGGTCGGGCCAGCGGTCGTTGGCGTTGGTGGTGGAGCCGCGGCCGTCGGAGAGCGAGTCGCCGAGCACCACCGCCGCCCCGGTGGCGGTGCGCGAGAGGACCTCGACGCCGCTCAGGAAGTACCAGTGGTCCGCGGTGGCCGCGCCCGGCAGGTCGGTGTCGTCGGTGTGGTCGCCGGCCAGCATGTAGGACGTGGTGCGGGAGCCGGGGTGGGACGTGATGTCGTTCGATGCCTGCCCCTCGGCCAGGTACACCGTGACCGTCAGGTTCGTGCCGGGGCGCACCGTGAAGTCCAGCGGGTCGGAGACCATGTCCGCGCCGGTCGGCACCGTCACGGCGGCCCGGCCGCGGAAGGTGACCGGGTGCGCGCTGCCCGGCCGGATCGCGGCGACCCCGGCCCGCCCGCCGCTCGGCAGGGCCACGGAGACCGAGGTGACCGGCAGCGGCGCGCCGCCGAACGCGTTCGACATGCGCAGCCGGATGCGCGGCCCGCCCACGGACACGTGCACCGTCTGCCGCAACGTGCTGTCGGCCAGCACCCGGCCGTCCTGCGTGAACGGCGCCGGGGGCATGTTGGCGGGCTCGGTGAGCTGCGGCATGGCCGTCCAGGTATGCACCCGCCCGCCGTCGGAGCCGGCCGCGGCCGCGGGCACGGCGGCGTGCTCCGGGGCGATGCGGTCGGGGGCGGCGGCATGGTCCGGGGCAGCGCCCCCGCCCGCGAAGTGGGCGCCGGCGAGCAGCCCGGCCGCCACGAGGCCGACGGCCCACGTCCGCCTCTTCACCACCCGGCCCTTCACAGCCGGACTCTCCGCCAACGGGCTTGTCACAACCGGACTCTTCGTGAACGCGCTTGTCACAGCCGGTCTCTTCGTGAACGGTCTCTTCGAGAACGGGCTCTTCGCGAACGGTCTGTTCATCAGGGGTGCGTCCTCCGCTCCACCGGTGCGACCCGTACGGCCTACGGTGCGCGGCCCGTACGGCATGGGATGCGCCACCCGTACGGCAAGGGGCGCGATCCGTACGGCATACAGCGCCGGGCACCGCCCTGCCCAGCCCTCCGGCACGGCTGTCGGGGACCTGGGCGATAGGTCCCGACGTACGTCGGATGGGCGCGGCTCCACGGGCGTGGCATCGTGCCGGGAACCCGCCGGCCGGCGGGCACCGACCGGAGGTCGAGCACATGTGCCGCCCGTACGATCCCGAGCTGGCCGCGGCCCTGGCGATGATGGCCGAGGTCGACATCTCCGACCTGGCCGCCGCCCGCGCCGCCCAGGCCCGGGAGGTGGCGGCCCGGTTCGCCGCGTCCGACGCCACCGGTGTGGAGGTGACCCTGCTGACGGCGCCGGGCTCCGACGGCGCACCCGACGTGCCCCTGCGCGTCTACCGGCCCGCGGGCAGCCGCGGTGAGCCGCTGCCGGCGCTCTACGCGCCGCACGGCGGCGGCTTCGTGCTCGGCTCCCCCGACGTCGACCACGAGACGAACCTGCGGCTGACCCGCGAACTCGGCGCCATCGTGGTCTCCCCGGACTACCGGCTGGCTCCGGAGCACCCGTACCCCGCCGCGCTGGAGGACTGCTACGCGGGCCTGTCGGCCCTGGCGCGGGACGCCGCGGAGCTGGGCATCAGGCCCGACAGGATCGCGGTGGGCGGCGACAGCGCGGGCGCCGGGCTCGCCGCGGCGCTGGCCCTGCTGGCACGGGACCGCGGCGGGCCCGCGATCTGCTTCCAGTACCTGTGCAGCCCGGCCCTGGACGACGCCCGAGAGCTACGTGCCAACTCTGGTCAGCGGCGCCGGCGGTTGGGATTTGCGCCTTGCCCCCTAGCTCGACCACGCCTGCGTTCCGCATGTCCGGCCACATCCGTGGCCCCCCGGCGCCGACGGTGGAGTGAGCACCTGAGCAGAGCGCGAGGCTGACGCGTGATGCGGGTCCTTCGCGCTGCTCGCGTTCGCGTCTGGGTGCGACTTTGCCGCAGTTCGCCCCTGACTGCTATGGCCGTGCCGACAAGAGCAAACAGGCTCGTGGACAGGGTGCCCACTACACCCACTGAGTCCGTGAAGCCGTTGGCTATCTGTGTACCGGTGGCTGGCGACGGGCACCTCCCGTCGTCGGAGCAATGCATATACCCCCCTGCCGGAAAGCCATCACGAAGGCCTGGCGACTGGGGTGTTGAGATGAACGGCGCCACGGATAGAGCAAGCACCACGGCAGCCAAGATGCACAACGCCCGCACTGAACGCCGCCCCGGCGAGGCGGCAGTACCGACCTTTTCATCATCGCTCTGATCTTCCACACGCATGTGGATCACGCTGTCAGAGTGCCAGCCGGCGGCGACATGGGCTCTCCGCGATTGGCACGCGTGCCGCGACCGGCCGTCAGCGGAACGCCGCCGCGTGCTCCGTCGCCCACTCCTCGAACGTCTTCGCCGGACGCCCGGCGACCCGCTCGACCTCGCCGGTGATGTCGGGCTCGGCCCCCACCAGCTCGCCCATCCCGTCGACGAGTTGCCGGGCGACCTCGGCCGGGAAGTGGGCGGTCGCCATCGCCTCGACCGCCTCCTCCGGCGAGATCTCCTCATAGCGTGCCGCAACACCGGCGACCCTGCCGATCACGGCGACCTGCTCGGCCTGGGTCAGCCCGGCGGGCCCCGTCAGGACGGGTGCCGTGCCGACGTGCGCGTCGTCCAGCAGGGCGCGGGCGGTCACGGCCGCCAGGTCGGCCTCGTGCACCGGAGCCATCACCGCCTCCGCGTACGCGCCGCGCACCACGCCGTCCGCCTTGATGGCCGCGGCCCAGCGCAGCGTGTTCGTGGCGTAGTAACCGCCGCGGACGAACGTCCACTCCAGGCCCGAGTCGCGCACCGCGCGCTCCGCCTCGGCGTGGATCCGGGGGATCATGGTGTCCTCGGCACCCTTGATGGTGACGGAGTAGGAGGAGTTCAGGACGATGCGCCGGGCGCCCGACCTCACGACGGCGCCGACGATCTCCTCGATGCCGCCCATGCCGCCGGCGGCGAGGTTCAGGTAGACCGCCGTCGCCCCGCCGAAGACGGAACCGAGCGCCGACGGGTCGAGAAGGTCGGCCCGGACGGTCTCGGCCGCGTCCGCCAGGCCCGCCGCGGCGGGGTCGCGCGTCAGGGCGCGCACGGGGGCGCCCTCGGCGAGGAGCTGGTCGACCAGGCTGCGCCCGATGTTGCCCGTTGCACCGGTCACTACGATCACGGAGTCCCCCTCGGAGTCGGGTGCCGATCCGGCGCCCCCGCGGTCGGCCGCCCCGCGCGGCACCGTACGGCCGTGGAAGGTGACCGTACTCGCGTGGGAGCGGCACGGACGGGCCGGGGCAGCCGGGCCGCACCGCGCGGCCTACCCCTCCGCGATCACCACCGCCGACGCCACCCCCGCGTCATGGCTGAGCGAGACGTGCCAGGAGCGGACGCCGAGCCGGGCGGCGCAGGCCGCGACGGTGCCGCGCACCCGCAGCCGGGGCCGGCCCGTGTCCTCCGTCCAGACCTCGGCGTCGGTCCACCTGAGGCCCCGGGGCGCCCCGAGCGACTTCGCGAGGGCCTCCTTCGCGGCGAACCGGGCGGCCAGGGACGCGATGCCGCGCCGCTCGCCTGAGGGCAGCAGCAGCTCCTCGGCCACGAAGAGCCGGTCGGCCAGCCCCGGCGTGCGCTCCAGCGACGCGCGGAAGCGGTCGATCTCCGCCACGTCGATCCCCACCCCGATGATCACGACACCCTCACTCCCCGGCCCCCTCACCGGGCGCCTTTCCCCGGGCGGGCCCGCCACGCCGTACCCGCCGTGCCCTGGCACCACGCCGTACCCGCCGCGCCATGACCACCAGGCTCGCACCGGCCGCGCCCGGACCCGCCCGCGCTCACTCCGCCGGCACGCGCACCGCCGGCCGTTACGCCACCGGCAGCCGCACCACCGACGCTCACTCCGCCGGCACTCACTCCACCGTCACGGACTTGGCGAGATTACGCGGCTGGTCCACCTCGTTGCCGCGCACGGTCGCCAGCTCGCACGCGAACACCTGCAACGGTACGGCCGCGACGAGCGGCTGGAGCAGCGTCGGGGTGGCGGGCACCCGGATGAGGTGGTCGGCGTAGGGCACGACGGCCTCGTCGTCCTCGTCGGCGATGACGATGGTGCGCGCGCCGCGGGCCCTGATCTCCTGGATGTTGGAGACCACCTTGTCGTGCAGCAGCGACCGCCCGTCGCGCGAGGGCACCACGACCACCACCGGCATGTCGTCCTCGATCAGCGCGATCGGCCCGTGCTTCAGCTCGCCCGCGGCGAAGCCCTCCGCGTGCATGTACGCCAGCTCCTTCAGCTTGAGCGCGCCCTCCAGGGCGACCGGGTGGCCGACGTGCCGGCCCAGGAAGAGCACCGTCCGCTTGTCCGCGAGGGTACGGGCCAGGGCACGCACCGGCTCCATGGTGCCGAGCACCCGTTCGACCGCGCCCGCGATCCCGGCCAGGTCCCGGATGACGGCCCGCACCTCCTCGCCCCACTGGGTGCCGCGCACCTGGCCCAGGTAGAGGGCGACCAGGTAGCAGGCCACGAGCTGCGTCAGGAAAGCCTTCGTGGAGGCCACCGCGATCTCGGGCCCCGCGTACGTGTAGAGCACGGCGTCGGACTCGCGGGGGATGGTGGAACCGTTGGTGTTGCAGATCGCCAGCACCCGGGAGCCCTGCTCGCGGGCGTGCCGCACGGCCATGAGGGTGTCCATGGTCTCGCCGGACTGCGAGATGGCGACGGTGAGCGTACGGGCCCCGAGGATCGGGTCCCGGTAGCGGAACTCGCTGGCCAGCTCCACCTCGCAGGGGATCCGGGTCCAGTGCTCGATGGCGTACTTGGCGATGAGGCCGGCGTGGAACGCGGTGCCGCACGCCACGATGACGATCTTGTTGACCTCGCGCAGCTCCGAGGCGGGGATCCGCAGCTCGTCCAGGACCAGCGAGCCTCGCGCGTCGATCCTGCCGAGCAGGGTGTCGGCGACCGCCTTGGGCTGCTCCGCGATCTCCTTGAGCATGAAGGAGGCGTGGCCGCCCTTCTCCGCCGCGGACACGTCCCAGTCCACGTGGTAGGCGCGGCCCTCTGCGGGCCGTCCGTCGAAGCCGGTGACCGCGACCGAGTCTTTGCGGACCTCCACGACCTGGTCCTGGCCCAGTTCCAGGGCGGAGCGGGTGTGGGCGATGAAGGCGGACACGTCCGAGGCGAGGAAGGCCTCGCCCTCGCCGACGCCCACCACCAGCGGGGAGTTGCGGCGCGCGCCCACCACCACCCCCGGGGCGTCGGCGTGCACCGCCACCAGGGTGAACGCCCCGTCGAGCCGCCGGCACACCAGCCGCATCGCCTCGCCGAGGTCGCCGCAGGAGGAGAACTCCTCGGCGAGCAGATGCGCCACCGCCTCGCTGTCGGTGTCGGAGCGCAGCTCGTGGCCGCGCCCGGCGAGTTCGGCGCGGAGTTCGGCGAAGTTCTCGATGATGCCGTTGTGCACGACGGCGACCCGGCCCGCGTCGTCCAGGTGCGGGTGGGCGTTGGTGTCGTTGGGTGCGCCGTGAGTGGCCCAGCGGGTGTGCCCGAGGCCGGTGGTACCGGACGGCAGCGGCCGGTCCTTGAGCACCTTCTCCAGGTTGACGAGCTTCCCGGCCCGCTTCGCGGTGGCCAGCCCCCCGTCCGCGAGAACGGCCACTCCCGCCGAGTCGTACCCCCGGTACTCCAACCGCTTCAGCCCCGCCACCACCACGTCCAGGGCCGACTGACCACCCACATATCCCACAATTCCACACATACCGGCAGCCTAAGGCCGTCCCCCCGGCCCCACCTTCCGACCACCCTCCGGTTGGCGGCACGGAGGAAACGGAGGAAGGGGCAGGTGGCTGGTTCCGATCTACGGCTCCGCCGCCCGGCGCCCTATAAGGAGCGCGGGGCTGGATTCGATCTGCGGCTCCGCCGCGCGGGCGCGAACACCCCGCACCAGCCGCCGGCCGAAGACGAACCCGCAACAGACACCGCCCGATAAGGGGCGCGGGGAACTGCGCGATCAACCACACCCAACCGACACCCGACACCAAAACCGCAAGGTGCGGTGCCCTATAAGGGGCGCGGGGAACTGCGCAACACCCCCACCAGCCGGCAGCCAGGAACGAACCCGCAACAGACACCACCCCATAAGGGGCGCGGGGAACTGCGCAAACACCCTCACCAACCTGCAGCCAACAACGAACCCGCAACACACTCGCCCCGATGGCCCTCCGCAGGCGCATGCGCACGCGGCGGAGCCGCAAAACCCCCGGACCCCGGACCCCCGGCCCACCAACAGCGCACCCGCACCGGGCCACCCGCCGCCCCCGGGCCCACCCGAAAAGCAGAGTGTGACGTGCACGAGTCACAATGAACTGTGACCGCTCCGCTCCACCCGGCCCCCCGAACCCCCCACCGCCCCCGCCCGGAGGCAACCCCGTACGTCGACCTCACCCGCACCGAGTGGAGCGCCCTGCGCGACAAGACCCCGCTCCCCCTCACCGCCACGGAAGTGGAGAAGCTGCGGGGCCTCGGCGACGTCATCGACCTCGACGAGGTGCGCGACGTCTACCTGCCGCTCTCCCGGCTGCTCAACCTCTACGTCGGCGCCACCCACGGCCTGCGCGGCGCGCTCAACACCTTCCTCGGCGCCCGCGGCTCCCAGTCCGGCACGCCCTTCGTGATCGGGGTCGCGGGCTCCGTGGCCGTCGGAAAGTCCACCGTCGCGCGCCTGCTCCAGGCCCTGCTGGCGCGCTGGCCCGAGCACCCGCGGGTCGAGCTGGTCACCACCGACGGCTTCCTGCTGCCCATGAAGGAGCTCACGGCCCGCGGCCTGATGTCGAGGAAAGGTTTCCCCGAGTCATACGACCGCAGGGCGCTGACCCGGTTCGTGGCGGACATCAAGGCGGGCAAGGACGAGGTGACCGCGCCCGTCTACTCGCACCTCATCTACGACATCGTGCCGGACGAGCTGCTCACCGTCCGGCGCCCGGACATACTGATCGTGGAGGGCCTGAACGTCCTCCAACCGGCCTTGCCGGGCGAGGACGGCCGCACGCGGGTGGCGCTCGCGGACTACTTCGACTTCAGCGTGTACGTCGACGCGCGCACGGAGGACATCGAGCACTGGTACCTCCAGCGGTTCCGGAAGCTGCGGCAGACCGCCTTCCAGGACCCGTCGTCGTACTTCCGGAAGTACACCCGCGTCGGCGAGGAGGAGGCGATGGACTACGCCCGCACCACCTGGCGCACCATCAACCGCCCCAACCTCCTGGAGAACATCGCCCCGACCCGGGGCCGCGCCACCCTGATCCTCAGGAAGGGCCCCGACCACAAAGCCCAGCGCCTGAGCCTGCGCAAGCTCTGAGCGGGCCCGTGCCGGGGCTGGGCCCAGCCCCGGCACGGGCCAGGACGGCCGCTACTCTGCGCCCATGCTGCATCTGCGCATGATCACACCGCCCGACCGCACCGAGGACGTGGTCAGGGCCGTCGAGGAGACCGTCGGGACCGCCCACCTCGCCGTCCTGACGGGCGCCGCCCGCATCCCCAGGGGGGATGTCGTCCTGTGCGACGTGGCGCGGGAGGCCGGCGACGAGCTGATCGGCCGGCTCCAGGCCCTCGGCATCGGCGAGGACGGCTCCATCGCCGTGGAGCAGACCGACCTCACCCTCTCGAAACGGGCGGACCGCGCGGAGGAGGAGGCGCCCGGCGAGGGCGCGGACGCGGTGCTGTGGGACCAGATGACGGAAGCCACCCAGGAGGAGTCCACGCTCTCCGTCACCTACGTGGCCCTCCTGACCATCGCGACGATGATCGCCGCCTGCGGCGTGGTGCTCGACAACGCCATCCTCATCGTGGGAGCCATGGCGGTGGGCCCGGAGTTCGGCCCGCTCGCCGGATTCTGCACGGCACTGGTGCGCCGGACGCCGCAGTTGGTGCTGCGGTCACTGATCGCGCTGATCGGCGGGTTCGCCGCGGCCATGGCGGTGACGGTCGTCTTCAGCCTGTTCATGAACGGCGTAGGGCTCTTCACCCGTGCGCAGCTCGAAGGACCGCGGCCCAACACCTCCTTCGTGTTCGCGCCGGACTGGTTCTCGTTCGTGGTGGCCGTGCTCGCCGGCGCCGCCGGCACCCTCTCGCTCACCTCGACCAAGTCCGGTGCGCTGATCGGCGTCGCCATCTCGGTGACCACGGTGCCGGCCGCGGCCAACGCCGCGGTGGCGCTCAGCTACGGCGACGGCGGCCAGACCTGGGGCTCCGCCAGTCAACTGCTGCTGAACATGCTCGGGATCGTGGTGGCGGGCACGCTCACCCTGCTGGCCCAGCGGTACTTCTGGGCCCGGCGGCGCACCACGCCGCCGGTCTCCCGCCCGGGGACGGGCTGACGGCACCGGCCGCGGGGGCGGGCCGACGGCACCGGCCGGCACCATGCGGCCGGCCGGGCCGGGAGGTTACCCGAGCGCCGACTTCACCGCATCCGCGAGATGCGCCGCGACGGACCGCGCCTGGTAGCTGTCGGCGGCCTCCACCATCACCCTGACCAGCGGCTCGGTGCCGGACGGACGCAGCAGGACGCGGCCCGTGCTGCCCAGCTCGCGCTCCGCGTCGGCGACGGCGGCGGCCAGCTCGACGGAGGTGGCCACGCGTGACTTGTCGACGTCGCGGACGTTGACGAGGACCTGCGGCAGCCGCTCCATCACGGCGACGAGGTCGGCGAGCGGCCGGCCGGTCCTGGCGACCTGGGCCGCGAGCAGCAGCCCGGTCAGGATGCCGTCCCCGGTGGTGGCGTGGTCCACGACGATGACGTGCCCGGACTGCTCGCCGCCGAGGGCGTAGCCGTGCTCCTTCATCTCCTCCAGCACGTACCGGTCGCCCACGGCCGTCTGCACCAGGTGGATCCCCTCGCGCTCCATGGCGAGCTTGAAGCCGAGGTTGGACATCACGGTGGCGACGACGGTGTCGGAGCGCAGCTCGCCCCGCTCGCGCATCGCGAGCGCCAGCACGGCGAGGATCTGGTCGCCGTCCACCTCAGCGCCGGTGTGGTCCACGGCGAGGCAGCGGTCGGCGTCGCCGTCGTGCGCGATGCCGAAGTCGGCGCCGTGCTCGACGACGGCGCCCTTGAGCAGGTCCAGATGGGTGGAGCCGCAGCCGTCGTTGATGTTGAGGCCGTTCGGGTCGGTGCCGATGGTGACGACCTCGGCGCCCGCGCGGGTGAAGGTCATGGGCGACACCCGGGACGCGGCGCCGTGCGCCTCGTCGAGCACCACCTTCAGGCCGTCGAGCCGGTTCGGCAGCACCCCGAGGAGGTGCTCCACGTACTTGTCGAAGCCCTCCGCGTACTCCCGGACCCGGCCGACGCCCGCGCCGGTGGGGCGGTCCCAGGGGGCGCCGGTGCGGTGCTCCTCGTAGACCCGCTCGATGCGGTCCTCCAGCTCGTCGGCGAGCTTCTGGCCGCCGCGTGCGAAGAACTTGACGCCGTTGTCGGGCATGGCGTTGTGGCTGGCGGAGAGCATCACGCCGAGGTCGGCGCCGAGCGCGCCGGTGAGGTGGGCGACCGCGGGGGTGGGCAGCACCCCGACGCGCAGCACGTCCACGCCGGCGCTGGCGAGGCCGGCCACCACGGCCGCCTCCAGGAACTCTCCGGAGGCCCGTGTGTCCCGCCCGACCACGGCCACGGGACGGTGGCCCTCGAAGGAGCCGGCCTCCCCCAGCACATGGGCGGCCGCCACGGAGAGGCCGAGCGCCAGCTCCGCCGTCAGATCCGCGTTGGCCCTGCCGCGCACACCGTCCGTACCGAAGAGTCGTCCCACTGGTGTCCTCCGAACTTTCTCCTCCGGTGCCGTAAGGGGCCCGGGTCGTATCCCAGCCCCCGAAGAGACCGAAGCGGTCGCAGAAGCTCCGGACATGATCAGCTCACGGCATGATCAGCTCAGGAAGCCTCTGAAAATCTTATGCCCTTATACGCCGGAGGCCGCGGATACACGAACGCCCCGGTGGCACGGAACGTGCCTCCGGGGCCTGTGGTAGCCCCCGTGGCGCCCGGAGCGCGAGGGGCTGTCGTAGGCCCCCGGGACAAGCCACGGGGACCGTACGCACGCGCGTGCGGCACGCCTTGCGCACCGCACGCGAAGGCGCCCGCGCACCCTGACACGAGGTCAGGCCGCGCGGGCGACCGGGGTCAGCGCTTGCTGTACTGCGGGGCCTTGCGGGCCTTCTTCAGACCGGCCTTCTTCCGCTCCACGGCGCGGTCGTCGCGGCGCAGGAATCCGGCCTTCTTGAGGGCGCCGCGGTTGTTGTCCACGTCGGCCTCGTTGAGCGCGCGGGCCACGCCGAGGCGCAGGGCGCCGGCCTGGCCGGAGACGCCGCCGCCGGCGATCCGGGCGATGACGTCGTAGCGGCCGTCCAGCTCAAGGACCTTGAACGGCTCGTTCACTTCCTGCTGGTGCACCTTGTTGGGGAAGTAGTCCTCAAGGGTGCGGCCATTGATCTTCCACCGGCCGGAGCCCGGGACGATCCGGACGCGCGCGATGGCGTTCTTGCGGCGGCCCAGGCCCGCGGCGGGCTGGGGCTCGCCGAAGCGGGACGCGAGGGACTCGCTGGTGTACTCACCCTCGACGGGGGTCTCCGACTCGGTCGTGTAGGACTCGACGTCGGTCTCGGTCTCTTCGAGCGGCTGCTCAGCAGTGGTCTCGGCCACGATGCTCCTCAGATTCTCTTCGTCTTAAGGGGGTGGCCGGACTTACTGCGCGACCTGGGTGATCTCGTACGGCACCGGCTGCTGGGCGCCGTGCGGGTGCTGGTCACCTGCGTAGACCTTCAGCTTGGAGAGCATCTGGCGGCCCAGGGTGTTCTTGGGGAGCATGCCCTTGACGGCCTTCTCGACGGCCTTCTCCGGGTTGTTCGTGAGCAGGTCCTCGTAGCGGACGGCGCGCAGACCACCCGGGTATCCCGAGTGGCGGTACGCCATCTTCTGGGTCCGCTTGTTGCCGGAGAGGTGCACCTTGTCGGCGTTGATGATGATGACGAAGTCACCGGTGTCGACATGGGGCGCGTAGATCGGCTTGTGCTTGCCCCGCAGGAGGCTGGCGGCGGTGGTGGCCAGGCGGCCCAGAACGACGTCCTGGGCATCGATGACATGCCACTGGCGCGTCACATCGCCGGGCTTGGGGCTGTACGTACGCACGGTTCGTAGCCTTCGCTTCTTCAGTGATGGGGTGTCCCGGCCCCGGATGGGGCTGGGGACGGGTCCTGACAAGGCCACCACGGACGATCACGACAGCCCTGGCCGCACGTCGGTCGACGCAAACCACATGCTGGCCGCTGGTCATCGGCCCGGTGGACCGGTGTAAGGGCCCCTCACGTGAGTTTGAGAAAGCCAATACACATAACGAACTGGCAGAATACCGGTGCGGGGCCACACGGGTCAAAACGACGCCGGCCTGACGGCCGGGTGAGCCGATGTGCGGGGCACCCCGGGCTTCGGTGTGACACTTCCGTCCGGCCCCTCGGCGGGCCCGACCCTACCGGGTCCATCAGGCATGTCGGTCCCGTCAGACCGGTGGCCCGGGGCGACAGGGGGTACCTCCTCAGACCTGTGGCGATCTACAGGTCCACTGTGGCTGTCCCCCACTGCCTGAAGGGCGTGGGAGGGGCCCCCAGCAGTTCCCCGCGCCCCTGGCCGGCTTGCCCGCACCGGACGGCGACGGCGCCAAACGAAGCCCGTCCGGCGATTGCGGACGAGCCCGGAGGGCGAACCCACCCCGCACGACCCGCGGCCGAGCACCCACACACACCCCAAACAAGCCCGTCCGGCGACTGAGGACCAGCCCGGAGGGCGAACCCACCCGAAACGACCCGCAGGCGAACACACAGCCGCACCCAAAACAAGCCCGTCCGGCGACTGAGGACCAGCCCGGAGGGCGAACCCACCCGAAACGACCCGCAGGCGAACACACAGCCGCACCCAAAACAAGCCCGTCCGGCGATTGAGGACCAGCCCGGAGGGCGGACCCTCCCGCCTCGGCGAGCGGCGCCGCACCCCGAGGACGAGGGCAACATCACACCCTCGCAACACCGGGCCCGTAGGGCCCTCCTGCACGGAGCGCAGCGCCCCATCCCCCTCTAAGATGCGGCCCATGAGTTTTGGGCAGGGGGGACCCCAGTGGGGGCCCGGGGGATCGGGTTCGGAGCCGCCCGAGTGGGGCTCGAACGACCAGCAGCAGGGGTGGAACCCCGGCCCCCAGCAGTCGCACACCCCGGAGTGGGGCTCGGGGTCGCAGACCCCGGACTGGAACGCACTCGCCGAGGCCTCGCAGTCCCGCACCAAGCGCCGCAGGTGGCTCATGATCGGCGGCGGCGCGCTGGCCACCGTCGTCATAGGGGCGGCCGTGGCCATCGCGGTGGTCAGCGCGAACGGTTCCAGCGAGTCCGACAAGCCCTCCGACCACCTGCCGGCCACCGCCGACATACCCAGCGAGCCCACGCAGCCGGGTCCCTCCTTCGAAGCCACCACTCCCCCGCCCCCGCCGAACCCGAAGGACTACGTCTCCAGCGCCGCGAAGGACAAGGCCCCGCTGAGCCCCGGAAGCCTCTTCCCGCTGGCGAAGGTCACCATGGGTGACCACGAGTACGCGAAGGGTCCGACGCGCGACACCAAGAGCTGCGCGTCCGCGGCCCACGGCGACCTCGGCCCCGCCCTCACCGGGAACCACTGCACCCGCCTCATGCGCGTCACCTACACCGCCAAGGGCGGCGTGGCGGTCACCGTCGGCGTCGCGGTCTTCGACGGTCAGGCGCAGGCCGCGAAGGCGGCGCAGCAGACCGACAAGGGCAACGTCGTGTCGCTCTCCGGATCCGGCGTGTCCGCCTTCTGCACCACGGCGGTCTGCCGCTCCACCTCGAACTCGTACGGCCGCTACGCGTACTTCACCGTCGCGGGCTTCACGAGCGGCGACAACGTCACCCAGAAGGACACCGGGGTCTTCACGGCCGGCGACGACCTGGCCGAGTACACGTTCCGCCAGATCATCCACCGCGGCCAGATGCAGGCCTCCGCCGCGGCGAACGGCCGCTAGCGACCCGGGGGCGCGGCACAGGCAGCCCAGAGGGGCGGCGGGTCCCCCTCAGCCCCGGGCCGCCGCCACGCCGGGCGCCGTGCGCCGCTGCCGGCTCTCGCGGTTACGGGCCGCGATCAGCTCGTCGGGCGGGTAGCCGACCTCTTCCAGGGTGAGCCCGTGCGGCCGCACCACGTGCACCGCGGAGTCGCGGACCCCGGCCGCCAGCACCTGCCGCGGCCAGTCGGGAGGCCGGTGCCCGTCCCCGACGAACAGCAGCGCGCCGATCAGCGAGCGCACCATGTTGTGGCAGAACGCGTCCGCGCGCACCGTCGCCGTGATCACCCCGTCCGCGCCGCGCTCCAGCGAGAGGTGCTGGAGGGTCCGGATGGTGGTGGCGCCCTCGCGCCGCTTGCAGTAGGCGGCGAAGTCGTGCTCCCCGAGCAGCAGCCGGGCCGCCTCGCTCATGGCGTCCAGGTCGAGCGGCCAGTCGTGCCAGAGGACGTGGCCGCGCAGCAGCGGGTCAACGCCGCCGGGGTGGTCGGTGACGCGGTAGGCGTAGCGGCGCCAGAGCGCCGAGAACCGCGCGTTGAAGCCCGCCGGGGCCTCGCTGACCGCCCAGACCCGCACGTCCTTCGGCAGCCGCCCAGCGAGCCGCTTGAGCAGCTTCTCGCGGTGCTCCGCCCACAGCGGCGCGGGCAGGTCCGCATGGGCCACCTGGCCGCGCGCGTGCACCCCGGCGTCGGTGCGGCCGGCCACGGTCAGCTCGGGGCCCCGGGCGACCCTCAGCACGATCCTGAGCGCCTCCTCGACCTCCCACTGAACGGTCCGCCGCTCCCCCTGCCGGGCCCAGCCGTGGAACCCCGCCCCGTCGTAGGACAGGTCCAGGCGGACCCTGACCGTGTCCTCGCCCGTGTACTCGCCCGCGTCCTCGGTACCTTCGGCCACTACCTCGTCACTCACCCGATCACCCTTCGCACCGCCGCTCGCACCCTCCGGCACATGTGAAAGCGGGCCCGCCCCGAGGGGCAGACCCGCTCACACGGCCAGGCAACCGATCGCCTCAGTCCTCCGACGAGGCCGCGCCCTCGGAGGAGCCGCCCTCGGCCGGGGCCTCGGCCTCGGCCTCGGCGGGCGTCTCGGCCTTCTTCAGGGCGTCTTCCTTGACGGCACGCTGGGTGGCCGCCTCGGCCTCGCCGGTGGCCTGCTGCGCCACCGTCAGCGCCTCCACCAGCTCGATGACCGCCATGGGGGCGTTGTCGCCCCGACGGTTACCGATCTTGGTGATCCGGGTGTAGCCACCCGGGCGGTTCTCGTAGCGGGGACCGATCTCCGTGAAGAGCGTGTGGACCACGCCCTTGTCGGTGATCACCTGAAGCACCTGGCGGCGGTTGTGAAGGTCGCCCTTCTTCGCCTTGGTGATCAGACGCTCGGCGTACGGCCGCAGGCGGCGGGCCTTCGCCTGGGTCGTGGTGATCCTGCCGTGCTCGAACAGCGACCTGGCCAGGTTCGCCAGGAGCAGCCGCTCGTGCGCGGCGCTGCCGCCCAGACGGGCACCCTTGGTGGGCTTCGGCATGGTGATTCTCCTAGGTGTCTGCCCCGGCCGTATCAGGTACCGGAGTCAGTATCCGAGCGGGCGGTCGCCCGTCGGAGATCCGGGCCCCGAAGGACCCGGAGACCTCGCGCCCCCTAAGGGGGGCGCGGGGAACTGCGCGACCGGCCGCAGCCGACCCGCAGCCGAGATACATCGTTGCGCACCCGAAGGAGCGCAGGCGCGGAGCGCCTAGTACTGCTCGGTCTCGACGAAACCCGCATCCGCGTCGTCGTCCGCACCGAACGCGTCCGCCGCGGCGGTCGGGTCGAATCCGGGCGGGCTGTCCTTGAGCGCCAGGCCCATACCCGCGAGCTTCGCCTTGACCTCGTCGATCGACTTGGCACCGAAGTTGCGGATGTCCAGCAGGTCCGCCTCGGAGCGCGCGACCAGCTCACCCACGGAGTGGATGCCCTCACGCTTGAGGCAGTTGTAGGACCGGACCGTCAGCTCCAGCTCCTCGATCGGCAGCGCCAGGTCCGCGGCGAGGGCGGCGTCCGTCGGCGACGGACCCATGTCGATGCCCTCCTGGTCGATGTTGAGCTCACGGGCGAGGCCGAAGAGCTCCACCAGGGTCTTGCCCGCGGACGCCATGGCGTCGCGCGGCCGCATGGCCTGCTTGGTCTCGACGTCGACGATCAGCTTGTCGAAGTCGGTGCGCTGCTCGACACGGGTCGCCTCGACCTTGTACGTGACCTTGAGCACCGGCGAGTAGATCGAGTCGACCGGGATCCGGCCGATCTCCTGGCCGACCTGCTTGTTCTGCACGGCGGAGACGTAGCCGCGGCCGCGCTCGACGGTCAGCTCCATCTCCAGCTTGCCCTTGCCGTTCAGCGTGGCGAGGACGAGGTCCGGGTTGTGCACCTCGACGCCCGCGGGCGGCGCGATGTCGGCCGCGGTCACCAGGCCCGGGCCCTGCTTGCGCAGGTACATCACCACGGGCTCGTCGTGCTCGCTGGAGACGACGAGCTGCTTGATGTTGAGGATGAGGTCGGTCACGTCCTCCTTGACGCCCGGCACGGTGGTGAACTCGTGCAGGACGCCGTCGATGCGGATGGACGTGATCGCCGCACCCGGGATCGAGGAGAGGAGCGTACGGCGCATGGAGTTGCCGAGCGTGTAGCCGAAGCCCGGCTCCAGCGGCTCGATGACGAACCGGGAGCGGAACTCGTCGACGACCTCTTCGGTCAACGAGGGACGCTGAGCGATCAGCATGTGTGGATCAGATCCTTCAGTTCGTGGACGCCCGCTATTTGACGCCCGACGGACCGCGCGCACTCGCGCGGTGTACTGCAAGGGTACGGGTGGTACGGCGAAACCGTGCCGTACCACCCGTAACCATCAGCGGTGGGACCCGCTGCCGAAGGCCGGAATCCGGCCGTCGCACGGTGTCGGACCCGGCGGCGCTTCGGCGGGCGGCAGCCGTGCTGTGACATGAGGGGGACGACCCCCTCACCCCCAGCCGGGCAGCCATGCCGGCACCCGCGCGTCAGACCCGGCGGCGCTTCGGCGGGCGGCAGCCGTTGTGCGGCGTGGGCGTCACGTCCTGGATGGAGCCCACCTCGAGGCCGGTCGCCTGGAGCGAGCGGATGGCGGTCTCACGGCCCGAACCCGGGCCCTTGACGAAGACGTCCACCTTGCGCATGCCGTGCTCCTGCGCGCGGCGCGCGGCCGACTCGGCGGCCATCTGCGCGGCGAACGGGGTCGACTTGCGCGAGCCCTTGAAGCCGACGTGGCCGGCGGAGGCCCAGGAGATCACGTTGCCCGTGGGGTCGGTGATCGAGACGATGGTGTTGTTGAACGTGCTCTTGATGTGGGCGTGCCCGTGAGCGACGTTCTTCTTTTCCTTGCGGCGCACCTTCTTGGCAGCGCCCTGACGGCCCTTCGGAGGCATGTATTTCTCCCGTGGAGGTGGTCGGTCCTGCAGCGTCAGCTGTCGATCGACCGCTGAGGACTACTTCTTGCCCGGCTTCTTCTTGCCGGCGATGGCGCGACGCGGGCCCTTGCGGGTGCGGGCGTTCGTGCTGGTGCGCTGGCCGTGTACGGGCAAGCCACGGCGGTGCCGCAGGCCCTGGTAGCACCCGATCTCCACCTTGCGGCGGATGTCGGCCGCGACCTCGCGGCGGAGGTCACCCTCGGTCTTGAGGTTGGCGTCCACGTACTCGCGGATCTGGACCAGTTCCTCTTCGGACAGGTCACGGACGCGGGTGTCGGGGCTCACGCCCGTGGCCGCCAGCGTCTGCTGGGACAGGGTCCGGCCAATGCCGAACACGTAGGTGAGGGCGACCTCCACGCGCTTGTCGCGCGGGATGTCGACACCGGAAACGCGTGCCATTCAATGGCTCCAGTTGATCGTCGGAGGTCTTCCACAGGACCGGCTCCCAGCCGCCGGCTCCCCTTGCGGGAAAATGCGGTACGGCTGGGTCCCCGGCCTCCGACCGGGGGTGTCGGATTCCTGCGGCCTCTGGTGAGGTGCACGGGATCCGGGACCTGCGTATGTACGTGTCGTGCTTGCGTCGCGCGAAGTCTGCGGGTGCAGAGATGCGGTCCTGCTCAGCCCTGGCGCTGCTTGTGGCGCGGGTTGTCGCAGATGACCATGACCCGGCCGTGACGGCGGATCACCCTGCACTTGTCGCAGATCTTCTTGACGCTCGGCTTGACCTTCATGGGATCGAAGTTCTCCGGGTCAGTGCTGGAACCCCACGGGAGCGGGGCCTCAGCAAGATCTACTTGTAGCGGTAGACGATTCGGCCACGGGTGAGGTCGTACGGAGAAAGCTCCACCACGACCCGGTCGTCAGGGAGGATGCGGATGTAGTGCATGCGCATCTTGCCGCTGATGTGTGCCAGGACCTGGTGGCCGTTCTGGAGCTCGACCTTGAACATCGCGTTCGGAAGAGACTCGACGACAGTGCCCTCGATCTCGATGGCACCTTGCTTCTTGGCCACGCTTCGCCCTTCGAATCGACTACCTGAGTCGACTCCCTGTGACCCCACTGGTACAGGCGTCACAGGGGTCCAGGGCCGCACGGAGGCGCGGTGGACCACCGGTGGAGCGCATGCTGATTGGCGGGTGCACGAGAGCCGACGAGTCAGTCTACGTCAGTGCACCCGGAAAGACGAATCGCCGCTGCCCGGAGCAGCGTACTCGCATGGATTCCCAGTGACGGTGAACTTTATTCCTGAAGACCCCAGCCGACCTCACCGCCGGACCTGATCGCCGAGCCTCAGGACGCCGCGGACGGATCCGGGGCGGTGGTGATCCCGTACTCGGCGAGCCTGGCCTTGCCGCCGTCCGGGGCGGTGAGCACGAGCGGGCCCTCCTCGGTGAGGGCGATGGTGTGCTCCCAGTGCGAGGACCAGGTGCCGTCGGTCGTGATCACCGTCCAGTCGTCGTCGAGCACCTGGGTACGGGGGGTGCCGAGGCTGACCATGGGCTCGATGGCGAGGCAGAAGCCGGGGACCAGGCGGGGTCCGCGCCCGCGCCGTCGCTCCACGTAGTTCAGCAGGTGGGGCTCCATGTGCATCTCGGTCCCGATGCCGTGCCCGCCGTACTCCTCGATGATCCCGTACTTGCCGCCGCCCGGCTTGGGCTGGCGGCGGATGTAGGTCTCGATGGCGCGGGAGACGTCCACCAGCCGGTTGCCGTTCTTCACGGCGGCGAGCCCGGCCCACATGGACTCCTCGGTCACCCGGGACAGCTCGACCAGCTCCGCGGGGTGACCGCTGCCGACGAAGGCGGTGTACGCGGCATCGCCGTGCCAGCCGTCGACCACGGCTCCGGCGTCCACCGAGATGATGTCGCCGTCCTTGAGGACGACGTCGGAGCGCGGGATGCCGTGGACCACGACCTCGTTCACCGAAGTGCAGATGGTGGCGGGGAAGCCGCCGTAGCCCAGGAAGTTCGAGGTGGCGCCGTGCTCGGCGAGGACCTTGCGGGCGATGTCGTCGAGGTCCTTGGTGGTGGCTCCCGGCACGGCGGCGGCCCTGGTCGCCTCGTGGACGGCGGCCACGACCAGCCCCGCCTCACGCATCTTGGCGATCTGCTCGGGGGTCTTGATCTGCACCATGGCGGCTGTCGCCTTTCTTGGCCGGCGGGCCTGGCGGCCCGGATTCACCGACCTTCAACCTTAAGGCCAACGTCGCGCTCCGAAGGGGCGCGGGAAGCAGCGCCCCGGCAGGGGCGCGGGGAACTGCGCGAGCAAGCCGCGCGAGACCCGGGGACCGCCACCGGCCGCAAGGGTCACCCCCTGACGGACCCGGCCGAAGGCCGGACCAGGTAGGGGCGCGGGGCTGTGTCGATTTGCGGCTCCGCCGCGTGAGCGCGAGCAACCCATACCGGCCGGTGGTCTGGATACGACAGCATCTGCCCCTTCGGGACAGTGACGATCCGACGGTCTCGTCGTGGCCGGTCGCGCAGTTCCCCGCGCCCCTTGAGGGCACCGCGGTGGCCCCCCACAGAAACCTGCTCGCGCCCCGGGCCTCACGGAACCGGGGTGGCTCCCCACAGACGCTGAAACGGCTAGTCGGCGGACCCCAGGGCCGCCATCGCCCTCTCGGTGACCTCTTCGACCTTGCCGAGCGCCGAGATGGTCACCACGAGCCCCTGGGACCGGTAGTAGTCGATCACCGGCTCGGTCTGGGTGTGGTACACCTCCAGCCGCTTGCGGACGGTGTCCTCGCTGTCGTCCTCGCGCTGGTACAGCTCCCCGCCGCAGGCGTCGCAGACGCCCTCCCGCTTCGGCGGGGCGTAGCTGACGTGGAAGACGTGGCTCGCGTCGTTGCGGCAGACGCGGCGGCCGGCGATCCGCTTGACCACCTCGTCCTCCGGGACCTCCAGGTCCAGCACCGCGTCCAGCTTCATGGACTCGGCCTTGAGCATCTCGTCGAGCGACTCGGCCTGGGCGACGTTCCGCGGGAAGCCGTCCAGCAGGAAGCCGCCCTCGGCGTCCGGCTGGGACATGCGGTCCTTCGCCATGGCGATGGTGATCTCGTCCGGCACGAGGTTTCCGGCGTCCATGTACGCCTTGGCCTTCGTGCCCAGCTCGGTGCCGTTGCTGATGTGGGCCCGGAACAGGTCGCCCGTCGAGATGTGCGGGATCGAGAGGTTCTTGGCTAGGTACGCGGCCTGCGTTCCCTTGCCGGCACCGGGCGGTCCGACGAGGACGATTCGCATCAGCGGAGGAACCCTTCGTAGTTGCGCTGCTGAAGCTGGCTCTCGATCTGCTTCACCGTCTCCAGGCCGACTCCCACGATGATCAGGATGCTGGTACCGCCGAAGGGGAAGTTCTGACTCGCCCCGAAGACGACCAGCGCCACCGTCGGCACAAGGGCGATCAGACCCAGATACAGCGAGCCCGGCCAGGTGATGCGGTTGAGCACATAACCCAGGTATTCAGCGGTCGGGCGACCGGCGCGGATGCCGGGGATGAAACCACCATACTTCTTCATGTTGTCCGCGACTTCCTCGGGGTTGAACGAGATCGCCACGTAGAAGAAAGCGAAGAACACGATCAACAGGAAGTACATCGCGATGTAGATCGGGTGGTCGCCCTTGGTGAGGTTGGTCTCGATCCAGGTCTTCCAGGCGGAATTCCCGCTGGAGAACTGGGCGACCAGCGCCGGAATGTACAGCAGCGACGACGCGAAGATGACGGGGATCACGCCCGCCTGGTTGACCTTGAGCGGAATGTAGGTCGAGGTGCCGCCGTACGAGCGACGGCCGATCATCCGCTTCGCGTACTGGACCGGGATGCGTCGTTGCGCCTGTTCCACGAAGACCACGAGGCCGACCATCACGAGCCCGATCAGGATCACCGTGCCGAACTCGATCCAGCCGTCGGCGAGCGTGCCCTGCTTCTTGATCGCCCAGAGGCGGGACGGGAACGTGGCGCAGATCGAGATGAACATCAGGATCGACATGCCGTTGCCGATGCCCCGGTCGGTGATCAGCTCGCCGAGCCACATCACGACGCCGGTGCCGGCGGTCATGGTGACGACCATCACGATGGTGGTGAAGATCGACTGGTTCGGGACGATGTCCGTGGCGACCGGGCAGCCCTGGAAGAGCGCGCCGCTGCGGGCGGTGGCGACCAGGCCGGTGCCCTGGAGCACGGCCAGCGCGACCGTCAGGTAGCGGGTGTACTGCGTGATCTTCGCGGTACCCGCCTGGCCCTCCTTCTTCAGGGCTTCCAGGCGTGGAATGACCACGGTCAGCAGCTGGAGGATGATGCTCGCTGTGATGTACGGCATGATGCCGAGCGCGAAGACCGTGATCTGGAGCAGCGCGCCACCACTGAACATGTTGACCAGACCGAACAGGCCCTGATTCGCGCTGGCCTGGTCCATACACGTCTGGACGTTCTTGTAGCTGACCCCTGGAATCGGGATGTGCGTCCCGATGCGGTACACGGCGATGATGCCGAGCGAGAAGAGCAGCTTCTTGCGCAGGTCGGGCGTCCTGAACGCCCGGGCGAACGCGGTGAGCACGGTGCCTCCTGCAGCGACCCCCGCGCGCGTGCGTCAGAGGTGACGGTCTTGAGGTTCCAACGAATACCGGTCTGTGTACCTGTCAACCCACGCGCCCCGGCGCCTTGTGTGCTCCGGCGCGTGTGAAAGTTGGCAGTGGAGGCAACCTTACCGGCGACTCTGCCCCCGTGGAATGACCAACCGGGGATACCCCGTTTGCGGTATCCCCGGTTGGCGTGATTCAGGTCACCTGGTCATGCCTCGGTGACGGTTCCGCCGGCCGCGGTGATCTTCTCCTTGGCGGAGCCGGAGACGGCGTCGACCGTCACCCGCAGCGCCACGGAGAGCTCGCCCTGGCCGAGGACCTTGACGGGGCTGTTCTTGCGAACGGCGCCCTTGGCGACCAGGTCGGCCACCGTGACGTCCCCGCCGTCGGGGTAGAGGACGGAGAGCTTGTCGAGGTTGACGACCTGGTACTCCGTCTTGAACGGGTTCTTGAAGCCCTTCAGCTTCGGCAGCCGCATGTGGAGCGGCATCTGGCCGCCCTCGAAGCGCTCCGGAACCTGGTAGCGGGCCTTGGTGCCCTTGGTGCCACGACCGGCCGTCTTGCCCTTCGACGCCTCACCACGACCGACGCGGGTCTTGGCGGTCTTGGCGCCGGGGGCCGGACGGAGGTTGTGGATCTTGAGCGGCTTCTGCTCCGCCATGATCAGTCGACCTCCTCGACCGTCACGAGGTGGCGGACGGTGTGCACCATGCCGCGGAACTCGGGGCGGTCCTCCTTGACGACCACATCGTGCAGGCGCTTGAGGCCCAGCGTACGAAGGGTGTCACGGTGGTTCTGCTTGCTGCCGATGTACGACTTTGTCTGCGTGATCTTGAGCCGGGCCATCACACACCCGCCCCGGCACGTGCACGCAGCAGCGCCGCGGGGGCGACGTCCTCCAGGGGCAGACCGCGGCGGGCCGCGATCTCCTCGGGACGCTGGAGGCCCTTCAGGGCCTCCACCGTGGCGTGCACGATGTTGATCGCGTTGGACGAGCCGAGCGACTTCGACAGGATGTCGTGGACGCCGGCGCACTCCAGCACCGCACGCACCGGGCCACCGGCGATAACGCCGGTACCGGGGGAAGCGGGCTTGAGCAGGACGACGCCCGCGGCCTTCTCTCCCGTGATCGGGTGCGGGATGGTGCCCTGGATCCGGGGGACCTTGAAGAAGTGCTTCTTGGCCTCCTCGACACCCTTGGCGATGGCGGCCGGCACCTCCTTGGCCTTGCCGTAGCCGACACCGACGGTGCCGTCACCATCGCCCACCACGACCAGCGCGGTGAAGCTGAAGCGACGACCACCCTTCACAACCTTGGCGACGCGGTTGATCGCGACGACGCGCTCAACGTACGCGGTCTTCTCGGCGGCAGCTGCGCCGCCGTCACGGCCCTTCCGGTCCCGCCGCTCGCCGCCACCGGCACCGCTACCGCGGCGCTGGGGTCCAGCCATTGGAATTACCTCTCTTCGTCTCCGCTAGCTACGGCAGGCTCAGAACTTGAGACCGGCTTCGCGGGCTGCGTCGGCCAGGGCGGCGATGCGCCCCGCGTACTTGTTGCCGCCACGGTCGAACACCACGGCCTCGACACCCGCCGCCTTGGCGCGCTCGGCGACCAGGGCGCCGACCCTGCCGGCCAGCGCGGACTTGTCGCCCTCGCCGTCGCGGATCGAGCTGTCCAGCGTCGACGCGGACGCCACGGTGTGCCCCTTCAGGTCGTCGATGACCTGGGCCACGATGTGGCGGTTGGACCGGGTCACGACCAGGCGCGGACGCTCCGCCGTACCGGAGACCTTCTTGCGGATCCGGATGTGGCGGCGCTTGATCGCGGCGCGCTTGTAGGCGTCACCCTTGGCGATCTTCGTTCCGTATGCCATGGCTTACTTACCCGCCTTTCCGACCTTGCGGCGGATGACTTCGCCCTCGTACTTGACGCCCTTGGCCTTGTACGGGTCGGGCTTGCGGAGCTTGCGGATGTTCGCGGCGACCTCGCCGACCTTCTGCTTGTCGATGCCCTCGACCGAGAAATGGGTCGGGTTCTCGACCTTGAAGGTGATGCCCTCGGGGGCCTCGACGAGGATCGAGTGGCTGTAGCCGAGCGAGAACTCCAGGTTGGAGCCCTTCGCCACGACACGGTAACCGACACCGCTGATTTCGAGCTTCTTGACGTATCCCGCGGTCACACCGGTGATCATGTTCGCCACCAGCGTGCGGGACAGGCCGTGCAGGGCCTTGTTCTGCCGCTCGTCGTTGGGGCGGGTGACGTTGAGCACGCCCTCGCCCTTCTCGATCTCGATCGGCGCGACAACGGTGTGGGAAAGGGCGCCCTTGGGGCCCTTCACCTGGACCGTACGGCCGTCGATGGTGACGTCCACGCCGGTGGGAACCGGGATGGGAAGCTTGCCGATACGCGACATTGCTTTTCCTCCTCTTCCCGATTACCAGACGTAGGCGAGGACTTCCCCGCCCACACCCTTCTTGCCGGCCTGCTTGTCGGTGAGGAGCCCGTGGGACGTGGAGATGATCGCCACGCCCAGGCCGCCCAGCACCCTCGGCAGGTTGGTGGACTTCGCGTAGACCCGCAGACCGGGCTTCGAGATCCGCTTGATGCCCGCGATGGAGCGCTCGCGGTTCGGGCCGAACTTCAGCTCGAGGATGAGGTTCTTGCCCACCTCGGCGTCCTCGGTCTTCCAGCCGGTGATGAAGCCCTCCTGCTGGAGGATCTCCGCGATGTGCGACTTGATCTTGCTGTGCGGCATTCCCACGGTGTCGTGGTACGCCGAGTTCGCGTTCCGCAGACGGGTCAGCATGTCTGCGATGGGATCAGTCATGGTCATGAAGTGGCCTATGGCCTTTCTCGCCGGGGTTTCCTGTCTGCGCCATCCCTCTCCCCGTACGGGACGGGACGGGTGTGGTGCGGGGACCTACGGCGTAGTGGTGACTACCAGGAGCTCTTGGTGACGCCCGGCAGCTCGCCGCGGTGTGCCATCTCACGCAGGCACACACGGCAGAGGCCGAACTTGCGGTACACGGAGTGCGGACGGCCGCACCGCTGGCAGCGGGTGTAGGCACGCACGCCGAACTTGGGCTTGCGGGCAGCCTTCGCGATCAGGGCCTTCTTCGCCATCTCGCTCACGCCTCCTTGAACGGGAAGCCGAGGTGACGGAGGAGCGCGCGGCCCTCTTCGTCGTTGGTCGCCGTGGTGACCACGGTGATGTCCATACCCCGGACGCGGTCGATCTTGTCCTGGTCGATCTCGTGGAACATGACCTGCTCCGTGAGACCGAAGGTGTAGTTGCCCCGGCCGTCGAACTGCTTCGGGGACAGACCGCGGAAGTCGCGGATGCGCGGGAGCGCCAGCGACAGCGTGCGGTCCAGGAACTCCCACATCCGGTCGCCGCGGAGCGTGACGTGCGCACCGATCGGCTGGCCCTCGCGCAGCTTGAACTGCGCGATGGACTTCCGGGCCTTGGTGACGGCGGGCTTCTGGCCGGTGATCGTGGCGAGGTCGCGCACGGCGCCCTCGATCAGCTTGGAGTCGCGGGCGGCGTCGCCCACACCCATGTTGACCACGATCTTGACCAGACCGGGCACCTGCATGACGTTCTCGTACTTGAACTGGTCACGCAGCTTGCCGACGATCTCTTCGCGGTAGCGCGTCTTCAGACGCGGCGCGGTGGTGGCAGCAGTCGTCATCAGATGTCCTCACCGGTCCGCTTGGCAACGCGGATCTTGTTGCCTTCGTCGTCGAAGCGGTAGCCGACGCGGGTGACGACCTTGTTGCCGTCCTTCTCCACCACGAGCTGGACGTTGCTCACGTGGATCGGGGCCTCGGTGGTCACGATGCCGCCGGTCTTCGAGCCGCGTGCGGTCTGGCCGGTCTTGGTGTGCTTCTTGACCCGGTTGACACCCTCGACGAGAACACGGTCGAGCTTGGGGAAGGCCGCGATGACCTTGCCCTGCTTGCCCCTGTCCTTGCCGGTGATGACCTGGACCAGGTCGCCCTTCTTGATCTTCATGCCTACAGCACCTCCGGGGCCAGCGAGATGATCTTCATGAACTTCTTCTCGCGCAGCTCACGGCCGACCGGGCCGAAGATACGGGTGCCTCGGGGGTCGCCGTCGTTCCTCAGAATGACGGCGGCGTTCTCGTCGAAACGGATGTACGAGCCGTCCGGGCGGCGGCGCTCCTTGACGGTGCGAACGATGACCGCCTTGACGACGTCACCCTTCTTCACGTTGCCACCGGGGATCGCGTCCTTGACGGTGGCGACGATGACGTCACCGATGCCCGCGTAGCGGCGGCCCGAGCCACCGAGAACACGGATGCAAAGGATCTCCTTGGCACCGGTGTTGTCGGCGACGCGCAGCCGCGACTCCTGCTGGATCACGTCTTTCTCCTGATCGTCTGCCGGTTCCCTCCGGGGTGAGCCGGAGAGCCTGGCGGAACTGGTGCTGGAGGCCGCCGCCCGGTTCTCTGCCCGGGCGGCGGGCCCCAGCGGGGGCATGCGGGGCGCTGGGGCCCCGCAGTATTACTTCGCCTTCTCGAGGATCTCGACGACGCGCCAGCGCTTCGTCGCGGAGAGCGGCCGGGTCTCCATCAGGAGGACACGGTCGCCGACACCCGCGGCGTTCTGCTCGTCGTGCGCCTTGAGCTTGCTGGTACGGCGGATGACCTTGCCGTACAGCGCGTGCTTGACGCGGTCCTCGACAGCGACGACGACGGTCTTGTCCATCTTGTCGCTGACGACGAGACCCTCACGGGTCTTGCGGAAGCCGCGCTCCTCGGAGTCGCTCTTGGTTGCAGTCTCAGTCACGTTCGTCTCGCTCATCAGGCGCTCTCCACCGTCTCGATGCCCAGCTCACGCTCGCGCATCAGGGTGTAGATCCGGGCGATGTCCTTGCGGACGGCCTTCAGCCGCCCGTGGTTCTCGAGCTGGCCGGTCGCCGCCTGGAAGCGGAGGTTGAACAGCTCTGCCTTGGCCTCGGTGAGCTTCCCCAGAAGCTCCTCGTTGCCCAGTTCGCGCAGCTCGGAGGCCTTGGTACCGGCCGACATCACGCTTCACCTGCCTCGCGCCGAACGATGCGGCACTTCATCGGAAGCTTGTGAGCAGCGCGGGTAAGCGCCTCACGCGCAATCTTCTCGTTCGGGTAGGACAGCTCGAACATCACCCGGCCAGGCTTGACGTTCGCGATCCACCACTCCGGCGAACCCTTACCGGAACCCATGCGGGTCTCGGCGGGCTTCTTCGTCAGCGGGCGGTCCGGGTAGATGTTGATCCAGACCTTGCCGCCACGCTTGATGTGACGCGTCATCGCGATACGAGCGGCCTCGATCTGACGGTTCGTCACGTACGCCGGGGTGAGCGCCTGGATACCGAACTCGCCGAACGACACCTGCGTACCGCCCTTGGCAGCGCCGCTGCGCTTCGGGTGGTGCTGCTTGCGGTGCTTGACCCTACGTGGGATCAGCATGTCGGTCAGGCCTCCGTTCCACTGGTCTCGGCGGGTGCCGCGGGAGCCGCGGCGCCTTCCTCGGCCTTGGGTGCCTCGGCGCTCGCCGCGGCGGCGCTCGGCTGCTGCTGCGGCCTGCGGCCACGGCCGCCCCGCTCGCCACCGCGGCCGCCACGGGCCGGGCGGTCGGAGCCGCCGCCACCACGGGCCGGGCGGTTGCCGGCACGGGCGGCCGCGTTCTCGGCGCGGACCTCGGCGATGTTCTTCACGTCGCCCTTGTAGATCCACACCTTCACGCCGATCCGGCCGAAGGTGGTCTTGGCCTCGAAGAAGCCGTAGTCCACGTTGGCACGGAGCGTGTGCAGGGGCACGCGGCCCTCGCGGTAGAACTCCGAGCGGGACATCTCGGCGCCGCCGAGGCGGCCACCGCACTGGATCTTGATGCCCTTGGCGCCCGCCTTCATCGCCGACTGCATGCTCTTGCGCATGGCGCGGCGGAAGGAGACGCGCGAGGAGAGCTGCTCGGCGACGGCCTGCGACACCAGCTGAGCGTCGACCTCGGGGTTCTTGACCTCGAGGATGTTCAGCTGGACCTGCTTGCCGGTGAGCTTCTCCAGGTCGCCGCGGATGCGGTCGGCCTCGGCGCCGCGGCGGCCGATGACGATGCCGGGGCGCGCGGTGTGGATGTCGACCCGCACACGGTCACGGGTGCGCTCGATCTCCACCTTGGAGATGCCGGCGCGCTCCATGCCCTTCGTCATCATCCGGCGGATGGCGACGTCTTCCTTGACGTAGTCCTTGTACAGCTTGTCGGCGTACCAGCGCGACTTGAAGTCGGTGGTGACACCGAGCCGGAACCCGTGCGGGTTTACCTTCTGGCCCATTACCGGGTTCCTTCCTTGCTGCTGACGACCACGGTGATGTGGCTGGTCCGCTTGCGGATCCGGTAGGCACGGCCCTGGGCGCGCGGCCGGAACCGCTTCAGGGTCGGGCCCTCGTCCACAAAGGCCTCGGAAACGAAGAGGCTGGTGACATCGGTGTGGTCGTAGTTGTGCGCGGCGTTGGCGATGGCGCTGTTGAGCACCTTGCCCACCGGCTCACTCGCGGCCTGCGGGGCGAAACGCAGGACCGCCTGAGCCTCCGCGGCGTCCATGCCACGGATGAGGTCCACCACGCGGCGGGCCTTCATGGGCGTGACGCGGATGTACCGCGCCTGAGCCCTGGCTTCCATGGTTGTCCCTTCAGTGTCTGACACGTTCGTCATGTCGTTTGCACCCCGCGTCAGCGGCGCTTCGACTTGCGGTCGTCCTTGACGTGGCCCCGGAAGGTGCGCGTCGGCGAGAACTCGCCGAGCTTGTGGCCGACCATCGACTCGGTGACGAACACCGGGATGTGGGTCTTGCCGTTGTGCACCGCGATCGTGTGGCCGAGCATGGCCGGGACGATCATCGAGCGACGGGACCAGGTCTTGATGACGTTCTTGGTGCCGGCTTCGTTCTGGACGTCCACCTTCTTGATCAGGTGGTCGTCGACGAAGGGCCCCTTCTTGAGACTGCGCGGCATCTGAACCCGCTCCTAGCGCTTCTTGTTCGTCTTGCGGCGGCGGACGATGTACTTGTTGCTCGCCTTCTTGGGGGAGCGCGTACGTCCTTCCTTCTGACCCCAGGGGCTCACCGGGTGGCGGCCACCGGAGGTCTTGCCCTCGCCACCACCGTGCGGGTGGTCGACGGGGTTCATCGCGACACCGCGGACGGTCGGGCGGACGCCCAGCCAGCGCTTGCGGCCCGCCTTGCCCCAGTTGATGTTCGACTGCTCGGCGTTGCCGACCTCGCCGACGGTGGCGCGGCAGCGGACGTCGACCAGCCGGATCTCTCCGGAGGGCATGCGGAGGTGGGCCATCGAGCCCTCCTTCGCGAGCAGCTGCACCGAGGCGCCGGCGGAGCGGGCGAACTTGGCGCCGCCGCCCGGACGGAGCTCGATCGCGTGGAGCGTCGTACCGACCGGGATGTTGCGCAGCGCCAGGTTGTTGCCCGGCTTGATGTCGGCCGCGGGGCCGTTCTCGACCCGGTCGCCCTGGGTCAGGCCGCGCGGCGCGAGGATGTAGCGCTTCTCGCCGTCGGCGTAGTGCAGCAGCGCGATGCGTGCGGTGCGGTTCGGGTCGTACTCGATGTGCGCGACCTTCGCCGGAACGCCGTCCTTGTCGTGGCGGCGGAAGTCGATCAGACGGTAGGCACGCTTGTGCCCGCCGCCCTGGTGGCGAACGGTCACACGACCGGCGTTGTTACGGCCGCCCTTGCTGTGCAGGGGGCGGACCAGCGACTTCTCCGGCGTGGACCGCGTCACCTCGACGAAGTCGGCGACGGAGGCGCCACGGCGGCCCGGCGTCGTCGGCTTGTACTTGCGGATTCCCATTTCTCAGTCCTCGTCCGATATTCGGACCAGGGCGCTCCCTCAGGAGGCCTGGCCGAAGATGTCGATACGGTCGCCCTCGGCAAGGGTCACGATCGCGCGCTTGGTGTCGGCGCGCTTGCCGAAACCGGTGCGGGTGCGCTTCCGCTTGCCCTGGCGGTTGATCGTGTTGACCCCGGTGACCTTGACCGAGAAGACCGCCTGGACGGCCTGCTTGATCTGGGTCTTGTTGGCACGCGGGTCGACGACGAACGTGTACTTGTTCTCGTCGAGCAGCGCGTAGCTCTTCTCGGAGACGACCGGCTTGAGCAGGATGTCACGGGGGTCCGTGTACGACTTGCTCAGCGGCGTCTCGACGGTGTTCCTGCCCTCGGTGGCGTGCCGCCTCGCCTTGGCGATGCGGGCCGCCTTCGCGGCCTTGGCCGCCTTGGGGGCAATGCTCGGGTGACGCGTAGCCATCAGGCCTCGCTCCCTTCAGCGGTCGCGGCGGCCGGCGTACGGGCGGCCACGAAGGCCTCCAGGGCGGCCTGGGTGAAGACCACGTCGTCCGAGACGAGCACGTCGTACGTGTTGAGCTGGCCCGGCTCCAGGATGTGCACCTGGGGGAGGTTGCGGGCGGACAGCCACGCGGCCTCGTCGGTGCGGTCGACGACCAGCAGCACGTTCTTGCGCTCGCTGATCCTGCCGAGCAGGCTCCTGGCCGCCTTGGTGGACGGGGCGTCGCCCTCGATCACACCGGAGACGACGTGGATGCGGTCATTGCGGGCCCGGTCGGTGAGGGCACCGCGCAGGGCGGCGGCCTTCATCTTCTTGGGCGTCCGCTGCGAGTAGTCGCGCGGCACGGGACCGTGCACGACGCCACCGCCCGCGAACTGCGGCGCGCGGGTCGAGCCCTGACGGGCGCGGCCGGTGCCCTTCTGGCGGTACGGCTTCTTGCCACCGCCGCGGACCTCGCCGCGCGTCTTGGTCTTGTGCGTGCCCTGACGGGCCGCGGCCAGCTGCGCGACGACGACCTGGTGGATCAGCGGAATGCTGATCTTGGCGTCGAAGATCTCCGCGGGGAGCTCGACGGTACCGGCCTTGTCGCCCGCCGGCGAAAGGATGTCAACAGTGCTCATCGTTCCCTCAGGCCCCCTTGGCCGCGGTGCGGACCAGGACGAGGCCGCCGTTCGGACCGGGAACCGCGCCCTTGATGAGCAGCAGGCCCTTCTCCGCGTCAACGGCGTGGACGGTCAGGTTCTGGGTGGTGACCCGCTCGTTGCCCATGCGGCCCGCCATGCGCAGGCCCTTGAACACCCGACCGGGGGTGGCGCAGCCGCCGATGGAGCCGGGAGAGCGGTGCTTGCGCTGCGTGCCGTGGCCGGCGCCGAGGCCCTTGAAGTTGTGGCGCTTCATGACACCGGCGAAGCCCTTGCCCTTGCTCTTGCCGGTCACGTCGACCTTGCCGCCCGACTCGAAGGTCTCGGCGGTCACCTCCTGGCCGAGGGTGTACTCGCTCGCGTCGGCGGTACGGATCTCGACGAGGTGGCGGCGGGGCGTGACGTCGGCCTTGGAGAAGTGGCCCTTGAGGGGCTTGTTCACCTTGCGCGGGTCGATCTCGCCGAAGGCGATCTGGACGGACTCGTAGCCGTCGCGGTCGCCGCTGCGGACCTGGGTCACGACGCAGGGTCCGGCCTTGACCACGGTCACCGGGACGACACGGTTGTTCTCGTCCCAGACCTGAGTCATGCCGAGCTTCTCGCCCAGGATGCCCTTGATGTTCTTGGTCGTCATCGTTGGTCAGCCCGCCTTCTCAGAGCTTGATCTCGATGTCGACGCCCGCCGGGAGGTCGAGGCGCATCAACGAGTCAACGGTCTTGGGGGTCGGGTCGAGGATGTCGATGAGGCGCTTGTGCGTGCGCATCTCGAAGTGCTCGCGCGAGTCCTTGTACTTGTGCGGCGACTTGATGACGCAGTACACGTTCTTCTCTGTGGGCAGCGGCACCGGGCCCGCGACCGACGCACCAGTGCGGGTCACCGTCTCGACGATCTTCTTCGCCGAGGAGTCGATGACCTCGTGGTCGTAGGCCTTGAGCCGGATGCGGATCTTCTGTCCCGCCATGGCTGCTTCTTAGTCCTGTCTCTTGTTGAACGCTCTGGAACCCGGCGGCGGGCACTGGAGCCCTCCTCCGACCCACGCGGTCGGGCGTGTCGCGCTCCGCTCGCATGCGTGTCCGCGGTGCGGACTTCCCTTGCGAGGGGTGCGATCGACGATCCGACGACCACGGGCCGGGGCGGGACCGAGCGGTCCGTTCACCGGGTGCCTGGCCGGCGCCCCGCTGACGCTTCCCGGAAGATTCCCGTACGTCCGCCTCAGCGCCGCGGTCGGGATCCTGTGGATCCCGGGTGCAGTTGGGGCGACGAGTACTGTGGGACTCGCTTCCGGTCCTCCCGGCGGGAGGCGCGCAGCATCGGCACTCAACCGAGCAACCCGGACAGTCTGCCATATGGGCCGGGGCCAGGGCCAATCGAGCGGGGGATCCTACCCCTCGGGGGCGGGCGTCCAAACGGATGGGCTAGCTGCCACAGTGACGGCGGCCACATCGTCGCGCTGTCGCACCCCCTGCACTCCCCCGAGACTTCCCCACCTCCCACTCCCCGAAGCCTTGGGGTCCCTTTCGGGTGAACGCGCATGCATATCCGCCTGGCATATGCGAGCGCCGTCCTAGCGTCCTGTCCATGGTCACTTCATCCCATGAAGCGATGCATCGGATCTTCCAGGAGGATCCGGGCGTCTTCAGCCGCACCTTCCGCAAACTCGGGTATGCGTTCGCAGAGCCCGAAGAGGTGAACCTCTTAACCCCCGACCTCACCGAGACCAAGCCGCTGGAGCGAAGGCTGGACTCGCTCCTGCGCTTCGACACGGCCAACGACGGCAGCTACCTCCTGGCCGTGGAGTCACAGCGCAGGAAGGACCCGGACAAGCACGGGAGCTGGGCCTACTACCTGGGCTACCTGTACGCCAAGTACCGCATTCCCCCGGTCCTGCTCGTCGTCTGCCACGACGCGGGCACGGCCCGCTGGGCGGAAACCCCGTTCCACCTGGGCCTGCCGCAGTGGCGCTCGCTCTCCCTGCGGCCCCTCGTGCTCGGCCCGCACAACGTCCCCCCGGTCACCGACCCCGAGACGGCCGCCCAGGACATCCCGCTCGCCACATTCGCGGCGATCACACACGGCTACGACCCGGACGCGGATAGGATGCTGAGGGCGCTGGCCACCGCGTTGAAAACCGTGGACGAAGACACCGCGACCGTCTTCCGAGAACTCACCGAACTCGGCCTGGACAAGAGCCCGGCAGCACAGATCTGGAGGAATCTCATGGCCATCGACCTCTCGTTCTTCCGCTCGGAGACGTCACAGAAGCTGCGGGCGGAGGGGCGTACGGAGGGGCGTACGGAGGGGCTTACGGAGGGGCGCGCCGAAGGCCACGCTGAGCGGGGCGCCAAGGACCTGCTCCTGGTTTTCCAGACGCGCGGCATCGACGTGGACGACACCACGCGGCAGCGCATCACCGACTGCACCGACCCAGACCTCCTCAGCATCTGGCTGCAGCGCGCGATCACCGTCAGCCGCGCAGCCGACGTCTTCTCCGAGTAGCGGATCACCGCCTGGCGGAGCCGCGCCCGTGCGCGTTGTGCGCGGCCCGACAGCACAGACCTGAGGGAATCCCATAGCCGCCAGCGGATCACCGACTGCACCGACGTGGACACTCTCCGCACCCAGTTGACGAGGGCTGCCACCGCCGACCACTCAAGCGACGTCTTCGCCGAGTGACCTGCCCGGCCGGTCCTTGCCACGATCAGACGGAGGCGAACCCACCGGTGCACCCGCAGTGCGCCCGCCATCCCGTGCTTCGCCTGGGACCTGGTACGTTTCCCGTAGTCGTCATGCCTCCCTGCGCGGGATCCTCCCGCCCAGGGAGGCTTTTTTGCGTTCCGAGCCCCTGGAGGAGCCCATGCCGCACGTGACCGTCCGTCCCGCGAGCCCTGCCGACCGGCAAGTGCTGGAGCGGCTCTGGCTGATGTTCCGGCACGACATGAGCGAGTTCGGCGGGACGCTGCCGGACCCGGACGGCACCTACCGGACGGAGCGGCTTCAGGCCGCGCTCGCGGGCGGGCCGGACTGGGCCGCGTACCTGCTGGTGAGCGGTGAGCGGCCGGCGGGGCTGGCGTTCGTGCGCGGGCTGAGCGGGCCGAAGGCCGTGCTGAACAGCTTCTTCGTGGTGCGGGGCGCGCGGCGGGACGGCGTCGGGATGCGCGCCGTCAAGGAGGTCGTCGCGCGGCACCCGGGCCCCTGGGAGATCGCGTTCCAGGACGCCAACACCGGCGCCGTCCGCTTCTGGCGGCGGATCGCCACCGAGATCGCGGGTGACGCGTGGACCGAGGAGCACCGGCCCGTGCCGGGGCGCCCGGAGGTCCCGCCGGACACCTGGATCTCCTTCGAGGCTCCGGCAGGCACGGGCATCCCCGCGCGGCCCGTGGCCGGGACGGCCCAGGATTGAAGCCGGCGCCCGCGAGGGCCGCGCCGAAGGCTGAACGGTGAACGGGTTGCACGGCCGGTCCCAGCAGGTTCGGGGCGGGCCGGGACCGGCCGTGCGGTCGGGTCAGCGGATCGGGGCGGGTGCCCGCCGGCCCGGTCTGAGGGGTCGCGCGGGCACCCGCCCGCGCGACCGCGCCTGCCTGCCCCGGGTCAGGGCAGCCTGCGGCTCTCCAGCGGGCCGAGGTACGTCGGCTCCAAGCCGCCCGTGTCCACCAGCAGCCGCTGCACGACGACGGTCGGGTCGACCATCCAGAACGTCAGCCGGTGCACCCCTGGCGCCCGGACCGTGTGCCTGGTGGCGGTCCGGTTGACGTTGTCGGAGGTGTTCCGCGCCCACCGGGTGTTCATCAGGCCGTCGTCGGACCCGGTGACCGCGATGACGTCCACGGTCTGCGGCGGGTCGTCGTCGAAGGAGACCGCGTAGGACAGGCCGTCCCTGGCGAGGGCCGGATTGCGCGGCGAGAGGTACGCCCAGACGGTCAGCTCGCCCGGGGTCAGCACGGTGACCTCGTACTCCAGCCGCGGCGACGCACCGCCCGGCGTCTGCCGGGAGGCCGTGACGGGTGTCGGTGTCATGCCCGCGCAGGTCCGCCCGATGCGGTCGAGGCGCCGCCAGCCGACGCCGTGGGCGCCGACGGCCCGCGTGGCGTGCTCCGCGTCGATGGCGATGTACCCGCCCGCCTCCACGAAGCCCCTCAGCCCGTGCACCCCCGGCGGGTCCACGACCGCGGTGACGGTGACGGCGGCGCCCCCGGGCCCGTGCACGACGATGCCCGCCTCGGCCCGCCGCCGCGGCGCCCGCGCCCAGTCGACGGTGACGGTCGCCCGGACCTGCTGCCGCACGGTGCCGCTCGGGCGGTCCACCCGGAGCCAGTCCACGGTGGGCTCGATGCGGTAGGCGAAGGGCCTGCCACCCCGGTTGAAGACCTCGATGTACTGGTCGGGGCGCGTCTGGTGGGGGCTGAAGGCCGGCAGCCGGGCCTCGGTCGACGCATGCGGCCACCACTCGGCGGACCCGTCGATCGCCACGCCCAGCTCCGCCCGGTCGGGCAGCTCGATCCGCTTGACCGCGGGGAACAGCACGTCCGGGATCGCGACGTTGTCGATCTCCGGCTGCTGCCAGGGCGCGTTGGGCCCGTACCGCTCGACGTCGCCGTAGTCGATGTGCGGCTGGGTCATGAACCCCTGCCACTTGCCGCCCGCGATCTTCGTGTTGAAGCGGTCCATCAGCGCGAAGTCGTCCTTGAGGCGGGCCTGAGCGGCGGCGGCGCGGTCGTTGGCGGCGGCGCGGCCCTGCTCGGCGTAGAGCAGGTTGGTGAACTCGGCCTCGCGGAGCGCGTACAGGTTGGCGGTGGCCGCGACCTCGTAGCCGACCAGCCCGAACCACGCGTCCTGCTCGGCCGGGGGCAGCCGGCGCCCGAGCGACTCCGCCTTCCTCGCGAGCCGCTGCCAGTCCTCGGTGACCCGCTCCAGCTCCCGGTGGGCGGTGAGCGAGAACGGCGTGGCCTGGTCGTCGTAGACGATCGCCGTGTCGTCCTGCGCCGGGTCCTTCGCCGGGTCGAGGCTGATGCGGCGGTTCAGCAGCTCCGGCTTGCGGCGGGACTGGAGCCGGGCGTACTCGGCGAGCACGCCGGCGATGGCCCCGGCCTGGGCCTCGCCGAAGTTCTGGCGGGCGTAGCGGCTCTCCCACTCGGGCAGCGCGTCCAGGTCCCAGCGGTCCGGGTTCCAGGCGTGCTCCAGGAAGAACTGGGTGGGCAGCTCGTTGCCCTTGAGGTCGCCGACGTTCGCCACCCACAGGCCGTGGTTGCCGTAGGCGATGGCCTGGTGGAGCTGGTCCCACATGTTCGGCAGCGAGGTGGTGTCGACCCACTTGTAGTTGCGGCCCACCCCGACGTAGTCGAAGTGGTAGTACAGCCCGTACCCGCCGGACCTGGCCGGCTCCGCGGGGTCGGGGTGCATGCGGATGTTGGCCCAGTTGTCGTCGGTGAGGACGACGGTGACGTCCTCGGGGGCGCGCAGGCCCCGGTCCCAGTAGCGCTGGACCTCCTTGTAGAGGGTCCACACCTGCGGGACGGTGGCGAGGTCCTTGCCGGTGACGTCGGCGATGATCTCCCGCTGGGTCCGGATGATCTCCTGCATCAGCTCGATGCCGTCGCCGTCGGGCAGGCTGGTGTCGCCGTTGCCGCGCATGCCGAGCGTGACGACGCCCTCGAAGCCCTGGTCCACCATCCGCTGGATGCCGGCGCGCCAGTACTTCTTGATCGCGTCGGCGTTGTTCCGGAACGACCACTCCCCCGTGCCGCCGTACGGGTCGTGGCCCGGAGTGGTGATCTTGCCGTCCTTGTCGCGGACCGCGGCGACGGCGTGGCGGTTCCACTCCTCGATGCCGCGCATCATCGGCGCCTCGTGCGAGGTGCCCATCACGATGCCGTACGCGGTGGCGCGGGCGTGGTTGTCCGGGTCGTCCTCGGCGAAGGCCCGGCCCCAGACGGCCGGCCAGAGGTAGTTCGCCTTCAGCCGCAGCAGCAGCTCGAAGACCCTGGCGTAGAAGTCGGCGTTGAAGCCGCCCTCGAACCCCTCGGCCTTCCCCGGGCCGAAGTAGGCCGGCGCCCAGGTGCCGAGCGCGGGGTTCTCGTCGTTGATGAAGATCCCCCGGTACTTCACGGCGGGCGTGCCCTGGGTGTGGGCGCCGGGCAGCACGTAGAGCGCGTCGCGGCGCACCGGGCGGACGTCGTCCCACCAGTACCAGGGCGAGACGCCGATGCCGAGGCTCACGTCGTAGGCGCCGAAGATGGTGCCGCGCTGGTCGCTGCCGGCGATCACCAGGGCACGGTCCACGCCGGGCAGCGGCCGCTCGACGACGGCCTGCAACGACGTCTCCCACTTGCCCCGGACGGCGCTGGCGTCGAGCTTTCCCGAGGTCACCAGGGCGTCGACGAGGGGGCTCCTGCCCAGGGTGCCGACGAGCACGATCTCCCGGGCACCCGCCGCCGAATGTTTCGGGGCGGCGGCGCCCTCGGGGGTCTTCTCCAGGGCGGGCCTGACGCCGGTGACGCGCTCGATGTCGTCCCGGAGATCGGCGACGGCGCGGAGCACGCCCGGGTGGTCCCCGGCGCTCACCACGAGGGGGGCGGCGGTCCTGCGCGCGGCCAGCGGGAACGCGCCGGGCCGGTTCGTGAACGAGATGTAGGCGCCGGGGTCGGTGGGGCGAGCCGCGGCGGGGGCGGCGTGAGCGGCTTCGGGGAACCCGGTGACGGATCCCAGGGGGCCGAGGGCGAGGGTGCCGCCGGCGCCGGCGGCAAGGATCGCTCTCCGGCCCGGCGGGGCGGGGGTGGGGCTGTCCATCGGGGCTCCTCCGTTCCCTGAGGGGCGGCCGGGGGCTGACGGTCGGCCGAGGCATATCCTTCTTCGAAAGATTCACCGAAACAATGCCTAGGCATGACCGAAACATTTTCGTGGGATGCCGATGCCGCGGTGGCCCCTGACGTGAAGGGTCACCCCTCCGTCGTTCAGGGGCGCGGGGCTGTGTCGATATGCGGCTCGCCGCGCGGGCGCGAGCAATCACCCACCTGCCGATGGCCCGCACACGACCGCGACTGCCCCCTCGGGGCGGTGACGATCTGACGTCCCCCACTGCCTGAAGGGAGTGGGGGTGCCCCCAGTCGTGGCTGATCGCGCAGTTCTCCGCGCCCCCAGGGTGGGCCAGGGCGACCCCTGACTCGAAGGGGCACCTCTTAAGGGGCGCGGGGAACTGCGCGAGCAACCCACTACCCACCGGTGGTCCGGACACGACCGCGACTGCCCCTCGGGACGGTGGCGACCTGCAGGTCTCGTCGTGGCTAATCGCGCAGTTCCCCGCGCCCCTCCGGGGATAGCCCCTTACTCCAGGGGCGCCGCAGGCAGGGCACGGGGTGGCCCCCGGCATCACGGGAAAACGCAAAGGACCCGCACGACCGAAATCGCGCGGGTCCTTTCGGGTGGCCGGGCCCGACAGGGCCCTACGCCGACGTCAGGGGTGACGTTACTTGATGATCTTGATGACCTGGCCGGCGCCCACGGTCCGACCACCCTCACGGATGGCGAACTTCAGGCCCTCCTCCATGGCGATGGGCTGGATCAGCTCAACGCGCATCTCGGTGTTGTCGCCAGGCATGACCATCTCGGTGCCCTCGGGGAGGTTCACCACACCGGTCACGTCCGTCGTACGGAAGTAGAACTGCGGGCGGTAGTTGTTGAAGAACGGGGTGTGGCGACCACCTTCGTCCTTCGACAGGATGTACGCCTGCGCCTCGAACTCCGTGTGCGGGGTGACCGAGCCCGGCTTGATGATGACCTGGCCGCGCTCGACGTCCTCGCGCTTGACACCGCGGAGCAGCAGACCGACGTTCTCACCGGCCTGGCCCTCGTCGAGCAGCTTGCGGAACATCTCGATGCCGGTGACCGTGGTGGTGGTCTTCTCCGGCTTGATGCCGATGATGTCCACGGTCTCGTTGACCTTCAGGATGCCGCGCTCGATACGGCCGGTGACGACCGTACCGCGACCGGTGATCGTGAAGACGTCCTCGATGGGCATCAGGAACGGCTTGTCGACGTCACGCTCGGGCTCCGGGATGGCCTCGTCCACGGCCTTCATCAGGTTGAGGACGGACTCGCCCCACTCCTTGTCGCCCTCCAGGGCCTTCAGAGCGGAGACCTTGACGACCGGAACGTCGTCGCCCGGGAACTCGTACTCGGTGAGGAGCTCGCGGACCTCGAGCTCGACGAGCTCGAGGATCTCCTCGTCGTCCACCATGTCGGCCTTGTTCAGGGCGACGACGATGTACGGCACACCCACCTGGCGGGCCAGGAGCACGTGCTCCTTGGTCTGCGGCATCGGGCCGTCGGTCGCGGCGACCACCAGGATCGCGCCGTCCATCTGGGCGGCACCGGTGATCATGTTCTTGATGTAGTCCGCGTGACCGGGGCAGTCGACGTGGGCGTAGTGACGCGCCTCGGTCTGGTACTCGACGTGCGCGATGGAGATGGTGATACCGCGCTGACGCTCCTCAGGAGCCTTGTCGATCTGGTCGAAGGCCGAGGCCTCGTTCAGGTTCGGAAACGCGTCGTGCAGCACCTTGGTAATGGCGGCCGTGAGGGTCGTCTTACCGTGGTCGATGTGACCGATGGTGCCGATGTTGACGTGCGGCTTAGTCCGCTCGAACTTCGCCTTCGCCACTGGGGTCCTCCTGTGGAGTGGTTCTGTACGCCTTACTTCATCGGCGCCAGGTGATCTTTGCTGGAAAGCCGGGGCCGGGGACATTCCGCCGGGATTGCGGCGGAAAGTCCCATGGGCTCCCGAGTCAAGCCTAAAGCGTGTGAGCTACCGAACCGGTCGTGCTGACCGAACCGGCCGTGCTACTCGCCCTTGGCCTTCGCGATGATCTCCTCGGCGACGTTCCGCGGAACCTCGGCGTAGGAGTCGAACTGCATCGAGTAGCTGGCGCGACCCGACGTCTTGCTGCGGAGGTCTCCGACGTAGCCGAACATCTCCGACAGCGGCACCAGCCCAGTGACGAGCTTGGCGCCGTGGCGGTCCTCCATGGCCTGGATCTGACCGCGACGGGAGTTGATGTCGCCGATGACGTCGCCCATGTAGTCCTCGGGCGTGGTCACCTCGACCTTCATCATCGGTTCGAGCAGGGCCGGGGAGGCCTTGCGGGCGGCCTCCTTGAAGGCCATCGAACCGGCGATCTTGAACGCCATCTCGGAGGAGTCGACCTCGTGGTAGGCGCCGTCGAGCAGGATGACCCGGACACCCGTGAGCGGGTAGCCGGCGAGCACGCCGAACTCCATGGCCTCCTGGCAGCCCGCGTCCACGGACGGGATGTACTCCCGCGGGATGCGGCCACCGGTGACCTTGTTCTCGAACTCGTAGCCATCGCCGTCGAGCGGCTCGACCGCGATCTGCACCTTGGCGAACTGGCCGGAACCACCCGTCTGCTTCTTGTGGGTGTAGTCCAGCCTCTCGACCGCCTTGCGCAGCGTCTCGCGGTAGGCCACCTGCGGCTTGCCGACGTTGGCCTCGACCTTGAACTCGCGGCGCATCCGGTCGACCAGCACGTCGAGGTGGAGCTCACCCATGCCGGCGATGATCGTCTGCCCGGTCTCCTCGTCGGTCTTGACGCGGAAGGACGGGTCCTCCTCGGCGAGACGCTGGATCGCGACACCCAGCTTCTCCTGGTCGCCCTTCGACTTGGGCTCGATGGCGACCTCGATCACCGGGGCCGGGAAGTCCATGGACTCCAGGATCACCGGGTTCGCCGGGTCGGAGAGCGTCTCACCGGTGGTGGTCTGCTTCAGGCCCATGACGGCGACGATGTCACCGGCGCCCACCGACTCGATCTCCTCACGCTTGTTCGCGTGCATGCGGTAGATCTTGCCGATGCGCTCTTTCCTGCCCTTGACCGAGTTCTGCACCTGGGATCCGGAGTTGAGCCGGCCCGAGTACACCCGGACGAAGGTGAGCTTGCCGAGGTGCGGGTCACTCGCGATCTTGAACGCCAGCGCCGCCAGCGGCTCCTCGTCCGACGGCTTGCGCCGGATGACCTGGTCGGGGTCGGAGACCGAGTGGCCCTCGATCGCCTCGATGTCGAGCGGCGACGGAAGGTAGCGGATCACGGCGTCGAGCAGCGGCTGGACGCCCTTGTTCTTGAACGCGGTGCCGCAGAAGACGGGGGTGACGGTGGTGCCGTCGCCCTTGCCGGAGTTGATCGTGACACGGCGGATGGCCGCGTAGAGCTGCTCCTCGGTGGGCTCCTCGCCCTCCAGGTACAGCTCCATCATCTCCTCGTCGTTCTCCGCGACGGCCTCCAGGAGCTTGCCGCGCCATTCGTCGGCGGCCTCCTGGTGGGTGTCGGGGATGTCGACGACGTCGTAGGCCTCGCCGAGCGCGGTCTCGGCGGACCACACCAGCGCCTTCATACGGACGAGGTCGACAACGCCCTTGAAGTCAGCCTCGGCGCCGATCGGCAGCTGCATGACCAGCGGGGTCGCGCCCAGCCGGTCGATGATCATGTCGACGCAGCGGTGGAACTCGGCACCGGTGCGGTCGAGCTTGTTCACGAAGCAGATACGCGGCACGCCATAGCGGTCCGCCTGACGCCACACGGTCTCGGACTGCGGTTCGACACCGGCGACTCCGTCGAACACCGTCACGGCACCGTCGAGCACGCGCAGTGAGCGCTCCACCTCGACCGTGAAGTCGACGTGGCCCGGGGTGTCGATGATGTTGATGGTGTTGTCGACGTCCTCGAGCGGCCAGTGACAGGTGGTGGCAGCAGACGTGATCGTGATGCCACGCTCCTGCTCCTGCTCCATCCAGTCCATGGTGGCAGCGCCGTCGTGGACCTCACCGATCTTGTAAGAGACGCCGGTGTAGTACAGGATCCGCTCGGTGGTCGTCGTCTTGCCCGCGTCGATGTGTGCCATGATCCCGATGTTGCGGACCGTGGCCAGGTCAAGCGAAGTGGTAGCCATAAGGCTTCATTCTTCTCTCGGATCTCGATGGGGTTGCGACTACCAGCGGTAGTGCGCGAAGGCCTTGTTGGACTCGGCCATCTTGTGCGTGTCCTCGCGCTTCTTCACGGCTGCGCCGAGGCCGTTGGAGGCGTCGAGCAGTTCGTTCAGCAGGCGCTCGGTCATGGTCTTCTCGCGGCGGGCGCGGGAGTAACCGACCAGCCAGCGCAGCGCCAGCGTGTTGGCGCGGCCCGGCTTGACCTCGACCGGAACCTGGTAGGTCGCGCCACCGACACGGCGGGACTTGACCTCAAGGGTCGGCTTGATGTTCTCGAGGGCGCGCTTGAGGGTGATGACCGGGTCGTTGCTGGTCTTCTCGCGCAGCCCTTCCATGGCGCCGTAGACGATGCGCTCGGCGGTGGAGCGCTTGCCGTTCAGCAGCACCTTGTTGATCAGGGAGGTCACCAGAGGAGAGCTGTAGACCGGGTCGATGATGACCGGGCGCTTCGGGGCGGGGCCCTTACGAGGCATTCTTACTTCTCCTTCTTGGCGCCGTAACGGCTGCGGGCCTGCTTGCGGTTCTTGACACCCTGGGTGTCGAGGGAGCCACGGATGATCTTGTAGCGAACACCCGGCAGGTCCTTCACACGGCCGCCGCGCACGAGCACGATGGAGTGCTCCTGCAGGTTGTGTCCCTCACCCGGAATGTAGGCCGTGACCTCGATACCGGAGGTCAGACGCACACGCGCGACCTTGCGGAGGGCCGAGTTCGGCTTCTTCGGGGTGGTCGTGAACACACGCGTGCAGACGCCGCGACGCTGGGGGGAACCCTCCAGTGCGGGCGTCTTGTTCTTCTCGACCTTGTCCTGCCGGCCCTTGCGGACCAGCTGCTGGATCGTAGGCACTACTTCTCCGGTTTCTGTGTGCCGATAGGTAAAGCTAACCTGGAACTTCGCCGACCCACGCGGTCGGGTGTGTCGAATACTGGGGACTCCCCCACGCAGGGAGGAGGAGCACAGAATTGCGGTGGCCGCTTCTGGCCCGACCGTACGGTTTCAAGGCACGCACGAGGGCCAGGGCACACCCCAGGCACAAGGTCTGAGCGTACCCAGCTCGTCGAGTTCGGTCAAAACGAATCGGGGCACGGCGACACGCCGGATATGTACAGCTCCACCGGGACACCGGATATTCCCGATCATGGCCCGAACCTGGCCATGGGCCGATCACAGTCGGTCGCCGTTCAGTACTTTGATCGGTCCGCTGTGGACTTTGGGGGCCGCGCAATGCCGCAGACACCGGGGATACCGGGCATCGACGACGAGGGGCTGGAAGACCGCATACCTTTCCTGCTCCGGCTGGAGCCCCAGGACCGCAAAACTCTGCTCGCGCTGGGGCGGGAGCTGACCTTCGCGCCCCGGACCGTCCTCCTTCACCAGCACGAACCATCCACTCACGTGCTACTGATCCAGTCCGGCTGGACCAAGGTGATCACCTCCGCCGCCAACGGCTACGAGATGCTGCTCGCGCTGCGCGGGCCCGGGGACATTCTCGGCGAGTCTGCACTGCTGACCGGGCGTTCCCGATCGGCCACGGTGACCGCGCTGGAGGAGGTGCGCGCGACCGCCGTCGACTGCGAACGCGCCCGGAACTTCATCCACCGTTCGCCGGGGGTCTCCTTCCTCCTGCTGGGCCTCATCTCCGACCGGGCCCGGGCCGGTGACCGGCGCCGTCTGGAGTTCGCGGCGATGAGCGTGCGCGAACGGTTCTCCGCACTCCTGCTCGATCTGGCCCACACCCATGGCAGGCGCACTCCGCGCGGCATCGAGTTCGTCATCCCGCTGAGCAAGCAGGAGCTGGCCGGCGCCGTGGGTGCCTCAAGGGAGATGGTGCAGCGGCTGCTCAAGGACCTACGAGAGAAGAAGGCCGTGGAGACGGCGCGGCGCGCCATGCTGATCACCCGGCCGGATGTGCTGCGCATGATCGCGAAGCGGGGCCCCGGCCAGCCCAGCGGGCTTTGACCGACGTGCGCAGCCGCGCCTCTGCGTCGCTCTGTGCACACCGTCACACTTCGAGTGCGTCATCGTTCCTCACGGCCCGGCCCAGTGACCCGCAAAGCTCGCCTCACACGGCAGGAACCCACCGAGAGGCGACCATGACCGAGCCCGTCAGCAGGACGATCCTGCTGCTCGACATCGAGCGGTACAGCGACCGGGACGACATCGAACAGACCTACCTGCGGCGCAGACTCTACGACGTCACCGACCGGGCCCTGCAGAGCGCCGGCATCGACGAAACGCTCCGGCTACGAGCCGACCGCGGAGACTCGGTGATGGAGCTGGTCGACGCCAATGCCTCCGTGCCGGCGTTGCTGCGGGCGCTGCTCACGCAGGTCCCCGACGAGTTGCGCGAGATGAACCGACTGGCGTCCAGCACCGTGCAGATCCGGCTGCGCGTGGTGGTGGCCACCGGATACGTGGCCGTTGACGACCGGGACGGCTGGGTCGGCACCGACCTCAACAACGCGTGCCGACTGCTCGACGCGCAGGTGCTGCGCGACGCGCTGAAGGAGCGACCGTCCGGCATGGCACTGTGCGTCTCGCCCGGCATCCATGCCGGCATCGTCCGCCACGACCACCGGGGCATCCCGGCCCACGACTTCCACGCGATCACTGTGCACAGCAAGAACGGCCCGCTGGAGGCATGGCTCCACGGGCCCCTACCGACCGCGGGCAGCGCCGGACCCGCAGACCCCACGGCGTCCCAGGACCACAGTGGAACGGGGGGCGGGCCGGTGCGGAGCACCTTGGGGGAGCGCTCCGCACCGGCCTTGGAGCGGGAGCAGAACGGCCCCACAGCGCCCTCGGCCACGGCCACGCACGGCGGCGGACCTTCGATGGCGGGCTGGGCGTTCCACACGGGAGGGGGTTCGGTCTCCTTCGGCGGTGGGCTGGTGGGCGGCGACCAGCACGTCGTTTCGGGCGGGCAGCAGACCGGCGACGTCTACCTCGGCGGCCGGACCGAGATCCACCGTTACGAACCCTCGGATCCTGCCGCGCACCGCACCGGCCCGGCCCAGGCCGACGGCACTAGTGGCACCCGGCCGGACGGCGACCGCACCGGACCCGCCGACGGCACGGTGGCACGCGGGGAGTCGGCGTGACCGCCCGGCTCTGGCAGGCCGCCGACGCCGGCGACCGGCCCCCGGCCGGTTCCGCACCGCCAGCGGACGACGCGGAACAGCGCCCGGAGGAAGCCGCGCCAGGAGCCGCGGTGGAGGAGGACAGCGAGTCCGAGGAGCACAGCCGGCAGGCGCGCGCAGCCCAGCGTGAGCTGTTCACCCACGCCCCCGACTTCATCCCGGCCTCCTTCGGCGGTTCGCTGGTCGGTGGGGCACAGCACGTGGTGTCCGGCGGGCACCTCACAGGGGACGTGTACCTCGGCGGCCGGACTGAGATCCATCACCATGCCCAGGTGACCGAGACGGTCGGTGCCTCCGGACAGATCCCGGCCGCGGCACTGGAGCGGCTCGA